>JAJDCQ010000184.1 GCA_029260755.1 Planctomycetota bacterium | reverse complement strand
CGGATCGTCGGCAAGACGACCGACCGCGACGGCAAGCCCGGCTACGTCCTCACCCTCCAGACGCGCGAGCAGCACATCCGCCGCGAGAAGGCGACCAGCAACATCTGCACGAACCAGGCCTACATCGCGCTCCGCGCCGCGGTCTACATCGCGTCGCTCGGTCCGCGCGGCCTGGCCGAGGTGGCCGGCCTCTGCGTCCAGCGGGCGCACTACCTCGCGAAGCGGATCGACGAGATCCCGGGGTTCGGCCTCTACTACCCCGACGGCCCCTTCTTCCGGGAGTTCGCCGTCGAGTGCCCGGTCGACGCGAAGACCGTCGCGGCGGCGATGCGGCGCAAGGGCATCCAGGCGGGCGTCCCCCTCGGAGCGTTCGACCCCGCCCACGAGAACACGCTGCTGGTCGCGGTGACCGAGCGGCGGACGCGCCCCGAGATCGATCGCTACGTGAGCGCGCTCCGCGAGGTCGCCGGCGAGCTCGAGACGGCGGGCGCGCCCGCCGGCACGGCCTGAGGGGAACGGCGCCGACCATGTTCTACGACACCCCGAGCATCTACGAGCATCACCGAGACGGGCGGCGCTGCGTCAGCTACCCCGCCCCCGACGTCGGCGGTCAGCCGGTCGAGGCGATGATCCCCGAGAGCTGCCGGCGCAAGGCGCCGCCGGCCCTGCCCGAGGTCGGCGAGCTCGACCTCGTCCGGCACTACGTCCGGCTCAGCCAGAAGTGCTTCACCGTCGACACGAACTTCTATCCGCTCGGCTCGTGCACGATGAAGTACAACCCGAAGCTCCACGAGACGCTCGCCGCCCTCCCCGGCTTCGCCCGCGTCCATCCCTACGCCGACCCCGCCGACGCGCAGGGCTGGCTGATCCTCCTCGCCGGGCTCGAGCGGATGCTCGCCGAGGTGACCGGGCTCCCGGCCGTCTCGCTCCAGCCGGCCGCCGGCGCCCACGGCGAGTTCACCGCCCTCCTCGTCGCCCGGGCCCACTTCCGGGAGAAGGGGGAGGACGAGCAGCGGACCAAGGTGCTCGTCCCCGACAGCGCGCACGGGACGAACCCGGCGAGCGCGACCGTCGCCGGCCTCGACTGCATCACCGTGAAGAGCGACGACCGCGGCCTCGTCGACCTCGCCGACCTCGAGGCGAAGGCGGGCGACGACCTCGCCGTCTTCATGATCACGAACCCGAACACCCTCGGGCTGTTCGAGGAGCGGATCGTCGAGATCGCGAAGATCGTCCACGACCGCGGCGGGCTGCTCTACGTCGACGGGGCGAACCTCAACGCGATCCTCGGCATCACGCGGCCCGGCGACTTCGGCGCCGACATGATGCACATGAACCTCCACAAGACGTTCACGATCCCGCACGGCGGAGGCGGCCCGGGCGCCGGCCCGATCGCCGTGACCGAGGCGCTCCGGCCGTTCCTCCCCGCACCGCACATCGTCGAGCGCGAGGACGGCAGCTTCGACCTCGAAGCGGACATCCCGAAGTCGATCGGCCGGGTCCGCTCGTTCTACGGCAACGCGGGCAACCTGCTGCGGTCCTACGTCTACCTCCGGCGTCACGGAGCGCGCTCGCTGCGAGCGATCTCGGAGAACGCGGTCCTCAACGCCAACTACATCCGCGCCCGCCTCGCCGAGCACTACCCGACCGCGTACGGCGGCCGGCCCTGCATGCACGAGTTCGTCGTCGACAACTCGGGAATGAAGGAGAAGTACGGCGTCCGCACCCTCGACCTCGCCAAGCGCCTGATCGACCACGGGATCCACCCGCCGACCGTCTACTTCCCGCTCATCGTGGACGAGGCGATCATGATCGAGCCGACCGAGACCGAGTCCAAGGCCACCCTCGACCAGTTCATCGACATCATGATCGAGATCGCCAAGGAGGCCGAGAGCAACCCCCAGGCGATCCTCGACGCGCCGACCAAGAGCGCCGTCCGCCGCCTCGACGAGGTCACCGCCGCCCGCAAGCCCCACGTGCGACACACGCCCGAGGCCGACGCCGCGGAGTGAGCCGCCCCGGTCGAAGCGCGTCGTTCGCGCGCCCCGCGGTGGTCTTCCGACACACCTGCGCTCGCCTCCGCCGTCCTCCGTCACCTCCTCCTGCTTTGCTACCTCTCTTTCGTCAGGCGTTCCTTCGGGTGCTCTCGTCTCGCGGCTAGTCATCATGCCTGGAGGTCAGGCTCCAGCTCCCCTCTCGCACAGCAACATTGCCTCCCTCTGACTTCGTCTGATCGACTTGAGCCCCTCGGAGCGCCTCGACCAGCTTCACCGCTCTCGATGGTCACCAACGACCTCGTAGCCCTGGGGCTCCATCGCGGGGGTCCCCTCGCCACGAAGAACGCCCCCGCGCCCAGCTGGTCCGACCGATGACCAATCTTCGCCGGGCGAGTGACCCGAGCTCTTCCGGAAGTCTCTCGATTGCCTGACTCAAGGGCTCCCGGCGATCACCTTTGCCAACTGTCGCCTTGAACGACGGCACGCGCGCGAGTACACCGGGTGGGTCGCCGCGCCGTGTGCTCCACGGGCAGTTGGGGGCGAGCGGCGCTCGTCGCAAGAAGTCTCCTCGATCAGGGCAAACCGGTGGAAACGCCGGGGCGCAAAGCTGCGGGCCTACGCGGCGCGACGTCGGTCGTTCCCTAGGGCAGCCGGGCCGCCGGGGAAATCCCGCGCCCGCACCGCAGCGTACGACGTCCACACGGGACGGAGGCGTGATGCCGGGGCAACGCAGCGGGGCGCACCGGCCTCTCGACCGCCAAGACGGCGCTTTCGAGGCGCCGCGGCCGACGCGGGTCTTCGCCCTCGCGGCGGCTCTCGTGGCGAGCCTCTTGCTCGTTCCCTCGAGCGCGATCGGTCAGGAACCCGCCCGCGAGGAGGGCCTCCACTACTACGCCGTCGAGAACCTCGATGCCGGCACCGTCGATCGTCGAGGCGAGACCGGAACCGCCGGCGTCGCCTTCCCGAGCGGACTGGCGCTCGCCCCCAACACGCGCTACCGACTCTGGTTCCTGCAGGCGCGGACGCTCAAGGTCGCCTCGGTCGTCGTGACCACTCCCGCCGCGGGCGGGACGGTCACGCTCCCCGCGATCAAGCTTCACGACCCGAACCCGCACGACGAGGACGGCGACGGCCTCCCGAACGTCTGCGAGTTCGTCGTCGGAACGAGCGCGACGAACCCCGACTCCGACGGCGACGGGGTCCAGGACGGCGCGGAGGTCCTCGCGGGCAACGATCCCCTCGACGGCATCGTCGCGCGAACCGGCATCATCGCTTCGGGGAGCACGCCGGGGACCGCGGTCGATGTCTGCGCGGTCGACGACGTCGCGGTGGTCGCCCACGGCGACACGGGCGTGTCGGTCTTCAACGTCTTCAACGGCATGGACCCCGCCGTCGTCGGGCGAGTCATGACGTCGGACGCCCGCCGGGTGGCGTGCTCGGGCAGGCGGCTGGCCGTCGCCGACGGTGAGGCCGGCCTGAAGATCATCGACATCTCCGACCCGCCCGCCGCGAGGATCACCCACGCGCTCTCTCGCTTCATCCTCGGCGGCGACGCGCAGGCGGTGGCCGCGGTTGCCGACGTGTGCCTCGTGGGGCTCGAGACGGGCGAGCTCGTCTCCGTCGACCTCCTCGGCGGAGGGATCCTCGACCGGACGAGCCTCGGCGAGCCCGTGCAGGACGTCGTCGTCGCGGGCGACTTCATCTTCGCCCTCGGCACGCGGTCGCTCTACGTGCTTCCGCTCGATGCGGACGCCCTGTCGGTCGTCGCATCGGTGACGCCGCCCGCGCCGACCAACGAGAACCGCCGCCTCTTCGTCGGCGGCGGGGTCGCCTACGCGGCCAACCCCGATGGCGTGAGGACCTTCGACGTTTCGGATCCGACGGCGCCGTCTCTGATCGCCGTCGGGACGGGCCGGGTGGGCTGGGACCACTACGTCCTCAACGGGTCGGGCCT
Organism: Planctomycetota bacterium; assembly: GCA_029260755.1. GTDB lineage: Bacteria > Planctomycetota > J058 > J058 > JAJDCQ01 > JAJDCQ01. Next base: position 13,462 of record JAJDCQ010000184.1, on the reverse strand, counting down.
CGCCCTCGCCGCGGTGGGCGCGCCGACCCTCGAGGTCCACGACGCGAGTGACCCGGCGGTCTCCGACGACCTCCTCACTCCCTTCGCTCTCCCCTCGCCGTCGCACGCCGTCGCGATCTTCAACGGCCTGGCCTACGTGGCCGACGGGGCGAGCGGGCTTCAGGTCCTGAGCTACCGGTCGGCGGACGCCCTCGGCATCGCCCCGATCGTCTCGCTCACGACGAACGTGGGCGCCGCGACCACCGTCGAGGAGGGGTCGCTCCTGCGTCTCACCGCGGTGACGACCGACGACGTCCAGGTCCGCAACGTCGAGCTCTACGTCGACGGCCAGAAGGTCGCGACCGACGGCAACTTCCCGTTCGAGCGCCATATCATCGTTCCGCGCCTCGCCGACCAGGGGACGATCCGGATCCGCGCCCGGGCGTCGGACACCGGCGGCAACGCCACCTTCAGCGATGAGCTCGTCCTCACGATCACCCCCGATGTGACCGCCCCGATCGTCCGCACCGTCATCCCCGGTGACGGGGGCCTCCAGCAGGTCGTCGGCAGCGTCGCCGCCTTCTTCAGCGAGCAGATCGATCCGGCCACCCTCACGTCGGGGAGCTTCACGCTCGTGGAGGCGGGCCCCGACGGCGCGCTCGGGACCTCGGACGACGTCGCCGTCACGCGCGGCGCCCTCGCCTACCGCGAGGAGGCCCGGGCAGCGTTCCTGACCTTCGATCCGACGCTCGACCCGGGGCTCTATCGGGCCGAGCTCACGACGGCCGTCGCCGATGCTGGAGGCAACTCCCTCGCCGCGCCCGAGACCTGGTCGTTCCGGATCTTCGGGGACGGCCCCGACACGGACGGCGACGGGCTCTCAGACGCGCTCGAGGAGGCTCTCGGCCTCGACCCCGCCCTCGTCGACAGCGACGGCGACGGCACGGACGACGGCGACGAGGACGCCGACCTCGACGGGCTCAGCAACCGGGGCGAGCTGATCTTCGGAACCGACGTGCTCAACGCCGACAGCGACGCGGACGGGATCGCCGACGGCGACGAGGACGCCGACCTCGACCGCCTGACGGACGGCTTCGAGCTGATCGCCGGAACCGATCCGTTCGACAACGACGGCGACGACGACGGCTTCGACGACCGCGACGAGCTCAACGCGGGCTCCGACCCGAACGACTCGGCGAGCCTGCCGCTCCGAGATGCCACCGCGCCGGCGGTGGCGATCGAGAACGAGGCGCCGCCCGAGGCGATCGAGCGCTCGACGCTCGCGCCTCCGACGAGCGTCGAGAACGAGGCCCCGTGATGCGCACGACTTCGCCGAGTCAAGAACACGAATCCGCGGACCAGCTCAGAGCCGCGGCCCGCCCGAGGAGAGATCCCATGACCCGCCGGAGCTCGCGCCCCCGCGCGGCCCTCGCCCTCGCGCCCCTCGTCCTCGCGACGATCCTGCTCGGCGACACCGGCGTCGCGCACGCCCAGGGCTTCGACTCGGGCTCCGACGGCAGCGACGGCGCCCTGAGCTTCCCCGCGGGGGCGGGCGTCGTCGACTTCGATCCGACCGCGCTCGGCGTGGACGCCGATGGCGACAACATCTTCCACTTCACGACGATCACGATCCCCGCCGGCACGACGGTCAAGCTCCGCGCGAGCATCCTCGGCGAGGGGACGCCCGTCTACTGGCTCGCGAGCGGCCTCGTGCAGATCGACGGGATCGTCGATGCAAACGGCGCGGTGGGCCACAGCGTCAACGATCCTGCCGTTCCCACCGAGCCGGGCGCCGGCGGTTGGTCGGGGGGCGCCGGCGGCGGAGCGACCTTCCCGCCCCAGGCGGGCAACGGGCCCGGAGGAGGCCCGGCCGGCACGCCCGGGACGGCGGGAGCGGGCGGCTCCCACGCTTCGGCGGGGAGCGCCGCGGGACAGTCGAGCGCCGGAGAGACGTACGGGAGCCAGTTCGTACAGCCGCTGCTCGGGGGCTCGGGCGGCGGGGGCGGCGGCGTGTCGGGCACCGCCGGCGCGGGCGGCGGGGGCGGCGGCGGCGCCTTCCTCATCGCCTCGTCGGACCGGATCCGGGTCGACGGCACGATCCGCGCCAACGGAGCCAACCGCAACCAGGACTTCGGGTCGGGCATCGCCGGCAGCGGCGGGGCCATCCGACTCCTCGCCCCGACGATCGAGGGCGCCGGCGCGCTCCGGGCGCGCGGCGGGACCGCCGGCGGGGTCTTCGGCAGCGGCGGCTTCGGTCGGATCCGGATCGAGGCCTTCGCGTACCTCGGGCCGAGCGACTCGGACCCGCTCCCGAGCGTGGCGAGCCCGGGCCGGGTCTTCCCGCCGGCGAACGCGCCAACCGTGCGCGTCCTCACGGTCGACGGCCAGGCCGTCTCCTCGGACCCGAGCGGCAGCTTCGTGACGCCCGACGCCACCATCAACGCGGCCGGCGCCATCACGGTCGTGATCCAGGCCACGAACATCCCGCCCGGCACGGTCGTGCAGCTCACCGTCCGGCCCGAGGCCGGTCCGGGCGTGACGGTCAACACGACGCCGCTCGCGGGAACGCTCGCGAGCTCGACCGGGAGCGCCGCGGTCACGCTCCCCTCGGGGTTCACCCGTCTCTTCGTCAAGGCCAGCTGGTAGCGAGTCAATCCGCCCGTCACGAGCCGGAGGGCTCCATGCGCGTGAACCGACAGACGACGCCCCGGAACGCCGCGCGAGGCGCGCCCGCCAGGCGCCGGCTCATCCTCGCCGGCGGCGGCCTCGTCCTCGCGGGCGCGGCGTTCCTCGTGAGCGTGCCGGCGCCCAAGCGCTCGGAGCTCCCGGTGGAGCGGGGGACGCTGGTCTCGGTCGCCGAGCCCGCCCCGCGCCCGGACGAGGATCCGCCCGCGTCGCCGCGAGCGGTGTACGCCCGGTCAGCTACCTCGGACGAGCCCGCCCGCCTCGCGTTCTGGGTCGGCGACGCCGATCTCGAGCCCCCGGTCCGCTATGCCGCCCTCCGGCGCCTCGCCGAGCTCGACCCCGGGAAGGCCGTCGTCGTGGCCCTCCAGCGGCTGGGCGATCCGGAGCCGATGGTGCGCCTGAACGCGCTCGCGTTGCTCGCCCGGAGCCCCGATGCCCGGGCCCGCCGGGCGATCGCGGAGCTCGACCCCGAGGTCCGTCGCCAGGCCGAGCGCCTCGCGAGCGCGACGGGGGCGCGGAGATGATCGCCGTGACCCGCCCTCAACCGGTCCGCCGCATCCGTCCCGCGCGCGCGGTCCTCGTCCTCTCGCTCGCGCTGATTTCGTTCATCGGCGTCGTCGCCGCGAGCCACGAGGCGCGCGCGCAGGAGTGCGAGCCGACGCGTCTCATCACCGCGCTCCCGGGAACCGAGCTCTCCCCGACGGCCACCAGCGCCACCTTCGACGCGCCCACCGCCGCGGGGACCTGGTATCTCTCGGTCCGCCGCGACGGAGCCAACGACAAGGCGGACCTGGTCCTCAACGGCACCACCGTCCTGACCAAGTCCGACTTCTCGGGCCCCACGCACCTGCTCCTTCGCGTGGCGGTGCCCGTCGTCGCGGGAACCAACACCCTCGAGGCGTCCTTCAACTCGAACGGGAGCAACACCGACCTGACCGTCTCGGTCGAGGGCATCGTGCTCCTCGACGATCTGCCGGCGGACGAGGGCGACCCGGTGGCCGCGCTGTCGCTCCTGGACCAGACCTTCGACAAGGGTCCCGCCGAGAGCGTGACCGTCCCCGTCCCGACGACCGAGGGTCTCTTCACGCTCCGCGCGACACCGTCGGGCGGCGGCAAGGCGCACATCGACTGGAACGGCGACGACATCTTCGGCCCGGGCGACTTCGGCGGCGGCGGAGCCATCGAGAGCCCCGTCGACGTCGTCGCGTCGAATGCGCTCGACATCCACGTCGTCGGCCCCCCCTCGGGCGCGATCGAGCTCGAGCTCGCCGCGTGGATCGTCGACCCCGACGGCCCGGTCCTCACGTTCGAAAGCCCCGCCGCGCCCGGCGCCACGCTCCAGCCGACCGACGCGATCACGCTCGCCTTCTCCGACGCGCTGAGCGGCGTCCTCGATGGCTCGCTCGAGGTGCTCCTGAACGGCACCGACGTGACCAGCGCGTTCACCGTGACCGAAGACGAGGCGCAGGCGCTCGTCGGCGACCTTCCCGCGGCGGCCTTCGTCGCCGGGCTCAACACGCTCGAGGCCCGCATCAAGGATCTCGCCTGCAACGAGACCCTCGCCGAGACGAGCTTCCGGCTCCCCGGTCCCGAGGTCACCCACCCCGACGCGATCAGCGTCGAGTGCACGAGCGCCGCGGGCGCGGTCGTCTCGTTTACCGTCCGGGCGACCGACCCGACCGACCCCAGCCCGACGATCGTCTGCACGCCCGCCTCGGGGAGCGTCTTCCCGATCGGCGCGACCAGCGTCGACTGCGTCGCGACGAACGCCACGGGCGAGGAGACCGCCGTCTCCTTCACCGTCACCGTGACCGACACGGCGCCGCCCGCGTTCGGCCAGGCGTCCGCCGCCTTCGACGCCGCCGTCGCGAGCGCCGCCGGCCCGGCCCCCGCGGACCTCGTCGTCGCCGACCTCGACGGCGACGGCCGCCCCGACGCCATCGTCGCGAACGCCGGCGCGGGCACCGTCTCGGTGCTCCTCGGGCAGGGTGATGGGAGCTTCGGCGCCCCGACCGACTGGACGACGGCCTCCCCGCCGGCGGCCCTCGCCCTCGCCGACCTCACCGGCGACGGCATCCCCGAGCTCATCGTCGCGAGCCCCGCCGCCGACACGGTCTCGATCTTCCCGGGCCTTGCCGGCGGCGCGTTCGGTGTTCGCGTCGATGAGGTCCTCGACGCCGGATCGGCCCCGATCGCCCTCGCCACGGCAGACGCGGACGCCGACGGCGACCTCGACATCGCGGTCGCCCTCTCGGGCACGTCCACCGCGGCCGTGCTCCTCGGCGACGGAGCGGGCGGGATCGCGGGGCGGGTCGACGTCACCACCGGCGCGTCGCCGACCGTCGTCCTCCTCGCCGACCTCGACCGCGACGGCGACATCGACCTCGTGGCCGCGAACGCCGCGGCGGCCTCCCTCACGCTCGCCCACGGCGATGGCGCCGGCGCGTTCGCCCCGCCGACGACCCGCGCGGTCGGCAACGGCCCTCGCGCGCTCGCCCTCGCCGACCTGAACGGAGACGGCTGGCCCGATCTCGCCGTCGCTGAGGAGCAGGACGACACCGTCTCGATCCTCATCGGCGACGGGGTCGGCTTCCCGACCCGGACGGTCCTCGTCGCGGGCGACGGCCCCCGCGACGTCGCGACGGCCGACCTCGACGCCGACGGCCGCCCCGACCTCGTCACCGCGGACGCGGCCGACGGGAGCCTGACCGTCCTCATGGCGGACGGCGCGGGCAGCTTCACCAACCAGACGATCGCAGTCGGCGCGAGCCCGCAGGCCGTGGCGCTGCGCGATCTGCAGGGCGACGGTCGCCCCGATCTCGTCGTCGCCGCGACCGGCGCCGACGGAGTCCGCGTCCTTCCCGGCGATCCCGGAATCGCCGCGATCGTGCTCGAGGCCACGAGCGAGGACGGCGCCGCAGCCGTCTACGCGAACGTGACGGCTCGGGACGCCTGCGACCCCGCCGCGGGCATCGTCTGCGACCCGGTGCCCGGCAGCGTCCTGCCGCTCGGCGTCACCACCGCCACCTGCACCGCCACCGACGCCACCGGCAACGCGAGCTCCCTCGCGGTCACCGTGACCGTGGTCGACACCACGCCGCCGGTGCTTAGCCAGCCGCCCGATCTCGTCGTCGAGCAGACCAGCCCCGCCGGGACCGTCGTGACCTACGCCGCACCGACCGCGGTCGACGTGGCCGACCCGAGCCCGAGCGTCGTCTGCGTTCCCGCGTCCGGGTCGACCTTCCCCGCTGGCGCCACCACCGTCACCTGCACCGCGACCGACGCCGCCGGCAACGTCAGCGCCCCGGTGACCTTCACGGTCACCGTCCAGGACACGACGCCGCCGACGCTCGATCAGCCGCCTGACATCGTCGTCGAGCAGACCAGCCCTGCGGGCGCCGTCGTCGCCTTCGCCGCACCGACCGCGGTCGACCTGGCCGACCCCAGCCCGAGCGTCGTCTGTGCCCCCGCCTCGGGGTCGACCTTCCCCGCTGGCGCCACCACCGTCACCTGCACCGCGACCGACGCCGCCGGCAACGTCAGCACCCCGGTCACGTTTACCGTCACGGTCCAGGACACGACGCCGCCGACCCTCGATCAGCCGCCCGATTTGGTCGTCGAGCAGGCCAGCCCCGCGGGGGCCGTCGTCACCTACACCTCCCCGGTCGCCACCGACGTCGTCGATCCCAGCCCGAGCGTCGTCTGCGCCCCCGCCTCGGGATCGACGTTCCCCGTCGGCGTGACCACCGTCTCCTGCACCGCGACCGACGCCGCCGGCAACGTCAGCGCGCCCGTCACGTTCACGGTCACGGTCCAGGACACGACCCCGCCGACGCTCGAGCAGAAGCCCGACATCGTCGTCGAGCAGACCAGCCCCGCGGGCGCCGTCGTCACCTTCGCCGCTCCGACCGCCGTCGACGTGGCCGACCCGAGCCCGAGCGTCGTCTGTGCCCCCGCCTCGGGATCGACCTTCCCCGCCGGCCTCACCACCGTCACCTGCACGGCGACCGACGCCGCCGGCAACGAGGCGCAGTCGAGCTTCACGGTCACCGTCCAGGACACGACCGCCCCCGGGCTCGACCTCTCGCCCGCCGACGGCGCCGAGGTCACCGAGTCGACGACCCCGCTCGTCGCCACCTTCCAGGACGGCGGCTCCGGGATCGACGTCGCCTCATTCTCGGCGACCCTCGATGGCAACGACATCACCGCGAGCTTCACCGTCGGCCCGACCGAGGCGAACGCCGTCAGCCCGCCGCTCACCGACGGCGCCCACACCTTCTCGGCGACGATCCGAGACGTCGCCGGCAACGAGACGACGAGCGTCGTCACGTTCACCGTCATGACGACCGGCGACGACCCGGTCGCCTTCGAGCTCACGATCGCGCCCGGCGATCCCGACGCCCTCCCGATCGTGAGCGCCCACGACCTCACGATCCGCGCGGTCACCGGAAGCGGCAGCACGGCCACCGCCTTCGTCGGCACGGTCATCATCCGCGTCTCGGACGGCCTCGGCCCCCTCGACGGGATGGTCGTGCCCTTCACCGCCCCCGACGCCGGCGAGGTCACCCTCCCCGGGCTCGCCTTCTTCCGGACGCTTGGAACCCTCGCGGTGACGGCGAACGCCCTCGACCAGGCGGACCTCGTCGGCGCCCTGATCGTCGAGGTCGTCGTCGAGCGCCCCGTCTTCTTCGAGGAGCCGCCCGCGCTCCTCGACCTCTCGGGCGAGCTCACCACGACGGGGTTCTCCTTCCCCGGCGACGCCGTCTCGCTCCTCGTCGACGGCGAGCCCGTGGCGACCGCCGACGCGGGCGCGGGCGGCGGCTTCCTCCTCGCGACGCGGCTCGAGCCGGGCGCGCACCTCATCGCGGCCCAGGCGATCGACCCGACCACCGGCCTCCCGGCCACCTCGGACGTCTTCACGATCACGGTGCCCGAGCCCGCGGTCATCGATCTCGTCATCGACCCGGACGAGCTCACCCTCGCGGTCGGGCAGACCCAGGCGTTCGCCGTCACCGAGCTCTTCGAGAACGGCGCCAGCGAGGACGTCACGGCTCAGGCGACCTACGCCAGCACGGACGACAGCATCCTCTCGGTCGACGCCGCGGGCGTCGCCACGGCGAACCTCCCGGGCGCGGTCACGGTGACCGCCAGCTTCGGCGGTCGCGACGCCGAGGCGAACGTCACGGTCGGCGCGCCGGTCCTCGCGTCGAGCTCCCCCGAGAACGGCGAGGTCGGCGTCGCGGTCACGCGCGAGACGATCCTCCGGTTCAGCGCTCCGCTGGACCCCGCGACCATCTCATCGACGAGCATCGCCGCGAGCTTCGGCGGCCAGACCCTCCCCGGACGCCTCCACATCTCCCCGGACGCGACGACGGTCACGCTCTTCTACGACGATCCGCTCCCCGCGAGCGCGCGCATCCGCGTGACGGTCGACGGCGACCTCCTCGCGAGCGCCGGCGGCCTCGCGATCGACGCCGACGGCGACGGCACCGCGGGCGGGGTCGCCCTCATCGACTTCGACACCCTCTCGCTCACCCTCGTTCCCGGGACGTCGGTCTGCGGTCGCGTCTTCGCCTCCGAGCTCGCGCCCTCTCCCGGCGGAGGCTCGGTGAACGAGCCGCTCGAGGGCGTGACTATCACCGTCGACGGAGCGGAGAGCACGCTCTTCACCGTCACCGACGCCTTCGGCAACTTCCGCCTCGAGCCGGCGCCGTCCGGGCGCTTCTTCGTCCACATCGACGGCCGGACCGCGGTCGCCTCGATCCCCGTCGGCGCCTACTACCCGTTCGTCGGCAAGGCGTGGGAGAGCGTGCCCGAGACCGAGGTCAACATAGGTGACGTCTTCCTCCCGCTCGTGCGGGAGGGCACCCTCACGCCCGTCTCCGCGACCTCGGACACCGTCATCACGCTCGCCGGCGTGGTCCTCGCCGAACACCCCGAGCTCACTGGGCTCCAGATCACCGTCCCCGCCGACGCGCTCTACTCCGACGACGGCACCCGCGGCGGCCAGGTGGGCGTCGGACCCGTGCCGTCCGACCGTCTTCCGGGCGAGCTGCCCGAGGGCCTCGACCCCGCCCTGGTCTTCACCGTCCAGACCGACGGGGCGACCAACTTCGACGCCCCGGTCGCGGTCCGGATGCCCAACCTGGAAGGCCTCGCGGCGGGCTCGAAGGTTGCTCTCATGAGCTTCAACCACGACACCGGGCGCTTCGAGCAGGTGGGCTCGGGGACGGTGTCGGCGGACGGGCTCTTCATCGAGACCGACCCCGGCAGCGGGATCCTGGCGCCGGGTTGGCACTTCTTCCAGCGGCTCGTCTCGATCTTGCAGGGGCTCCTCATCACGGTCGAGGAGTTCGTCGAGACGGAGCCGGAGAACGACACCAAGCCCGAGCCCGCCCAAGAGAGCTGCCCGGCGGACGCCGCCTGTCCGATTACTCCGGCGGTAGTGTTCGCCCACAGCGGCGAGGAGGTCTTTGGTCGCGTCGACCTCGCGATCCCCGGCCGCGGCCAGATCCACTGGGCGGCGACGCGGACCTACCGGAGCCGGCTCACCTACGATGGCCCGCTCGGCCACGGCTGGGACTTCAACTACAACGAGCGGCTCTACGTCCAGCCAAGCGGGGACGTCGATCGCGACACCGGCGGCGGCCGGATCGACACCTGGCCGATCCAACCCGACGGGAGCTACGGAAACCCCGCCGGCTTCTTCGGCACGCTCGAACGAGCGCCCGACGGCACCTTCGTCCTCCGCGAGAAGAACGGCTTCCAGCGCTTCTACACCGCCGACGGCAAGCTCTTCTGCCACCAGGACCGCTTCGGCAACCGGATGCTCTTCTCCTACGATGGGGAGGGCTTCCTCGATCTCGTTACCGACGCCTACGGTCGCGTCATCGACTACGACTTCGAGCTCTCGGGCGAGGGTGCGGATCGCCGCCCGCGGCTGACTCGGATCACCGACTTCCTCGGTCGCCAGATCGTCTACACGCACGATGCGCGCGGCGACCTCGTCGCGGTCCGCACCCCGACCGTCACCGGCACCTCGACCGGCAACGACTTCCCCTTCGGTCGAACGGAGCGATACGGCTACTCGTTCGGCTTCGCGGACGCCCGCCTCAACCACAATCTGCTCACCGTCACGCGCCCCGAGGAGGTCGCCACCGGGGGCCCGCCGAGTCTCGTCTGGACCTACGGCGAGGATCCGGGCGACACCCTCAGCTTCGATCGGGTGCTCACCGAGACCCGCGGCGGGACCAACGCCTCGGGCATCGCGGCGGGCGGCACGACCACGATCGCGTACGACGAGGTCAACGCGGGTGTTCCGCCAGGCGATCTCTCCGTCCCACGCGGCAGGGCGACCGTCGTGCAGCCCAACGGCAACAGCTTCGAGTACTTCGTCAACGAGTGTGAACAGCACATCCTCTCGAGATGGACCACGCGCGGATTCCGCCCCGGCGAGCCCGCGTTCTTCGAGACGCGGTCGGAGTTCGATGCCGACCACCAGCTCGTTAAGCGGACCTTCCCCGAGGGCAACGAGCTGATCCGGGTGTACGGCTCGGGCGCTCGATCCAGCGAGTCGAACCTCATCGAGGTCCGCCGCCGTGCCGACCCGGTCCGCGGCGGCGGGGAGGACCTCGTCACGAGGTTCACCTACGAGCCGCTCTACAATCAGGTCGCCACGATCACGGATCCCCGCGGCAACGCCGTCGGTTTCATTCCGCCCATCGGGATCGCGTCACCCGAGCGCTACACGACCGAGATCTTCTACGACTACCAGGAGGGCACCGACCCCGTCCCGGAGGCGGTCGCCTTCGGGATCGACCTCTCGGGCGTCGACCGAGGTCTCGGCGACATCAACGGCGACGGCCGGACCGACCAGGACCGCGGGCTGCCGGTCCGCACGGTCGCCCCGACCGTCAACCTCGAGCCCGGCTCCAACGAGGCCATCCGCCGAGGAACCACCGAGCAGGCCATCGTCACCGAGCTCCAGTGGAACGACCGAGGCCAGTCGCTCGGCACGATCGACCCCGAGGGCAACGTCCACCGAACGACCTACCACCCCGAGAACGACCCCGACGGAGACGGCTCGCCGACCCTCGCGATCTACAGCGTCCTCTCGGCCGACCCGACCGGCTACCCCCGATCGAGCATCGTCGACGCGGAGCTCTCCCCGCGAAGGACGGCCTCGGCGCCGCCGGCGGCGCTCGAGTCGACGGTCGGCTACGACCCGGTCGGCAACCCGACGAGCGTCCTCAATCCGCGCGGCGTCCTCACGACGATGGAGGTCAGCGCGCTGAACGAGGTCGTGAGCGTCACGCGGGGAGCTGACGTCAGCGCGGCCGAGGCATCCGGCCAGCTCATCACGGGCGAGGCGCCGTTCCGGTACCGGAGCCGCGTCTTCTACGACCACAACGGAAGACCGGTCCGCACCGAGATCGAGAACCGCGACTCGACGACGGCCGGAGTGGGTGCCTACATCGAGCGCACCACCGTCTACGACATCCTGAGCTTCCCCGTGTCGATCTCGGCCGAGGTGGACGAGACCACGACCCTCACCACCCAGCTCCGCTACGACCCGAACCAGCTCCTCGAGAAGGTCACCAAGCCCGAGGGCAACGAGGAGCTCATCACCTACGACGAGCGGAACCTCGTCTTCACCGTCACCCGCGGCTTCGGGAGCGCCAAGGCGAGCACCAGCCAGATCGACTACGACCTCAACGGCAACCGCGTGGTCCTCCACGACGCCGAGGACAACGACGGCGACGGCCTCGTCGAGGCCACGACGCTGACCTACGACGGCTTCGACCGGCTGAAGCGCGTGACCGACGCGCTCGGCAACTTCGCCGAGACCGAGTTCGACGTGGCGAGCAACGCCATCCGGATGCAGGCGTTCGGCCATCCCGCCGGCCTGCCCGGCGACCCGAACGTCTTGCTCGCCGACACCTCGTTCAGTCATGATGAGCTGAACAGGATGTACCGAACCGACGAGAGCCTCTTCCTCGCAGCCGGCTTCACCCCCGTCCGCCCCGTGGCCCTCTCCGACGGAGACGGCGACGGCTTCGTCACGACCAAGGTCGAGTTCGACGCCCTCTCACGAACGACGTTCCTCGTCGAGGACGACCTCCAGGTCACCGAGACGGTCTTCGACGGAGCGAGCCGCGTCACCGACACGATCGACGCGCTCGGAAACCTCGTCCACGTCGACTACGACCAGAACAGCAACGCCGTCGCGGTGACCTCGACCGAGAAGAGCCCCGAGGGACTCGTCCCCGACGAGGTCTTCAGGACGATCTACGTCTGGGACCAGCTCGATCGCCTCGCGCGAGTCACCGACAACGCCGGCCAGACGAGCCGCTTCGGCTATGACAGCCGCGACAACCTCGTCGCCCGCTCCGATCCCGAGGGCCCCGAGATCCCCGACCCCCTCGGCCTGTTCCCCGCGGCCGGCCAGAGCGGTCCGATCAACGCGGACGGCAACACCAAGACGTGGGTCCTCGACGGGCTCGACCGCGTCATCCGCGAGGTCTCCGACCTCCGGCAGCTCGGGCGTGGAGGCGAACCGCTCGATCTCGCCAACCCGACCAACCCCGACGGCCAGGTGAGCATCGCCTACGTCTGGGATGGGAACTCCCGCCTCACCGCCGCCATCGACGACAACGGCAACGCGACCTCCCACGGCTACGACGCCCTGGACCGCCGCGACGTCGAGGTGAACGCCGACGGGACCTTCTACGAGCTCGTCTACGATCGCGACCACAACGTCCGGGAGACGACCGATCCCAACGGAAGCGTCTGCACCAAGAGCTTCGACGTCCTGAACCGCCTGACCCGAGTCGACGTCGCCCGCGCGGCCGGAGTGGGCGGAACGACCCTCCAGACCTTCGAGCACGACGGGCTCTCGAGGCTCACCCGCACGACCGACGACAACGGCGGACTCGCCAACTTCGACACCGAGCACGTCTACGACTCGCTCAGCCGTCAGCTCGAGGAGCGCCAGAACGGAGCGGCCGTCTCGACCGAGTGGTCCGGAGATGGAAAGCGGCTCGCCTGCACCTACCCCGGCGGACGCCGCATCGAGCAGGGCTTCGACGAGATCGACCGGCTCAAGACGATCACCGACGCCGCCGCCCCGACGACCCCCATCAGCGCCCGCGAGTTCATCGGGCCCGGCTTCCGAGAGCTGCGCCGAACCTTCGGAAACGGAACGGCCCTCACCTTCCTCGATGACGCGGGCATCACCGACATCGGCTGGGACGCCGTCCAGCGGCCGACGAGGATGCGCTGGAAGGCGCCCGGAGCCGGAGGCGCCGGAACCGGCCCCGCGTTCGTCGACCGCGAGTACCCGTATGACCGGGCAAGCATGCGGACCGCAGAGATCCGCCACGACGAGGGCGGCCTCACCGACGCGGTCGACTACGACTCCCTCTACCGGCTCACCGAGATCCGCTACGACGAAGGCGGCGGAGCCGGAGCGCCGCCCGCCCGCGACAAGACGCGGACCGCCTACGAGCTCGACGGAGTCGCGAACCGCCGCGACGTCCTCACCGAGACGGCGTCGACCGGAGTCGAGAGCGAGCAGTTCGGGATCAACGAGGTCAACGAGTACACGAGCGTCGGCGGCGTCACGCGCGAGCACGACCCAAACCAGAACGTCATCGATGACGGCGCCCGGCTCTTCGTGTTCGACTTCCGCGACCGCCTCGTCTCGGTCACGGACAAGGCCACCGGAGCGTTCATCGCGCTCTACCAGTACGACGCCGGAAACCGCCGGCGAAGGAAGGTCGTCTTCGACCCGGCCGGT
>JAJDCQ010000183.1 GCA_029260755.1 Planctomycetota bacterium | reverse complement strand
CGTCCTCGCCGTCGATGACCTCGGCGGTCGCCGCCGGCTCGGGACGACCGACGCCGCCGGGGTCCACCGCCTCGCGGCGTCGTCGGCGCGTCCGCCGTCGGCCCTCCGCATCGAGGCCGTCGGGCGCTCGGGGAGGACCGTTCCCGTCTCGCGTCGCGTCGACGAGCTGCTCGTCCTCCTGCCGCCCGCGCGCTCCGTGGCCGGCCGCGTCGTCGCCGCCGAGGACGGCGCGCCGCTCGTCGGCGCGAGCGTGTCCGCCGAGAGCGCGACCTGGTCAGCGCTGGTCACGAGCGACCTCGACGGGCGCTTCGAGCTGGCCGACGCGCCCGAGGGCGAGGCGCTCGTCCTGGCCGTGCGGCACCCGACCCGCGTCCCCGTCGTGGTCGGCGAGGCCGCCGCGGCCACGATCCGCCTCGAGCGCGGCCTGGCCGTCGCGGGCCGCGTCGTCGATTGGCGGGGTGCGCCCGTCGCGGACGCGGAGGTCTTCGGCGTCGGCGCCGGGTCGCTCGGCGCCCCACGCGTCGCGCGGGCGGATCGCGACGGTCGGTTCGAGCTCGTCGGGATCGCGCCCGACGAACGTCTGGCGCTCCTCGCCGCGAGCCCGACGCACGCGAGCGACGCCGCGCTCCGCTGGATCGATCCGAGCGCCGGCGACGACGACGGCGTGACGGTCGTCGTCGCGCCGCGCGGCGCGCTCACGATCACCGGCGCCCCGCCCGGTCGTCACCGCCTCGAGGCGGATGGCGTGATCGCGCCCGTCCCGTTCCTCGAGCGTCGCTTCGCCGCCGCGCCCGACGGCGTCGCGCGCGTCGCGCGCCTCCCCGCCGGACGGTGGCGCGTCGTACCCGAGGACGGCGCCGCCGCCCGCGGCGTCGTCACGATCGAGGCGGGAGCTGCCGCGACCGCGCGATGGGTGGAGCTCGTCGAGGACGCTCGCGCCGCGCCGGATGAGCCCGATGGCGTCATCCACGTCCGCGTCCTCGACGGGGCCGGCCGTCCCGTCGTCGACGCGGTCGTGACCGTGGCGCAGGGAGGCGCGACGCGCTCGGCGCGGACGGCCGCCGATGGGACCGCGAGCGTCCCGATCCCGTCGGTCGACGTGCCTGCCTCGGTGAGCGCTCACCGTCCGGGGCTGGGCATGACGCAGCCGGAGCTCGTCGAGCCGGGCGGAGCGGGAGCCGTCCTCGTGCTGAGGTGAGGCTCGCCCCTCGCCCCGCCCGTCGCTCACCCGCGCCGGCGCTGGGCCTCGCCGACGAGCTGCAGGAGGACGCCGACCGGCTCGGCGCTCGGCGGGTCGCCGGGCGCCTCCTGCCGGAACCGGAACGCGCCGTCGGTCGAGGCGAGCGCCGCGATCGCGCTCGCCGACGCGTCGCCTCCTTCGCCGCCGTCGACCTCGAGGACGACGCCCTCGCGGATGGCGAGCTTCGTCCGCTGGCCGCGGCTGATGACGGTGAGGAGCCCGGTGCGGCGGCGCGCGCCGACGTACTTCGCGAAGTCGAGCAGCTCGTTCTCGCGGATCCAGCCCGCGTAGTCGACCGCCTTCATCGACAGCGTCCGCCCGCTCGCGTCCGTGCTCGGGGTGGCGTGCTTGTTGACGTCGCCGAACGAGGTCGTCATGTCGTCCGAGGTCGGCTGCTCGTCGAGCCGGATGCGCCGCTCGAGACGGACGAGGCCGGCGGCGATCTCGGCGAACCCGGTCGGTCGCGCTTCGGGGTCGCGCTCGAGGCAACGCTTCACGAGCGCGCGCAGCTCGAAGGGGACGTCGAGGTCGTGGCGCTCGTCGAGCGGCGTGGCCGGGATCGCGACGTGACGACGTCGTCCGCTCTCCTCGTGATGGACCCGGAGGCTCGCGGGCGCCTCGCCCGTCAGCGCCTGGAACACCACCGCGCCCCAGCCGTAGAGGTCGCTCCGGCGGTCGGGGGGACGCCCCTCGAGCAGCTCGGGCGCCGCGTGGCAGGGGTCGCCGTCCTTCTTCGCCTCGAGCGGCGGCAGTCGATGGGGTCCCCCGCCCGGCGGGCCCGACTCGAGGGCGAAGTCGGCGATCCGCGGGGCGCACCCCGGGCCGAGGATCACGGCGTTCGGCGCGAGGCCGCCGTGGATGACGCCGCCGGTCTCCGCCACCTCGAGGGCGCGGGCGGCGCCGAGGCCGACGGCGACGACGTCGCGAAGCGAGAGGGGGCCGCGGCGCGCGATCCGATCCTCGAGCGTCTCCGCCTCGACGTGGTCGGTCACGACCAGGACGAGGTCGTCGACCACCGCCACCTTGTGGACGTGGAGAACGTTCGCGTGGTCGAGATGCGAGGCGGACGCGGCGGCGTCGGCCAGGGCGGCGGCCGCCTGCTCGTCGCGGGCGACGACGACCCGCACGGCGACGACCCGGTGCATCAGCCCGGGGCCGAGCTCGGCGGACGCCTCGACGTCGCCGGGGTTGCCCGATGCCGAGGCGTCCCGCTCGAACGCCTTCCAGGCCGGGACGGCGCTCGATCCCTCGACGCGCTCGAGCACCTCGTAGCCGCTCTGGAAGATCGCGTCGATCGCGCGCCGCTCGAGGTCGAACGCGGCCGCCTTGCGGCTCTCGGCACAGCTCGGGCAGAGGAAGCCGCGGTCGAGCTGGATCACCTCGCCGTCGGCGAAGATCGCGAGCGGGATCACGTTCTGGCAGCTCTCGCAGCGGAGCTCGACGTCGTGGGTCGTCGTGCTGCCGTCGCGCGTCGCCGCCCGGACCTCGACCTCGAAGGCGATGCGGCCGCAGCGAAGCCGGTCGCCGTCGCGGATCACCGCCTTCTGGATCCTCCGCTCGTTGACGAACGTTCCGTTGGCGCTCCCGAGGTCCTCGACGACGATGCCGCTCGCCGAGTGCTCGATCCGGGTGTGCTTGCGGCTGATCCAGCTGTCGCGGACGCAGACGTGCGCGTCCGAGCTCCGGCCGATGTAGAAGTGCTCGCCGCGGAGGAGGCCGCGGCTCGCGCGGGTGTCCCGGCCGCGCAGGACGACGACGACCTCGTCGTCGCCGGGCGCGGCGTCGAGCGCCGGCGCCGCGCCGCGCCCCTCGTCGCTCGCCGGGTCGGGCGTCGACTTGACGACCGGCAGGCGCTCGCTCGAGAGGCCGCCGCGGGTCGCCGGCGAGCGGACGCCGGCGAAGTCGGCCAGGAGCTCGCGGGCGCGGAGCGGGTCGGCCGCGCCCGCCTCGGCGAGGAGCGGCGCGAGCATCGAGAGGACCTGGCTCGCGTTCTGGAGCCGGTCCTCGGGCTTCTTCTGGAGCAGGGTGTCGACGACCTCGACGAGGCGCGGATCGAGGTCCTCGCGGACCGAACAGACGCTCGGCGCCGGCGTGTCGAGGATCCGGGCGAGCACCTCGTAGGGGTTGTCGCAGACGAACGGGGGCCGTCCGGTCAGCATCCAGAACGCGGTCGCGCCGAACGAGTAGAGGTCGCTCCGCCCGTCGGCGTTCTGGCCGCCGCGGACCTGCTCGGGCGGCATCGTGTCGATCGTGCCGAGCGGCACGTTCGGCACGGTCACCCGCGCGCCGAGGAGGTCGCTCTTCCGCGACAGCCCGAAGTCGCAGAGCTTGCACACGCCGCCGCGCCCGATGATGACGTTCGCCGGCTTGATGTCGCGGTGGACGATCCCGCGCCGCTCGAGGTGGTCGAGCGCCTGCGCGAGCTGGGTGAGGATGACGAGCACGGGGGTGGTCGGCAGCCCGCGCCCGTCCTTCTCGATGAGGTGCTCGACGCTCGGCCCCTCGACGAACTCCATCGCGATGTAGCCCGACTCGTTCTCGACGAGGGCGTCGTAGCCCCGCACCAGATGCGGATGCTCGAGCGAGAGGACGAGGAGCGACTCGCGGCGGAAGCGGGTCCGGAAGACCTCGCGCCGGTCGGGCGGGACGGAGCTGAAGTAGAGGGTCTTGAGGGCGACGTCGCGGTCGGTCGCGAGGTGCCGCGCCCGGTACACGGAGCCCATCCCACCCTCGCCGAGCTGCGCGAGGATGTCGTAGCCATCAATGTGAACAGGGTCGGCGGAGCTCGACCGGCTCACGCACCATGCTCCCGGGCAAGAGGTTGTGAGGTCCGGCCCATCTTCCCCGGGGTGGGCGCCCGCGTCAAACAGCACCCGCGGGCGGGCGGCGCCGTCAGTCGCCGTCAGTCGCCGTCGGCCGCGCCGCCGAGGACGCGGATCACTCGCGTGCCCTCGGGGAGGTCGAGGGCGACCTCCCCCTCCTCGACGTCGGCGTTGATGGCGAACTCCTCGATCGAGATCCGCACCTCGTCGCCGCGCCGTCCCCGCTGAACGAGGCCGGTCACCCGGTAGTCGCGCAGCGTCAGCTCGAGGCGCTCGATCGCGCTCGCGGCGTCGTGGGGGATCAGGATGATCCGGTCGTCGGTCGGTCCGTCGCCCTCGTCCTTCCCCCGCTCGAGGGAGATCGCGTAGGTCTCGGGGAGCGCCTCGACGTCCTCGCCGAACATCGGGAAGGGCGTCGGCATCCGGGGGCGAGCCTCACCACCCTCGGCGTCGCCGATCGGGAAGACCTCGACGCGGGCGAGGCGGGGATGGTGGATCCGAGCTTCGCCGTCGGCGATCAGGAGGGCGAGCTCACGGTCGCCCGCCTCGTTCTCGATCGTCATCAGCAGCCGCTTGCCGTGCAGGATCGCCGTCCCGCGGCTGACGCGCGGCTTCTTCAGGATCCGGAGCGACTTCTCCTGCCGGAAGCGGACGCGCAGCGTCCGCACCTCGCGCATCGTCGTCGCCCAGGCGGCGAGGAACTCGGCGACGTCGGCGTCGACGGCGAGCGCCGCCTTCTTCTCGTCGTCGGCGCGTCCCGCCGGCGCGTCGACGAGACCGGCCGCGACGAGGCCGGCCAGGCCGGCGAGGAGCATCAGGGCGAGCGGTCGGGGGCGGCAGGTCACGAACGAGAGCTTACCGGGGTCGCGCGGGGCGGGGAAGAGCGCCGACCGGTCAGCGAGCGTCCGGGCGCTCGAGTCGGCGGTGCTCCTGGACGGTCGCGAGCCCCGTCCGGGCCTGGTAGTCCTCGACGCGCGTCGCGAGCGCCTTCTCGAAGGCGCGCTCGGCGAGATCGAGCTGGCCGACCCGGACGGCGGCATCGCCGACGGCGAGGGCGGCCTTGGCGACGTGCTTGCGCGGCTCGGTCCCGTGGTAGTACTCGCGCCAGTTCCGGCGATCGACGATCGCGCGGTAGCGCTCGGCAGCCTCGAGCGCCTCGATCGCGACGGCGAGGAGCTCGTCGGCGCCCTGGCGTTCGGTGATGCCGAGGTCGTGGTCGCGCAGCCCGCGCTTGCGCTCCTCGTAGGCCGACCAGGCGAGCTCGAAGTCGGTCTTCGCGTCGACGCGCAGCGCCCGCTGCTCCCGCCGGATCCGCTCCTCGCCGCGGAGGTGGTCGGTCACGATCGCGGTGCCGCCGGCGAACACGCCGATCAGCAGGGCCGGGAAGAGGGCGAGGGCGAGGGAGACGACGCGGTCGGAGCCTCGCCGCGGCGGTCCGGGGCGGAGCGTCCGCCAGGCGGAGCCGGCGAGGAGCGCGCCGACCACGGTCATCGGGACGCCGCCGAAGAGGAGGAGCCGGAGCTTCGCGTCGCCGTAGCGAGCCCAGTCCGAGCTGCCCGTCCCGTCGAGGAGGTCGAGGAAGGGCGTCGTGAGCGCGAGGCCGACGAAGAAGACGGCCGAGCCGACGCCCCCGATCAGCACCGGCCAGGCGCGCGGGCGCTCCGCCCGACGGCCCTGCTTGCCGAGGGCGAAGGTCGCCAGGCCGGCCAGGACGACGCCGAGGCCCGACACGACGAGGAGCGCGGTGTCCGAGTTCCCCTCGAGGAGGCCTCCCGCGAACATGAAGTAGCCGGCGAGGGAGAGCATCACGCCGAGGACCCATCCGGCGGCGCGCGCGCGGCCCGCGCCGAACGGATCGACGACGTCGATCGGCGGCGCGATCGGGCCGGCGGCGCGCGTCGGCCCGCGGTCCGCCGGCTCCTCGGTCGCGGTCGACGTCGTCGCGCTCGGCTCGCTCGGCGTTCGCTGCCCCCTTCGCCGTCGGCGCGGGGCGTCCTCCCACGCCTCGAGCGCCTCGAGCTGGCCGATCTCCTCGAGCGCCTCGGCGGCGTCGGCGAACCGGTCGCCGGGGCGCTCCTCGAGCAGCTTGAAGACGAAGAGGTCCCACGGCTCGGGGAGGTCGTCGCGCAGCCGGCTCGGCGGCCGCACCGTCCGCGGCGACGCGCCGGTCAGCATCTGGAAGAGCACCTTGCCGAAGGCGAACAGGTCGGCGCGGCCGTCGAGCCGCGCGCCCTCACGGAGGCTCGGGTCCTCCTGCTCGGGCGCCATGAAGAGCGGCGTCCCGGCGAGGCGGGTCGCGTGGCTCACCTCGAGGCTGTGGCTGACCTCGGGCGCGGTCGCGACGGTGCCGATGCCGAAGTCGCCGACCTTCGCCTTGCCGTGCGCGTCGAAGAGGATGTTCGCCGGCTTCACGTCGCGGTGGACGATTCCGGCCGCGTGGGCGGTCTGCAGCGCCGCGAGGACGGCCCGCGAGATCTCGACGACGCGGGCGATCGGGAGGCCGTCGCGGTGCTTCTCGAGGAGCGTCTCGAGGCTGCCGCCCTCGCAGAGCTCCATCACCATGTAGGGCACCTCGCCGTCGAGCTGCACGTCCTCGACCCGCGCGATCGCGGCGTGCTCGAGGCCGGCGGCGAGCTTCGCCTCCTTGAGGAGCCGCTCGGCGACCTCGCGCCGCGGCACCTTGAGCGCGACCTGGCGGCCGAGCTGGCGGTGCTTCGCCCGGTAGACGACCGCCTGACCGCCCGAGCCGAGGACGTCGATGATCTCGTAGGGGCCGGCGCCGTCGCCCTCGGCGAGGGGGAGCCGCTCGCTGTCGCGGACGAAGCGCTCGGCGAGGTCGGCGGCCCGCTCACGCACCGAGGTCGGCGTCTCGGACGCGATCGCGCCGAAGAGGCTGCTGACCCGCTCGCTCCGCTCGTCGGGCCCGAGCTCGCCGCGGCCTCCATCGAGGTCGCTCGGGGGAGCGCCGTCGGTCGGGTTCTTGGTCGTCGTCGCCATCAGGGTCTCCGGTCCTCGATCTCGAGGAGCTCGTGGATCAGCCGGTGGGCCTCGCGCAGCCGCGTCCGGACGGTCTTGCGATCGCGTCCGACGCTCTCGGCGATCTCGACCTGGGTGAGCCCGCCCTCGTAGTAGAGGACGAAGATCTCGTAGGTCTCGTCGCCGAGCCGCCGCTGAAGGGTCCGGAGCGCCGTCTCCGCGTCGAGCCGTTCGCCGATCGTCTCGGCGTGGTCGGCGCGCGGCGAGGGGGGCTCGTGCCCTTCCCCGTCGGAGAGCTGATCGGCGCGGCGTCCCCGTTCCCGGCAATGCCGCACGAACACATCGTGCGCCTTGATCCACATCCACGTGTTGAAGGAGCGGGCGGGGTCGTAGGACCGCTCGCGGAGCGAGCGCTCGAGCGCGAAGAGCGTCCGCTGCGCCAGCTCCTCGGCCTCGCCTGCATCCCAGACGTTCTTGAGGAAGTACCGATAGATGCGGCTCGTGATCCGCTCGAACAGCGCCGCGTGCCGCTCGTTCCGAGACTGCGTCTCGGCGAGCGCCTTGCCGGCGAGATACGTCGTCTTCGGAGCCTCGACCATCGTCTCCCCCGGCCCGTCCTCTTCCGGAGGCGGTGGAAATGGGGAAGGAGATCTCACTTTCTCGCGTCGGCACCATCAAGGCTTTTCCCCGTTTGGCCTTACGTTGTCCTTGCGAGGCGGCTGGTCGCGCGCGGGGGGATCGGCGATAACCTCGTGAGGACCTGGAGGGTCTCAATGGGCTGGGAAATGCGAATCGCGCCACTCGCGGACGGGGGAGGAAGCCGAGGCGCGGTCCGGAAGTCCGGCCGGACGCTGAGCTTCGCCGAGGTGATCGCTCTCTGGCGCGACGACCCGGCGTTCCGCGACGCGTTCGCGGCGAGCCTCGCGGCCTCCGAGCTCGGCGGCTTCTTCTGGGAGACGCCGCCCGTCACGACCGCCACCCTCGACCGCGACTTCGAGCTCGTCCTCATCGAGGGCCCGATGCTCGAGCGACTCGAACCCGACGCGCGGCCGTTCGCCGAGCGGTTCGAGGCGGCGTCGGAGGCGGTGCTGACGTTTCCGAACCTCGGCGGCGACGCGGTGCTCGTCGTCCCGGCGCCGCTCGCCTCCGATCACGCGCCCTACGCTCACCTGGCGGCGTTCGTTCGCGGCGCGCCGCCGGCGCAGATCGACGCGTTCTGGGCGGCGGCCGGCGAGGCGATGGCGGCTCGCGTCTCGGAGCGGCCGGTCTGGCTCAGCACCGCGGGGCTCGGCGTCTCCTGGCTGCATCTGCGGCTCGACTCGCGGCCGAAGTACTACCGCCACCGTCCGTATCGGGAGCTCCAGCCATGACGAGCGAGACCACGGCGGCCCGGCTTCTCGGCCCGGGAGAGCGTGGCGTCTCGCTCCGCGTCGATGTCGATCGCAATGCGGCGCCAGGCGCCGGCGCGCGGGTGCGCGCGGGGCTCGTCGCAGACGGCGCCCTCACCTCCGTTCACGAGAGCGTCGAGGAGGTCGAGCTCCGGATCGGGCCGAGCTGGTCGATGGAGCTCGCCCGCGAGAACCCGTTCATCGCCGAGGTCCGGCGGGGCCGTCTCGGCGCCGACGGGGCGTTGCGGGTCGGCACGGTCATCGAGGCGGACGACGTCCTCCTCTCGATCGTCGTCGACGACCACGGAGCCGACGCGCTCGGTCCGGCGAAGGGCAAGGGCAAGCGTCGGGAGGTGCCCCGACCCGATCGCGATGACGACGACGCGCCATCGGGGCCGAAGCTCCTTCGCGACGAGTCGCTGATCGCGCCCGCGAGCTGGATCGGCTGGCAGGTGGCGGCGGTCGAGCGCGAGCCGGTCGGGAGCAAGGACGGTCTGCTCGAGCGGATCCGGGTGGTCGTGACGCAGGAGCGTCCCCTCGCGCCGGGCGATCTCATCCTCTCGGCGCGCGGCGTGCCCGCGGCGGTCGTCGGCGAGGTCGTCGCCGACGAGGCGATGCCGGTCGATCCGGGCGGCGCACCGGTCGATCTCGTCGTCGGGCCGCGCGCCTGGGATCGACTCGCGGGCGATCGGCCGGCGCCGGGCGTGGTGGAGGTCGGCAAGGCCGACGACGCGTTCGGGCAGGCGGTCCGCGCGCGGGCGACCGGGCCCTACTCGATCATCAGTCAGCGCCCTCTGGCGGGGCACGGCGACTGCGTTGGCGAGCCGATGACCGCCGCGCACGCGGCGTGGCTCGGGGCGCGCGGCCTGTCGGCGACGCTCGCGGAGATGACCGGACGGAAGAGCGACGACCTGACCGGTCGGATGGTCGAGCGCGTCCGTGCGCTCGGGTTCGATTTCTCCGAGGCAGGGCCATCGGAGACGCTTCACAGCCTCGGGTCGTATCTCCGGGCCGTCGGGCTCGCGGTCGCGTTCGACCGCGACGCGGGCGGGCGACCGACGATCGCGGTGCGTCCCGCGACGGCCGAGGAGATCCGAGGTTGGAGCCGCGGCGAGGTCCGGCTGCCCGAGACGGTCGACTACCGGACCCACCTCTATCTGGAGGGCGGGCTTTTCTGCCCGGTGGTCTTCGGCGAGGAGCCGGGCGAGGCCCGCGGCGACGACGAGATCGCCCGGCACTATCCCGACGCGGCGGTCGTGCGTCCGATCCAGCGCGAGAGCCGTCGGAAGGACCGAGACGAGCGAAGGAGCGACGCGGATCGTCGCGAGGCGATCCACCCCCTCGTGCGGCGCCGCCGTTTCGGCCATCTCGAGCTGAGTCGACCGGTCGTGCCGGCGCTGTGGCGGGTCGGGAAGACCTCGCCGCTGGCTCGGCTCACCGGCATCTCCGAGGACGACCTCGACGACGTTCAGGGCTGCACGCATCGCCTGATTCGTCGCGACGACGGCTCGTTCACGACGGTCGCCGAGCACGACGAGGTCGAGGGCGAGGACCTCGGAGTCGGGGCATCGGCGCTCGAGGCCGTCGTCGACGCGATCCCCGCGGACCGTCTGCCGCCGGGGCTGGCCGGCCGTCCGCACGCGCTCGTCGTCGACGCTCTCCCCATCTGCCCGCCGGATCTCCGCCCGATCGTGTTGCTCTACTCGGGCAACTTCGCGACGAGCGACATCAACGACCTGCTGCGGCGCCTCATCAACCGGAACAACCGCCTGCGGAAACTGTGCGACCTGAACGCGCCCGAGGTGATCATCCGCAACGAGATGCGCGAGCTCGACCGGATGGCCGAGGACCTCGTCCTCGGGAAGTCGCCCGGTCACGGAGATCACGGGCTCGTCGGACTCGAGCAGCTCCTCACCGGCGAGCTCCTCCGGCTCGATCCGCGCCCCGTCGAGCACGCCGGCCGCGCCCGGGCGGTCCGCGACGAGACGGTCGTCGCCGATCAGGTGCGGCTGCCCCGGGCGATCGTCGAGACGCTCGGGATCGCCGGTGACGACCCGGTCCTGCTCGCGCGTCCCGACGCCGAGGCCGACGGACGCTTCGTCGCGCTCCGGGTCGAGGTGCACGAGGAACGCGTCGCCCGCCTCGGCGACCGCGCGTTCGAAGCGCTCGCCCTCGATCGCGATGAGGAGCCGATCGTGATCGTCCACCGACCGCTCGGCGACGACGCCCGCGCCGAGGCGACGCGGCTGCTCGTCGACGTCGACCTCCCCGCCGCGGCTCCCCGCGACGACGCCGCCCGGAGCTGGGTCGAGGCGCCCGACGCCGAGACGATGCGCGCCCGCCTCCTCGAAGCCGCGCTCGACGGCGAGCCCGTCTTCCTCGACGGGCCGCGCGGGCTCCTCGCGGGCGGCGGCGGGCCGTTGCCGGAGCTCGGGTCGAGCTGACGCGGGCTCAGTCGGCGGCTTCGGCCAGGCTCGCGAGCGCGTCGAGGAGGGTCTCGACGTCCTCCGATGTCTCGGCGCCGCCAGCGCGGGGCAACAGGATGATGTCGTTGTCCTGGAGGGTGAGCGCGGTGAATCCGCCGACGTCGCCGGGCGTGAGCCGGACGATGATCGAGTCGAACGTCGTGAAGACGTAGGCCGTCGGCGCGAGGTCAGCGAAGATGTAGCGGTGCTCGGCGCCGCTGGCGCTCAGAGTCATCTCCGTCTCGTCGATCGTCACGACGACGACGTCGACCTCGGTCGGGCCGCCGAACATCGGGCCTCGTTCGTGAGGCTGGAGCGTGCGCGCCTGGCCGTCGATGACCCGGCGGATCGCGTCGATCGCCATCGCGGCCGGCACCGAGCTCACGATCTCACGGCTCGGCTGGTAGGGCACCGCGGTCCGGCAGCCGGCGAAGGCGGCGATGAGGGTTGCGCTCAGGAGAACGAGCGGTCCGAGCGATCGCACGGCGTCACTTGGCGGCGCCGGCCAGGCTGGCGAGCGCGTCGAGCAGCGTCTCGACCTCTTCGGAGCTCTGCGCGTCGCCCTCGCGCGGCAGCATCACCATGTCGTTGTCCTGGAGCGTGACGGACGACAGGCCGCCTACATCACCCGGCGTGAGGCGGATGATGATGACGTCGGAGATCGAGTAGAAGTAGGCCCGCGGCGCGAGCTTCGCGAACACGTAGCGGAAGTCGGTGACGCCGGCGCGCAACGTCATCTCCTTCTCATCGATGGCCGCGACCGAGACGGGCACCTCGGACGACGCCTCCGCGCCGAAGGGTCCCGGCTGTCCCTTCGTGCTGGCGTCCTTGTGGAAGGTGCGGGCGTGGCCGTCGATGATCCGACGGATCGCGTCGATCGCCATCGCGGACGGCACCGAGTCGACGATCTCGCGGCTCGGCTCGTACGGGACTGCCGTCCCCTGGCAGCCGGCGAGGATCATGAGAGCGACCGCGCCGGCGATGGCGAGTTGGCGTTCCATGAGGACGAGTCTACCCCTGGAGCTCGTTGCTCTCCATAGGGTTATGCCCGATCCCGGGCTCGGCATTGTCTTTTTCTCAATTAATTGCCAATTTAGGCGAACTCTGGCCGCTCTCTCGGGGTGGAAGGCTGTCAATGGAGGGACTTCCTATGAGAATTTGTCATAATCAAAGGGGTTACGTCAGTCTTCGGGCCGTTCGGCTCGGCGTCCCCCTCGCCGTCGCGGCCCTCGTCGGGGTCGCGCTCCTCTCGACTCGCCCGACGCCGATCCACGCGATGGCCCGGCCGGTCACCGTCGTTCCGCTGGCCGAGTTCGAGAGGCCGCCGGTCAGTGATGTCTCGGTCATCGGCAAGGTCTTCGCGCGTCTGCCGAACGGCGCGCGCTCCGAGCTCGCCCTCGAGTCGGTCGCCGTCGAGGCGCGGATCGCCTCGGGGCTCGCGAGCACGAGCGTCGACCATCTCTTCGTCAGCGCCGCGCCCGAGATCACCGAGGGGCTCTACGAGGTGACGACTCCGAAGGGCAGCAGCGTCGAGCGCTACGCTCTGTCGAGCGAGGACGGCTGGCTCGAGGGGCGCTTCGTCGAGCGCGAGCGCGCCCGCAGGATCTACGAGTCGTATGTCCCGCAGCGACGCGATCCGGGCCTCGTCGAGTGGCAGGACGGCGAGCGATTCACCGCGCGGGTCTTCCCGATCCCGGCCGAGGGGAGCAAGGGCGTCGCCCTCGGCTACACTGAGCCGGCCCTCGCGACCGGCGGCGTCCTCCGATGGACCCTCCCGCTCGCCGACGCCCTCGACGGGCTCGAGCGCTTCTCGGCGTCGATCCGGATCGAGGTCCCCGGCGAGGGGACCGACATGGTCCGCGTGCGGCGGCACCCCGGCGCGGCGACGATCGTTCGCGACGGCGACGAGGTCGTCGTCGCGGTGAGCGGGTCGCGCCCGTTCGCCGACTCCATCATCATCGACGTCGACCGGATGACCTCCGGCGGCCCCGGCGCCGGCGGCGCCCGGCTGCTCGTCGCGCCCCCGCGCGAGGGCGAGGACGAGGGCTACGGCATCGTTCTGCTCGACCCGAGCGCCCTCGGCGTCGGCGCCGAGACGGCCGCCGGTTCGACGGGTGCCGACTTCGTCTTCGTCGTCGACCGCAGCGGCAGCATGAAGGCGGACGACCGCCTCGGCGACGCCACCCGCCAGCTCCGCGACGCCCTCGAGCTGCTCGGGCCCGAGGACCGCTTCGCCGTCGTGGCGTTCAGCAGCGCGGCGGATCAGGTGACCGACGGCTTCCTCCCGGCCGACCGCCGGACCGGCCGCGCGCTCGCGAGCAACATCCGCGCTCGCGGCGCCGACGGCGGCACCCAGTACGCCCTCGCCCTGACCGCGACGGCGGGCCTCCTCGCCGGCCGCGATGGTGATCGTCCTGCGATGATCGTCATGCTCACGGACGGTCAGGGCTTCGCCGAGATCGCCGCCGAGCCCGGCGCGCCCCTCTTCACCGTGCCGATCGGGACGACCGACCGCCACGCCCTCGACCTCTCCGCCCGGACGCACGGTGGGCACGCCGTCGGCAGCGCGGCCGAGGCGGTGAAGCTCGCGCCTCATCGGGCCCTCGCCCGGCTCCGCCCGGCGGTCGATGAGGATGAGGTTCGGCGCTGTCATCCGAAGGCGGCGGCCGTCTTCGAGCCTTCGCGTGAGATGCTCGTCGCGTTCCGGATCGCTCCGGGCAGCGACGCGCCCCGCTGGCTCGCCTTCGAGATCGAGGGGCCCGACGGCGCCCGGCGTCCGGTCGAGGTCGCCCTCGACGAGGCCGAGCCGATCGCCTCCGACCGTGCCGCCCGGATGTGGGCGCGGGCGCGGATCGAGGATCTCCTCGGCGCCCCTGCCGACAACGCGAAGGAGCTGGCGCGGCTCGGGACCGACTTCCGCTTCGTGACGCCGGCGACCTCGATCCTCGTGCTCGAGAGCGAGGCGGAGTACGAGCGCTGGGGGCTGACCGACGCTCCGACCACCGCCGCGGATGGCGCCGCGCCGGGTGCCGAGCACCTCGCGCGGTCGATGCATCGGACGCCCCGGATCCAGGCGGGAGCGCAGGCCTCGGTCGAGAAGCCCATCATCATCCTCGAGGAGGAGGTCGAGTTCACCAAGGACATCCCGAAGGGGACCGACCTCAGCAATCTCTCGAACAGGAGCCTCGACTCGACGAGCGTCGTCGACGCCTACGGGGTCGGCGGCGGCGCGGCCGGCGCCTACGGCCAGCGCTGGACCTGGATGACCAACCCCAACGCCGAGGTCGGCCCCGTCGATCACGCGCTCGTGTGGCTCGCCGCCGAGCAGGGCGCCGACGGGAGCTGGGACGCGGGCGACGTCGAGGCGACGTCGCTCTCTCTCCTGGCGTTCCTCGGCGCCGGTCAGACGCATCGCTTCGGCCTCCACAAGCGCCAGGTCAAGCGGGCGGTCGACTGGCTTCGGGGGCGGCAGGACGCGCGCGGTTTCCTCGCCGACTCCGCGAGGGGGCACGCGCTCGTCACGCTCGCGCTCGCCGAGGCCTACGCGGTGAGCCGCGACTTCACCCTGAAGCGCGCGGTTCAGGCGGCGGTCGACGTGATCCTCGGCGAGCCGACGCCGCAGCGCTCGCTCTGGCGCACCCTCGCGCTCCGCGCCGCCCGCGAGGGCAAGCTGTCGATCCCGGACGAGGCGTTCGCGCCGCCGACCGGCGCGCTCGCCGTCGGCGGCGACCTCTGCGCGCTCGCGGAAGGGATGTACCACCGGGTCCTCCTCGACCGGGCGAGGTTCGCCGATGACATCGATCGGGGTCGGGTGGCGCTCCTCGCGACCCGGTCGACCGAGCGGGGTCTCGCGGCGCTCTGCCACGGCAGCCACGCCCTCTTCCAGCTCGGCGGCGCCGACTGGGACGCGTGGCGAGTTGCGGTGACCGCGCGCCTCGCCGCCGCCCAGCGGCGCGCCGGCGATCGGCGCGGTGGGTGGTGGGACGCTGACGGGTGCTGCGCGCCGTCGAGCCGCGTCGTCGCGACCGCGCTCGCGACCCTCACCCTCGAGGCGCCGTATCGCTACGAGCGCGCCAAGGACTGATCCTCTCGTATCGCATGGACTTCGGCCGGGCCGCGGGCGTTCCCGCGGCCCGGTGCCGTCGTGTCCGAGGCGCCGGCCGCGCGCGCGGAAACCCCTTCCCCGCGAGCCTTTGGCCTGGTATCGTGCCCGCCTTCTCGCGCAAGCACCTCGCCCGCCTGGACGCGCCATGCCCTCCGCCGTCGAGACGACGACCGCCGTGCCCGCTTCGCCGCCCGCCGATGAGACGGAGAAGCTCCTCATCAATGTCGCCGCGCACCTGCCGGCGATGGCGCGGAGTCACCCCGATCGTCCCGCGGTGATCTTCCCCGAGTCGCGGGATCGGGCCGGACGGGTCGCCTACACGCATCTCACCTTCCGGCAGCTCGACGAGGAGAGCGACCGCCTCGCCCGCGGGCTCGAGCACGTCGGCGTGCGCCGCGGCGTGCGCACCGTCCTGATGGTCACGCCGAGCCTCGACTTCTTCGCCCTGACGTTCGCCCTCTTCAAGGTCGGCGCCGTCCTCGTGATGGTCGACCCGGGGATGGGCGTCCGCAACCTGAAGGCGTGCCTCGCCGAGGCCGAGCCCGAGGCCTTCATCGGCGTCCCCAAGGCGCACGTCGCCCGCAAGCTCCTCGGCTGGGGGCGCGGCTCGATCAGGTGCAACGTGACCGTCGGACGGCGCCTCTTCTGGGGCGGGACGACCCTCGACAACGTGCGCCGCCTCGGCGACGGCGCCGCCGGGCCGTATCCGATGCTCGATCCCGAGCGCGACGACGTCGCCGCGATCCTCTTCACGAGCGGCAGCACCGGCGTCCCCAAGGGCGCCGTCTACACCCACGGGAACTTCGCCTCGCAGGTCGAGATGATCCGCCGGCTCTACGCGATCGAGCCGGGCGAGATCGACCTGCCGACCTTCCCGCTGTTCGCGCTGTTCGATCCGGCCCTCGGGATGACGGCCGTCATCCCCGACATGGATGCGACGCGCCCCGGCTCGGTCGACCCGCGTCGGATCGTCGAGGCGATCCGCGACTTCGGTGTGACGAACATGTTCGGCAGCCCGGCGCTCGTCGACCGCGTCGGGCGCCACGTCGAGGCCGGCGCGATCCGACTGCCCTCGCTCCGCCGCGTGATCAGCGCCGGCGCGCCGGTGCCGCCGAGCGTGATCGCGCGCTTCGGCTCGGCCCTCGACGAGAGCGCCCGGATCGTGACGCCCTACGGGGCGACCGAGTCGCTCCCCGTCGCGTCGATCGCGAGCGACGAGATCCTCCGCGAGACGGCCGAGGCGACGAACGCTGGGCGCGGCGTCTGCGTCGGGCGACCGGTCCCCGAGGTGGAGGTCGCGATCATCCGGATCACCGACGAGCCCATCGCCTCGTGGAGCGACGACCTCGTCGTCGAGCGCGGCGCGATCGGCGAGATCGTCGTCCGCGGGCCGAACGTCACGCGCCGCTACTGGGGTCGCGACGAGCAGACCGCGCTGGCGAAGATCCTCGACCCGGGCGTGCCCGAGGGGTTCCGGCATCGCATGGGCGATCTCGGTTACCTCGACGAGACGGGCCGGCTGTGGATGTGCGGGCGCAAGAGCCATCGCGTCGGGATCGACGTCGATGGCTCGCCGCGCGATCTCTACACCGTCCCGTGCGAGGCGCCGTTCAACGTCCATCCGAAGGTGCGGCGGACGGCGCTCGTCGGCGTTCCGGCCGACCCGAGCGCGCCCGCGCGTCGCCCCGTGCTCTGCGTCGAGCTCGAGGCCGACGCCGGCTCGGTCGATCGCGACGCGCTCTGCAAGGAGCTCCTCGAGGTCGCCCGCGCCCACGACCACACCCGGTCGATCGAGACGATCCTCTTCCATCCGAGCTTCCCGGTCGACATCCGTCACAACGCGAAGATCTTCCGCGAGAAGCTCGCCGGGTGGGCCGCGGACCAGCTTCGATGAAGGCGCTCGTCACCGGCGGCGGCGGGTTCCTCGGCGGCGCGATCGTCCGGCAGCTCCTCGCCCGCGGGGACGAGGTCCGCTCGTTCGCCCGCGGCGACTACCCCGAGCTGGCCGCCGCCGGCACCGAGGTGATCCGCGGCGACCTCGGCGACCCGGACGCCGTCGCGGCCGCGGCGGAAGGCGTCGACGTCGTCTTCCACGTCGCCGCGAAGGCCGGGATCTGGGGGCCGTACGACGAGTATCACCGGGCGAACCTGCTCGGAACCGAGAGCGTCCTCGCCGCCTGTCGTCGTCACGGGGTGAAGCGGCTCGTCCACACGAGCACGCCGAGCGTCGTCTTCGACGGCCGGGACGAGGAGGGCATCGACGGCCGCGCGCCGTACCCGAGCCGCTTCTTCACCCACTACCAGTCGACGAAGGCGGCCGCCGAGCGGCTCGTCCTCGAGGCGAACGGCGAGGCGCTGCGCACCGTCGCGCTCCGGCCCCACCTGATCTGGGGCCCCGGCGATCCGCACCTGATCCCGCGGCTCCTCGAGCGGGCTCGGAGCGGAAAGCTCCGGCTCGTCAGCGGCAGCCGCAAGCTGGTCGACAGCGTCTACGTCGACAACGCGGCGAGCGCGCACCTCGCCGCGGCCGACCGCCTCGCCGAGACGCCGATGCCGGCCTGCGCCGGGCGCGCCTACTTCGTCAGCCAGGGCGAGCCGATTCCGATGGCGGAGCTCCTGAACCGGATCCTCGCGACCGCCGACCTTCCGCCGGTCACCCGGAGCGTGCCGTTCCCGATCGCGTGGACGGCCGGCGTCGTCTTCGAGGTGGTCTACGGGCTGCTCCGGCGGCGCGCCGAGCCGAAGATGACGCGCTTCCTCGCCCACCAGCTCCGCTGCGCCCACTGGTTCGACGTCGAGGAGACCAGGCGCGACCTGCGCTGGGAGCCGACGATCTCCTACGAAGAGGGGCTCGCCCGCCTCCGCGCCGAGCAGGTCGGCGGCCCGGTCGAGACGGCGGAGGCCGCCGCCGCGTCGGCGTGACGTCGCCGCCCTGGGAGCGGGCGCCCGAGCGCCTCGCCGCCGCGCCGGGCGTCGTCGACCTCCACCGGATCCCGCTCGACGCCGAGGACGACCGCGTCTCCCGGTTCCGCAGCACGCTCGCCCCCGACGAGCTCGCGCGGGCCGACCGCTTCGTCTTCGAGCGCGACCGGCGCCGGTTCACCGTCGCGCGGGGATCGCTGCGGTCGATCCTGGCCCGATACCTCGCCGCGACCGCGACCGAGCTCGTCCTCGTCGAGGGCGAGCACGGCAAGCCGGCCCTCGCCGGCGGCTTCGCCGCCACCTCGCTTCGCTTCAACATCTCCCACAGCGACGAGCTCGGCCTGCTCGCCGTCACCGACGGGCGCGAGATCGGCGTCGACGTCGAGCGGATCCGCGACGACCTCGACCACGAGGCGCTCGCCGCCCGTTGGTTCACCCCGGCCGAACGCGCCGACATCGAGGCCCACCCGGTCGCCGAGGCGCGCCTGACCGCGTTCTTCCGGGCCTGGACCGGCAAGGAGGCCTTCATCAAGGCCAACGGCGAGGCGGTCGCGACCAGCCTCGCCCGCTTCGACCTGCGCCTCGCCCCGGGCGCGTCACTCGGCCTCGCCGCGACCCGGCCCGACCCGACCGAGGCGAGCCGCTGGACCCTCGTCGAGCTCACCGCCATCGCCCCCGGGTTCGCCGCCGCGCTCGCGATCGAGGGGACCCTCGAGACGACCCGCCGCTTCGCCGTCGAGTAGAAGAGTAGAAGGGGTCAGGTCTCGGAAGTTCGCATTAACGCCGTTAATGCGAACATCCGAGACCTGACCCCTTCGGTGCTTTGGCCGGACTGTCGGCGCTAGCTCTGGCCCCCGTTCGGCGCTATCTTCGACGCTCGCCGCGGTTTCCCTCGCCGCGCCGGGTGGCTGGAGACGACCGATGGGGCGGATGACCGACGACGGCGGCAAGGACCAGATCCTCGAGGGTCGATGGTCGACCGAGGATGCCGCGCGCCTCTACGGGCTCGAGGACTGGGGCAAGGGCTACTTCGCGGTCAACGCGAAGGGTCACCTCGCCGTCCGGCCGACGAAGACGCCCGGGCGCGAGATCGACCTCCACGATCTGACCCTGGGGCTCCGCGCCCGCGGCGTCCACAGCCCGGTCCTGGTGCGGCTTCCGGAGCTGACGCGCCACCGCCTCGAGGAGATCCGGACCGCGTTCGACACCGCGATCGAGGACGAGAGCTACGGGGGGCGCTACCGCTGCGTCTACCCGATCAAGGTCAACCAGCAGCGCCACGTCTGCGAGGAGATCCGGGACCTCGGCGCCGAGCTCGGGTTCGGTCTGGAGGCCGGCAGCAAGCCCGAGCTGCTCGCCGTCCTCGGCCTGACCGTCGGTCAGGATCAGATGCCGATCGTCTGCAACGGCTTCAAGGACGATGCCTTCATCGAGACGGTGATCCTCGCGACCAAGCTCGGGCGCAACGTGATCCCGGTCGTCGAGAAGGAGAGCGAGCTCGACCTCGTCATCCGGCACGCCCGGGCCTACGGCGTGACGCCGAAGATCGGGCTCCGGGCCAAGCTGAGCAGCCGCGGCGCGGGGCGCTGGGAGAGCTCGGCCGGCGTGCGGAGCAAGTTCGGCCTGACGACGTTCGAGATCCTGCGGAGCCTCGAGCGGCTTCGCACGGCGGAGATGGTCGACTCGCTCGTGATGCTCCACTGTCACATCGGGAGTCAGGTCGCCGACATCCGGAGCTTCAAGAACGCGGTCAACGAGCTCGCCCACATCTACACCGAGCTCCGCCGCCTCGGCGCGCCGATGACGACGATCGACATCGGCGGCGGGCTCGGCGTCGACTACGACGGGAGCCAGAGCCGCTACGGCAGCAGCATCAACTACACCGTCCGCGAGTACGCGACCGACGTCGTCTACCGGATCAAGAACGCGTGCGACGACGCCAAGGTCCCGCATCCCGACATCATCAGCGAGAGCGGCCGGGCGATGGTCGCCTACTCGAGCATGCTCGTCGTCGACGTCCTCGGGACGACGCGGCTCGACTACAAGCCCGACCTGACCCGGATCAAGTCGCTGATCAAGAAGGAGGAGGACGAGGAGGGCGAGGATGAGCTCCCGCAGCCGGTCCTCGATCTCCTCGACGCCTACGAGTCGCTCGACGATCGGAACGTGTTCGAGTCGCTCCACGACGCGCTCGCCGCACGCGACGAGGCGCTCAGCCTGTTCGGCCTCGGCTACATGAGCCTGCCGATGCGGAGCTGCGCCGAGGAGCTCTTCTGGGGCGTCGGCCGCCGCGCCCTCGAGTGGGCGCAGCGGCGCGGCGGGGAGCTCCCGGGCGAGTTCCAGAACCTGCCCGAGATCCTGAGCGACATCTACTTCTGCAACTTCTCGATCTTCCAGTCGCTCCCCGACCACTGGGCCATCGACCAGGTCTTCCCCGTCGTGCCGCTCCACCGCCTCGACGAGGAGCCGCGGCGGCGCGGGATCCTGGCCGACATCACCTGCGACTCCGACGGCCAGATCGACCTCTTCGTCGGGAAGCGGAACGAGAAGAAGTCGCTCGAGCTGCACCGGCCGCGCAAGGGCGAGCCCTACTACCTCGGCGTGTTCCTCCTCGGCGCCTACCAGGAGATCCTCGGCGACCTCCACAACCTCTTCGGCGACACCCACGCCGTCCACGTCACGACCGAGGAGGGCGGCGGCTTCTCGATCGACGAGGTGATCGAGGGCGACGCGGTCCGCGACGTCCTCGGCTACGTGCAGTTCGACACGGTCGAGCTCCAGAAGCTGATGCGCCGCAACGTCGAGGGCGCCGTGAAGGAGAAGCGCCTGACCGTCGAGGAGGGCAAGAGCCTCCTCAAGTTCTACGAGCGGGGGCTCTCGAG
Source organism: Planctomycetota bacterium (assembly GCA_029260755.1). Taxonomy (GTDB): domain Bacteria; phylum Planctomycetota; class J058; order J058; family JAJDCQ01; genus JAJDCQ01. Next base: position 3,851 of record JAJDCQ010000183.1, on the reverse strand, counting down.
CTACACCTACCTCGAGGAGTGAGCCGGCCGGGGGCCTTGAAGCTCCCGACCGGGGCGGATACAGTATCGCCGCTCGCCCGGCGAGCGGAGGCGACAACCCATGGACCCCACGCGGTTTCTCGACTTCTTCGCGACGCAGCACGGTCGGACCAAGCGCGTCCTCGAGACGCTCCCGTCCGACCGGCTGGACTACCAGCCCGCGCCGTCGCTCCGGACCGTCCGCGCCCTCGTCGAGCACATCATCAACATCTATCAGTTCCTCGGGAAGATGCTCGTCACCGGCGACTACGGCCTCGACAAGCAGCCCGAGTCCGAGGCGCCGAAGACGACCGAGGAGGCCGTCGAGCGCCTCGAGGGCGTCTACGACGACGTCGTCGCCAAGGTCGAGGCGATGCCGGCCGAGCGCTGGGCGGCGACCCTGCGTCCCTTCGGCTACCCCCTCGCCGCCGAGGAGGCCGCCCGCGAGGTCGTCGAGCACGTGATCCACCATCGCGGCCAGCTCCACGTCTACGCGGTGCTCCTCGGTGAGAACCCGCCGTATCTCTTCGCGCCGCTCGACGCGCCGCTGTCCAGGCACTAAGCCGCTCGCGATGTTCACCGGAATCGTCGAGGCGACGGCCTCGCTCGTCGAGGTGGCCGAGCGCGCGGGGGCGCGGACCCTCTGGGTCGACCTCGGCGCGCTCGCCGACGGCGTCGGCCTCGGCGCGAGCGTCGCCGTCTCCGGCGTATGCCTGACCGTCACCGGGAGTCGGGGGACCGAGCGGAGCTTCGACGTCATCACCGAGACGCTCCGGCTGACCACCCTCGGGCAGCTCGCCGCCGGCGACGCCGTCAACGTCGAGCGGCCGATGTCGGCGCAGGCCCGCTTCGACGGCCACATCGTCCAGGGCCACGTCGACGGGACCGGCCGGCTCGTCGGGCGCGACGAGGAGCCGGGGCAGACGACGTTCACGATCGAGGCGGACCGCTCGCTCCTCGATGGCATGGTCATGAAGGGCTCGATCACCGTCGATGGGGTCAGCCTCACGATCACTGACCTGACCGCGACGAGCTTCTCGTTCTGCGCGATCCCCCACACCCTCGAGGTGACGACGCTGGGGAAGACGGGCGTCGGCGATGGGGTGAACCTCGAGGTCGACGTCGTCGGCAAGTGGGTCGCGCGGATGCTCGAGCCCTGGATCGACGCGATCCGGGCGGGGGGCGCCTCGGCGCGCGAGGGCTGACGTGGCGCGCCGTCGATCGAGCGATCCGGAGCCGTGCCCCGACTGCGGGGAGGAGCTCTCGCTCGGCAACACGATCTGCAAGGAGTGCGGCTGGGACGCCGACCTCGCCGCGGCGGAGGCGGCCGGCGCGGGCGACGAGGCCGAGCTCGCCCCCGACGACTACGACGACTTCCTCGTCCGGGAGGGGCTCGCCGATCGCCCGCCGCCGCGGGGCAAGGAGCTGCTCTGGCTCGTCACGGCCGTGATCACCCTGATCGGGTTCGTCTACGTCGTCGTCCTGTGGCGGTCGTGAGCGGGTGACCGACGCCGACCGAGCCGAGCCCGAGGGTCCTCCCGTCTCCGTCCCCGCCGAGACGACGAAGCCGTCGGCGATCAACGACGATCCCCTCCCGGCCATGCCGAGCGACTCGGCCGTCCTGGTCGACCCGACCGGCGAGCGGGCCGACCCGACGGGGCGGCGCCTCGTCGCGTCGATCGGGATCTGGTGGATCACCTTCGCGGTGATCATGGCGCTGCCGGCGGACGCGCACGTTCCGATCGACAAGGTCGCGGCGACGGTCCTGCCCGAGTGGCGCCGCCCCGAGCTCGTCGGGCCGCTCACCTTCGGGATCGCGTTCCTCGGCTTCCTCATCATCGGAATCCCCGGGCGACCCGGGCGGGGGCGGATCGCCGCCATGAGCTGCACCGCGATGCTCGTCGCCGCGTGGGCGTCGCTCGCCGACACGATCCCGGAGATGCTCCAGTACGTGCGCTCACGCGAGGACCAGTCGTGCGCCGAGTGCCGCGACTGGCTGCCGGTCGCGCTCGGGCGCTGGGCGATGTCGCACGACGGGTGGTTCCCGCGCGGCGGGCGCGACCAGTGGGACTCGCTCGCCAAGCTCGTCACCGACGGGGACCTGGCCGAGGCGTTCACCTCGCACGCCCTCGCCGAGAAGGCGCGCCGCACCTGGGAGGAGACGGGCAGCCTCACCGACGAGGTGAGCTGCTACGGCTACAACGAGGGGCTCCGGGTCGACGACCCCGGCGAGCTGATCGTGTGCGCCTACGAGACGCCCGGGAAGTGGGAGTGCAGCGTGCACGTGATGAAGGAGGAGGGGCGGACCTGCCTCGTCCTCTCGGGGCGCGTCCTCGAGTGGCGGTTCGTCGAGGAGGCCTCCTTCGGTCAGCTCCAGCGCCGCACCCGCGACCTCCTGCGGCGGCGGGAGCGCGGCGAGCGGATCGAGCCGGTCGAGCCGCTGACTCCGGGGGACGGGGCGACCATCGACGACGGCGAGGGCGTCCCAGGTCCCGGCGACTCCGAGGATTAGGTCATTCTGACTTTTAGAGTGTTGCGGCGGCCTCTTTCTGCGTCTATAAGAGTGGAAACAACTTTTTAAGACCCAGGAAGACTCGAGTGGCGGTCGACTCCGGACACGCCGGCTCGAGCAGAGGAGGCCACCCATGGCGACCACCTTCGCGTTCGGGCCGATCGGGCATCTCCGGGCCGAGCCCAACGAGCACGTCCTCCACTACCGGCGCGGCAAGCTCGTCGAGAGCGGCCCCGGCCTCTCGTACTGGTTCAACCGGCTCTCGGCGAGCGTCGCCCAGGTGCCGGTCGAGGACTGCGAGACGACCTTCCTCTTCCGGGAGCGGACGAACGACTTCCAGGAGGTGGCCACGCAGATCACGATCACCTATCGGATCAGCGAGCCGGAGCAGGCGGCCGCGCGGATCAACTTCACGATCTCGCTCGGCTCGGGCGCCTGGGTGGAGCAGCCGCTCGAGCGGCTCGCGAGCATCCTCGCCAAGCGGAGCCAGCACCCCGCCCGCCTCTACCTGACGAGCGTCCCGATCGTCGAGGCGCTTCGGACCGGCGCCGACGCGGTCGCCGCGGCGATCGGCACCGCGCTCGACCGCGACGCCGACCTCGCCCAGATGGGCGTCACCGTCGTCTCGGTCGCCGTCACCAAGCTCGCCCCGACGGCCGAGGTCGAGAAGGCGCTCCAGACGCCGACCCGCGAGGAGATCCAGCAGGCGGCCGACGAGGCGGTCTACCAGCGGCGCGCCCTCGCCGTCGAGAAGGAGCGGGCGATCAAGGAGAACGAGATGTCGACCGAGATCGAGCTCGCCAAGCGCCAGGAGGTGCTGATCGATCAGCAGGGTCAGAACCGGCTGCGCGAGGTGCGGGGCGAGGCCGAGAGCGAGCAGGCGCGGGTCGAGGCCGAGCTCGAGCGCCAGGCGCTCGCCGCCACGGCCGACGCCCGCGACACCGAGACCCGGGCGCGCGGTCGGGCCGAGGCGGAGCGGCTCGTCGCCCAGGCGGACGCCGACGGCGAGAAGGCGCGCCTCGACGTCTGGCGGGACGCGCCCGAGCGGGTGCTGATCGGGCTCGCCCTGCGCGAGTTCGCCGGCAAGGTCGACTCGATCGGCCACCTGAACCTGACCCCGGACATCCTCTCCACCGCGTTCGGCCAGTTCCTCCGCGACAAGGCGTAGACGACGGAACGCTCCGCGGCTCCGGACGGACGGGGCCGCGGACGGTGCCCGGGCGGGGGGGGGGGGGGGGGCGCCGCCCCCCCCCCCCCCACCCCCCCCCCCCACGGGAGGGGCCCCCACCCGCGCAGCCCCCCCCACCCCCCCCCCCCGGAA
>JAJDCQ010000182.1 GCA_029260755.1 Planctomycetota bacterium | reverse complement strand
GCGCTCGCCTCGGCGCGCGCCCAGCGGTCGGCCTCGAGGACGTCCTCGAGGCTCGGGCTCGCGATCGGCTCGTGGCGCTCGACGACGATCGCGACGGTGCGCGTGATGTCGCCGAAGCGGATCCGCTCCTCGAGGAACGCCCCGCGGGCGACCTCGTTCGCGGCGTTGAACGTGCTCCCGGTCGTGCCGCCCTTGCGGAGCACCTCGTCGGCGACGTCGAGGGCCGGGAAGCGCTCCCGATCGGGCGTCCGGAAGGTCAGGCTGCCCATCGCGCCGAGGTCGAAGACCGGCCCCGGCAGCGGGCGCCGCTCCGGCCAGGTCAGCGCATACTGGATCGGCACCTTCATGTCGGGGTGGCCGAGCTGGCTGATCACCGAGCCGTCGACGAACTCGACGAGGCTGTGGACGATCGACTGGGGGTGGACGACGACGTCGATCTGATCGGGCCGGACGCCGAAGAGCCAGCGCGCCTCGATGACCTCGAGCGCCTTGTTCATCAGGGTCGCCGAGTCGATCGTGATGTTCGGCCCCATCTTCCAGGTCGGGTGCTGGAGCGCCCGCTCGGTCGAGGCGTTCTCGATCTCGTCGGCGCTCGCGTCGAGGAACGGCCCGCCGCTCGCCGTGAGGATGATCCGCTTCACCTCGTCCGGCCGCCCCGAGCGGAGCGACTGGAAGATCGCGCTGTGCTCGCTGTCGACCGGGATCAGGTCGGCGCCGCTCTTCGCCGCGAGCTCGGTCAGGAGCGGCCCGGCCATCACGAGCGACTCCTTGTTGGACAGCAGGAGCTGCTTGCCGCGGCGGGCGGTCTCCATCACCGCCGGCAGCCCGGCCGCGCCGGTGATCGCCGCGAGGACCGCGTCGACGTCATCGCCGGCGACGAGCTCGGCCGTCCCCTCGGGGCCGCCGGGCATCACCTCGACGTCGGTGTCGGACAGAGCTTCGCGAAGACGCTCCAGCGGCTCGCCCGGCTCGATCGTCACGCGGCGCGGCGCGAGGGCGCGCGCCTGCTCGGCGAGCCGCTTCCAGTTCCGGCCGCCGGCCAGCCCGGTCACCACCACCTCGTCGCCGAGGTTCGCCACGACGTCGATGGTGCTCCGACCGATCGACCCGGTGGAGCCGAGGATGACGAGTCGTTTCATGGGTTTGGCTCTGCGCGAGGCCGCGGTTGGGGCGGGCTCGAGGGACGGGGGATTCTCCCCCACCCGGTGGCCGGTGTCAAGGGAAGCGAGCGGCGGAGGTCCGGCGTAACGAGCCGACCTCACTGGAGATGAACGCCGACCACGTCGACCGGCGAGGGGGCGCCTCCTTTCTCCTCGGCGGGTCTCCCGGTATCTTCTCGCGGGAGCGGAGACCGATCGGCATGGCCCACGCACACTTCGACTGCTTCAGCGGGATCGCCGGCGACATGGCGATGGGCGCGCTCGTCGACGCCGGCGCCTCGCCCGACGAGCTGACCCGCGGCCTCGCCACCCTGGCCGTCTCCGGCTGGGACCTGTCGTTTCACCGGGTGCAGCGCGGGGCGTTCGCGGCGACCCGCGCCGTCGTCGTGGTCGAGGGCGAGGGCCATCCCCATCGCTCATTGAAGGGCATCAATGAGATCCTCGACGCCAGCGCGCTCCCCGAGCGCGTGCGGAGCCGCGCCGGGACGGCGTTCGCCGCGCTCGCCCGGGCCGAGGCGGCCGTCCACGGGACGACCCCGGAGAAGGTCCACTTCCACGAGGTGGGCGCGATCGACGCGATCGTCGACATCGTCGGCACCTGCGTCGCGCTGCAGCTCCTCTCGATCGACACCGTCTCGGCGAGTGAGCAGGTGACGGGACGCGGGACGGTCGCGTGCCGCCACGGGAAGATCCCGATCCCGGGGCCGGCCGTCGCTAAGATCTGGGCGGAGGCGGGCGTGACGGCCCGCGAGCTCCCGACCCCGCGCGAGCTGACGACGCCGACGGGCGCGGCGCTCCTCGCCGCCCTCACCGAGAGCTACGGGCCGATGCCGGCGCTGCGGATCTCCGCCGTCGGCCTCGGCGCGGGGAGCAGCGGCGGGTCGCCCGATGAGCCGAAGGGCGCCGAGAGTCGCCTCGAGGAGCCGGTCGGCGACGACGAGCTGCCGAACGTGCTCCGGGTGCTCGTCGGCGAGCGCGCCGACGCGGCGAGCCGCGAGGACCGGGTCGTCGTGATCGAGGCGACGATCGACGACATGTCGGGCGAGATGATCGGCGGCTTCCTGCGATCGCTCTACGAGGCGGGGGCGCTCGAGGCGTGGACCGCGCCGGTCGGGATGAAGGACAGCCGCCCCGGCACGATCGTCACCGCGCTCGTCCGCGACGACCCGGCCGCGATCGCCGGCATCGAGGCGCGCTTCTTCGCCGACTCGACGACGATCGGCCTGCGCCGTCACCGGGTGGAGCGCACCGTCCTCGCCCGCGAGGCGGTCACGGTCGAGACGGCCTTCGGACCGATCGAGGGCAAGGTCAGCCGCGACGCCAGCGGCGTCGTCATCACGGTCAAGCCCGAGTTCCGCGCGGTCGAGGCGGCGGCCGAGGAGCACGGCGCCCCGCTGCGGCGCGTCTGGGACGCGGCGGCGGCCGCGCTCCGCGCGGCGCACGTCGATGACGCCTGAGGGCGACGTAGGCGGGATCAGCCGACGAGATGCTGGCGGCTCGCCTGCGGAAGCCGCTGCCGACGGAGGGGCGAGGCAGCATCAGAGTGGCGGACCGTGATGTTGCCACCCTCGGCCTACGATCTTCTGAACGTCATCGTCGAGGGTGAGGTCACCGCGCACACCCTCCGACTTGGCCTGATCGCCCGGTCCGTGTGTGAACGTTTCTGCGTTCGCCTGATCGAGTTGAGCTCCAGCGCGCGTGTTGACCAGATTCGCAGCGATGGCACGCTCGACTTGGCCGCCTGCCCCCCGCGACTCCAATCGGGCGGGTCCCCTCGCGCTGACGAGCGCCCCGTGCCGCGC
>JAJDCQ010000181.1 GCA_029260755.1 Planctomycetota bacterium | reverse complement strand
TCCCCCTCCCTCTCCCCCTCCCACACCAGCCCGACGATGAAGGCGTAGGCCTCCGGCTGCATCTCGGTGTCCTCGAGCCGCGGCGGGAGCGCGCCGCGCGGGAGCTCCGCCTCGACGTCGCCGAGCCGGTCGCGGACGCGCGAGAAGACGCCGTCGGTCTCCGTCACCTCGTCCTTCAGCTCGAGCGAGACGACCGAGATCCCCGCCCGCGAGGTCGAGCGGAGCAGCTTGATCTCGTCGATCTCGTCGAGCTCGTCCTCGATCTTCTCGGTGACGAGCGCCTCGACCCGCTCGGCCGACGCGCCGGGGTAGGCCGTGAGGACGATCGCCCAGCGCTGCCCGATGACCGGGTCCTCGAGGCGCGGGAGGCCGATGAAGGCCGAGACGCCGCTCGCGACGATGAGGGCCACGGTGAGCACGAGCAGCCGGGGCTGGCGGTAGAAGAGGTCGGCGAGGCGGGGCGTGGTCATCGGGGCTCTCTCTTCTTCTCTCTCTCTCTGGCGGTCTCGGTCTCGACCTCGGTTACGAGCGGCGCGCGGTGACGGCGTCGCCTTCGTCGGCGATCCGCACCCGCTGGCCGACCGTCACCCGCTGTCCGCCGTCACGGACGACGCGGTCGCCGTCGCGGAGGGTGCCGCGGACGAAGGCGCGGGCCGTCTCGGCGTGGATGACCTCGACGTCGCGGCGCGCGACGCGCGGGCCGTCGCCGTCCTCGACGACGACCCACACCGCCCACAGCCCGCGGGCGCCGCGCACCAGCGCCGTCGTCGGCAGCCAGAACCCGGCCTCGCGCACCGTCCGCGTGACCGGCAGGCGCGCGACCTCGCCGGGGACGACGCCGGCGCTCTCGTCGAGGTGGAGGACGACGGTCCGGGTGCGCGTCCGCGGGTCGACCTCGGGGAGGAGGCTGCGGATCCGGGCGGGGTGGGCTCGACCGCCGACCTCGACCGGGAGCGCGTCGCGCTCGCCGAGCTCGGCGACGACGTTCGCCGGAACGCCGACGCGCACCTCGGGGGCGCCGCGCTCGAGCAGGCGGAGGAGCGGCTGCCCCGCGGCTATGACCGTGCCCTCGTCGACGCTGCGGGCGGCGATGGTGCCGGCGAACGGGGCCCGCAGCTCGCTCTTCTCGATGTCGAGCTCGATCGATGCGATCGCCGCGTCGAGCTCGGCCACGGCCGCGCGCTGCGCCGCGATCCGCTCGCGGCGGGTGCCGGTCTCGAGCTCGTCGAGGCGGGCCGCGGCGCCCGCGCGCTGCGCGGCGAGCGCGGCGAGGCTCGTCGCCACCTCGTCGCGCTGCTCGGCGCCGATCACGCCGTCGGCGAGGAGGCGCGCGCGGCGCTCGTCCTTCAGGCGGGCGAGGGCGAGCTGGCTCTCGGCCTCGGCGAGGCCGGCCCGCGCGACCGCGATCGTCTCGGCGCGCGGCCCCGCCTCCATCTCGTCGAGGCGCGCCTGAGCCCCGGCGTGCCGGGCGCGGAGCTCGGCTCGCCGGGCCGTCAAGGCGCGCACGTCGAGGCGCGCGAGGACCGCGCCGGCCTCGACCGCATCGCCGTCGTCGGCGAGGAGCTCGATCACCTTGCCGCCCCGCTCGAAGCCGAGCGCGCTCGTCCGCCGGGCGACGGTGCGGCCGGTGTAGCGGCGGGTGACCTCGTAGCCCGGGCTCGCCTCGGCCGGCAGCGTCCGCACGGGAAGCGGTCGGGGCGGCCGGCGCACCTCGTCACCTGCCCGCGAGGCGGCCGACGCGCCGACGATGGCGGCCGTCGTCGCGACGCCCGCGGCGAGACTGAGCGTCAGAATCCAACGTCCCGTCGTATTTTGACGGTTCGTCAGTTTCATGCCAAAAAAAGGCCGCTTGGCCTCACGCATCGCTTTCTCTCCCCTCGAGGGTCCGGTATTCCTCACCGAAGATCTCCTCGCGAATGCGGCGACGGGTCGCCTGGTAGTCCCATTCGTCCGAGAGCGGTTTCCATCCGTGTCCGTCGAGCATCGCGGTCGAGTTCACCCAGAGCGCCTGGAGCGGGTCGTCGATCCCGATCGCGGCGAGCGGGAACTCGGTCCGCAGGACGCTGTAGACGCCCCACGAGCTCGCCCACAGGCCGAAGCTCAGCTTCTCCGGCGTGACCCCCTCGCGCAGGACCACGTCGCCCTGGCTCACGCCGTCGCGGACGATCCCGGCCGCAATGCCCATGCACTTGCCGTCGCAGGCGAGCAGACGCTGGAATCGCTCCGGGGAGGTCTTGTCGCGGATCGAGGAGGTCACGATGATCTGCTCGGCGCGGAAGTGGTGGGGGTAGAGCGCGACGAAGAGGTCGATCGCCTCGCCGAGCGCGATCATCCGTTCGCGGCTGCGGCCCCGAAGCGCGCTCGCCCGTTCGAAGAAGCTGGTGCGCTTCTCGGCGGTCTCGATCGCCATCGCGGCGAGCACCTCCTCCTTGCAGTGGAAGTGCTGGTAGATCGTCCCCTTCGAGTACTCGGTCGCCTCGGCGATCCGGTCCATCGTCATCCCGAGGTAGCCGCGCTCGAGGAGCATGCCGCGCGCGACGTCGAGGATGAGCGCCTCGCGCTCCTGGATCTCTCGCTGCTTTCGGGTGAGGGCCGCCATGACGGTCCTTATTCTGACGAAGCGTCAGAAAATGTCAACCCGTCATTTTTCTCTGCCGTCCCGGCGCGCCTCGAGCTCGGCCAGAACCTTCTTCATGTCGGGGAGTTCGGGCGCCTCCGGCGTCCCCGGGGCGATCAGGATCGCGTGCTCGAGATCCTCGATCGCGGCGTCGACCTGGCCGAGCTTCGCCCGGACCCGACTCCGACACCGCCAGCTGAAGGGGAGGTCGCGCCAGAGCTCGATCGCGCGCTCGGCGTCGGCGAGGGCGCCGTCGAGGTCGCCCGTCTCGAGCTTGCAGCTCGCCCGATGCGTCCAGACATCGGGGATCGACGTCGGCGACACCGCGATCGCGTGGTCGAGGAGCTCGATCGCCCCCCGGTGGTCCTTCTTTCCGATCCTCACCCTCGCGTGGACGAAGTAGAGCCGCGTCGAGTCGGGATGGCGGGCGAGCCCGATCCGGCAGGCCTCCTCCGCCGCGTCGAGGTCGCCGCTGCCCTCGAGCGCCGCCGCGTGGGCGTAGTACGCGTCGGCGCCGCCGCCCGCTGCGATGGCGGCTCTGGCGTCCTCGCCCGCGCCGGTCCATCGCGTCGCGGTGAGCCGGATCACGGCGCGCCGGATGAGGAGGTAGGCCGCCCGCTCCGGTTGCAGCTCGAGCGCGCGCGTCATCGCCGCGTCGGCGGTGTCGTGGTCCTCGGCGAGCGACGCCGCCTGACCGAGGCGAATCCACGCGGCCGGCCAGCCCGGCGCCAGCTCGGTCGCCTTCGTCGCGTCGGCGAAGGCGCCGGCGAAGTCTCCCATCGCCATCCGGGAGCGGCCGCGGTTCGACCAGAACGTGGCGTTGCCCGGGTCGGCTTCGATCGCGGCGGTGAGGTCCGCCTCGGCCTTGCGGTGCCGTCCGCGTTGCTGGTGGATCACGCCGCGCACGCCGAGCGACTCGGCCCGCGTCGCGATCTCGACCGCCTTCTCGGCCGCCGCGAGCGCCTCGTCGAGCTCGCCGCGATCGGTCCGGATGCGGGCGCACTCGATCCAGCTCAGCCAGCTCGCCGGGTTGATCGCGAGGGCGCGCTCGATGTCGGCGAGCGCGCCGCCGAGCTCGCCGGCGAACCGGCGCGTCCGGGCGCGCTCACGGATCGCCCGGTCGTCGCCGGGGAGGCGCTCGATCGCCTCGCCGTGATCGCGGAGCGCCTTCTCGTAGTCGCCGGCATCCCGCCAGGCGAGGGCCCGGTCGTAGAAGATCGCGCCGTGCGGCTTCGTCTCGATCGCCGCGTCGAGGTCGGCGATCCCTCGCGCGAAGTCCTTCTGCTCGACCCGGGCGTTCCCGCGGGCGACGAGCGCCTCGTACTGGGTCGGGTCGATCGCGAGGGCGCGGGTCGCGTCCGCGATCGCGCCGTCGAAGTCGCGGATCGCGTTCCGCTCCCGCGCGCGCGCGGACCACGGCGGCGCCCGGCCGGGGGCGAGCTCGATCGCGCGGCTGAAGTCCTCGATCGCGCCCGGCGAGTCGCCCTGGTCGGAGCGGGCGCGCCCGCGCCGGAAGAAGCCCTCGGCCGTCTCTCCGTCGAGGGCGGGGTCGACGCCGGCTCGGGCGAGATGCGGCGCGATCTCGGCCGCGAAGACGCTGTTCGGCCCGAAGAGGCGCTTGATCGCGACGACCGCGTCGACCGCCCCCTGCTCGCCGATCCGGCAGAGCCCGATGGCGGCCGGGAGGGCGCGCCACGGGTCGCGCTCGGCGCGGAGGTAGGCCTCGAGCGGCGCGAGCACGTCGATGTCCGAGGCCGCGAGCTGCGCCAGGACGTCGACCGCCATGCGGGCCATCTGGAGGCGGTCCTCCCCGACGGCATCGAGCTGGGCGCGCGCGAAGATCTCGAGCGGGCTCGCCATCCCGGCGCGGCGCCCCATCATCCGTCGCTGCGCCGCCTGGAGGGCGTCGTGATGGGGCGGCGAGGCGATCGCATCGGGCGCGGACAGGAGGAACTCGACCGCCTCGGCGAGCTCGGTGATCGTCCGCTCGCCGCGGGCCGCCTCGGCCGGCGTCGGGTGCGCGACCTCGAGCCACGCGGCGCGGCGCGCGTCGTCGAGCTCGCCCGCCACGGCCACGAGGAGCTCGCCGGTCGTGGCCACGACGACGTCGCGGGCCGGGTCGCCGACGAGCTCGGCGACCGCCGCCCGCCAGGGCTCCGACCCGGGCTCGACGTCGGGCCGGCCCGCCTGGAGGAGCGCCTCGAGGACGCGCGGCCGGGCGTCGGCGTCGTCGCCCTCGCGGGCGGCGGCGAGGCGCGCCCGCGCCCGGCGGACCGCGTCGCCCTCCGCGGCGACGTCGATCTGATCGAGCGCCCAGCGGGCGCGCGCCTCCTCGCCGGCCGCGAGCGCCTCGGCGAAGAGGGCGAGGGCGGCGCGCCGGACGCGCTCCTCGGCCTCGGCGCCGCCGCCGCTGACGGTCCGGACGGCGAGGGCGGCCCGAAGGGCGTCGCGGGCGATCGGGACCATCTCCGCGTCGCCCGAGCCTTCGCCGCCCGCCGCGCCGCGGGCGTCCTGGAGGCGGGCCCACGCCGCGTCGGCGGCCGCGATCGCGTCGGCCCCCTCGTTCGCCCGCACCTCGGTCGCCGCCTGCTCGCGGACGCGCTGGCGGGCGACGCGCGCGACGCCGAGGGCGCCGACGATGAACGCGGGGATGAGCGCGATCCCGACGATCGCGACCGGCCGGCGCCGGAGCCAGCGGGCGGCGCGCCGCGCGCGGGGGAGCGGGCGGGCGAGGATCGGCTCGCCCGCGACGAAGCGCTCGAGGTCGTCGGCGAGCTCGCCGGCGCTCGCGAAGCGACTCTCCGGCTGACCCTCGAGGGCGCGCAGCGCGATCGTGTCGAGCGCATCGGGCAGGCCGGGCCGGCGCCGGCTCGGCGCGTCGGGGTCGCCGCGGACGGTCGAGAAGAGGACGTCGACGGCCTGCGCGCCCTCGAACGGCGCCCGGCCGGTGAGGGCGTAGGTGAGCACCGCGCCGAGACCGAAGACGTCGGACGCCGGCGCGGCGGCGCGCTCGAGCCCGGCGATCTGCTCGGGGGAGGCGTAGCCCGGCGTTCCGATGAAGACGCCGGTGCGGGTGAGGCCGGCGTCGTCCTGGGTCTTGCGGGCGAGGCCGAAGTCGGTGACGAACGGCCGCCCCTCGGCGTCGATGAGGATGTTCGGCGGCTTGAGGTCCCGGTGGACGATCCCCTGGACGTGGGCGTGCTCGACGGCGCGGGCGACCTTCGCGACGAGGCTCGCGGCGGCGCGCGGCGGGAGCGGCCCGACGCGTCGGACGAGCCCGTCGAGGCTCTCGCCCTCGATCAGGTCCATCACCAGGTAGGGTCGGCCGCGGTCCTCGTCGACCTCGTGGACGGCGACGATGCCGGGGTGGCGGAGGCGCGCGACGAGCTGCGCCTCACGCTTGAAGCGCGCGCGCGCCTCGCCGTCGGCGTGGTCGGCGGTCAGGAGGCTCTTCACCGCCACGTGGCGGCGGAGGAAGAGGTCCCACGCGCGGTGGACGACGCCCATGCCGCCGCGGCCGAGCTCGTCGACGAGGAGGAGACGCCGCCCGAGGCGCCGGCCCGGATCGGCGAGGAGCGGGGCGATCTCCGCGGGGATCGTCGCCGGGTCGACGCCGGGAGGGAGGCTCCCCGACGAGCCGCCCCCGGCGACGGGGCGATGACCCGAGGGCGGCGGGCTCGCGGGCGGGCGGGGCGGTGGAAGCGGACGGGTACCGGACATGGATGGCTCGCTGGGATGATGGAGCCGGCGGCGCGACCGCGCAAAGGGCGGCGCGCCTCATCGCGGCGCTTGCGGACGGAATCTCGCGCAAGGCGCAAAGACGCAAAGAGCGCGTGCCGAGCGGGCTTCGCTCCCGGAGCTTCGCGCCTTGGCGCCTTTGCGCGAGCTCTTCATCGACCTCGCCGCGACCCGCGAGCAGGCAGGATCACCTGGCGCCCTTGGCCCCGTGGCGCCCTTGGCGTGAGGTCTCGTCGGCGAAGCCGACATCGCCGCCATCACCTCGCGCGATCCCGACCCGTCGGATACGATCTCGCCCCGCATCGACCCGACGAAGCCCCCGGAGGCCGACCGATGGCGCGCGCTCGACTCTTCCGATCCCTTCCGTTGGCCCTCCTCCTGGCCGCGGCGCTTCACGCGGCGGCCGCCGGCGACGACGACGCGGACAAGGACGTCGTCGTCCGCGAGGTCGGCAACCTCGTCCTCGAGGACATCCCCGAGATCCCGGCGGCGGTCGTCGATCGGATGCGCCGCTATCGGAGCGCCCGGTCCGCGTCGCTTCAGGGGTGGGGGCCGGGCGGTCGCGGAATCCTGATCGGGACGCGCTTCGATGAGACGACCCAGCTCCATCTCGTCGGGCGCCCGCTCGGCGCGCGGACGCAGGTCACCTTCCACGCCGAGCCGATCTCGTCGGCGCGCGTCCGCCCCGGGCCCGACCGCCGCGAGCTCCTCCTCGCCCGGGACGTCGGCGGCGGCGAGTTCTATCAGCTCTTCCTCCGCGACCTCGACTCGGGTCGCGAGACGCTCCTGACCGACGGGAAGAGCCGCTACGGGGCGTTCCTCTGGTCGCACGCCGGCGACCGCTTCGCCTACTACGGGACCGAGCGGAACGGTCGGGACTGGGACATCTACGTCGGCTCGCCCGAGCGGCCGGGCGAGGCGAAGCGGGTGCTGGAGGCCGAGGGGACGTGGGTGCCGGTCGACTGGTCGCCCGATGACGCCAGGCTCCTCGTCATGCGCTACGTCTCGGCGAACGAGAGCTACCTTCACGTCCTCGACGTGGCGAGCGGGAAGCTCGACCTCGTCGCGCCGGCGAAGCCGGCCGCCGGAGCGGCGGCGGCGAAGGTGGCCATCGGCGCCGCGCGGTTCGCTCCCGACGGCGAGGGCGTCTACCTGACGAGCGACGCGGACGGCGAGTTCCGCCGGCTCGCCTGGCAGCCGATCGGGTCGGGCGGGGGCGGCGCCGCGCGTCCGATCACGGCCGACATCCCGTGGGACGTCGAGGACGTCGAGGTGGCGGACAAGGGCGGCCTGGTCGCCTTCACGATCAACGAGGATGGCATGGACGTCCTCTACATCCTCGAGCACGGCGAGGACGGCATCCGCAAGGTGCCCGGCCTCCCGCCCGGGCAGATCGCCGGCCTCGCGTTCCACCCGGCCGGGCGCCACCTCGCCTTCGGTCTGAACACCCACGTCTCGCCGGGCGACATCCACGTCCTCGACGCCGAGGCGCTCGGCGAGCGCCCGGCGGGGGCGATCTCCCGCTGGACCCGGAGCGAGGTCGGCGGCCTCGACACGAGCCGGTTCGTCGCGCCGACGCTCGTGCGCTACCCGAGCTTCGATACGGTCGACGGGGCGCCGCGCCAGATCCCCGCGTTCTCCTACCGGCCGAAGGGCGCCGGGCCGCATCCGGTCCTGATCAGCATCCACGGCGGGCCCGAGGGGCAGTTCACGCCGCGGTTCAGCTCGACGATCCAGTACTGGGTGAACGAGCTCGGGATCGCCGTCCTCGCGCCGAACGTGCGCGGCTCGGCCGGCTACGGGAAGAGCTACCTCCTCCTCGACAACGGACCCCGGCGCGAGGACTCGGTGAAGGACATAGGCGCGCTCCTCGACTGGATCGACGCCCAGCCCGACCTCGACGCGAAGCGCGTCGCCGTCACCGGCGGGTCCTACGGCGGCTACATGGTCCTCGCCTCGATGACCCACTTCAACGATCGGCTCGCGGCCGGGATCGACGTGGTCGGGATCAGCAACTTCGTCACCTTCCTCGAGAACACCAAGCCGTACCGGCGCGACCTCCGCCGGGTCGAGTACGGCGACGAGCGCGACCCCGAGATGCGGACGTTCCTCGAGTCGATCTCGCCGACGACGAACGCCGGGAAGATCAGCAAGCCGATGTTCATCGCGCAGGGGCTCAACGACCCGCGGGTGCCGGCCGGCGAGAGCCGCCAGATCGTCGACGTCATCCGGAGCAACGGCGGGCGCGCCTGGTACTTCCTGGCGAAGGACGAGGGGCACGGGTTCCGCAAGAAGAGCAACGCCGACCACTACGTCCACGCGGCCGCTCTGTTCCTCGAGCGGCACCTCGTCGGCGCCTCGGACTAGCGTCGGCTCTCGGCCTACGGAGGCACCGAGGCACCCCGGGACGCCATCCTCTCCGACGGAGATCGGGCGCACTCGAAGATCCTCCGTGTTCTCCGTGTCTCCGTGGTGACATCCTGCTCGCCGAAGGCGAGCCCGGATGGACGCGACGGGTCCAACAGCTCAGTCGCCCCCGCCCTCCGCGCGCGCCTTCTCGAGCTCGGCGAGGCGCGCGCTGATCGGCGCGATCTCGGCGTGCCGCCCGAGCCTGCCCAGCACGGCGCGCTGGACCTTCAGGATCACGTCCTCCTGGGCGGGACGGGCGCCCTCGCGGAGGTGGATCCCGGTCGTCTCCTCCAGCTCGCGGGCGCGCTCGAGGGTGGTCAGGGCGCTCCTGGCGATCTCGAGGCTGTCCTGGTGCTTCTCCAGGCGCATGAGCGAGATCGCGTTGTTCAGGTGGGCAATCGCGAGCGAGTGGTGCTCGCGCGGATCGGGGTCGCCGGGGTGCGACTCGATCAGCCGGATCAACGTCTTCGCCGCCTCGGCCGTCTCGTCGAGCGCCTCCTCGATGTCCCCGTGGAGTCCTCGGTGGAGCCCGCGGACGGCGTGGAGGCGGGCGGTGTTCATGAGGTCCCCCTGAAGTCCGAGGGCTCGGCGGAGGAGCGCGTCGCTCCGGGGGACCGCGTCCTCGTTCTCGTCCATTCCGCAGCAGAGGAACCGGCCGGTCTTCTCGGCGCCGTTCTCCAGGTTCACGGTGAACCCACACGCATCCCAGACGGTCTCGCGGACGAGGTCGTCGCATCGGATCGGCCACGGAGCGGTCCCGCCCGCTTCGGTGTAGGGGGCGCTGGCGGTGGCCGCATCCCTCAGACGATCGAGCGCCTCCTCGCCGAGGACGCGCGCGCGGGCAAATCCGGCGACCCGGGCCGGATCGAGATGAGGGAGATCCTTCGCCAGGCCGACGACCACGCGCGAGTCCGCGGTCGAGAGGAGCGGCCAGAGGGCGAGCGACTCCCCGCGCTTCTCCGCGTCCTCGATGAGATCGCGCTCGAGTCGACGCGCGTGGAGCACGGCGGCCTCGGCCGCGGCGAAGTCTCGCACGCCGACGAAGACGTGGGCGAGGACGACGCGGAACCAGAACGCGTTCCCCGGCGCGACCCGGTCGGCGGCGGCGGCCCAGCGGGCGGCGAGCTCGCGATCGACCTTCCTCGTCTCCGCGGGGACGTTTCGGGTGAGCAGGAGCCGGGCCAGGACGAGCAGCACGGCCGGGTCGCGATGGGGCGGATCGCGGCGCGCCTCGCCCTCGCCGAGCCGTCGGACGACGTCGGCCGGGACGCCGAACCAGCGCTTCTCGAGCTCCTCGTCGGCGAGGGGGAACTGCCCGTGCCGCTCGAGGAAGGCGGCGGTCAGGACCGTCCGGCGCAGCTCGCGCTCGCGCTCCTCCTCGCTGCCGAGGCTCGCGCCGATCCCGCTGTCGAGGATCGTCCGCTGGAAGGTGACGGCGTCCGCGAGGGGGAGCTCGGTCGTCTCGAGGTCGCTCAGGACCGAGAGAGCGAGGAGGACGCGGGCTCGGTCGAGGTCCGCGTCGTCGACGCCGGGCGTCGCGAGGATCGGAGAGATGCGCGCGCGGAGCTCGGCGCGGAGCGGATCGCTCCACGCGATGTCCTCGGAGAGGACGTCGTGCTCGAGGAGCGCTCGCTCGAGCGCGTCGAGGGTGACCGCCGGCGCGGCGCCCGCGGCCGCCGAGGCGACGGCTCGGGCTGCGAGGAGGCGACCCCGGAGCCCGTCGTCGAGGCCTCGCGCGTCGTAGAGCGCCTCGAACGCGTCGTCATCGATGGGCGGGCTGAGCCGTCCGTGGCTCGCGTCGATCGCGCGGGCGAGGTCCACGGCTGTCTCCGGTCGCGCCGCGGCGATCGGCGCGACCCCGTGGAGGACGACGTGGAGCGCCCGGTGGCTCCCGGCGCGGTGGAGGACCGACTCGGCGAGGCGGAGGCGGGGCTCGTCGATGACGCCATCGGGCCGGACGAGCTCGGCCAGCGGCATCACGTCGTCGGTCTCGATCGGCGCCGAGCCGCGGGCGGCGGCGGCTTGCAGCTCGGTGACGATCCGGAAGCGACGGCCCAGGTCGGGGTCGACCTCCCGCGCCCGCTCGACGAGGTCGGCGAGCTCGGCGCCGGTGATCCCCGCGAGGGCGCCTTCCGCCTCGAGCTCGGCTTCGAGCTCGGCCGCCACGTCGAACGACGCCGTCCTCCCCTGGACGAGCCGCTGGCCGCCGACCACGAGCGCGACGACGGTCGCGCTCAGCGCGACGGTCGCGACGAGCATCAGGACGAGTCGCTTGACCGAGTTCTGCGGCCCCTGGAATCCACGCACGATGCGCGTCATCCGTCCGGGGATCGTCGCCTCGATCGAGTCGCCCTTGAGCCACCGATGGAGGTCGGCGCCGAGCGCGCGGGCGGAAGGGTAGCGGGCCATCGGGTCCTTGGCGAGCGCCTTCAGGCAGACCGCGTCGAGCGCCGCGGGCACCCTCGGGTCGACCTTGCTCGGCGCGACCGCCTCCACGGTGACGACGTCCACCATGACGCTGCGGGCGTCGGATCCCTCGAACGGGCTGCGGCCGGTGAGGACGGCGTAGAGGAGCGAGCCGAGGCCGTAGACGTCGGTCTGGGGCCCGAACTCGGCGAGGCCGTCGCCGGCGGTGCTCGTCCCCGAGACCTGCTCGGGCGCCATGTAGCCGGGCGTCCCGACGACCTCGCCGGTCATCGTCAGGCGGCTGGCGTAGCTCATGTGGGCGAGGCCGAAGTCGACGAGGCGCGGGTCGCCTTCCTCGGTCACCACGACGTTCTCGGGCTTGAGGTCGCGGTGGATCACCCGGTGCCGGTGCAGGTGATGGACGGCGCGCGCGAGCGTCTCGATCAGCTCGACGCCCTCGCGGATCGGCAGCGGTCCCTCCTTGAGGCTGGACGAGAGCGGCTGCCCCGTGACGTGCTCCATCGCGATCCAGGCGACGCCCGCATCCGAGCCGAACGTCTGGACGCCGACGATGTTCGGATGGGGCTCGATCCCCTTGAGGACGGCCGCCTCGCGCCGGAACCGCTCGAAGGCGCGCTCGGCGGCCTCGCCGAAGAGGTCGGCATGCATCACCTTGAGGGCGGCGTGCGCGCCGGTCTCCTCGTGCCGGACGCGGTAGACGGTGCCCATTCCGCCGTGGCCGATCACCTTCTCGATGAGGTACGGCCCGACCTTGGTTCCGCCCTTGCGAGAGCCGGTGGGGTGGGAGGCCGAAGGGTCGATCATGACGGAGGTTCCGCTCCATCTATGAGTTAGCGCGGTCGACCCGGTTTGGCAAGGCGGCCGATCGCCGACTCGAGATGACACGGGGCTGACAACCCGTGCGGGCGGCGGGGTTAGCCTCGGTCCCATGATCGAGAGAGACAAGAGCCCCGCCCGCGTCGTCTCGGCCTTGCTGGCCGCGGCCATCGTCGCCGTCGTCGTCCTCGCGCCCGCGCGGAGCGACGCCGATGTGATCAAGCTCGAGAGCGGCGGACGCGTCGTCGGCAAGATCGTTCGCGAGAGCCCGACCGAGGTCGTCATCGACGCGCGCTTCGGCGGTCGCCAGACGATCCTCCGCGAGGAGATCGCCGAGATCGTCCGGGAGGAGGAGACCGACGCGCCGCCGGCTCGGCGCGCGAAGAAGGCTCCCGAGGAGAAGGCTCCCGAGGAGGAGGCGCCCGAGGAGAAGGCTCCCGAGGAGGAGGCCGAGTCCGACGAGGCGAAGCCCGCGCCGGAGCGATCGAAGCGGCGATCGAAGAAGAAGCCGACCGAGGACTCCGACGCGCCGAAGTGGTCCTCGAAGGACGACCGGACGTTCACCGACCTCGCGAAGAAGGCGTTCGCGACCGACGACCGGAGCGAGCAGGCGAAGATCTTCGCGGAGGCGGCCGCCCTCCCCGACGTTCCCAGGAGCCGGCTGAAGCGGCTGACGAAGGCGGCCTTCCAGGTGGCCTACGGGACCGGCGCGCGGTCCGAGGCGGGGACCTCGGGCAAGCGGACGCTGGGTCATCCCGACTTCCCCGGCGAGTACCTCGTCTACGGCGAGGGCAAGAACCGCCGCGCGCTCCTGATCGGTCTCCACGGGGGCGGGCAGGGGAGCGGCGACGGGGCGAACTCCGCCCAGAAGTGGTCGTTCGCCTCCGGCATGAACGCGGTCAGCTCGTTCCCGACCGTCCTGGAGAAGGTCGCCGTCGCGTGGAACCGCGAGGACAACGAGCGCTACGTGATCGAGCTGATCGAGACGCTCAAGCGGACCTACGCGATCGACACGAACCGGGTCTATCTCGTCGGCCACTCGATGGGCGGGTTCGGGACGTGGTCGATCGGGAGTCATTACGCCGACTACTTCGCGGCGATCTCGCCGAACGCGGGCGGCGTCTACGGGCCGGGGAAGATCCCGAACCTCCGGAACACGCCGATCTACTTCTACCACTCGCTCGACGACGCGACGGTCGGGCCGAAGCAGGACCAGCAGGCGGCCAAGACGCTCGCCGCGCTCCAGGAGGAGCACGGAGGCTACGAGCACGTCTACCAGGAGCTCACCGGGATCGGCCACGGCCTCCCGAAGGACGGCCTCAAGCCGATCGTCGACTGGCTCTTCACCCACACCCGCGACCCGTTCCCGAGCAAGGTCGTCTTCGAGCCGTCGCGCTCCTACAAGCGGACGATGTACTGGCTCAAGAGCGAGACCGCGCGCGGCCGGATCGTCGCCGAGTGGACCGACAACGTCTGCGAGATCGCCGGGCCGCGCGCCGACTACTCGGTCTTCGTCAACCCGAAGCTGTGCGACCTCGACGAGGAGGTCGTCGTGAAGGTGAACGGCGAGGAGCGCTTCCGCGGGTCGGTCCGCAACGACGCGGGCGCGCTCCTCGAATCGATCGTCGAGCGCCGCGACCCGGCGATGTACTTCACCGGCCGGATCGACGTCCGCTAGCCCAGACGTGGGTGCGGCGGGGCGTCGCATGCGGGCGCCACCGCCGTTCGACGCTCCCCTCCGGGCGGACGCCGCAGGTCAAGGAGGGCGGGGAGGACCTCGACTGCTGAGGCTCTCCGAGAGTCGGCGCCCGCGGCCCGGTCCCTCGACGGCGGGCCGTCCGGTCGCCCGCTTCGTTTGGTCGCCTCGCCCGCCAAGCGCCGACCGAGCGGCGGCGAGCGGCGGCGAGCGCGGCCGGTCTCCGGGCCCGCCGCGGTCGAGGAGGGCCGGGCTGCCTGAGGCCCGATCATCTTTCCCGCTCACCCTCCCGCTGGACGGCGCCCCGGATCGTCGGGCCGGTCCGGTCCCGCGAAGACGCGCCAGCGAATGGGGCGCTCGATCTCGAGGGTGCCGTCATCGTCCCGGCCGTGGACGCGGATGAAGCCTGCGGTCTTGATTCGGTGACAGGCAACGCACGCCACGCAGCAGTTC
>JAJDCQ010000019.1 GCA_029260755.1 Planctomycetota bacterium | reverse complement strand
CCGAGACCTGACCCCTTCGGCGCCATCCGCGGCCTCCGTGCCCGTGCCCGTGCCCGCGCCCGTGCCGCCCCCGTCCGCGCGGAGCAGCGAGGCGCGCCTCGAGCTCTTCGTCCTGATCGCTCTCGGTATTCCGCTCCTCGTCATCGTCGCGGTCGCCGGGCTCGGTCTCTGGCCCCACGACCCCGACGCGCTCGTCGACCTCGAGCTCCGCAACGCCGGCCCCGACCTCGGCGGGTGGAGCTTGCTCGGTCGCAACGACGATGCCGAGGACGTGGCGAGCCACGTCCTTCGGAGCATCCGGACGACCCTGCCGCCGCTCCTCCTCGCGACCCTCCTCGCCCTCGGCATCGGCGTCACCGCGGGCGCCCTCTGGGGTTACTCCCCGAGGTCGATTCCCGGGCGCCTCGCCGGCCTCGCGATCGAGACGATCGACGCCGTCCCGCGGCTGCTGATCGTGCTCGTGGCGGTCGCCTTCTTCGAGACCGACGGCTACCTCTACAAGGTGCTCCCCGTCACCGGCATCACCCTCGCGCCGGTCGTCGCCCACCCGGTCCGCGGCGCGGTCGCCGACCTGGTCGGCCGTCCGTTCGTCGAGGCGCTCGTCGTCCTCGGCGTCTCGCGCCCGGCGATCCTCCTGCGTCACGTCCTGTGGAACAACGCCCGCGGCCCGGCGCTCATGGCGACCGCCGAGGTGGTCGCCTTCCTCGTCCTCTTCGACGTCACCCTCGGCTACCTCGGCCACAGCCAGCCCGATCACCTCAGCCTGGGCGGTCTGATCGAGCGCGGGATCCGGGATGTCCTCTCGGGCGACGAGACGATCAATCCCCTCCAGGCGTGGGGGCCGCTCGGCGCGGCGACCCTCGCCGTCGCCTGGGCGAGCGTCGTGGCCGAGCGGCTCCGCACCCGGATCGAGGAGGCGCACGCGCGATGGTAGGGCCGAGCACCACGCGCGCCGCCGGCATCCGCGTCCGGGGCCTCTCGGTCGGCTTCCCCGGATCGCCGGCCCTCGTCCTCGACGGCGTCGACCTCGACGTCGCCGCAGGGCGCGCCCTCGCGGTGATGGGTCCGTCGGGCGTGGGAAAGACCACCCTCGGGCTCGCCCTCGCGGGCGTCCTCGACGCGGCGCGCGTGCGGGTGACCGGCTCGATCGAGCCGGCATCGCGGGGATCGATCATCTACCTGCCGCAGGATCCACGCGAGGCGTTCTGCCCGTTCATCCCCGTCACGCGCCAGATCGTCGACGTCATCCCCGAGGGCACGCCCGACCCCGAGGCGCGCGCCCGGGCGGCCCTCGAGGCGAGCGGGCTCGACCCGGCCCGCGCCGAACGACTGCCCGCGACCCTCTCGACGGGCGAGGCGCAGCGAGCCCTCCTCGCGGCGGCGCGCGCGAGCGGGGCGGCGGGCATCGTCCTCGACGAGCCGCTCGCGCGGCTCGACGCGCCCCTGCGCACCCGCCTCGCTCCGGAGATCGGGGCGCTGGCGCGGAGCGAGGGGCGGGCGGTGATCCTCCTCACCCACGACCTCTACCTCGCCGCCGCCGCCGCCGACGAAGTCGTCCACCTCGACGGGCCGAGGCTCCTGGCCGGGCCGCCGCCCGGATGGCGAACGAAGACCTAATCCGTAACCGATCGTGACCTCGCGGCACTCACGGGCCGGAGCGAGCGCTCCCGAGGCAGCGAGCCCGGGCTCGCCCTCGCGTCACGGCCTGCCGTCATCGATTGGAGAGCACCATGAACCGCCTCAGCCGCTGCCTCGCCACGGTCGCCTTCACCGGCCTCGCCTCGGGCCTCTGCGGGTGCGCGTCGTCCTCGACCGCGCGCCCGATGCGTCAGATCGCGCCGCCCGAGGTGATCACCACCGTGATCTCGATCACCTCGGGACCGGTCGATGCCTACGTCGAGCTCGCCGCCGACATCCGCGGCCTCAACTCCTCGGACATCCCCGAGCCCGTCCGCGACGCGGCCGCGTCGGTCCGCCGGCTGCCCGACAGCTACGACGGTCATCTCTACCAGCTCGTCGGGCAGACGCCGCTCGAGACCGAGCTCCCCGTCGCGATCCGCTACGACGGGAAGGTCTACGACATCTACCGGTGGGTCAACGCGCGCGTGACCGCGGAGGGCTACCAGTCGTTCCAGAGCAACATCGGGATCGTCGGCATCGAGGGGCAGGGCCTCTACCACGTCGACCTCGCCCTGCGTCGCTGCCCGCCCGCGATGGGCGCTGGCCCGCGGGGCGGAACGGCCGTCGCGAGCGGCAAGCGCGGAGCCGGCGACGGGCGCTGAGCGCCCGCCGCCTCTCGTGCATCGACGCCGCTCGTCTCATGCGGTAATAATGGACGGAGCTCGGGCAACGGCCCGAGACCCGCCGCAACTCCGTGAAGCGACGACCCTTGCCCCAGCCGGAGCTCTCCCTCGGCCAGCTCGTGATCGCCCGGCGACTCGCCACGCCGGAGAAGGTCGACGCCGTCCTGGGGCTCCAGAAGCGGAAGGCGGCGGCCGGCGAGTTCGTGCCGCTCGGGCAGCTCCTCGTCGATGAGGGGCTGCTGAGCTCCGAGCAGGTCCGCGACCTCCTCGCCGAGCAGAGCAAGAGCATCCTCGCGTGCCCGCGCTGCCGGACCCAGGTGACCGTCGACGGGTCGAGCACCGGCCGGATGGAGCGCAGCTCCGGCGGCACGCCTCGCCTCGGCGATCCGGTCTGCCCCCGCTGCGGGACGGCGCTCGTCGAGCCCGACCGCCTCGACCGACTCACCGTCGAGGAGGCGATCTCGACGAAGGCCGAGCGACCGACGACGGAGCCCGGCCGCCACCTCCTCGGCCGCTACGAGATCCTCGGCGAGATCAGCCGCGGCGGCATGGGCATCGTCTACAAGGCGCGCGACCCGAAGACGCAGGCGACCGTCGCGCTCAAGGTGATGCAGGCGGGCAACACCGCGCACGCGATGGAGGATCTGATCCGATTCGAGCGCGAGGCGCAGGCGGTCAGCCGCCTCCGCCATCCGAACATCGTCGCGATCCACGACGTCGGCAACGCCAACGGCGTCCACTTCTACGCGATGAGCTACGTGGCCGGGATCCCGCTCTCGAAGCTCCTCAAGGAGCGCGAGCCGCCGCCGCCCGAGGCGCTCCTCGGCCACGTCGAGAAGATCGCCCGCGCCGTCGAGTACGCCCACGGCCGCGGCGTCGTCCACCGCGACCTCAAGCCGTCGAACATCCTCGTCGATGGCGAGGGCGAGCCGCACCTGATCGACTTCGGCATCGCGAAGTTCGCCGGCGACCGGGACCTCACCCGGAGCGGGACGTTCCTCGGCTCGGCCGCCTACATGGCGCCGGAGTACATCGAGGGCGAGGCGCCCCGGTTCGATCTCCAGGCGGACGTCTACGCCCTCGGAATCTGCCTCTACGAGTGCCTCACCGGGCGCACCCCGTTCGCCGACGACGACACGATCCGGATGCTCAAGCGCGTCCTCGAGTCGGAGGCCCCCGAGGTCGGCCGCCACGCGCGGGAGGGCGTGCCGATCGGCGCCGACCTCGCCACGATCGTGATGACCGCGATCGACCGCGACCCGAGCTGGCGCTACCAGACCGCGGGCGCCCTCGCCGAGGACCTGGAGCGGCTACGCCGCGCCGAGCCGATCCGGGCGCGTCCCCGCTCGGCCTGGCGGCTCTTCCGGCAGCGCGCCCGTCGCCACGCCGGGTCGATCGTGGTCGTTCTCGCCGCCCTCGCCGTCGCGGGCGGCGCGTGGTGGCACGCTCGGTCGCGCGTCGCGGCCGTCGAGGGGACGATCGAGGACGAGGTCCGCGACCGGACCCGGGCCGCGGCCGACGGCCTCGTCGTCGACGGCCGGGCGCACCTCTCCGAGCGCCGCCTCGACGACGCCCGCGCCTCGTTCACGGCGGCCCTCGCCCTCGTCCCCGACCACGCCGACGCGCTCTTCGGTCGCGCGGTCGCGCTCGAGCGATCCGGCGAGGCCGAGGCCGCCGCCGCCGACCGGAGACGAGCCGTCGCCCTCGACGACCAGGTCGCCGCCCGCTTCGAGGATCCGCCCCGATGACGACCCCCGAGCCCTTCTACGCCGACGACGGCCTCAACGCCGAGACCTACGACGCCCGGACGCCGGACGCGCTCGCGGCGAGCGGCATCGCGGACGACGTCGCCTTCTACGTCGCGACGGCCGCCGAGACCGGCGGCCCCGTCCTCGAGCTCGGCTCCGGCACGGGGCGGGTCGCCTGGGAGCTCGCCAAGGCGGGCCACGAGACGGTCGGCGTCGACCTGTCGGACCCGATGATCCGCCTCGCCGAGCGCAAGCGGACCGACCACCCCGAGGAGATCTCGGCGCGGGTGAGCTTCGTCCGAGCGAACATGGCCGAGCTCGATCTCGACCGCCGGTTCCGCCTCGCCGTGATTCCGTTCCGCGCGTTCCAGCAGCTGACCGATCCGGCCGACCAGCGCCGCTGCCTCGAGGCGGTCCATCGCCACCTCGAACCGGGCGGTCGGCTCGTCGTCGACCTGTTCGATCCGCGCCTCGACTGGATCACGCCCGGCGGCGCCCGGCCGCCGATCCCGCACGAGCCGTTCCGCCACCCGGTCACGGGCAACGAGGTGCGGGTCGTCGCCGGCGACCGCACCCTCGATGTCCTCGCGCAGACGTTCACCGAGACGTGGGTCTTCACCGAGGTCGACGCCACCGGGGCGGTCGTCCGCGAGATGCGCGAGCGGCTCGAGATGCGCTGGACCTACCGCTACGAGATGCGCTACCTCCTCGAGCTCGCCGGGTTCGGCGAGATCGAGGAGCGCGGCGACTTCCGCGGCGGCCCGCCCGCCTACGGGGCGGAGCAGGTCTGGATCGCGACGCGACCCGCGTAGGCGGGCCGACGAGCGGCCGCTACGAGTGAGCCACCGTCCGTCGCCGGGTCTTCCCGGCGACGCACGACGTGACCTCCGCATCGCCGAGCTTGAAGTCCGCGAGCGTCAGCAGGACGTTGTCCTCCGCCCGCATGTGATCACGGATGTGGGCGACGATCCGGCGCCCCAGCGTGATCGCGGCCGGGGAGTCGAGGGCGACCTCGCCCTGGAACTCCTCGAGCAGCTCGCTCTCCTTTCGGTGGTCCTGCTCGAACTCCGCGACGGCCGTCTTGCCGCCCGGGCAGCTCTCCGCGACGAGGGGGAAGACGATCGTCTCCTCCTTGCGCGAGTGCGGCTCGAGATACTCGTAGACGGCGAGCAACGCCCTCTCGGCGGCCCGGGGATTGCGCCGGTCGAGCGCCTCCTCGACGTGGCCGAGCAGCTCGCTCGCGATGCGGTGCTCCTCACGGAGCTCCGCCGTGAGCCTGTTCATCGGGGTCGTCATGGCTTCTCCTCCTCCACGCGGCGCCCTGCAACCGTCGGACCGGCCCCAACCCGTTGCGCCGCCGTGCCGCGCTCGCCCGACGGCGAGGAGGACTCCGCGACGCCGCGGAATGCAGCGCGGAAAGATGCGAGCCGGCGCGGTCGTGGCGACCGCGCCGGCTCATCCTTCTCCCGCGATTCGACTCGGGTTTCTTCCTACTAGGGAGTCACCTCGCCGCGCGCGATCGCGGCCAGGCGGGTGTCGTCGAGCTCGAGACCGTCGAGACCGAGGATCGGGTCGTCGGGATCGAGCCCGGCGACATCGCGAAGCAGCGCCCGCGCGACGGCCATCGCGTCGGTCGCCTCGCCGGCCGCGCGCAGCCGCTTCACCATCGCCGTCGCCGGCGACTGCGCCGCGGCAGGGCGAGCGACCTCGAGCTCGCGCGTGAACCGGAGCTTCTGGAGGTCGCGGATCACCGGTCGCTCGACGGCGCCCTTGCTGATGGCGACGCGGCCGAGCTCGGCCCGCGTCATCAGCTCGATCTGCGCCTGGACGGCCGGGTCGACCGTCACCGCCATCGACATCTGCGGCGCGTCCGACGCCGCCGGTCGCCCGGCCAGGACGGCGTCGGTCAGCGCGCGACCGAGCGCGGCGGGGTCGTCCCCGGGAACGAACACGGCGTCGGTCGCCGAGCCATCGCGCGGATCGAGCAAGACCGCGACGGCGGCGCCGCGAAGCGTCCGATTCATGACGCGCTCGCCGTCGCCCATGTCGAGGACGGCGACCGGCGCCTCCCGGACCCGGACGTGGACGGGCTCGGTCGAGCCCGAGACGATCGCGGCGACGGCCGGATCGGTCCAGGCGGGGAAGCTCGCCCGCTCGCCGACCGAGGCGAGGAGCAGGATCGGCCGCGCCGTCAGCTTCGCCGCCGAGCGGGCGGCATCGAGGTCGGCGTGCCAGGCGATCGACGCCACCGGCGTCGAGGCCGGGGCCCTGCGCGGCGCGTCGGTCGCGAGCGGCGCGAACCCGAGCCAGGGGTCGTCGAGCGGGATCCCGCCGAGCTCCTCGAACGCGAGCTTCGTGAAGGCGTCGCGGGCGGCGAGCGCCCCCTCGCCATCGCCGAGGACCTCGTGGACCCGGGGACGCTTCACCGAGAGGTGGTGGACGGTGTCCGCCTCGAGCGGCGCGACCGAGCGCGACGCGGTCGCCGGCGTCGTCAGGGTCGTGCCGAGCCAGGCGCTCCGCGCGGCCGCGTCGGCGCCGGACGGGAGCGCCTCCTCGTCGAGGATCACCTCGAGCGGCATCTCGACGATCGCCTTCGAGCGCGCCCGCATCAGACTCGCGAGCGGCGTGACGAACCGCCAGCTCGTCGCGTCGGGCGGCGCCCCGGCGAACCCGGTGCGGACGAGGCCGCCCGAACGCCCGGCGGCGCTCGCGTGCATCCGTCGAACGACGGCGGCGAAGCCCTCGCCGAGCTCGGGATCGCTCGCCCGGGCCGAGGCGTAGATGCCCTGCGACTCGCGCAGCGCGGTCACGAAGGCGGCCGGGTCGTAGACGCCCGGCCAGAGATCGACGACGCCGCCCTCGGGCGTCAGGACGAACCAGGTGATGTTGCCGCGGAGCGTCCGCTCGATCGTGCGGTCGCCGAAGCGGATGGACAGCCGGGGAGCGGACCGGATCGACTCCCACGCGGGGACGAAGCCGTCATCGATGAGACTCACGAGCTCGGGGTGCGAGAGCATCACGGCCCTCGCGATTCGCGCGTTCGTTCAGCAGAACGGCTCGCTCGGCTCGCCGAACCCCTGCACCAGCAGGATCGGCTTCCCCTCGCGCCGGGCGCGCTCGGCCGCGGCGTCGAGGTCGGTCTCCCAGATGATCTCGGCGACGGCCGGCGCGGCAGCATCGTCGGCGCGGACCGGAGCGCCGGCGAGGATCATCACGCCCACGGCGGCGGCCGCGACGGCGAGGGTCTTCTGGATACGAGTGGCGATCATGCGATCGGTCTCCTTCGGTTGGGGCCTCACCGGATCTGACCGTCATGATCGGGTCTGGATTCCCTCGCCGGGGTAACGCTCCGGTAACGTCCGTGTCGGCGCGGTCCGCGACGCTCGAGGGCGCTCCGCGTTCGTAACGGGCTCGTCACGAAGCGCGCGCGTGGACGTCCGAGGCCCGGTCCATTATCCTCGCCGACAGCCATGACTCCCGCCGATCGCGACGAGCGTCAGAGCCAGGCGATCCTCCGGTCGAGGCTCGTCTCGCCGGTCGACCTCCAGCGGGCCCGGGGCGACCCGGACCGGGACCGCCGGATCGACCTGTGCGCCCATCTGGTGAGCCGCGGCCTCCTCCCCGCGGACCAGGCGGCCAGCGTGCGGGCGGCCAGCTCCGACGCCGTCCAGGACGTCGACCGGACGGTCGTCGGGTCGACGCTCCTCTCCGCCCGCCCGCCGGTGTTCTCGGACGCCGACGCGCCCGACTCGCAACGCGGAGCGAGCCCGTTCCCCGGCCGGTTGCCGGCCAGCTCCGGCCCGATGGCGGACCCAGCTCAGGTCGGACCGTACCGGATCGGCCGGGTGCTTGGCCGCGGCGGCATGGGCGTCGTCTACGACGCGGTTCACGTGATGCTCCGGCGGCGGGTGGCCCTCAAGCTCGTCCGGGCCGGCGACGACGTCGACGACCAGCTCCTGCGCCGCTTCGAGATCGAGGCCCGGTCGATGGCCGGCCTGGACCATCCGAACGTCCTCCGCGTCCACGAGGTCGGGACCGAGCCGGGGTCGGTCTACCTGACGATGGACCTCGTCGACGGTGGCTCCCTCGCCGACCGGATCGGGCGCGGCGGGCCGCTCGCCGTCCCCGAGGCCGTCCGCATCGCGCGGCAGCTCGCCCTCGGCATCGGCCACGCGCACGGCGCGGGCGTCATCCATCGCGACCTCAAGCCGAGCAACGTGCTGCTCCGCGAGGACGGCGAACCGGTGATCGCCGATTTCGGCCTGGCGAAGAACCTGACGATCTCGACCTCGGGCCCGACCGAGCCGGGCCAGCTCCTGGGCACGCCCGCCTACATGTCCCCCGAGCAGGTGGAGGCGAGCGGCGGCGGCTCGATCGATCCGCGGACCGACATCTACGCGATCGGCATCTGCATCTACGAGATGATCGCCGGCCGCCCGCCGATCGAAGGGGCGACGCCGGTCGACATCATCGCGGCGAAGCTCGCCCGAGACGCCCCCTCGCTCGCGGCGGCCGTGCCCGACGTCCCCTCGAAGATCGACGCGATCGTCACCCGCTGCCTCGCCCGCGACCCGAACGACCGCTACCCCTCGGCGAACGCCCTCGCCGAGGAGCTCGCCGCCTGGCTGGCCGAGCGCGAGACGACCGCGATCTCCGCGCCGCCGGCGCCGGTGATCGAGGCGGACAGGGCGGCCGCCCGATCGGAGGCCGCCCGCTGGCGCAGCCTCGCCCTCGGCCTCAGCGGCGCCCTCCTCGCCGCCGTCGTCACCCTCGGCGCCGTCGCGGTCTTCGCGGTCCGGGTCGAACGCGAGCGGCGAGAGGCGGCGGAGGAGCGCGACGAGGCGCGGCTGGCATCGGCGGCGGCACGGACGGCCAGCGAACACCTCGACGTGGACGCCGAGCGCGTCGCGGCCGAGGAGCTCTACGCCGAGTCGCTCCACTGGCCCCCCTCCCTCCCGGGCGGCGCGGGGGAGCTCGAGGACTGGATCGATCGGGCGCAGCGCGTCGCCGCTCGACTGCCCGACGTGCGCGCCGCCCACGAGGCCCTCGCGGCCTCCGCGACCACCGCGAAGGACCGGGCCCGGCTCGAGGCCCTCGAGACGGCCGTCACGCGACTCGAGTCGATCGCGACCGGCGTCGGGACGGCCGAGCGGCGCCTCGACTGGATCGAGAGGATCGCCGAGTCCGACCGCGCGACCGCCGGGATCTGGGCGAAGACGTTGCCGGCGCTCCGGGATCTCGAGACCCCCCAGCCGGGGCTCGTCCCTATCGGCGCGGACCCGCGCTCGGGGCTCCAGGAGTTCGCGCACGTTCTCACGGGCGCCATCCCCGAGCGCGACGGCGAAGGCCAGCTCATCCTGGATGAGGACTCGGCCCTGATCCTCGTCTACATCGACGGCGGATCGCTCACCCTCGGCGCGACCCCCGACGAGCAGGCGGCGAAGAAGCTCGGCCTCGATCCGAAGGACATCGTGATCGACCCGGACACTTCCATCGGAGAGACCCCGCGGAGGGAGGTGACGCTCTCCCGGTTCTTCGTCGCCAAGCACGAGCTCACCCAGGCCCAGTGGCGGCTCCTGTCCACCGTGAACCCCTCGCTCCTCGGACCTCACCGAGAGCGACCGACGGACCACCCCGAGCACGTCGCGAGCGTCCGCCATCCGGTCGAGTTCGTCGCGTGGTACCACGCGGCTCGCGTGCTCGAGTCGATCGGGCTCCGCCTCCCGACCGAGGCGCAATGGGAGTTCGTCGCGCGCGAGGGCGGCAAGACGCGCGGCGATTGGGGGCCGAAGAACCGCGCGGGCAAGGTGACGATGAACGTACGCGACGCCACCTACGCCGGGTCCGGCCTCGCTCGGATCGTCCACCCGTGGGAGCCCTTCGAGGACGGAGCGGCGGTCCACGCCCAGGTCGGCAGCTTCCCGGCGAACGCGCTCGGGATCCACGACCTCCTCGGCAACGTCGAGGAGTGGTGCCTCGACGAGTGGGCCTCCTACCGGGAAAGCGACCGCGGCGCCGGCGACGGGCTCTGGGGCAACCCGGACCCGAATGCGTCGGCGGGGATCCGGGTCGTCCGAGGCGGCTGCTGGGCCCGGCCGGCCCGTGAGGCTCGCCCGACGGCGCGTCGCCCCGAGATCTACACGTCCCGAAGCTCGGAGATCGGCGTCCGGGCGGTGTGGATCCCGCGCGACTGAGGGCCGCCCGTCACCGCCAGGGCACGAACCAGAGCCGAAGCGTCACATCGCGTCGCCCGGCCCGCGACCGCGCCGCGCCGGTCGCCATCGCGAGCCCCTCGGTCGTCGCGGCGACGGTCTGCAGCGCGTTGGCGTGGCGGTCGTAGACGCGCGCGAGCGTGCCCTCGGTGACGTTCCAGATCCGGACCGTGTGGTCGTCCTGCTCGCGCTCCGCATCGCCGGAGACCGAGACGAGGTGCTCACCCGACGCCCAGAAGGCGACGCCGGTGACCGGCGAGGCGTGCCCCGGCAGGGCGTGGACGAGCGCGCCCGACTCGACGTCGTAGATCCGGACCACCCCGTCGACCGCGCCGACGGCGACCCGCGCGCCAGCCCGGTCGGCGGCGAGCGAGATCACCGCCCCGCCGCCGGTCTCGATGACGTGCCGCGCGCTCCCGTCGGTGATCCGGAGGAGCCGGACGCTTCCGTCCTCGCAGCCCGCCGCGAGGGTGCGGCCGGCGAACGCGAGGGCGAGGACCGGACCGCCGCCGAGCTCCCACGGCGCGTCGAGCCCTCCGGCCTCGTTCTCCGGATGGAACAGCCGCACCCCACCTCGGCTGTCGCCGAGGGCGAGGACGTCGCCCTTCGGCGTGAACGCGAGCGACGAGGCCCATCGCCCCCGCCCCTCGATCACCTGCCGCGCCTCGCCGCCCGGGAGGCTCCACACGCGCACCGTGTCGTCCTCGCTCGAGGAGGCGAGGAGCGCGCCGTCGCCCGAGACGGCGAGGGCGCTGATCGTCCGCGAGTGGCCGTCGAGGATCGGGCCGGGGCGCCCGTCGTGGACGGTCCACAGCCTCACCGAGCGGTCCTCGCCGGCGGTCGCGAGGAGGCGCCCGTCGGGGGTGAAGACCGACGCGACGACCTCGCCCTCGTGCCCCTCGAGCTCGCGGACCGGCGCGAGGTGATCGAGCCAGCCCGACAGGGGGAGGTGGCTCGCCGCGAGGGCGGCGACGAACCCGAGCACGAGCGCGAC
This sequence comes from Planctomycetota bacterium, assembly GCA_029260755.1. Lineage (GTDB taxonomy): Bacteria > Planctomycetota > J058 > J058 > JAJDCQ01 > JAJDCQ01. Next base: position 17,063 of record JAJDCQ010000019.1, on the reverse strand, counting down.
CGCCCGCACCTCGGGGACGACCTCGTGGCGGAGCCAGCGCCAGCCGCCCGGCCGGCGCAGACGCGCGGCGAGATCGGCCGGATCGACCCGGAGGAGCGTGGGGCGCTCGTCCTCGGCGGGGGCGAGCGCCTCGAGGTCGAGGCGTCGCACGCTCGTCGCGTCGGCCGCCAGGAGCGCGTCGCCCGCCACGGTGAACGCGACCGACCACTCCTCGTCGCTCCACTCGACGTCGGTGCCGACGACGAGCTCGCCCGTGCTCACGTCGCGGAGCTCGATCCGTCCGCCCTGCGCGGCGACGGCGAGGCGCGCCCCGTCGCCCGAGAACGCGATCCCCGTGACCGGCTTCCCGTCCTCGCGCAGCGCCCGGGGCTGGCCGCCCTGGGCGGCCATCACGCGGACCGCCGGGCCGACGCCGACGGCGAGCTCGCCCGGCGGCGAGAACGCGAGCGGCGCGGCCGGCGTCCCCGCCTCGAACGTCTCCTCGATCATGAGGGCGCGGGCGGCCACATCGAAGATCCGGACGACGCCGTCGGCCGACCCGGCGGCGAGGCGGTCGCCCGACGGCGAGAAGGCGAGGGCGACGATCGGCGCCTCGCCGGCGTCGAGCGGGTCGGGCTCGGGCGCGACGGCGCCGTCGTTCGCCTCCGCGGCGGCCTCGGCGGCGGCGCGGTCCTCGTCGAGCCCCACGACGAGGGCGAGCTCGCCATCCCGCCCCTCCGCCGCCGCCGCGACGAGCACGCCGGCCGGGGAGCAGGCGACGGCGGTCGCGCCGGTCGGGAGCCCCCGCGGTCGCCCGACGATCTGCCCGTCGGCGACCCGGGCGACCCAGGCCCGCCCCGCCGGGGAGACGACCGCGACGACGTCGCCCTCGGGCGAGAACGCGAGGTGACTCCCCTCCTCGACGCGCTGCTCGTAGGTCGCGATCGGATCACCGTCGGGCAGCCCGAGCAGCGTCGCGCTCCCGTCGAGGCGCGTCGCCAGGGCGGCGTCGGAGCCGGGCGCCATCCCGAAGGTCCGGTAGAGCTCGGCGCCGAGGCCGGCGCGCAACGCGCACCGCCAGGCGCGAACCGTCAGGACGACCACGATCGCGACCCACCCGAGGAACGCGAGCCGCCCGAGCCAAGCGTCGCGCGCGTCGCCGTCGGGGAGCAGGGCGAGCCCGAGACCGAGCGACCAGAGGGCGACGATCGCGATGGCGACGCCCCGCTCGAGGCGCTGCGCCCGCCAGGCGACGACCGCGCCGTAGGCGGCCAGGCCGGTCAGCGACGCGGCGAGCCCGGCCGGCGCGTCGGCCGAGATGGCGATCGCGACGGTCGCCGTGCCGTAGATCCACCCCGCCGGGAGGAGGAGCGCCACCGAGCGCGACCAGAGCTCCCACCGCGGAAGGGTCGCGTGCCAGACGAGGCCGGCGAGGAACAGGGTCGCCGCGATCGCGACCGTCGTCCACAGGGCCGGCAGGCGGCCGTCGCCGCCGGGGAGGACGTAGTGGAACACGCCGAGCGAGAGGCCGAGGCCGGCGCCCGCGATGAGGACGAAGGGCGCGGGCCCGCGGAAGATGCGGGCGGCCGTCGATGGGGGGGCAGCCAGCCGAGCGTTCATCGAGCCAGCAAGATGCCACGGATCGCGCCGCCCGTCACGGCCGACGCGGCGGCCGCCGGTACACGGCGACGCCGGAGCCCGCGAGCGGACCCCGGCGACGGGTCGACCCGGGCGCGAGGCCCGGGTCGGGTCACGAACGAAAGAGGCCTAGTAGTACTTCGGCGCCTTCCGGCCGTTGACGAACGTCGCGCCACAAGGCTTGCACTCGCCCTTCGGCGCGCGCGCCGCCTCGGCGCAACCCTTGCAGCTGTACTTCTTGCCGTGCGCGAAGTGGGTGCCGCACGAGTCGCAGCTCGCGTCCTTGCTCGCCGCCTCGGCGCAGCAAGCGGCCTTGAACTGGTGGCCCTTGACGAACGTCGTGCCACACGGCTTGCACTCGCCCTTCGGCGCGCGCGCGGCCGCGGCGCAGCCCTCGCACTTCATCGCCTTGCCGTGCGCGAAGTGGACGCTGCAGCTCTCGCAGCTCCCGTCGGTCTTCGCCGCGGTGGCGCAACCCTCGCAGCTCGCCTTCTTGCCGTGGATGAAGACGGCCTTGCACGGCGCGCACTCGCCGACGGCCTGGTGCTTGGCCTTCCAGCAGCCCTCGCACTTGACCTTCTCGCCGCCGTGGAACCCGACGCCGCACGCCTTGCACCAGCCGTTGCCCTTCTCGGCCTTGGCGCACGCCTCGCAGTCGCCGGTCACCGGCTGGGCGTCGTCGCCCTCGCAGCACCCGGCGGCGGTCGCCGGACAGTCGGCCTTCTTCGCGGTCTCCGAGGGACACTCGGCCTTCTTCGCGGTCTCGGCCTTCTTGCCCTGGCAGCACGGCGGCTGCGGCTCGTCCGCCATGGCCACCATCGGGACCGCCAGGATGAGGCCCAGCGCCAACGCGACGATCGAAAGTTTCTTCAGCAATGTTCGCCCTCCCTGAGAGCTCAGGCTTCCGACATCCACGAGCCGAGCGCCCGCTCGACTCGCTTGCGGCGGACCGTCGGCCCGTCGCACTCCCTCCGGGACCCTCATCGGCCCCGGCGTGTTGTATCCGCCCCGCGGTCCCAGGTCAAAGGGCTTCCGGGGCGATCTCCCCGACGGCGGCGACGGCGGCATCGACCTCCGCCTCGGTCGTGAACGGCCCGACCGACAGCCGAACCGTCCCCGCGGGGAAGGTGCCGAGCGTCCGGTGGGCGAGCGGGGCGCAATGCAGGCCCGCCCGCGAAGCGATCGAGAAGCGCTCGTCGAGGATCCCGGCGACCTCCTGCGGGTCGAAGCCGGCGACGGTGAACGAGACGACGCCGACGCGACCGGCCGACGGCGCGGGCCCGTCGCGCCCGAGCACGGCGACGCCGTCGATCGCGCCGAGCCCCGCGGCGAGGCGCTCCCCGAGGGCGTCCTCGTCAGCGCCGAGCGCGGCGACGCCGCGCTCCTCGAGCCAGGCGAGCCCGGCGGCGAGGCCGGCGAGCCCGACGGCGTTGACGGTGCCCGCCTCGAATCGCTCGGGCAGCTCGCGCGGCTGGTCGTAGTCCTCGGAACGGCTTCCGGTGCCGCCTTCGCGAACGGTGGTGAGCTCCCGCTCGAGGTCGGTCCCGATCACGAGCGCGCCGGTGCCGGTCGGCCCGAGGAGGCCCTTGTGACCCGAGACGGCGAGGAGGTCGATCTCGTCGGCGGCCACATCGATCGGGACGACGCCCGCGGTCTGCGCCGCGTCGACGAGGATGCGCGCGCCGTGCCGATGCGCCCGGCGGGCGACCTCGCCGATCGGCTGGATCGCGCCGCTCACGTTGCTGGCATGGCTGATCGCGATCAGGCGGGTCGGCCGCGCCTGCAGGCACGCGTCGAGGGCGTCGAGGTCGATCGTCCCGTCGGCGCCCGAGGGGACGACCTCCCAGAGGACGCCGCGCCGCCCTCGCAGGCTCGCGACCGGCCGCACGACGGCGTTGTGCTCGAGCGAGCTCGTGAGGATCCGGTCGCCGGGCCCGACGAGCCCCTTCAGGGCGAGGTTGATCGCGTCGGTGGCGTTGTGGGTGAAGACGACCCGGGTCGGGTTCGGCGCGCCGACGAGACGCGCGAGGGCGCGTCGAGCGCGATCGACGACGGCGGCGGCCGCGTGCGCCATCGCGTGCGCGCCGCGGCCGGGGTTCGCGGCGTCCTCCCGCAGGAAGCGCGCCGTCTCCTCGAGAACGGCCGGGGGCTTCGGCCACGACGTCGACGCGTTGTCGAGATAGATCACGCTCACCGGGTCGGCCTCTCTCCCCCGTGAATGGCGGGGGCAGACGAGAACAATCGAGGAATTCCGGGCGTCAATCTACTGTCTGTGTCGGTGCATCACCCCCAACCAGAACCGACCATCACGGCGCGAGCCGAGATGGGCGGACGTACCGGGACCCCGGGCGGCGGCGACGACCTCCGTCCGGGGTCCGTGGGGCCGCGTCGGAAGGCCCGATCTCTCGGGCTCCCGACGACGGCGGCGCTGCTCGATCTAGCTGGCTCGCCTGGCCTTGCGAGAGCCGGCGTTCGCCTCGAGGCGATCGCGCCCGCTCTTGCGTGCGCTCCCGATCGACTTCGCGAGGGTCAGGATCGGCTGAGCCGCCATCGCCTTGCGCGCTTCGATCGCCTGCCGCGCCGACTTGGGCGGGGCGGGCGGGGAGAGGTAGCGGCTGGTGGCCACGTCGAGCTGGTCGACGGCGACCTTCCACCGCTGGCAGAGCTCATCGACCGAGATGTTCCGGATGGCCTCGTACTTCACGTAGGGGCGTACTTCCGAGAACTTCCCGCGCTGCACGGTGATCAGGGTGTGGTGGTCGACCGCGAGATGCAGACGCGAGTTCTTGCGGTAGACCATTCCAATCTCGAAGGTTGGGGGCATCCTATCCTCTCTTCTCTCCTTCGTCGTCGCCGGCCGTCTCCCGACGGTCGTGCCGGTTCGCCCGCGCCTTTCTCTACGGTCATCGCCCGGGGGCGACTCCCGCGAAGGTCCGGGCGACCCCCGCCCAGGCGTCGTCGCGACGCCTCCTCCACCAGGTATACGACGCAGAACCCCAATGGGTTGTTGAAAGAATTGGGGTTCGTTTCCTCTTCTCTGTTCACCCGGCCGACGTCGAGCCGTTCCGACGCGTCCCGGGGTCTCCACTGTGTGGACAGCTCCCGGCCCGGATTTGTTTCCGGTCCTCGGGCGCTGCCCACTCTCCATACCTAATACGACGCAAACCCCTCGCCAGTTCACGGAAGTTCTCGCGCTCCGCGTCGTGAATCGGCATGAACGACTGGCCTCGCGCGACTTGAGGCGATTACCCGGGCCGCGCGGCGGCCGGGGCCCGGGGCGGCGTTCCGCCGGCGGCATGCCGGATCAGGCGACACCTGTGGCAACTCCGAACGGTGAGGGTGCAGGACCGAACACGCCCGAACGCCCGGCGAGCGGCGGGCGATTTCCCTGAAATCCGTGGAGTCTGTGCCTCTCCCGAGCCCGCGACCGGGCCTCACGAGTCCCTGGAGCACGCGATTCCGCGATGAGCTCGGAGCCGGCAGCTCGCATTCCGCGTCATCCGCGTCATCCGCGGTTCCCGCTCATTCGACATCGAAGAGACCGAACCGCGGATGACGCGGACGACGCGGACTTCAGTCGCGGATGGATCCGCGTTCCGCGTCGATCGCTTCGCCGTCCTGGAACACGAGCAGGTCAGTCGTTCGGAGGCGTCCTCTGGAGCGCGACGTCGATCTCGGCGATCGCCTGCTCGGCGAGCGGAGCGCTCCGGTGCCCGGGCGAGAGGTCGAGGAAGTGCGCGAGGTCGGCGCGCGCCTCGACGAGCCGACCGAGCGAGATCCGCGCCACCCCCCGCGCGAGCCAGGCGTCGGAGAGGAGCGGAGCGATCTCGAGGGCGCGGGTGTAGTCGGCGATCGCGCCGTCGTGGTCCTTCCGGGCGTTGCGCATCATGCCGCGGTTGACGAACCCGGCGGCGAACCGCGGCGCGAGCTCGAGGGCGCGGGAGAGGTCGGCGATCGCGTCGTCGACCCGGCCGAGGAGCTCGAGGGTGAGGGCGCGGCTGTTCCAGCACTCGGGCGACCGCGGCCCGAGCTCGACGGCCCGGTCGAGGTCGGCGAGCGACGCCACGAGCTCTCCCTTGTCACGCCGGGCGTTGCCGCGGTTACACCAGGCGGCCTCGAAGTCGGGGTCGAGCTCGAGGGCGCGGTCGCAGTCGGCGATCGCGCCGTCGAGCTCCCCGAGGCTCGTCCGGGAGAGCGCCCGGTTCACGTACCAGGACGGATCATCGGGCTCGAGCGCGATCGCCCGGGTGAAGTCCGCGATCGCCCCGGCGTGGTCGCCCATCCCGTCGCGGGCGTTGCCGCGGTTGCTGTGGGCGTCCGCGTTCTCCGGGTCGATCTCGATCGCGCGGTCGTAGTCGGCGATGGCCGCCGCGAGCTCGCCGCGCTCGTACCGGGCGATCCCGCGGTTGTTGTACGCGTTCGCGTAGCGCGGATCGATCTCGATCGCCCGGTCGTAGTCGGAGATGGCCCCCTCGAAGTCGCGCGCGCTCGCCCGCGCCTTGCCGCGATCGAGCCACGCGATGGCGAGCCGGTCGTCGAGCTCGATCGCCGTCGTGAAGTCGGCGATCGCGCCGTCGAGGTCGCCCGCGTCCATCCGGATCAGCCCGACGTTGATCCACGTCTCGGCGTAGCGCGGTCCGAGCTCCACGGCGCGGACCGCGTCGGCGAGGGCCGCCGGGCCGTCGCCGCGGGTGCGGTAGGCGATCGCCCGGTTGCTCCAGCTCCCGGGGTAGCGCGGCGCGAGCTCGATCGCCCTGGTGAAGTCCGCGATCGCATCGTCGAGACGGCCGAGCTGCCGGTAGATCAGGCCGCGGTTGTTCCAGCCGCCGGCGAAGCCCTCGTCGAGCTCGATCGCCTCGCCGAAGTCGCTCGCCGCGCCCTCGAGGTCGCCCTTCGCCCATCGCGACCGGGCGCGCCCGTTCCAGGAGAGCTCGTCGCCCGGGTCGAGCTCGAGGGCGCGGGTGTAGTCGGCGATCGCCGCGGCGTGGTCGCCCTTGCTCGCGCGGACGCGAGCGCGGCGCGCGAAGCCGACCGCGGAGACGCTCTCGAGCTCCGCGGCGACCTCGATCTCCTTGAGGTGCGGCTCGACGCGACGCCAGAAGGGGCCGTTCTCGCTCCACCGATCGCGCGCGATGAGGACGAGCTCCTGCGCCTCGGCCCCGCCGAGCTGACACAGCGCGATCCCCGCGGGGGCGATCGCGGCCTCCTCGGACCACTCGCCGAGCAGGCGCCCGAGCGCGGCGACGGCGCCCTCGCGGATGCCGAGTCGCCCGAGCGCCTCGCAGCACAGGAGCGCCAGGCGTCGCCCCCCCTCGCCGATCCGGTCGCTCTGCGCCCGCCCGATCGCCTCCCAGTAGCTCGGCGCGCGCGGGTCGAGGAGCTCGCGTCCCTCGAGCATCGCCGCGTGCGCCTCGATGAGCAGGCTCGCCTGCCCGAGGACGCGCCGCTCCCCGGCGTCGAGATCGGCCGGACTGACGACGCACGCGCGCTCGACGACGGAGCGGGCGACCGCCGGGTCGACGATCCCCGGCAGCGCCTCGATCGCCGCGGCGTAGGTCTCGAGGGTCGCCGCCCGCAGGCTCGCGCTGATCTCATCGAGCGCCTCGACGAGCAGTGCGACCGTCTCGGGGTCGCGCTCGCCGACGACCGTGAAGAGCGCCCGGTCGTAGAGGTCGCGTTCGACGAGCCGGCCGGAGCGCGCGTCATCGAGGGCGGCCAGGACCGCCCGCCGGCGACGATCGGTCCGGGCGCCGCGCGCCCGCTCGAGCTCGACGAGGGCCGCCGCCGCCGCCGCCGGGTCGACGCCGACGGCGCCCGCGTCATCGTAGGCGCTCCGCGCGACGCCCCACTGCCCCGCGGTCGTCGCGGCCTCGCCGAGCGCCATCGCGACGCGATGGACCGCGACGGCGGCCGCGGCCTCGTCGCCGCCGACCTCGCCGACGACGCGGAGGCGCTGCTGGGCATCGCCGAGGGCGGCTCGGCCAGCGGAGATGAGCGCGTCCGAGCCCGTCGTCTCGTCGGCACCGCGAAGACGCTCGAACGCCTCGCGGCTGGCGACGGCGTCGGCCTCCGCCGTCGCCACCAGCGCCGCCCGCTCGCCCCGCGCGGCCCGCGCGCGCGCGGCCGGGACGAGGACGAACGCGCCCGCCACGAGCGCCGCCGCGATCACGACGAGGGCGACGCCCGCGACCACCGGAGCTCGATTGCGTCCGAGCCACCGCGAGAACCGCTCGCCCCGACCCGGCGGGCGCGCCCGGATCGGCTCGCCGTCGAGGAAGCGACGGAGGTCGTCGGCCAGCTCGGCCGCGCTGCCGAAGCGTCGCGCGGGCTCCTTCTCGAGGCAGTGGAGCGCGATCGTCTCGAGGTCGACGTGGACCGCGGCGTTGCGCTTCCGCGGCGAGACCGGGTCGTGACGGAGCGACGCCATCACGACCTCCATGAGCGAGTCGCCGGTGAACGGCGGCTGCCCGGTGAGGGCGAAGTAGAGGACCGCGCCGGCCGCGTAGACATCCGAGGCCGGCCCCATCTGATCCTGCCGGCCGCTCACCTGCTCGGGCGGCGCGTACCCGGGCGTCCCGATGAACGCGCCCGACCGGGTCAGCCCCACGTGGCTGTCGGTCTCGCGGGCGAGGCCGAAGTCGGTCAGGCGTGGGCGCCCCTCGGCATCGAGGAGGACGTTCTGCGGCTTGACGTCGCGGTGGACGACGCCGACCTCGTGGGCGTGCGCGAGCGCCCGGGCGAGGTCGTGAACGAGCGTCGCCGCGCGCCGAGGCGCGAGCGGACCGCCGGCGGCCGCCTCGTCGAGGCTGCTCCCCTCGACGTGGTCCATGACGAGATAGGGCACGCCATCGCGATCGCCGACCTCGTGGACGGCGACGATGTTGGGATGGCGCAGCTTGGCTGCCGACTGCGCCTCGCGCGCGAACCGCTGGAGCGTCTCCTCACCGGCGCGCTCCGCGTGGAGCACCATCTTCACCGCGACGGTCCGGTGCAGGGCGAGGTCGTAGCCGCGGTAGACGACGCCCATGCCGCCGCGGCCGATCTCCTCGAGGAGGACGTGGTGCTCGCCGAGGCGGCGGGAAGGGTCGGCCAAGGCCTCGCGAACATCGCGCGGAAGCGAGGCGGACGCCGCCGCGACGACGGTGCTCGACGGGCGCCGGCGGAACGAGCCCGACGGCGGCCGCGGCGGGTAGGGGATCGGGGTGAGGGGCACCATCGGCGGCGCCGGGGACACCGGGGGACGAGGGGCCGCGGCGGGCCGGAGGGGGGCGGGGCGCGGCGGCGGGACCTGCTCGGTATGCCAGGTCTGACCGGGGCCTCCGGGCGGAGGCGGCGGCGGCGTGGGCGGCGGCGGTCGGCGCGGCGGCGGCATCATCGGTACTGTACCGCTGTTCGTGTCGTGCCGCCAAAACGGGAGGGGCATTCGTCGTGAGCGCCTTCGTTCCGGGACAGGAGCGCGGGCGTCGGCAGAGGATTTGCGGCCTGGCAGCTCGCAATCCAGTCGATCCAACAATCCGCGGTTCCCGTTCGTTCAACGCTCGAGAGCGTGTGGAACCGCGGATTACGCGGATTGCGCGGACTGGCTCGGTCGGCGCCAAGCCCTTGCTGACGACGGAGTGGACCCGTTTCTGGACGACGGAATCTCACGCATGACGCTCCGTGAACCTCACGCGCGTCCCGTCCGGACCGCCGCCAACCGCCGCCGATACGCCATCGCATCCTCCACCTTCGGGAAGCCGTTCAACGTCCCCTCCTCGATGTCGTTCGGCATCGCCTCGAAGTCCGGGTCCTCCAGCCGCCGGAACGCCTCGAGGACGACCTCGGGCGAGCTCGTGAACACGCGGTGGAGCGCCTGGCCGAACGGTGCGCCCGGGTCGATCGGGAAGCTCCGCTGGCAGATGATCGGCCCGCTGTCGATCGCCTCGTCCACGAAGTGCACCGTCACGTCGTAGCGCCCGGCGAAGTCGGCGTGGGCGTAGAAGGTGGCGAGCCGCCCGCGATGCCGCGGCAGCCGGCTGCCGTGCCGGTTGACGACGCCGATCCTCGGCAGCTCGAGGAGCGGCTTCTTCAGGAGGCACTCGGACTGGTTGAAGATGATGTCGGGGTCGAGGGCGCGCAGGCGCTCGAGGAACTCGGGGCGGTTCGGGTTCTCGAAGCGGAGGACCGGGATCCCGAGGCGCTCCGCGGCCACGTCGACGCTCCGCTCGTCGAGCGCCCGGCCGAGCGGTCCGAGCGCGCGGATGATCCGCCAGCCGATCAGGACGGTCAGCATCCGGAGGACGCCGAGCGGCTCGAAGAGCGTCCAGAGGGTGAGGAAGCGCCGCCAGGCTCCTTCCTTCGTCTTCACCTTGCCGCCCGCGCCGCGGAGATCGCCGATCGCGACCGCGACGATGTCGTCGCGCCGCGCCCGGAGGATCCGGATGAGGCAGGGCCCCATCGTCGTCGGCTCCTCCTGGCACATGACGATGATGCGCATCAGAGCGCGCCTCCCCACGCGACGCCGCGGGCGACGCCGATCACGACCGCGGGGATCACCGAGTGGGCCAGGAGGAACAGGCTCGAGAGGGTGTAGTAGGTCTTCGCCGCGCGCGCGCTCGGCGCCTTCGCGTAGGCGAGGCTCGCGACGCCGAGGCCGGCCACGGCGACGCCGAACGCGATCGAGAAGGCCATCCCGAGCCCGAGGGGGAAGCCGGCCGCCGCGGCGACCGCTCCGGTGATCGCGATGAGGGCGAAGTTCGCCGCCGCCGCGCCGCCCGGCCCCCAGAGCGAGCTGTAGGTGTCGACGCCGGGCTTCTCCTCCTCGGGGCCGTGGGTCTTTCGCGCGACCTCGAAGACGGTGAAGCCGGCCCAGTGGCTGAGGGCGTAGAGGAGCATCGCGGTCGGCAGGACCGAGACCGACAGCCCGGTCACGGCCGTCGCGACGAACAGCCCGATCACGCTCGCGCTCAGGGTGTGCGGGACGGCGTAGAGAAACAGGTGCGGCCGGAGCCAGTCGCCGACGAAGAACTCGTTCAGCATGACGATCGAGAAGCCCACGACGAGGACGTGGGCGCCCATCGCCTCGGCGCCGAGGAGGGTCACCAGCCCGAACTGCGCGGCGATCGCGATGGCGCCGGCCAGCTTCACCTCGCCCAGCGTCACGACGCCGCGCTGGATCGGCCGGTCGGGCTGCAGCGCCGCGTCGGTCGCCGCGTCCTTGCACTCGTCGAAGACGCGGAAGTGGAAGAAGACGAGGACGAGGACGCCGGCGGCCAGGAGGAGACGCGGCCCGACGAGGATGGGGCCGCCCTCGGCGACGGCCGCCTGCGCGACGAACGCGTTGCCGGCGGCGAACGCGGCGATGAGGACGCCGTGCTCGACCGGCGGGAAGCGCTCGGCGAGATACGTCGCGAATCGGAGCGGGAAGATCCGCCGGTCGCGGGACGGCGCATCGCCGTCGGCCACGCTCGCGGTCGCGTTCACTCGGCCTCGACGTTCACGCCGAACCCGGCCGCGCCGGGGTCGTCGCCGCCGCCCTGATCGGCGTGGGCGGCGACCGTCGCCGCGGCGGCGTCGGCGCTCATGCCGGTCGCCTCGAGGAGCGAGCGCCGGACCTGGTCGTAGTCGACCTTGCTGTGGTGGCGGGGGTCCATCGGGATCTTCGGGTGGACCCAGACCTCGTCGATCACGAAGCCCTTCTTCTCGAGCGCCGCGCGGACGGCGCTCTCCTGCTCGGCGGGCGCCTTGACCGGCGCGTCGCCGCCGCCTCCCTCCGCGCTGAACACGCACGCGGTCCGCTCGCCGAGGGCGTCATCGGGCACGCCGACGAAGCAGGGCTGCTTCACGAAGTCGAGCCGCTTCATCACCTGCTCGGCCTCGACCGGGAAGAACCACTTCCCTTCCCGTCCGATCGCGTTGTGGACGCGCCCGACCAGCCAGAGGCGGCCCTCCTCGTCCTGGTAGCCGACGTCGCCGGTGCGGTGCCAGACGAGGTCGCCGTCGATGATCTTGTTGCGGGCGACCGCCTCGGGGTTGCGATAGTAGTCGCGGCAGACGTGCTCGCCGGCGACGAGCACCTCGCCCGGCTCGCCGGCGGCCACGTCCCAGCTCTTCCAGCCGTCGTCGCCCCGCTCGATCGGGCCGCGGGTGATCCGGACGAGGCGCGCGTGGAGCCCCTCGGCGAACCGGCCGACGCAGACGCCCTGCCGGGCGGCCTCCCTGGGGTCCTCGAGGATGCTCATCATCTGCGAGCCGGTGATGTAGCAGATCGGCTCGGCCTCGGTGGAGCCGTACAGGATCGCGAGCTCGGCGTTCGGGAACGCCTTCCGGAAGTCGCGGACCATGTCCGGGCCGACCGGGGCGCCGCCGGTGACGCAGCGCCAGACCCCGTCGAGGGTGACGCCCTCCTCGATGCAGTACCGGCTCACCCGCCCGAGCATCGCCGGGCTGAAGGTGCAGCTCGTCCCGCCGTCGCGGACCTGGCTGACGAGGCGGATCGGGTCGGTATCGGCGGGGACGGCGAGGTCGACGGCCGGCATCGTCGTCGTGATCCCGGCGGCCAGGTTGTTCAGGAGGAAGATCGGGAAGGCGGGCAGGTCGTTGTCGCCATCGCGATAGGGGATCTCGAGGTTCAGAGCGTCGTGCTGCGCCCGCAAGAAGCGGTGCGTCCGATTCGCCCCCTTGGGGACGCCGCTGCTCCCCGTCGTGAACGTGACGAGCGCGGTCGTCTCGCGCTGCACGGCGACGATCTCGGCGGTCTCGCCCCACTCGACGATCTCGTCGATCGGCGTCGAGCCGTTCGGCTTGTCGCGCGTGCCGGTGACGATCTGGATCGGGAGGTCGGCGAGCGGCTCGAGCTGCGGGCGGAAGTGCTGGGCGATCGCGTTTCCGATGAACGCCTTCGGCTCGACGAGCGAGCTGCACGAGCCGAGCTGATGCTGGCGCGCGAACGAGTCGAGGAAGACCGAGACGGCGCCGAGACGGAACACGGCCAGCATGGCGACGTAGAGGTCGATCGACATCGGGACGAAGATCACCGCGCGGTCGCCCGCCTCGAGCCCCATCTTGCGAAGGCCGCCCGCGGCCGCGGAGACCTTCGCGTCGAGCTCCTTCCAGGTGACCGAGCGGGTCGCGATCGGCTCGCCCGGCTTCCAGGTCATGAGCTTCTCGGGGATCGCCTCGACGAGGGCGCGCGCGTCGCCGCGGCTGGCCACCATCTCGGGCAGGGCGGCGACGACGTTGTTGTCGGCGGAACGGGCGTCGGTCATGGGGAGGGCTCCGTGGCGCGCAGGTCTCGGCGGACGGGCAGGTTAGAATCCGCGCGAACGGGGTGTCAAGCCGGGCCGACGAAGGGTCGCGGTGACAGCGCCGGGCGGCGGCGTCGTCTCGGGTGAGAGCGCCATGACCCCGACCCGACGACGCCCGTCCCGCCCGGCCGCCCGCCGCGCCGCGCGCACCTTCCTCGCCGCCCGAGCGGCGTGGCTGCCGGGCTTCCCCGCCGGCCCGGTCGAGGGAGACGCCCTGCCCTGGCTGACGCTGCCCGAGGTGGCCCGGGGCCAGCCCGCCGAGCGCGGGCGCGTCGACCGGATCACGCTCCGGCGGGCGACGCGAGCCTGCCGCGCCGCGCCCCACCGGTTCCCGCGCGGCCTCGCCGACGCGATCGAGGGTGACCCCGAGGACTGGCGCGACGCGGTCGACGCGCGCCTCGCCGTCCTGAAGGCGGCGCTCCACGGCCGCGAGCCGCTGCCCGATCTCGAGGCGCTCGTGGCGCTCGTCCGGCCCCGGCCGTGGCTGCGGGCCGACATCGAACGCGTCGCCGCGCGCCCCGCCCTGCGTCCCCTCCTCGAGGCCGCCCTGTGGCGGCACTGGGGCGACCCGGTCGGCCTGGCGGCGGTCGTCGGCTGGATCGGTCCGATCCGGAGCGGGGTGGCCTCGCTCCTCGACGCGGCGGGCCCGGTCGACGGCTGCGCCGTGGCGCTCCGGATCGTCGAGCTCGTCCGCGCCGGGGCGCCGGTCGACGACGCGGTGCGATGCCTCATCGACCGGCGCAGCTTCGAGCTGCCCCTTCACGACGACCGCTTCGGCGAGCGGCTTCGCCGGGCGACGGGGAAGCGCGAGCGGCGCCGCCACCTCGAGGACCGGCCGACGATCCTCGGCCCGCTCGCCCGTCCCGCGGCAACCCTCGGCCCCGCCCTCGTCGCCGCGATCACCCGACTCGATCTTCGCCGCCCCGATCGGTTCTTCTCGTTGCTCGGTCCCCTCCTTCCGAGCGCGGAAGCGATCCACGCGTGGGCGAGCTACTGGGAGACGGCCGATCGCCTCGAGCGCGAGGTGCGCCGGCTCCTCGGCCGCGGCCGCGTGCGCCCCGACGAGCGGGTGCGCGCGGCGACCCTCCGCGCCGAGATCGACCGCGAGCTCCTCGGCCGGCGTCCGCCTCCGGTGGCGATCGATCGACGCCTCGCAGCGGTCCGAGCGGTCGCGGCGCGCGCACCGGCCGACGCGGTCGCGCGCCTCGCGAGCGTGCTCGAGCTGCTGCCGGAGCGGCGAGCCGAGCGACGCGCTGACGGGCGCGCGACGAAGAAGGCCCCGCCGCGCCTCGCCCTCCTCGAGAGCTGGGCGGATGAGGTGACCGGCCACCCCTCGCGCAACGGCGCCGCCCTCGTCGGCGTGATCGGCGACGTCGCGCGCGCCGTCCCCGACGCGCTGGCCGATCGCCGCGCCTGGGTCGCCGAGTATCTCGGCGGCGAGCTCATCGACTGCTTCACCGGACTCGACCGCTCCCCGCGCCGGCTCCTCGGTCCGCTCGCCCGGACCCTGGCCCGTCTCGTGGCCGACGCCGACCGGCTCTGGCACCCGCGCTGGGGCCCGTTCCGCGAGCCGAACGGCTTCGGGATGCTCGTCGCGGCCATCGACGTCGCCGGCGGGAGCCCGGCACTCGCCGTCGACCTCCTCGACGCGCTGCCGGCCGGGGTGCTCGACGAGTTCGGTCCGGCGGGCCCGCGGACGCTGATTCGTCTCGCCGAAAACGACCCGACACGCCTCGCCCGGATCGGCGTCGCGCTCGAGGGCGGGCCGATCACGTCGAGCGAAGACCTCGCCAAGGAGCTCGAGCACGTCGCGCGGGGTGCTCGGACCCGGCGGCTCGTCGCCGATCTCCTCGCCAGCGGCAACGGCGATCGCGTGCACCGGATCCTCGTCCTGACGCGGCTCGTGCGCTTCCTCGCCGGCTCGGCCGCGGCGGCCGACCCGCCGCGGCCGGTCGCGGCGGTCGCGGTCGATCCGGCGCTCCTCGAGCGCGTCCCCGCGGCGATCCACCCCGAGCTCCACGCGCTCGCCGCCACGGGAGACGACCCCGGTCGGGCGGCGACGCGGGCGCTCGGTGTGATCGCGCCGCCGGACGCGGTGCGCCGCGAGCTCCGCGCGATCGAACGGATCCTCGCGGGCGGCGCGTCGCTCGACGAGAGCCGGCGGAGCGGGCTCGCACGACGACGCGTGAACCTCCTCGGGCGCGTCGCGGCGCCGCTCTCGATCTCGCCCGAGCGCGTCGACCGGGCCGCCGAGAAGCTGCGTCGCCGACTGCGGATCGTGGTGGCCGACGCCTGGCTGGGCGAGCTTCGCATCGCGGCGAACGGCGCCCTCACCGAGTGGCTGGGAGTCGCGCCGCCGGCCGAGTGGCTCGACAATCCGAAGCGGGCGGAGCTGCTGGCCGCGTGCAATGGGCTCGGCGTCGGGTTCCGCAGGCTCGCCGCCCGCCTTCTCGCGGCGCGACTCGGGCCGCGGCCGTGGGACCTTCGCGGCGACCCGGCGAACGCGGCGTTCCTCGAGCGCCTGACCGCCCGCGAGCTGGACGTCGCCCCGTGGCTCGACGGCATCGAAGAGCGCCCCATCGTCCTGCCGGACGGCGGGCGGCTGAGCCTCGCCCTCGAGGAGGACCCGATCGAGGTGCTCCTCATGGGTCGGCCGTTCGAGACGTGCCTGGCGCCGGGCGACTTCAACTTCTTCTCGGCGGTGAGCAACGCGGCGGACATCAACAAGCGGGTGTGGATCGCCCGCGACGCGAACGGGACGGTGCAGGCGCGGTCGCTCGTCGCGCTGACCGACACCGGTCGGATCCGGACGTTCGCCGTTTACGCGCACCGCGAGCACGAGACGTTCCGGAGGTGCTTCGGCGAGGCGGTCGCGGCGCTCGCGCGGCGAATGGGCACCGGCCTGGCCCGCGGCGACGCGTCCGTTTCGAACCTCCTCGCGGCCGACTGGTACGACGACGGCCACCGCACGCTCCCGGGCACCGATCGCGTCGCCGGAGACGACCCGCTCGGCCACCTCATCGCTCGCGTCGAGCGGCTCGCTCCCGATGACCTCGCCCGCGAGCTCACCTCGATCGCTGAGACGGATCGGCCCAGGGCGGCGGCGCGGATCCTCCACGAGCCCGCCGTGATCGAGCGGCCGGAGCTGGCGGGACCGATCCTGGAGCGTCTCGGCGAGCCGCGCGGCGAGGACGAGGTGCGCGACGTGGTCCTGGCGGCCAGCCTGGCTCGCCAGGCCGGGCTCGACGACGCCGCGCGGGCGCGGCTGCTCCCGCTGGTGCACCGGCCGCGGGTGGTCGGACGGATCGCCCCCGCGCTGGCGGAGCTGCTGACCGACCTCGACCGCCCGCAGCGCGCGCTCCGCCTGCTTCGCCGGACCCGTCGCTCGGGAATTCGGGGCGAGTCGGCGGACCGGGCGCACGCGATGGGGCGCGCCCTCGAAGCGCTCGGCCGCCGGCGGCGAGCGCTCGAGAGCTACAAGACGGCGAGCCGTGACGGCGATCGACGCGCGTGCGAGGCGGTGCGGCGGCTCGAGCAGCGCGCGGCCTGACCGACCCGTCGGCCGGACATGCCGCCGGACCACGCCGGCCGGGTCGACGCGACCCGCTCACCGTGGTCTGGGGGGGCCCCCTCATTGCATTGTCGCACGGATCGGCGGGGTCCGGAAGATCGGGTCGGCGCGACGCGCCCGACGCGTCAGACGGCGGCGACCGCCGCCGCCTCGAGGCACGGCACGCCCGGCTGCGCCCGCCAGGCGAGCCACGCCTCGACCGCGTCGGTCGACGGCAGCGTCGGCACCGTCCCCGCGCGAAGGTCGCGGGCGTTCCGGCGGGCGGCGCGCGCGGCCCGCGCTCCGAGCGGCCCGCCCCGGGCGATCACCGGCACGAGGGCGGCGGTGAGGCCGGGCTCCCCCACGCCGCCCAGGGCGCGGAACAGATCGGAGACGGGGCGCGGCAGGGTGCCGCCCTCGCGCGTTCCGACGCTCGACGGGCTCGCCGCCACCGCGACCGCCTCGAGCGCGCCGATCATCGCCGCCAGCGCGCCCGACCGGACCGGGCCGGGCGAGCGCTTCGTGCTCGTCCGGGCGAGCAGACGGGCGACGGCGGCGGGCGCCCCCACCGCCCCCCGAACGCGCGCCCCCCCCCGCGCCCGCCCCCCGGC
>JAJDCQ010000180.1 GCA_029260755.1 Planctomycetota bacterium | reverse complement strand
GCGAGGCGACGGGAGCCAAGAGAAGGAGCGCCGGGATCGGTCCGCGACGGGGCATCATCCGAAGCTGCTCCGTGCCTCCGTGCCTCCGTGGTTCCATCTCTTCATCGAGCTGAGCGAAGTTGACATGCCCTAGAGGGCCTCGTCCGTTCCCGACCGGAACGGCCCGGTCGCGCCTCCCTCGACGTGCGGGTCCGACGTTCTCGGTGTCTCTCGCTCGCGACAGGTTCCGGGAACGCGAAGGACACCTAAGGCTCGCATTTGCAGGTAGATACTCCCGGTGACGGCCAGGCCCGGCAATTGCGTCAGGGAAACCTGTACACCGTAGTGACACATTGCGGCGCAAGTCGCCGCAAGATCGTCGCTTCAGAGGGGTCCCCAGGTCGCTCCCGAAACCCAAGGAACCGAACACCGATGACGAGACACACGCTGATCCTCGCGCTCGTGGTGCCGCTCGTTCTGCTGATGAGCTCCCCCGCGTCCGCGCAGCAGGGCAACCTGGCTCCCGTGGCCGTGCTGACCGCCGACGTGACCTCGGGTCCGGCGCCGCTGACCGTCACGCTCGACGGGCGGAGCAGCTTCGATCGCGACGGGCAGATCGTCGCGGTCCGGCTGATCATCCCCGACGGCCGGTTCACCCGGAACCCTGCGCTCCGCTGGCGTCTCGACACGCCCGGGACGCATCGGTTCTGGCTCGAGGTCACCGACGACGACGGCGCCCGGAACGTCGACTCGATCGACATCACGGTCACCTCGCAGACCTCGCAGCCCTCGGTGAGCGTCGACTGGAGCCCCGAGCCCGATCGCGAGTACACCGTGGGCGAGCCCGTCGCGATGGGATGGCGGGTGCGCGGCGGCTCGCGCGTCGACCACGTCAACGTCCACTTCGGCTTCGACCGCGACGTGATCTCGAACGCGGCCGGCTACTCGAACGCCACCACGGACCGCGACGGCAGCGTCTCGTTCAGCACGGCAAGCCCGATCTCGTCGGTCTTCCTGATCGTTCACGCCCGCGTGGATGGCGTCGATCACTGGAGCAGCGTGAAGGAGGTCCGGGTCGTCGCGAACAACACCACCGTGACCCCGCCGCCGCCTCCCCCGCCGCCGCCGCCACCCCCCCCGGGCCCGGCGCCGTTCGGCCTCACCAGTCGCGTCACGGTTCCGGCGCTTCCGTTCCCGACCTCGCAGCCGCGGGCCCAGGGCGTCGAGTTCAACCGGGCGTTCCCGAACCTCTCGTTCAGCCGCCCCCTCCTGCTGACCCATGCCCCCGACGGCAGCGACCGCGTGTTCGTCGTCGAGCAGGGCGGGCGGATCCTCGTCTTCCCCAACCGTGACTCGGTCCGCAGCAGCGAGGTGAGCACCTTCCTCGACATCAGCCGGCAGGTCGTCAGCAGCGGCGAGCAGGGTCTCCTCGGCCTCGCCTTCGACCCCGACTACGCGAGCAACGGCTTCTTCTACGTCTACTACTCGCGCTCGGGCCGCTCGATCCTCTCCCGGTTCCGGGTGAGCACCGATCGCAACCGCGCGAGCAGCTCGAGCGAGAGCCAGTTCCTCACCGTCAACCAGCCGTTCAGCAACCACAACGGCGGCATGATCGAGTTCGGGCCCGACGGCATGCTCTACGTCGGCCTCGGCGACGGCGGCAGCGGCGGCGATCCGCAGGGCAACGGCCAGAACCTCGGGACGCTGCTCGGCTCGATCCTGCGGATCGACGTCCGCGGCTTCGGCAGCCAGGCCGGCTACCGGATCCCGTCCGACAACCCGTTCGTCGGCACCCGCGGCGCCCGGGGCGAGATCTGGGCCTACGGGATCCGCAACCCGTGGCGGTTCTCGTTCGACCGCAGCAACGGCCGGCTCTTCGTCGGCGACGTCGGCCAGAACGCCCGCGAGGAGGTCGACATCGTCCGCCGCGGGGGCAACTACGGCTGGCGGATCTTCGAAGGGACGCGCAGCCACAACAACCCGCGCGGCCTCTCGTCGGGCAGCTTCGACGGCCCGATCCTCGACTACAGCCACTCGACCGGCCGCAGCATCACCGGCGGCTACGTCTACCGCGGCTCGGCCGTGCCGGGCGCCGTCGGCCAGTACTTCTACGGCGACTACGTCTCGGGCCGGGTGTTCGCGGCGACCCAGAGCGGCAGCCGCTGGACGACCGCCCAGGTCGACAGCGTCTCGAGCGTCTCGAGCTTCGGCGAGGACCGCGAGGGCGAGCTCTACGCGGTGAGCCACGGCGGGTCGATCTACCGTCTCGAGCCGAACTTCGGCGGCAACCCGCCGACGCCGGTGCCGACGACCCTCTCCCGCACCGGGCTCTTCTCGAGCCTCCGTAACCTCACCCCGACGCCCGGCGTGATCGAGTACGACGTCAACTCGCCGCTCTGGAGCGACGGCACCATCAAGCGGCGCTGGGTCGCGATCCCCGGCCGCTCGCGGATCGGGTTCCACCCGACCGAGGCGTGGACCTTCCCGACCGGGACGGCCCTGGTGAAGCACTTCGAGCTCGAGATGCGCGTCGGCGACCCGAGCTCGGCGCGGCGGCTCGAGACGCGCGTTCTCGTCAAGCAGGACCGCGGCTGGGCCGGCTACGTCTACAAGTGGAACTCGAGCGGGACCGACGCGAACCTGCTGCCCGACGCGGAGAGCAGCGACACGTTCACGATCTCGGACCCGAGCGCGTCCGGTGGTCGGCGGACCCAGGTCTACGACTACCCGAGCCGCGGCGACTGCCAGAGCTGCCACACCGCGGCCGCCGGCCACGTTCTCGGCCTGCGGACGCGTCAGGTCAACCGGGACTTCACCTACGCCCGGGCGACCGACAACCAGCTCCGCGCGCTGAACAACATCGGCCTCTTCACGACCAACCTCGGCCCGGCGGGCAACTACGAGGCGCTCCCCGACCCCGAGGACACGCGCCACTCGGTCCGCGATCGCGCGCGCTCGTACCTGGCGTCCAACTGCAGCCACTGCCACCGCCCCGGCGGCCCGGCGCCCGATGCGATGGACCTCCGCTACGACGTCTCGGTGCGCACGATGAACGCGGTCGGCGTCCGTCCGAGCGGCGGGCGCCTCGGCCTGACCGACGCGTTCCGGATCAAGTCCGGCGTGAAGGAGTCGAGCGTCCTCTGGGAGCGGGTCCGCCGCCGCGACGGCGGCCAGGCGCAGATGCCGCCGCTCGCGACGAACCGACGCCACGACCTGGCCGTCGATCTCCTCGGCCGCTGGGTCGACATGGGGCCGTAGGCTCCGGCGGTCTCCACCGGTAGAAGCACCCGAAGCGCGGTCGCGACAGCGGCCGCGCTTCTGCCGTTTTGAGGGGAGGCAGGCTATCCTGCCCTCGGGGGTCGTTCCGTGAGCCACGATCCGAACTCGCTCGAGCGTCACGTCGCCGACGCGCTCGTCGCCTCGGGCGTGCTCGTGAGGGCATCTCTCGCCGGGCTGCTCGCCTGGTCGCGAGCCCATCGCCTCGCGCACGGCGGATCGTCCCTCCTCGGCGGAGCGGTCGCGCGCGGGATGATCGATCCGGCCTCTGCGGACCGGCTCCTCGCCGGTCTCGCGCCGCGCGCGAGGACGACAGGTCGCCCCGTCGACGCGGTCGCGACGTTCCTCGCCCACGAACGGTTCGAGCCGAGCGACCGCGGCCCCGGGCGTGACCGGCACATGGGTCGTCCGGTCGACCTGCGCATCGGTCCGCCGCTCCACGCGCCCGAGCGGGAGAGCTTCCTCCGCGAGGGCCGTGTCCTCGCGCAGCTCGACCACCCCGCGATCCCCAGGCTCCACGACATCGACGCGCACCGCGGCCGCTGCGTCCTGGCGCTCGACGTGGTGGAGGGCGAGGTGCTCGCCGACGCGCTCGCCGAGCGCGATCCGGCTGCCCTCCTCCGCGTGTTCCTCGAGGTCGCCGGCGGGATACGGGCAGCTCACGCCGTCGGCATCGCGCACACGCGACTGGGGCCTGGGCGCATCACCGTCGGAGCGTTCGGCCAGGCGTGGGTCACCGGCTGGGGGTTCGCCATGGCGACGTCCGTGGCGTCGCCCGAGGTCGTCCGCGCCCTCGCTGCGTCGCCGCCCTCCTCGGATCCGGCGGCCCCGGCCGAGCTCGCGCCCGAGGTGGCGTCGGGCGGGAAGGTGGGCACGGCGGCGGATGTCTTCGGCCTCGGAGTGATCCTGCGCGCGCTCCTGCGCTCGAAGGCGGACCCCACGCTCGACGCGATCGCTGGCAAGGCGCTCGCGCCCGACCCACGCGGGCGCTACGCGACGGTCGACGACCTCGCCGAGGACGTCCGGCGCTTCCTCGACGGGCGCGCGGTCGTCGCGGCGCGCGAGGGTCTGATCCGGGCGTCGGTCCGCATCGCCCGGCATCGTCCGCTCGCCGCGACGCTCGCCCTCGCGGTCTTCCTGCTCGGTGCGGTCGCGGTGACCGCCGCGATCGGCACGGCCTGGCCCCGCTGGCGCTCGGCGCGGACCGTTCGGGAGCGAGCGGCGGCGCGGGCCGCGGAGGCGACGGCCGCGCTCTCCGTCGCGGATGACCGGCGCGTCGAGGCGGCCGCCCGCCTGGCCTCGGTCGAGCTCATGGCGGAGCTCGACGCGCTCCTCGACACGATCGTCTCCGCACCGGAGCCCGGCAGCCCCGAGGATGAGGGGGTCGATCCGGCGGTGCGGGCGCGGCGTCGGTTCGACGCCGCCGAGGGGCCGCGATGGTCGGGACTCGGAGCGCTCGGTGAGCGTCGCGTGCGCCTCACCCGGGGTCGATGGCTACTCGATCGCGGCGAGGCGGCCCTCGCCCTGGAGGACTTCTCGGCGATCGTCGATGCCGACGCCCGGGCCGGCGCCTCCCCCGATCCCGAAGCGTTGTTCGGCCTGTTCCGGGCGGCCCGGAGGCTCGCGGGGCGCGAGGAGCTCACCGCATCCACCCTCCGCGACCTCGCGGCGATCGAGCTCGACCTCGAGGACCCCTGGCGGACCCGGTACGCCGAGCTGGCCGCGCTCGCCCTCAAGGTCGAGACGGCGGAGGCCGACGCCGCGGCGGGGCGCTGGGCGGACGCGGTGCCGGCGGCCCGCGAGACCCGCGACGAGGTCGCGAGGCTGCGGGCGCACTATCCGACCCTCGCGTTCATCCACGAGCTCGCGGGGCGCGCAGAAGCCCTCACCGTCGAGAGCAAGGTCCACGATCTTCCGCTGGCTGCGCTGAAGCGCGGCTTCGCCAAGTCCGAGAGCGCGCTCTTTCAGGCCGCCTTCCTCGACGAGGCCGAGCTCGATCCGCGCCGCCGCCTCGTCGAGGGGTTCGTCGCTCGCTATCAGCCGCACGCGAGCTGGCGCCCGGTCATGGCGTGGATGCTCAGGCCCTTTCTCGAGCACGCCCTCGGCGCCAACGATGCCCTCCGCGTCGCGGCGATCGAGCAGATCCACCTGACCGGGCGAACCGCGAGCGCCCTCCCGCTCGTCGAGGCGGTGTTCGAGCGAGGCGGACCTCCCGCCGGCCCGTTGCGCACGCGCGCCCTCCTCGCGTGGGCGCGCACCTCGCTCCGCGCGGGGGTCGCCCTCGATCACGCCCGGCGGGACGAGCTGGAGCGCCTCGACCTGAGCGGCGCCGTCGCGAGCGAGCGGGGCGTCCTCCTCGCCCATCACGCGCTCGTCTCCGGCGACGCCGCCGCCGGCCTCCGGCGCCTCGAGGAGGTGCTCCCGACCTACTTCGCGCTCGCCTCCGGCGCGGGCTACCGAGACGGCTCGATCGACGCCGACGAGCTCCGCGTCTTCTATCTCGTGAGCCGCGATCTCGGCGCCGCCCTCACCGATCCTCGCAGCGATGGCGAGGCCATCCGGCGCTGGCTCGCTCGCGTCCGGGGCACGCTCCCCTCGGTGTCGCCTCCGATCGGCCGGTTGTACTGGGCCGCGCGAGCGGGCGAGCCGGCCCATGCCGAGCTCGGCGCGCTCGCCGAGGTCCGTCTGGGGACGGGAAGCCTCGACTGGTACCTGTACAAGGTCGGGCGGGCGCGGGCGCGGCTCAACGCGGGGAGCAGGGCGGGCGAGGGGCATCGTGACGCCCTGACCGCCTGGGCGACGCTGCACTGGCACTTCCTCCCGTCGGAGCGGTTCGCGTTCGAGGCGCGCGACGTGATCGTCGAGACCCTCGAGCGGTCGGGCAAGGATGAAGCGGCGCGCGCGTTCGCGGCGATCGATCCGGTCGACGCGCTCTGGGTCCGACGCGTCGACCAGCACGAGCTACTCTCGACGCCATCGCGCTGGCGGGGAGGCGGTCGATGAGCGGCGCGTCGGGACGACTGATCGCCGGGCGCTACGCCGTCCTCGACGAGCTCGCTCGCGGCGGGATGGGCCGGGTGCTCGTCGCCCGCGATCGGGTCCTCGGTCGCCGCGTCGCCCTCAAGACGATGCTCGGGCGCGGCGACGGCGCCGCGCGGCTTCGCTTTCTCGAGGAGGCCCAGATCACAGGGCAGCTCGCCCACCCGAACATCCTCCCGGTGCACGCGATCGGGATCGAGGAAGACGGCGAGCTCCACCTCGTGATGAAGCTGGTCCAGGGGCGCGACCTGAAGCGCCTCATCCGTGACCTCGACGACCCTGACGATGGTGGAGTCACCGCCCGAGAGTACCCGCTCGAGCGCCTCCTTCGGCTCTTCCTGAAGATCGCCGATGCGGTCGCCTTCGCTCACGATCGGGGCGTCCTGCACCGCGACCTCAAGCCGGCCAACGTGATGATCGGGGAGCGAGACGAGGTGCTCGTGATGGACTGGGGCCTCGCCCGCCCGATCGGTGATCCGTCGTCCGCGATCGGCGGGGCCGTCACCTCGGCCGCCCGGGGATCGCTGTCCGGGGAGCCGCGAGACGCGACCGGCGACGGCCTGACGGTCGACGGCGCCGTCGTCGGAACGCCGGAATACATGCCTCCCGAGCAGCTCGACGGCGCCTCGGACCTCGACGGGCGGGCGGACGTCTACTCTCTCGGCGCGGTCCTCTTCGAGATCGTCGCCCACGAGCCGCCGTACTCGGGCGGGCTGATCAAGGTCGCCGCGGCGATGGAGCGGGGCCCGGCGCCCCCGCCGAGCGAGCGCGCGGAGGGACGGTGGGTCCCTCCCGCCCTCGAGTCGATCATCGCGCGCGCGATCGCGCACCGTCGGGAGGACCGTTACCCCGACGCCGCCAGCCTCGGCGCCGACGTCGCGGCGCTCCTCGATCACCGCCCGGTGTCGGCCCACGTCGAGGGGCGGGGCGAGGCGCTTCGCCGGATCGCGCGCGCTCACCGGGCGCGCCTCGTCTCGGTCGCGGTCGCCGGGGTCGCCGCGGTCGTCCTCGCCGTCGCCGCGCGCGTCGCGGTCGCCTGGGCGGAGGCGGAGGCGCGGGCCGAGGAGGCGGTGGCCGAGCTCGACGCGGAACGGCTCGAGCGGGCGCGGATGGCGATCGAGCCGATCGATCGGTTGGCCTACGCGGCCGAGCTCGCCGCCGAGGCGCGTCGGGGGGCGGACGCCTTCGAGCGGCGAAGCCGCGTCGAGAGCGCGGAGCGGCTCGCCGGCGCGCGGGAGCCACTGGTCGCCGACCTCGAGCGCTTCGCCGCCGAGGTGGAGGCGCTCGCTCGCGAGCACGGTCCGACCCTTCACGCGCTCCGGGCCGAGGGTCATCCGGTGACCGCGTCGGCGGACCCGTTCGCCGCGGTGGCGGCCGAGCTGGCGACGGCTCGCGCGCGCGTCGACCACGCGCTGGCGGTGACGCTCGTCACGCGGGACCCGGCGGCGGCCCTGGACCGAATCGATGAGCTGGCGCGGGCGTCGGACGGTCCGATCCTCCGCGCCCGCGCCCTGGCCCGGTCCGGCCGTCGCGTCGAGGCGATCGCGGTGCTCGAGCGGCGCCGCGAGCTCACGATGCGGACGGCGGCGAGCGACGCGGAGGCGTCCGCGCTCGCCGCGGTGTTGAACCGGCGGCCGATCGGCGAGCAGCTCGCCCTCCTCGATGCGGCGGTCGCGGAGCGGCCGTGGAGCTCCTGGCTCCGCGGGGCCCGGGCCGAGGCGCGGGCGCGCCGGGGCGACTTCGATGGCGCCCGCGCCGAGTACGCCGCATCGATCCGGATCCGGGCGGACGACCCCGAGGTCTTGCTCTCGCGGTTCGAGCGGATGACGTCGAGCCGCGCGGTCGGCCTGATGATCGAAGGGCAGCTCGACGTGATCGTCGCCGCGGGAGGCGACCGGGGGCGCCTCCGGGCGCTCTGGCGCGCCTACGGGCTGCGGACCGGCAACGAGCATCAGTCGCTCGATCGGCTGACGGAGTACCTCGACGCCAGGACCCGGGGGAAGAAGGACCGGATCGACGAACGCGAGGCCGACCGGATCGCCGCCTTCGGCGCGACCATCGCCGGAGACGGGGTCGAGACCGAGCTGCGCGCTCGCCGACTGCTCGAGAGCGACCCGAACGATGTCGAGGCGCTCGGCTTCCTCGCCCTGGCGCTCGTCGATCAGGCCCGCATCGGCGAGGCGCTCGAGGTCAGCGTCCGTGGCCTCGAGATCGACCCGGACGACGGGCGGCTGCTCCTGGCGCGGGGCGAGGCATCCCGGCGGCGTGGCCAGCTCGCCGAGGCGGCGCCGTTTCTCGAGGCCGCCGCTCGCCGATCACTCGACCCCGAGCCGTGGGAGCGCCTCGCCCGATGCCTCGCCGAGATGTCCGACCCCGACGCGTGGGAGCGCGGCGTCGAGGCCGCACGCCGCGCTCTCGCCCTCGACCCCTACGATCGCTGGAGCTTCGTCCGCGAGGCACATCCGGTCTCGCGCGACCCGGCCCTCCATCGGACCCTCTGCCGGCTCCGCCGGCGGCAGGGGCGGCTCGCCGAGGCGGCGCTCCATGCGTGGCGCGCGATGCACTGCGCGAGCCTCCTCGCGAGCAACGCCCTCCGCCCCTCGCTCGAGGATGGGCTGGTCGCAGCGGAGATCCACGAGGAGCTCGGCCTCCTCGACGAAGCCGCGGCGCTCTACGGCCACGTCGCAGACCTCGACCCCAGGCTTCGAGGCGAGGTGGTGAGCCGCCTCGCCCGGCTGGAGAAGAGGCGCCGGCGCTGAGGTAGCGGCTCTCAGCCGTCGGGATCGTCCGGGCCGGGGGCGTCGAGCTCCGGGGCTTCGAGCTCGGGGACATCGTCGTCCGGCTCGAGGGTCGGGACGTCGTCGGTCGCATCGGCCTCCCGAGGGCGCAGGAGGACACGGAGCTCGGCGTCGTTCTTCGGCGCGGCGCTGAAGGCCTCGAGCATCGCGACGAGCCGGTCGCGGTCGATCAGGTCGACGTCGTTGCTCTCGGCGAGCTCGCAGGCGGCCGCGGTGAAGGTCGCGTTGGTGGCGACGGCCGCGTGGGCGCACCGGTAGTGCGCCTTCGCCGCCACGACCTGCTGCACGGCCGCGTTCCCGACGGGCTTCGCGTAGAGCTTCGCCTGGATCACGGTTCGCTCTCCGGCCCGCTCCACCACCACGTCGGCGCCCTGGTCGCCGGTCTTCGGCGTCGGCTCGACGCGGTGTCCGAGCGACTCGTAGATGCGCGCCAGGAGAATCTCGAAGGCGAAGAAGCCCATCGCGTCGACCTCTTCGATCGTGACCTCGAGCGGGATCGCCGCGTCCCGGTGGCGCTCGAGATCGCGCTCGAACGCCTCGACGCGCTTCGTCTCACGCCATCGATCGAGGTCGCTCCGGACCGCCTCGGGATCGAGGTCCTCCCCTCGCTCGAGTCGGATCTGCTGGAGGAAGGGCAGCCAGCTCGCGTCGTCGCTTCGGGCATACAGCAGGGCGTAGGTCTCGAGCAGGTCGTAGCCCGATCCCACCTCGAGGCTCTCGAGCCGGTCGCGGAAGGCCTCGAAGTCGCGGACGAGCGCGCTCGCCGTCAGCACTCGCGTCAGCTCGCCGCCTGGCGGCTCCGCCGCCCGCTTCGCGAGGGTGGCGGCGAGGAGCGAGGCCTCCGACGCCGGCGGACGCGGGACGGCGCCGGTCGGCACCGCGTTGCGCGAGAGGAACGGCACGAGCAGCTCCTCGTGGATCCCGCGCGCGCGGCGGATCGCGTCGGCGGTCTCCGGTCGCGGCAGGCGCGGCCCGATCCGGCGGTCGACCTGGTGCCGGAGGACGACGCGGAGGGCGATCCACGGGACGAGGACGGCCAAGAGGAGCCACGGCGGGAGGAAGAGGGCGATCGCGAGGGCGCCGCGGAAGAGGAGGAAGTAGGCGAGGATCGCGACGGCCAGCCCGCCGAAGAGCCAGCTCGTCTTGCGCGCGAACCGGTGGACGCTCTCGAGGTCGGCGAGGGCGAGCTCCGCCTGCTCGCCGCGACCGGTCAGCTCCTTGCCGACCGAGAGCCCGACCGAGGCGGCGCCGCAGCCGCACCGGGCCGCGTCGTCGAAGCGATCGCGCCCGCAGCCGAGGCAGCGGCGAAGCGCCGGGCCGGGCCGGGTCGCGCGCGGGAGGCTCACCCGCGTCCGGTGGAACCCCGCCGCGGCAGCGCGCCCGGTCGAGCCGGCCGCGAGGAGGTCGCCGATCTCCGGCGCCTTCCACGCACGGGGGATGACGAGGACTGCGTGACAGCGAGCGCAGCGGACGCGCCGGGCGGACTCCTCGTCCGGAACCTTGAGGCGCGCCCCGCAGGCGCGGCAGGGGAATCGTCGCTTCGTCATCGTCGCCGCCGCTCGGTCGCGGGCGCGCGCCACGGCGGCCTCAGCGGCGCTTGTTCTTCGGATCGGGGAGGTGCATCAACACGCGGAACCCGAGGTCGATGCCGTCACCGTCGCGCTCATCCCGAACCGCGCGTCCGACCAACGCCGGCTCCGAGCTCCAGGATCCCCCCCGGGCGACCCAGGCGCGGGCGTCGTCGTCGCGGTAGATCGGGTCGACGGCGGGCTTGTCGGACCCGTCCGACCAGGCATCGCGGGTCCACTCGGACACGTTGCCGAAGACGTCGAACGCGCCGATCGCGTTCGGCAGGAACTTGCCGATCGGCGACGCCGTCGCGTAGCCGTCTCGCAGGCCGTCGAAGGCCGGGCCCCTCGCCCGCCCCGGGTCGTACCGCTTCCACGCGTCCCGGAGCGACTCGTCCCGGACGTTCGCCGCCTTGGCGCCCATCGCGGCGAACAGCTCGGCCATCCGGCCCTGGACGCAGGCGAGCTCCCACTCGGCCTCGGTCGGGAGGCGGTAGGTCCGGGCGCCGTCGGATCGCTTGGTGAGCCAGTCGCAGAAGTCGACCGCGTCGTCCTGGTCGACGCGGAAGGCGGGGAACTCTTCGCCGGCGAACTCGCGCGACCAGAACTCGCGGCTCGGATCGTGGTCGTCGTCGAACTTCTCGAACTGGCCGTTGGTGACCTCGGTCGCGCCGAGGTAGAACCCGCGGGTGATCTTCACCTCGTGCTTCGGCGCGCCGGGGCTGTCGTCGCCCATCGTGAACGTGTCCGGCGGCACGAGGACGAAGCGCATCCCGAGCTCGTTCTCGAACCAGACGGGCAGGCCCAGCTTCGCCGAGAAGGCCTTCTGCGCCTCGGTCGGCTTCCACCAGGTGCCCTTGGGGATGATCGCCTTCGCGCTCATCTTCCGGACGCGGACGACGGTCCGCGTCAGCGTGCGCTCGTTCCCGCTGCCGTCCCGCGCCGCGATCGCGATCTCGTTCGGCCCCATCTTCTTGAGGGTGACCGTCCGCTCGAAGCTCCGCTCGGTCACCTCCACCTCGCGCCCGTCGATCGCGACGGTGCAGCCGTCCTCGTCGACCCGCCCGACGACGAGGATCTTGCGCTCGTCCGTCTCCTCGGGGAGCTCGGGGTCGAGGGTGATCGCCGGCCCGGCGACGTCGCGATGCACCCGGACCGTCACCTTCGCCTCGTTGCCGGCGGCGTCGAGCGCGCGCAGGGTGATCGCGTTCGCCCCGTCGGCGAGCGCGAACGCGTGGTCGAAGGCGCCGGCGTCTCCGACGGCGATCTCGACGTCGCCGACGAAGAGCGGTCCGCGGTGGAGATCGGTCACCCGCCCGACCAGCCGGACCGTCGCGTCCGCGGTGACGGCGCCGTCGGTCGGCGCGGTCAGGACGACCTCGGGCGCCTCGACGTCGCGGACGAAGACGAGCTTCGTCGGCGCCGACCGGAGCCCGGAGGCGTCGACCGCGATGAGCTCGACGGAGGACCCGCCCGAGGCGGCGAGGGGCAGGGCGACCTCGAAGCGCCCCCCGGCCTCGACGGCGACCTCACGATCGGCCTCACCATCGCCATCGACGTCGACGAGCACGCCGCGCGGCCGCGCGTCGTGCACGGCGCCGGCGATCGTGACGGTCTCATCGCGAGTGACGAGCGGCGTCTCGCCCGGCGAGCGATCGAGGGTCAGGGTCGGCGGCTCGGCGTCGGTAGAGACCGCGACGGTCGCGACCGACTCGTGACCGGCGCGGTCGCGGGCGTGAACGGCGATCATCGCGGTCGCGTCGTCGTTGACCGGCAGCTCGTCGAGCCTGACCGCGAGGCGGAACCCTCCGTCGGCATCGACGGCGACCTCGTCTCGACCCTGGATCCAGACGATGTCGGGGTGGTCGTCCTCGATCCAGCCGGTCACCTCCGCCTCGGCGCCGATCGCGTCACCGGCGGCCGGGCTCGTGATCCGGACCGTCGGCGCGGTCGCGTCGAGCTCCACGTCGACGCCGGCGAGCTCGAGCCCCCCCTCGGGCTGCGAGGTGATCCGGATCGTCCGGCTGCCCTCCTCGAGGCCGGCCAGGGTGGTCTCGAAGCTCCCGTCACTCGCCACCGGGATCCGGAGATTGCCGAACCACACCTGCTCGGCGCTCCCCCCGACGGTGCGCCCGGCGATCCGCACCGCCTTCGGGTCGAGGACGGCACCGCGCGCCGGCGTCACGATCTCGATCGCGAGCGCCTCCGAGGTCTCCTCGGGCTCGGAGCCTCCGACGGCGACATCGCCAGTCGTCCCGCCGCCCCGGCCGAGGATGATGAAGGCGACGGCCACGACCAGACCGATGGCCAGCCCGGCGCCGATGAACACCCCGAGCGGCATCTTCGCCGGACGGCCCGCGCCCTCGTCGGCGCCGTCGGCCGCCGCGGCTCGTCGGCCGCTCATGCGGCGCGCGCGACCCGACGGCCCCGCGGCGAGGCGGCCCGAGCCGGTCGGGATGCGGCCCGAGCCGCCGGCCTGCCGGCCCGAGCTGCTCGGCCCGCGGATCCGTCGTGAGCTCCCGGCCTTGCGCCGGAATCGGGCGGAGCCGGTGGAAGACTGCCCCGGCGCCCCCTGACCCTCCAGGAACGCCCCGAGCGCCTCGGCGAGCTCGGCGCCGCTCGCGTAACGGTCGGCCGGACTCTTCTCGAGGCAGCGGAGGACGATCTCCTCGATGTCCTCGGGAACCTCGGGGTCGATGTCGCGCGGGCGGGGCGGCGGCTCGGTCGCGACCTTGACCATCACCTCGACCGAGCTCTCGGCAACGAACGGCGCCCGCCGGCAGGCGGCCCAGTAGACGACCGCCCCGAGGGCGTAGATGTCGACCGAGGGCCCGATCTCGTCCGTGACGCCCCGGGCCTGCTCGGGGGCCATGTACATCGGCGTGCCCAGGGTCTCGCCCATCGTCGTCAGGCGGCCCTCCTCGCTCGTCTCGTCGCGGGCGAGGCCGAAGTCGGTCAGGAAGGCCCGGCCGTCGCCATCGACGATGATGTTGGATGGCTTGATGTCTCGATGGATGACGCCATGGCCGTGGGCGTAGTCGAGGGCGAGGGCGATCTCGCGGGCGTATCCGCAGATCTCGACGAGGGGATGCCGCTGCTCGAGCTTGGTCTTGAGGGTCTGCCCATCGACGAACGCCATCACGATGTAGGGGCGACCATCCACCTCGCCGACGTCGAAGACCTGCACGATCGATGGGTGATTGAGGCGGGCCGCCGACTTCGCCTCGACCTGGAACCGGGCGAGCTCGGTCGCCGTCGTCTGCGGGCCGCCGAGGACGACCTTGATCGCGGCGAGGCGCGCGAGCTTGGGGTCCCAGCCCTTGTAGACGACGCCCATTCCGCCGCGGCCGACCTCGGCCAGGAGGACGTAGCGTCCGGCGAAGATGCGCTGGGGGTGCGCGGCGGCGGCGCAGATCTCGTCACGGAGCTCGGGCGGTGCGCCCGCCGCGAACGACTGCGGATCGGGAACCCCGCCCGCCGGTGGACTCGCTCCACTCATGACCGCCCGCTCCTACCCCCGGCCCGACCCCAGGTTATCGGCGTCGTCGGCCGGACGCAAAGCGAGCTACCGAACCCGCTCCACGCCGTCGGGGAGCGCGATGGAGGTGACCCGCGATTCGAGCCGCTGGATGAGCTCCGCGGCCGCTCCGGCCGACGCGAACGCGCGCACGCGGGCCACCGCGACCCCGCCCTCGACCGGGAACGCCGGCTCGGAGACCATCCTGAGGGCCGCCACCTCGGCGAGGGGGACGAACCCTCCCGACGCCGTCGCCACGGGGCTTCGGGCGAGGTCGTCGGGCGAGCGCGACGGTTCGGCCTCGTCGTCGGACCCGATCGAGAGCGTGACGAAGCGGCCGCCGGCGAGGGCGACGCGCCGGGGCGCGCGCGAGGCGAGCGCCGCGGCGAGCGCCGCGGCGTCGATGCCGAGGCGCGCCGCCGCCGCGTCGTCGATCTCCACCCGGACGGTCGGTCGCGCGGTCGGGTCCGGGTGGACGAGCACCCGGCCGTGCTCGCCGAGGACGGCGCGGGCGCCCTCGGCGACCCGCGCGGCCGCGTTGGCCACCGCCGTCGGGTCGGCTCCCCGCAGCTCCACCACGACCTCGTGACCGAGGAGAGGGACCGCGTCCGCGCGCCGGGCGAGCGCGCTCCGGGCGGACGACGGGGCGATGATGAGCGTCTCGAGCCAGCCATCGGCCAGCGCGACCCGCTCGCTCCCGGCGAGGCGCGCCCCGGCGACGATGAGGATCCGGGCGCCGTCCGTCGAGCTGCCGAGGGCCGCCGCGTGCTCGTCGAGCACGCCCTCGGGATCGCGATCCGTCGGATACGCCCGCGCGAGCGTCACCGGCTCGTCCTCGCCTGGCAGCCGGAGCACCGTGAACCCTTCGGCGAGCTCGGGCGGCGGAGCGAAGGCGGCGGCGCCCGGTCCCGCGACGCGCACCACCACGCCGCGCGCGCCGTCGAGGAGCGCGACGCCGCGCGGCGCGAGCCGCTCACGTAGCGTCGCGACATCGCCGAGGCGCACGACGGTGCCGTCCGGCCGCGCGAGGATCGGCGTCTGCTCGAGGCCTCCGAGGTCGCCATCGGTCGCGGCCTCGAGCGCGCGCTCGAGATCGCCGCCGGTGAGGCCGAAGGCGGCGAGCCGCGCCGGGTCGGCCTCGATCGAGAGCTCCGCCGGCGCATCGCCGACGACGTCGACGACGAGACCGTCACCCCGCGCGCGCTCGGCGATCACCGCGGCCCGCTCCGACGCGGGACCGAGGCCCTCCTCGGCGGGGACGAAGAGGATCACCTCGACGACGTCGGGCGTCGCCGTCGACCCGACGTCGGGTCCGGCGGCGTCCGGGTCGGGCGCCGGCGCCGGGCAGCCGAGCCCCGGGAGGAGGGCGAGCCCGAGGAGGACGGGTCGGAGAGAAGCGAGGGTCGGACGAGCCATGACCCGAGCATCGTCGCGCCGGACCCGCGCCGCAACGGGGCCCGTTGCGAG
This sequence comes from Planctomycetota bacterium, assembly GCA_029260755.1. Classification (GTDB taxonomy): domain Bacteria; phylum Planctomycetota; class J058; order J058; family JAJDCQ01; genus JAJDCQ01. The sequence goes on along the minus strand of JAJDCQ010000180.1, from coordinate 61,106 downwards.
GGAGCCGCCGCGGCGGGCACCATGGAGCGATGAACCACGAGCGCGAGCCGGCGCCGGACGCCTTCGCGAGCCACATCCGGCCGGCGGTCCCGCCCGCATTGCCGGGGGCCAGCGCCTCCGGCAGCCAGCCCCCCACGATCGGACGCTTCCGCGTCATCGGTCGCCTCGGCACCGGCGGATTCGGGTCGGTCTACCGCTGCTTCGATCCGAGCCTTCACCGCGAGGTCGCCGTGAAGGTGATGAACCCGGGCACCTTCGCCGGCGAGGAGGAGCTGCGGCGCTTCACCCTGGAGGCGCGCACGGCCGCCTCGCTCCGCCACCGCGCGGTCATCGGCGTCTACGAGACCGGCGCAGTGGCCGAGATGCCCTTCATCGTGATGGAGCTCGTCGAGGGCGAGACGCTCGAGAGCCTCGTCAGACGCGGCGGGATCGATCGGCGCCACGCCGTCGCGGCGGTCCAGGCCACCGCGGGCGGTCTCGATGAGGCCCACGCCCACGGGATCGTCCACCGCGACGTGAAGCCGGCGAACATCATCATGGATCGCGACGGCAACGCCCGGATCGGCGACTTCGGCCTCGCCCGCGACCTCGGCAACGCGCATCGGCTCACCGAGACGGGGACCACCCTCGGCACGCCGAGCTACATGGCGCCCGAGCAGGTCGACGGCCAGCGCGATCAGGGCCCGTGGACCGACGTCTACGGGCTCGGCGCCACCCTCTACTTCGCCCTCACCGGCCGGCCGCCGTTCCGCGGGGCGACGTCCTACGCGACGCTGGCGGAGGTGCTGAACGACCCGCCCGTCCCGCCGACCGAGCTCGAACCGAGCATCCCGCGCGGTCTCGAGGCGGTCGTCCTCCGGTGCCTCGCCAAGAAGCCCGAGGATCGCTTCCCGTCGGCGGCGGCGGTCGCGCGCGCGCTGGAGCGCGGCGGCGTGGCCGCGCCCGCGCGGTCGCACGACCGGACGCCCGCGGGGACCCGGCCCGGGGGCGGGGGCACCGTCGCGATCGCCAGCGTCGGGGCGGCCCTCGGCGCCGGGCTCCTCGTCGCGGGGATCCTCCTGCTCACGGCCGACACCGGCCCTCGCTCCGGGGACGATGCGAGCTCGTCGTCGTCGGGGGCGTCCGGCCACCCGCCGACGTCGGCGACTTCCGACCCGAGCTCCCCGCCGTTCGACGCCGACGCGGCGTACGACGAGGCCGTCCGTCTCGGGAAGTCGGGCGATCAGGAGGCGAGCGAGACGGCTCTCCGGCGTCTCCTCGACCGCGCCCCGGAGCACGCCCGCGCCCGGTGTCATCTCGCGAAGATACTCGAGTGGACCGGACGGATCGAGGAGGCGCTCGCCGAGGCGACCCGGGCCGTGGACCTCGACGCCGACCTCGCCGAGCCGTGGCTGAACCGCGCCGAGATCCGGGCCCGCGCCGGCCGCCTGGACCTCGCCATCGAGGACTGCGACACCGCCATCGAGCGATTCCCCGAGAGCGTCGAGGCGTGGAGCCTGCGGGGCTCGGTCGTGTCGGAGACCGACCCGGCGCGCGCGCTGGCCGACCACGACCGCGCCGTCCAGCTCGGCCCCGACGACGTCCGCGCCCGCGTCGCGCGCGGCGTCAGCCGGAAGAGAACGGGCGACCTGGCCGGCGCGATCCGGGACTACGACCGGGCGATCGAGCTCGACCCGACCCACTTCGCGGCGTGGGTCAACCGGGCCAACGCCCACAAGATCGCCAACGACCTCCCCGCCGCCCTCCGCGACCTCGACCGGGCCGTCGTCGTGGACGGGCGTCAGGTCCAGGGCTGGCAGGACCGGGCCGAGATCCGCCGCATGCTCGGCGACCACGCCGGCGCGCTCGAGGACTTCGACCACGCGATCGGCATCGCCCCCGCGATCGGCGCCCTCCGAACGCGACGCGCCTACACCGTCTGGGAGATGCGCGATGCGAGCCGGATCCGGCAGGCGCGCACCGATGCGGACAAGGGCGTCGAGCTCGACCCGATGAGCGCGATGGCGTGGCGGGTCCGGGCGCAGATCCGGCGCGCCATGGGCGACAACGACGGCGCGATCGTCGACTATCGCCGCTCACTCGAGATCGAGCCGGCGACCTGGGTCCGGCTCAACATTGCGAACGCGCTCCGCGACCGGGGCGATCTCGAGGAGGCGCTCCGCGAGTACGACGAGGCCATCGCGGAGGGGCCGCCCGACCCCATGGCGCTCGCGAACCGGGCGGTGGCCCGCGCGCGGTCGGGCGACCTCGGCGGCGCCCTCGACGACGTCGACCGGGCCCTCGCGATCGACCCGAGGAGCACCTACGCGCTCGACCAGCGCGTGAGGATCCGGGCCCAGGCGGGCGACCTCGACGGGGCGATCCAGGACGCCGAGCGCTACCTCGACATCGCCGGCGGCGGCGGCGGCGCGGCCGCCATGAACGCGCTCCTCCAGCAGCTCCGAGCCGAGAAGCAACGGCGACCGCGGTGACCGCGGCTCAGCCGGCCGGCTCGCCCTCGGCGCTCGAGCCGTCCGCGTCGCCGCGCAGAAGCAGCTCGGCGGTCGCCGCGGCGACGAGGTTGCCGCCGACCGCGGCCGTCTCGCGGAGACGCTCCTCGCGCCGGGCGGCGTCCTCGGTCGCGTTCGCCCGCTCGAGGAGCGTCCGCGTCCGGACGTCGTCGTCCTCCGCTCGCTCGAGGGCGACCTCGAGGGCGGCCCGCCCCTCGTCCGGGCGCTCGAGGGCGAGGAGCGCCCGGGCGGCGATCAGGTGGAGGAGGGCCACCTGCGGCGTCGCGTCGCGGGCCGCCTCGGCCCGGGCGAGGTCGCGCTCGGGGTCGGCGATGCGGTCGGAGAGCTCGAGGATCAGGAGCAACGTCTCCTGCGAGAGCGCGCCGCGGGTCGCCTCGTCCGCGAGCCACAGGTTCGCGCGGCAATGGAACCACCCCGGCGCCCGCTCCTCGACCTCGCGGTACCACTCCGCCGCGTCGCCGAAGCGCCCCAGGAAGAGGCAGGTCGCCGCCGCCTGATAGCGGGGCTCGGGCGTGTAGTCGTCGGCGTCGGCCGCCTCACGGAACGCGGCGAGCGCCTCCTCGAGCTCGCCCTTGCGGCCGTGGTTCTCGCCGCGCTCGCCCCACACGTTCGCCGCGAATCGGCTGATGCGGTTGCGCTGGAAGACGAACCGGACGTGTCCGGCGAGCTCCGTGTCGGCCACCTCGGCGCGGCAGCCGTCGGCGCGCTCGCTCACCACCCGCAGGAGCGGCTCGCCGGCGCGGAGGATCCGGGCCTGCGCCTCGTACCACCGCCGGTCGGCGCCCTCGAAGCGCGCGGCGAGCCGCTCGGCGCACTCGGCCGCCCGCTCCGTCTCGCCCTCGTAGCGGTGGAGCTCGTAGAGGTTGCTCAGATAGGTGAGGATGCCCGCCTCGTCGCCGGCCCGCTCGCACGCCTCGAGCGCGCCGCGGGTCGCGTCGAACGCCGGCGCGAGCTGCCCGTTCTGGAAGTGGAGGTCGCCGAGCATGCCGAGGGTGCGCGGGAGGAAGTGGTCGACGCCGCTGCCCTTGACGTCGCGCATGTCGACGAGGAGGTCGCTCAGGGCGGAGATGCCCTCGGCGAACTCGAGCTGCTCCCGGAGCTTCTGGGCCGCCTCGAGCTGGTCCTGCCAGACGGTGAGCGGGTTCTCGCCGCCCTCGCCGCCGCCTCCGGTCAGGCGCTCGAGGAGCTCGGGGCGCTTTCGGACCTGGGCGAAGAACCCGGCGACGACGAGGAGGCCCTGGGCGTAGGCCTGCATCGACTCGGGGTCGTCCTGGATCGGCGCGGGCACCTTCTGCCAGCCCGCGAACGCGGCCACGATCGCCTCCTCGTTCTCGTCGATGATCCGGGCGAGCTCGTCGCCGTCACGGCGACCGGCCGCGGCAAACAGCGAGTCCCGAAGGGGATCGGCGTGCTCGTTCCCTGGGTCATTCTGCGGGGCGCTCACGTTCGACCTCCTCGTGCAAGCCCGATTATAGCGGCCGACGACGCCCGCGCACGCCGCGGATCGGGCGATCCCACCTGGCACTGCCGGCCCCGCCGCGCCATACTGAGAGGGCTTCCTGCGTCCCCCGAGGGTCACCGCCGCGGCGGCCCGAAGGGCTCGGGCTACTCTTCCCGAAGGACGCCCATGACAGCACACTCCCCGACGAGCCGCGCGACGAGCCGCGCGACGGTCTTTCTCCAGCACGTCTCCACCAACCGCCTCGTCCCCGTCGAGGTGCCGACCGTCTTCGGCCGCAGCCCCGACTACTACCGCTACGACGGCGGCGACGAGCGCCCCGACCGGCTCGAGGACCAGGTCGAGACCCTCGGGCGCCTCAACTACATCCAGCTCACCGAGGACGGCCAGGTGAGCCGCACCCACGGGCTGGTGGATCCGGGCTCGCCGGAGGTCGCCGACCTCAACTCGACCAACGGGACGCTCGTGAACGGCGACCACATGTTCCGCGTGCCGACGCGCCGGGCGCTCGCCGACGGTGACGAGATCGCCGTCGGGCGGAGCCGCTTCCGCGTCGTCGTGCGGCGCGAGTCGGACGACGAGGTCCGCGAGCGGGTCGGCGCGCAGCGCCACGCCCTCGTCGCCCACGCCGTCGCCGACGAAAACGGCGACGGCGCCCGGCATCGGCGGCGCGCCGCCCGGGTGCACCGTCACCTCCTCGAGCGCAAGAGCTTCGTCGATCGCTCGATCCGCGAGGGCGGCGGTCCGTTCCTCGGCGGCCTGCGCGCCCTCCGCGAGGACGCCCACGAGGATGGCGTCGCCGTCATCTCGATCCACGCCTCGGGCGACGGCAACTCGATCGACTTCGGCGACGAGAAGATGGCGTTCGACTGGATCGTCGAGGCGGCCGCCGGGATCCCGGGGCGAGTCGTCCTGATCCTCGACCTCGACGAGGACCCGACCCGCTTCGAGCGCGCCTTCGCCGACCGGGCGTGGGAGAACATGATCCTCCTCTCGGTCGTCGGCGAGGTCGACCTCGACGACTCGGTGCCGGGCACCGGCCGCTGCAGCCACATCATGCGCGTCGCCCACGACAGCATGTGCGGCAAAGGCCCCGCGGGCGTCCTCGACGACGCCGTCGACGGGATCGAGGCGCTCATCCCGGCCGACACCAACCGCCTCGACGTCGACTGGGTCGCCTCCTACCGCGGGCGGCTCAACGTCGTCGTCGGCGAGCGGGTCCCGCGCGCGCCGGACCGGATCGCGAGCTCGCCGGTCAGCCACTCGATCCGGATGGGGAGCAGCACGTTCCTCTTCCGGCGCCGGCGGCGCTGACCGCGGCGCTGAACGAGTGGGAACCGCGGATTGCGCGGATGACGCGGATTGCGGCCGCTCCCTCCCCCCGCCCACCAGCTCGCCGTCCGCGCAATCCGCGTCATCCGCGGTTCCCGTTCTCTGGGACCCGGATCAGGGCGTCGCGAGAACCGGAACGGGGTCTCCCTCGAGCCTGGCGACGGAGCGCTCCGCGAACCACGCGTGGGGCACCGTCGTGAGCGAGGCCGGGAGATGGCGGACGGCCACCCGCAGGGCGCGGACGAGCCCGGCGTGGGCGAGGCGCTCGGGCAGTCGATAGCGGAGCCCGTAGCCGCGCCGTAGCCGCTCGGGCAGCAGCCCGACCGTGATGGGATTCACCAGGCTCCACGCCCTTCGCGGCAGGAGCGGCACCAGCGCCGGAGGATGGAGCAGGCCGCGGGCGATCCGCCGCGCGTCACGCGAGATGGCGAGCTCGTCGCCCGCGATGAACCGCTCGACCTCGTCGCGGAACGCGTCCCACGTGGCGGGCAGAGCATCCTCGGGCATGCCGAGGAGCGCGCCGACGCGCTTGCTCTCCCGGTAGTAGCGCTCGCGCTCGAGCGGCGCGAGCGGCCCCACGAGCGTCTCGTAGACGAGCACCGAGGTGTCGATCAGGGTCGCGAGCACCCACAACGCCAGCCGCGGCTCGCGCGCGTCGTAGTCGGCGCCGATCTTCCAGCGCCCGGCCGCCGAGCGAGTCCGGCCCTGGATCCGCTCGTGGGTCCGGTTGATCCGGGAGGCCGCGGCGAGCGCGCCGGCCGTGTCGCCGAAGACGATCGTGAGCATCAGGTCGAGGGTGACGACGAGGCGCCCGAGCGGCTCGGTCCTGTAGCGGCTGTGGTCCGCGACGCCGGCGGCGACGAGGGGATGGGCGACCTGCATGAGGAGCGCGCGACGCCCCCCGACCAGGACGGCCGCCTCGCGGTTGATCCGCCAGCTCATGCTGTCCGGCCCGAAGAGGCCGCGGTCGCCCGCCCGGCCGGCGATCCGGAGGCGCGCCTCGTCGGCGAGCTCGGCGGGCGGGGGGGCGGCGGGGAGCGTCGTTCCCATGCTGCATCCAAGGTAGACCGCTCGCCCCGTCGCCCGCAACGTCGCCGTGGCGATAGACTCGAAGGCGAAGGACCTTCGAGGAGAGGGGAGCGCCGTCATGTCCGTCGACCCGAAACCGTCCGACCCGCCCGTCCCCGACGCCGAGCTCGGGCGTCGGAGCACCGTGGCTTTGGTCGAGGAGGCGCTCCGCATGACGAGCGTCCTCGCGCGTCCCCTCCCCGGCGACGCCGCCGTCGCCGAGGACGCGGCGGTGCGGCCCTGGCCGGGCGCCGATGACGACGCCGATGCCGATGCCGACGCCGCCGTGACGGGGCCGACCGTGCCCTGGTCGCCCGGCGACGCCGGGAGCGACCCGCTCGACGCCACCCGGGCTCGCCCCACCGACGCGGCGACGACCGGAGGCGACCGATCGGCCGCCCCCGGAGACGCCCGCGCCGAGCGCTACGAGATCCGCGGCCGCCTCGGCGAGGGCGGGATGGGCATCGTCGAGCGGGTCTGGGACCGGGACCTCATGCGCGAGCTCGCGGTCAAGCGTCTCCGGAAGGAGATCGGCCGGCATCCCGAGCTGACCCGGCAGTTCCTCCGCGAGGCGCGGGTGACCGCGGCGCTCGAGCATCCCAACATCGTCCCGATCCACGACCTCGGGATCACGCCGGCCGGCGAGCCGTTCTTCACGATGAAGCGCGTCGTCGGGGAGAGCCTGAAGGAGATCATCGACGCGCTCTCGCTCGGGCCGAGCAAGGGCGGACGCTGGCGGAGCCGCGAGCGACGGCTCCGGCTCTTCCTCGCCGTCTGCCTCGGCGTCGGATCGGCCCACGAGCTCGGCGTCCTCCACCGAGACCTCAAGCCCGCGAACGTGATGGTCGGACCCCACGGCGAGGCGCTCATCATGGACTGGGGCCTCGTCGCCCCGATCGGCAACCGCGAGGGCGGCGACCCGCTCACCGAGCTCTTCTCCGGCCTCGACCCGAAGAAGCTCGGCATCTCGGGCACCCCCGTCTACATGTCGCCCGAGCAGGCGCGCGGCGAGCCGCTCGACGCACGGAGCGACGTCTGGGCCCTCGGCGTGATCCTCTACGAGCTCATCTCGCTCCGGATCCCCTACCACGCGACGACGACGGCGGACCTGATGGAGCTCGTCCGGGCCGGCCGGATCAAGCCGATCCGCGAGGCGGTGCCCGAGATCGACCGGTCGCTCGCCTCGGTCGTCGACAAGGCGCTCTCGCCCGACCGCGACGATCGCTACGGCTGCGTCCGCGACCTCGCCCGCGACGTGGAGCGGGTGCTCGACGGGCTGACGCCGAAGGCGGAGCACACCTGCAACGTCCGGCGCCTCCAGCGGTGGTACTTCCACCGTGACCCGCGCTTCGCCAACCTGCGCGTCGCCGAGGTCGACCTCTACGGGATCGGCTCGGGCCTGATCGGCGCCGCCGTCGGCTACGCCGTGTCGCCCTGGGTGGGACACTGGGCGTGGGCGGTCCTCGTCCTCGTCGTCGGGATCCTCGCCTGCGTCCCGTTCCTGGTGCGCTGGCTCGGGTCGCCCAAGCAGGTCGACGACCTCGACGGGTGAGCGCGACCGGGCTGCCGCTCCCGCCGCCCCGCTTCCGCTACCCGCGCCGCGTCGCGCTGGTCGGGCTGCGCGGCTCGGGCAAGAGCACCGTCGGCCGGGCGCTCGCCCGCGCCCTCGGCTTCCGCTTCCGCGACCTCGACCGCCTCCTCGTCGCGCGGGCCGGCCGCTCGATCGCCAAGGTCTTCGCCGACGAGGGGGAGCGCGGCTTCCGTCGCCGGGAGGCCGCGGTGCTCCTCGGGCTCGCCGAGCTCGCCGAGTCGTCGAGCGCGCCCGGCGAGGTCTGGGCGACCGGAGGCGGCGTCGTCCTCGCGGCGGGCAACCGCGCGCGCCTTCGCCGAGCGAGCGCGGTCGTCTGGCTCGACGTCTCGCCCGCGCGCGCGGCCGCTCGCGTCGCCGCCGACGCGGCGAGCCGGACGAGCCGACCCTCGCTCACCGCGTCGCGCTCGGCGCTCGCCGAGATGCGGGCGATCGCGAAGGAGCGCCGCCCCCTCTACGCCGCCGCCGCCCACCTCCGGCTCGCCGTACACGACGACGGCCCCCGCGAGCTGGCCGCCCGGATCCGGGCGAGCCTCGCGGAGGCCGTGCGTCGCGCGCGACGTCGCGGGTCGACTACTTGAACTCGATCGTCGTGCGCTCCTCGGGGTGGTAGACGATCCCCGGCATCTTGGCATAGAGCTCGCGGGCCTCCTTCAACGACTTCGGCTCGTTCTCCGCCGCGTCGAGGAACGTCTCGGGCTTCTCGAGCATCTCGTCGAAGTCCATCGACATGATCGTGACGGTGTTGCCGTCGACGTGCGGGCTGCTCGACTTCACGAGGCTGCCCTCGACGGTGATCTTCACGCTCATCTTCAGCCCGCCGACCATCTGCTTCATCATCGCGAGCTGCTGCTCCATCATCGCGCGCTGCTGCTCGGGCGGGACCTCGGGCATCGCCGGATCCTCGTCGGTGCTCGCCTCGGGCTCCTTGCCCTCGGTGATGACGGTCAGCTCCGTGTTGCCGCTGTCGAGCGCCTTGCGCTCGAACTTGATCGTCTCGATGACCTTCGGGCTCGAGTCGCCGCCGCCCCCGCCGCCGCCCGGGCCGTCGTCACCCATCGGCGAGTCCTCGCTGCCGGGCTTGATCACGACCTTGGTGATGTCCTTGAAGGAGTAGACGGCGACCATCCCCTCCCAGCCCTCTTCCTTGAGCGGCTTCATGCTGACGAACTCGACACCCTCGCCGAGCTCGGCGGCCTTCTTCTTCGCCGTCTTCTCGGTGAACATGTTCTCGGGGCCGTCCTCCTCCTCGCCCTCGCCATCGCCCTCGCCGCCGCCCATGGCCTCCTTCATGCCCTTCGCCATCTCGATCATCTGCTGGATGCTCTCGGACTTCATCATGGTGCGGATCTCGATCGTTCCGCTCCCGTCCGCCTTGATCGAGACCGTCCGCTCATCCTTGAGACAGCCGGTGAAGAAGAGGGTGAGCGCCACGACCGCGCTCGCGACAAGAGTCCGCTGCATCGTCCTTCTCCTGTTTCCACGTTCGGCACGGACGGGCGGCGCGCCGGCGACGTCGCCGGGATCGCGGCCCTTCCGATGAGGCGGAAGACTCTAGCAAAGCTCGCGGCGCTTGGCCCCCCCCGCAGGGCCTGATAACCTTCGATTCCGTAGCCCCGAGCCGAGGACGCCCGTGAGCCGCCCCGAGGACAGCAGCCCCGAAGAGCTCTCCCGCCGCTGGTCCGAGTCGATCTCGGGCCGCGACCTCGACCGGGTCGACCTCGAGGCGACCTTCCGGCCCGAGCGCCTCTCGAGCCGCCCCGGCTCGCGCCCGCGCCACCTCGCCACCTTCTCGCTCGCCGAGCCGACCGTCGGGCCGCCGGCCATCCCGGCGGCCAGCGGCGCCGACGACGACCGCCACGAGACGCAGGCGCTCCCGCCGGGCCCCCCGGTTCCGCAACCCGAGCGAGACGACGACGGGGCGAGCCGGCCGCCCGACGCCGGCGACGCGTCGAGCGCCGGGGGTGACTCGACCGCCTCGCGCCCGACCGGTCCGGGCGAGCCGGCCGACGCGTTCGACGCCGACGTGACCGCGGCGGCCGCGCCGATCAGACTCCCCGGAGTGCCGGCGCCGTCGGGCGCGAGCGACGGCGAGGCGAGCGCGAACGCGGCGCCGCTGGACGCGTTCATCGAGCGGACGGCGAAGGACACCCTCCGAACCCTCTCGGCGGCCGACGAGACGCTCGAGCTCGCCACGACCGATCGTCCGACCGGCGCCCTGCCTCCCGGGTCGGTCGCCCCCGGCGCGCGCGTGGACCCGGGCACCGTCTTCGAGCTCGTCGAGGAGATCGGCCGCGGTGGGATGGGCGTCGTCTACCGCGCGCGCCAGCGGAGCCTCGGCCGCGACGTCGCCATCAAGAAGCTCAAGGTGCCGGGCGAGGACGTCGAGCGGAAGTTCCTGGCGGAGGCGCTCGTCACCGGACGACTCGATCACCCCAACATCGTGCCGGTCTACGACGTCGGCGAGTCGGCCACCGGCGAGGCGCTCCTGGCGATGAAGCTGGTCGACGGGGTGAGCTGGAAGCGCCTCCTGAGGCCGAAGACCGACGCCGAGAAGCGGCGCGCCGAGGCGACCGATCAGGAGGGCCACCTCCGGATCCTCCTCGGCGTCTGCAACGCGATCGCGTTCGCCCACAGCCGCGGGATCGTCCACTGCGACCTCAAGCCCGAGAACGTGATGGTCGGCGAGTTCGGCGAGGTGCTCGTGATGGACTGGGGCCTCGCGTGCGACGTGCGCGACGACCGCCCGCCGGCCGAGGCGGCCGAGTACCTCCACAAGAGCGAGCTCGACGCGCCGTTCGGCACCCCCGCCTACATGGCGCCCGAGCAGGCCTGGGGGCACGGACACGAGGTCGGTCCCTGGACCGACGTCTACCTCCTCGGCGCGATCCTCCACGAGGTCGTCGTCGGCAGGCCGCCCCACGTCGGCGGCGGCGCGATGGCGGTCCTCTGGCGGGCGGCCCACAGCGAGCCGCACGACTACGACGCGTCGGTCCCCTCCGACCTCGCGAAGATCTGCCACGTCGCGATGGCGCGCAAGCCCGAGGAGCGCTTCCCGTCGGTCACCGCCTTCGCCGAGGCCGTCCGCGACCACCTCACCCACCGCGAGAGCCAGACGATCGCCGCGCAGGCGCAGGCGCTCCTCGACCGCGCGACCGCCGGCGCCGACGCCCGGGCCCGCCGCGACGCGGCGTCCGGGCGGCCGCTCGCCGAGGCGGAGCGCGACGCCGTCTACGCCGATCTGGCCGAGGCGGTCGCCGGGTTCCGCCAGGCGCAGGTGCTCTGGGCCGGCAACGCCGCCGCGGCCGGCGGCGAACGGCGGGCGCGGATCGCCTACGCGGCGACGGCGGTGCAGCAGGGCGACCTCGGGCTCGCCGAGGTGCAGCTCGCCGGGCTCGCGGACGCCGCGGCGGCCGCGATCCGCGGCCGCGTCGAGGCGGCCCGGGTCGAGGCGGAGCGGGCGCGGCAGAGCGCGCAGCTCGTCCGCCTCGGCCTGATCGCCGCGGTGTGCGTGATCGTCACGGGCCTGAGCTTCGGCATGGTCCTCGCCTCGAACGCGCGCGACCGGGCCCTCCGCCTCGAGAGGACCGCGCGCGATCAGGGCGCGCGGGCCGACGCCGCCCGCGTCGAGGCGGAGCGTCGCCTCGCGACCAGCCTGGTCGCCGAGGGCGAGATGCTCGGCGCCGCCGCGCGCCTCGTCGACGCCCGCAGCCGGTATCGCGACGCCCTGGGGATCTTCGAGCGGAACGGCTGGCCGACCCTGTCCGCGGAGCTCGGTCTCTTCGCCCTCGAGCGGACCTCGGCGAGCGCGCTCCTCGTCCTCGCGGGCGACCCCGGCGCGTCCGATCCGGTCGCCCGGGCGGTCGCCGCATCGCCCGACGGCGCGCGGGTCGTCGCGGTGCTGGACGACGGGACCCTCCGCGCCTGGGACGCGCTCACCGGACGCATCCTCCACGTCGTGCCGACCGGTCAGGACGGCCCGAGCGGTGTGGCGATCTCGGACGACGGCGACCGCATCGCGACGGTCGCCGCCGACGGCTCCGTCGTGATCCGCGACGCCGGCGGCGCGCCCGTCCACACCCTCGAGGGGCACGCGGCGCCCGTCACCGCCGTCGCGTTCGCGGCCGACCGCCTCGTCACGGGCGACCGAGACGGGGTGACCCGCGGGTGGGATCTCGAGACGGGCAACCTCCTCGTCGACTACGAGGACCCGCTCGAGGGGCCGGTCGCGGGCCTGGCCGTCGCGCCGGGAGAGCCCTACATCTTCGGCGTCGGCGCGGACGGGGCGGTGCGGTGGTGGAACCGGGGCGGGACGAGCCACTCCTACGTGACGCCGGCGAGCGGCCGGTCGACCTCGATCGCCTACTCGCCGTGGTACGCGGGGCGGACGTTCGTCCTCGGCGGTGAGGACGGCTCGATCCGCCTCTACGCCTGGGTGCAGCTCTGGGAGAAGCCCGAGCCCCCGCGGAAGCCCGGCCAGCCGCGCGACCCGCGGGCGCGGGGGCGCCTCCTCAAGAACGGCTTCCACGAGGTCGCCCGGGAGCGCGCCCACGACGGCGCCGTCACCTCGGTCGCCTTCTCGCCCGATGCCCGCCACGTCGTCTCGACCGGCCTCGACGGCCGGGTCGTCGCGTGGCGGATCGAGCTGTCCCGCGACGACCGCGGGGAGGTCAGCGCGGTGACCGAGCCGGTCCTGACGGCCGGCGACCACCGCGGCGCGGTCCTCGGCGTCGCGGTCGAGCCGCGCGGGCGCTGGGTGGCGACGGCCGGCCACGACGGCACGGTCCGGATCTACGAGCTCGCGCTGCGGCGATTCGACGACGCGACCCCCGAGGGCGTCGGGCGAGCCGTCCGGCCGGCCCGGATCGACCCTCGCCTCGTCGGGCACGCGGGCGAGCGACCGGACATGGAGACGGCGCCGGTCCGCTCGGTCGCGGTGAGTCCCGACGGGCGCCTCGCGGCGGCCGGTCGCGCGGACGGACGGGTCGAGCTGTGGGAGTCGGCGACGGGCCGATGGCTGGGGCTGCTCGCCGAGGGCGTCCCGGTCTCGCGGGTGCGCTTCATCGAGTCCGGCCGCGCTCTCCTCGTCGCGACCGACGAGGGACGCGTCCGCATCTTCGACCTCGTCGAGGGGCTCGCGTCGCCCGGGCGATGGGTCGACGAGGAGCCGCTCACCCCGGGCGCCGGCCGCCGCGTCGTGGCGGTCGGCGAGGGCGCCCTCGCGATCCTGACCGAGCGAGGAGCGCAGCTCGACGAGGTCGGCGATGCGGCGGTCGCGCCCCGCGGCGACCTCGACCCGCTCATCACCGACGGCGACGCGGCGCCGACCGATGCGGTCCTGGCCGACGACGGGGCGACCCTCCTGACGGCCGGCCCCGGGCGGGCGGTGCGGGTCGGCGCGCTCGGGGCGCTCCGCGGGCCGACCGCGCTCGAGCTGACGCACGACGCGCCGGTCCGCTGCGCCGCGATCACCGCCGACGGAGCGCGAGGCGCGACCGGCGACGAGCGCGGCGTCGTCGTCATCTGGAACGTCGAGGCCGGGGCGACGGCGCGCCGCATCGTCGCGCACGCGGGCGCCGTGAACGAGGTCGCCTTCTCCGAGGACGGGTCGCTCCTCTACTCGGCCGGCGCCGACGGTCGGTGGCGCCTCGTCGACGTCGCGACCGGAGCGGAGGTCCGCGCCTTCGACGGCGAGCACGACGGGGGCGTCGCCGCCCTCGCCGTCGACGCCGGCGGCCGGACCGTCGTCACCGGCGGCGAGGATGGCACGGTCTTCATCTGGGACCTCGGACGGGCCGGCCGCGAGCGACTCCTCGCCGAGACGCCGCGCGAGGCGAGCCGGGCGCTCCGCGGCGACCCCGACGATGCGAAGGCCCTCGCCGCCCTCGGCCGTTGGTTCGCGTTCCGGGGCGGCTGGACGCGCGCCGTCGCCGTCCTCGAGGCGGCTCGCCGCGCCGGCGCCGAGGTCGACCCGCTCCTCCTCGCGCGCGCCCACTGGAGCCTCGACCATCACGTCGAGGCGCTCGAGGAGCTCGAGCGGGCGAGCCCGAGCGACGCCCCCGAGGCCTACCTCGCGATCTGCCGCCGGCGGCTGGCCGCGCTCGCGATCGAGGCCGGCACGATCCTCGGCCGGGAGCCGCAGCGGGTCGCCGACGTCGCCTACTCGCCCGACGGCGCGTGGATCGTGACCGGCGACCACGAGGCGCGGGTGACGGTGTGGGACGGCGCGACCGGGCTCGCCCGCTGGTCGCATCGGGTCCCCGGCGTCGTCCGGGTCTCGACGGTCGCGGTCAGCCGGGACGGGCGGTTCGTCGCGGCCGGAGGCAGCTCCGCCGGCAGCGGGAGCGGAGGGGTGACCGTCTGGGAGGCCGCGACCGGACGCCAGGTCGCCCGCCTCGGCGTCGACGACGGCGAACCGAGCCTCGCCCTCGCCTTCGCTGCCGGCGGTCGCCTCCTCGAGCAGCACGGGACGAAGGAGCTTCGCGCCTGGCGCCTCGACGCGCCCGACGCGCCCCCGCAGTCGGTCATCACCGGTCCGCTGCGACGCTTCGTGATGTCGGACGACGGCGAGACGCTCGCGGTCGCGCGCCGGGATCCCGACCGCGTCGAGGTGCACGCGCTCGCCGGCGGCGGCGCGCCGCGCGAGCTCGCCGTGACCGAGAAGGCGGGGAGCATGGCCTTCGCCGGGTCGACCCGCCTCGTCGTCCACGAGGGCGACCTCCTCCGGGTGTTCGACGTCGCCACCGGCGGCCTCGTCAACGAGGTGCCCTACGAGGACGGGAGCGTCTTCCACCTCGACGCGAGCTCCGACGGCAGCTTCGCGGTCGTCGTCGGGATGGAGCACACCGCCCGCCGCGTCGGCGAGATCCGGGTCGTGAGCCTCGAGTCGGGCGAGACACGCCGGACCTGGTGGCAGATCGGGATTCCGCTCGCGGTCGCGATAAGGCCCGACGGGAACCGGTTCGTCGTCGGCAGCGGACCGCCGTTCTCCTCGCGCGACTCCGCCGGGCTCACCGTCGTCCGGGCGGTGCCGGGCCGCTGACGCCCTGCCTCACCGGCGCTTGCCCGGGAATCCGATCGCGACGACGCGGAAGCCGAGGTACACGCCCTTGGCGTACGTCTGGCGATAGGAGACGGAGCACGATCCGGCGTACGACCCCGCCTCGTGGTCCCAGGAGCCGCCGACCATCGCTCGATGCGTGGGCAACTTCCGCTCGGGCGGCGGGGGGTCGCCGCTCCACTCCCACAGGTTCCCGTGGACGTCGAACAGGCCCCACGGATTCGGACGGTAGCTGCCGACGGGCGCGGTGACCCGGTGACCGTCGTCGTGGGGGATCGGCGTTCCGCAGACCCGGTTCCCCTTCACGAGCGCGGTGGTGAGCGGGTCGTGGAAGTTGCCGTACCGATGCGCCTCCTCGAGCCCGTCGCCCCACGAGAAACGCGTCCGGGTGCCCGCGCGCGCCGCGACCTCCGCCTCCAGGACCGTCGGGAGACGATGGAGACCGGGCCGACCGGACCTCTTGCCGAGCCAGTCGCAGAACGCCGTCGCGTCGGTCCAGCTCACCCGGGCCGCGGGCTGGTCGTCGCCGTCGAGGGAGTGTCCCTCGAACTCGCCCGCGTCGTGCGAGGGCAGGAACCGACGGAGCTGGCCGTTGGTCACCTCGGTCGCGCCGACGTAGAACGCCTCCTCGATCCGGACCGGCCTCTCCGCGTCGGGCCCGACGCGCCGGACGCCGGGCGGGATCAGGACGAAGCGCATCCCGATCTCGTTATCCCACCAGAGCGGAAGGCCGGTCTCCCGCGCATGCGCGCGCTGCTCCGCCGTCGGCTTCCACCAGGTCCCCTCGGGGACGAGCGGTCGGCGCGGCCTGGTCCGGCTGTAGGCGACGATGGCCGAGGCCGTGCCGACGTTGCCCGCCGCGTCGACCGCCGCGACCTCGATCGGCTGCTCGCCGGGCGCGAGGCGGACCTCGGCGCGGAACGTGCGTCCCTCGACGGTCGCGGGGTCGCCGTTCACCCGCACCTCGCAGCGATCCTCGTCGACCCGTCCCGCGATGACGACCGTCCGATCCCGCCCCCACTGCTCGTACGGCGGCTCCGGATCGAAGACGACCTCGGGGGCGCGCGAGTCTCGATCGACCCGACGCTCGGCCCGGGCCTCGTTGCCGGCGCCGTCGCGGGCGACGATGACCACCGTCACGCCGGTCTCGCCCACCGCGACGCGAGCCTCGAACGCCCCGTCGTCCCCGGACGGCGTCACATCGTCCCCGCCCACCTCGAGGTGGGTGATCCCGTGCGCGTCGGTCGCGCGCCCCCGAACGACGACCTCGTCCGCCGCCGTCGGGGTCCCCTCGGCCGGCTCGTCGACCATGATGGCCGGCGCGGTCCGGTCGACGACGACGACCCGGCGCAGCGGCACGGCGACCCGGCCGCCGCCGTCCGTCGCGGTCACCTCGATCACGCGCTCCCCGTCATCGGCTCCGAGCGGGACGGTTGCCTCGAAGCCGCCATCCGCGCCGAGGGAGACCGGTCGGCCGTCGATGCGCACCTCGGCGGGGTGGGCGTCGATGACCCGTCCGACGACGCGGGCGTCCGCCGCCGCGGTGACCGCGCCGTCGGGCGGCGCGACGACCTCGAGGGCGGGGGCGGTGACGTCGAGGACCACGCCGATCGTCGCCCGCGCCTCGTCGCCCTCGGAGTCCCGCGCCGTGAGCTCGATCCGGTGATCGCCCTCGCGATCACCGAGCGTGACGACGACGTCGAACGTGCCGTCGTCGGCGAGGGGGACCGACCGCTCCGCGCCGCCGTCGACCGCGAGCTCGAGCGCGTCGATCGCGTCGGACGCGGCCGCCACCGAGCCGCGGACGGCGACCTCGGATGCGCTGACGCACGACCCGTCGGCCGGCGCCTCGATCCGGATCGAAGGCGGCTCGCGATCGGGACGGACCTCGGACGTCGCCGTCGGGGCCGGGTTCGCGGGCGCCGTCGCCTCGCTCCCGCCGCGCGCCTCGATCTCGACGACCGCCGGTCCCACATCGCGGCCGCGCGCCCCCAGAAGGAAGCCGACGAGCGCGACGAGGGCGGTCGCTCCCGCGGCGACGAGGGTGGCGCCGGACGGCCGTCCCGACTCCCGCCCACCGGCCGGGTCGTCGCGGGGCGGGGCGGCGCGCCCGCCGGGCGTCGGTCGCCGACCTCGGAGCCCCTCCGAGGGTGACGCCGACGGACGCGCGTCGAGGACATCGTCGAGCGCGTCGGCCAGGGCCGCCGCCGACGGCCAGCGCGCATCCGGGTCCTTCTCGAGACAGCGAAGAACGATCACCTCGAGCGCGGGCGGAACGCTCGGCGCGAGCTCGCGCGGAGGAGCGGGCGTGCCTTGCAGGATGGCGGCCATCACGTCCACGGCGCTCGCGCCGACGTACGGGGGGCGCCCGCACAGCGCCTCGTAGAGGACCGCGCCGAGCGCCCAGGTATCGACCGCCGGGCTCACCCGGCCGGCGAGCTGCTCGGGCGCCATGTAGTGGGCCGTCCCGACGATCGCGCCGGTGGTCGTCAGGCGCGCCTCCTCCGCGCCGGGGTCGTGGGCGAGGCCGAAATCGGTGAGCACAGGCCGTCCGTCGCCGTCGATGAGGATGTTGCCCGGCTTGACGTCGCGGTGAATGATCCCGTGGTCATGCGCGTGGTGGAGCGCGCGCGCCACGTCCCGGGCGATGCGGGCCACCTCGAGGGGTTCGAGGCCGCGGGCCATGCTCGCGGTCAGCGGCTCCCCCTCGACGAGGTCCATGACGAGGTAGAGCTCGTCTCCCGCCTCACCCGCCTCGTAGACGCTGACGATGCCCAGATGCCGGAGCCGGGCGATCGCGCGCCCCTCGCGCAGGAACCGCTCGCGCGCGCGCGCCGCCGCGGAGCGCGCCGGGGCGAGCACCTTGATCGCGACGTCTCGCTGCAGGACGGAGTCGCGGGCTCGATGGACGACGCCCATCCCGCCGCGGCCGAGCTCGCCGACGATCACGTAGCGCCCGTAGGCGGTCACGATCGACTACTTCGGGGCGGCCCGCGCACTCTCGTCCCGCTTGCGCATCACGTCGAGGGCGATGCTGCTCGGCTGCACCGCGATCTCGTCGCCGAGCGGCGGCGGGAGGGTCTCCTCGGCGTTGCTGCCGTGGAACTCGAAGGTGCCCTCGGGCGCCTCGAGGAGCAGGCGGGCCGCCTCCTCGCCGGTGATGTCGCCGGCCATGGCGAAGACGATCACGCCCTTGCGGATCGAGATCTCTCCGGCGTGCGAGCCGGTGTTCACCGTGAGGCGCCCCTCCTTTTCGTGCAGCTCGAGGAACTGCAGGATCTCGAGGAGCTCGAACCCGCTGAAGCCGCCGCCGAACCGCACCGGCCCCGGGGTCGGGGTCAGGACGCTCTCCTCGATCGTGTCCTCGACGGTGACCGGCATCGTCGCCTCGAGATTGCCCGGCGAGACGCCGCTCTCGTTGAACGCCGCCGGCGCCTCGAGGGACGGGTCGTGGCGGCAGCTCTCGAGGAGCGCGTCGTCGAGCGCCATCTCGAGATCGGCGCCGTTCTCGTAGCGGTCGGCCGGCTCCTTCTCGAGCAGCTTCGCCACGATCGCCTCGAGCTGCTCGCCGGTCGTCGCCACGAGCGCGCGGAGGGCGGGCGGCTTCTCCCAGAGGACCTTCCGGAAGAGCTCGACGCGGTTCCCCTCGAACGGCGGGCGTCCGGTGACCGCCTTGAAGAGCACCGTGCCGACGGCGTAGAGGTCGGTCCGGTGATCGACCGTGCGCGGGTCCTGGGCCTGCTCGGGGCTGCTGTAGGTGATGTCGCCGACGATCTCGCCGAGCTTGGTCAGCGCGACGCGGCCGCTGGATGTGTCCTTGATGTTCTTCACGAAGTCGAAGCCCAGCAGCTTCACGACGCCGCCGTGGAGGATCATGATGTTGTCGGGCGTGATGTCCCGATGGATGATCCCCTCCTTGTGGACGAGCTTGAGGGCGCGGGCCACCTGGACCCCGATCGACAGGGTCTCGCGGGTGCCGAGCGGGCTCTCCGCGATCATCTCGCCGAGGGTCGTCCCCTCGAGCAGCTCCATCGTGAAGAAGTGACCCTCCTTCCCGGCGCTCGTCACGTCGTAGACCTTGACGATGTTCGGGTGGTCGAGCCGGCGGAGCGCCTCGGCGCCGCGCATGAAGCGCTCGACGCGGGTCTCGCTCGCCCCGTGCTTCAGGATCTTGACGGCCACGTGGCGACCGCCGCTCGCCGGCCGGGCCCGGTACACCTTGCCGGTCGTGCCGCTGCCGAGCTCGGCGAGCACCTCGAACCCGGGGAGGAACGGGAGGTCGAGGTTCGCCTCGAGCGCCGCCGCGCGCAGGTGGCTGGTGGTGACCGGGTTGACCTGCTGCTTGATCGCCTGGCGCTCGACGAGGATGTAGGCGCTGCCGACCTTGATCTGATCCCCGGGGTGGGCGATCACCTCGCCGCGGAACCGCTCGCCGTTGAGGCGGGTGCCGTTGCGGCTCTTGAGGTCGCGGACGATGAGGCCGGACTCGGAGCCCTCGAGCTCACAGTGGAGGCGCGAGACCCGCCGCTCGTCGATGCAGAGGTCGGTCTCGGGCGAGCGCCCGATGGTGAGCACCTCGCCGGGGTCCACCTTCATGCGAACGGTGCGCTCGCCGAGGAGCTTGACGAAGAACGACATGCGCGAGATCGCGGTCTTCCTAAGTCCTCTGCGGCTCGGTGATCCCGTCGTTCCGGGCGGTCTCGGGACGCGTCGCGGTACGACGCGGCGCGCGTGACCGACCGGGCGACACCCTTGGATCTTAGCTTTTTCGCCGGTGTCGTGCACCGAACGGAGAAGGCCTGTCCCGCCCCGCGCTCGGCCCGCCGGGGAGCGGCATCCCGGCAGGATGTTCAGGGCCGCCGGTCGAAACGCCCGACCTGGCCGGATTCTTGCGTTCTTCCCGGACGACAGGGCGGGGCGCCGGGAGGTGAGCGGCGCCGGCAATCCTAGAGGGCAGAGGGTTACGACATTCATGCAAGATCGAGCGCGCGTCGGTTCGAGAAGGAATGGGTCGGGTCGGACCGGGCGGAGCCCGGGCGAATCCGGGCATCGGCGTCCCACGGGTCGGCTGCGGCGGCCGCGGGCGGCCGGCGGCGCGGGCGGACTCGCGCCGACGCGGCCGCTGCCGCGGATGCGCGGAAGGCCTGCGGCGACGGGCCTCGCCTCCGAAGCGGGCGTCGGCCCCCCTGAGCTCCATCCCGCCGACGAGCCGCTGACGCCGCGCGACGGCGTCCCGATGACGGCCTGGTCCCAGTGGGTCCGCGAGCGCGTGCAGCGATCCGTCGCGGAGCGGACGGTGACGCCGCTTCCGGCCCGACCGATCGGCCTCGAGGAGCTCCGGGCGCGCCACCGTGAGGCGGCCGAGACGGCCCGCGCCGCATCGCCGCAGCCGACGCCCGACCCGACGCCGACGCCGGGCGCGCGGCGACCGCGCGGGCGGACCGAACGAGCCGCGCCGCCTCGCCCCGTCGAGCGCCCCGAGGTCCGGGCGGCCCTCCGGGCGGACGCGCCGGCGTGGCACGCCCTCGCCATTCACGCGTGCGGCGCCGAGGTCGCTCCGCGCCCCTTCGCGTTCCCGGCGTTCTCGATCACGCCGCCGGGTCTGTTCGTCGCCCGCGCCCGGCGCCCCGACCCGGCGCCGAGGACGCCCGAGGAGCTCGACGCGAAGATCGATCTCCTCCAGCAGGCGCTCCGCGCCTCGCGGGTCGCCGAGGAGTCGTTCGGCGCCGACGAGATCCTCCCCGTCGCGCAGTCCGAGGCGACGACGATCAAGCGAATCGAGCCGGTCGCCGAGGCCGAGGTCGACTCGTGCGCCGACACCGACGACGACGGAGCCGCCGAGGCGACGGTCGAGCACGACGTCCCCGCCGCGCCCGCGCCGTCCGCGCCGCGCGCGAGCGTGACGATGACGATCCACGAGTGGGACGACCGCGCCGGCTCCTCGAGCGCGATCTCGACCGAGGACGCCGTGCGGAGCAGCCGCCCGCGCCTCGTCGTCGGCTGCGATGCAACCCGCGGCGACTTCCTCCTCGAGGGCCGCGAGACCCAGGTCGGGCGCACGCGGAGCAACGGCGTCGCGATCCGGCACTGCTCGGTGAGCAAGAGCCACGCCCGGATCTTCTGGAGCGGTCGCCGCTGGGTGATCGAGGACCTGGGCAGCACGAACCGGACGCGGGTGCGCGGCGTCCGCCTCGGCGCCGGGATGCGCTCGGAGCTGCGCGCCCACACCGCGATCTGGTTCGGCGGCGTCCCGTGTCTGTTCCTGATGGAGCCGGTCACAGGAGAGGTCGACGACGAGCCGAAGGCGTGGTCGGTCCTCCGCGTCCTCGTGAGCCAGAAGCTGATCAGCCACTACCAGGCGAAGGACGTTCTCCGCGAGGAGAAGAGCCGGCTCGGCGCGATCGCCGCCCGGTTCATCCGCAAGGGCGTCGTCACGCCCGAGCAGTGGGAGAGCGCCTACGCAACGGCAGCGGCCGCGGCGGCGTGCGCCTAGCCCGCGACCGCATGCGAGTCACGACCTTCCTACTTCCTCCTACTTCCTGATCATTCTCTCGCGCGGAGGCCCGGTCGTCACGAACGTGAGCGTGACGGCCGGGCCGGGCGGCGGACCCGCTTCGGGACGCGCGCCTCGGCGTGAACTCGGACCGGCCGCCCCCGATCCGCGTCATCCGCGCAATCCGCGGTTCCCTCTCGTTCGGCGCCGAGAGAGTGAAACCGCGGATTGCGCGGATGACGCGGACTGTCTCGGGTGTCGCGCCGGACCTCCTTCGCTCGACGAGGGCCGGGCTCAGTAGACCCGCCGCTTCTCCGGGGCGGGAGCCGGCGCCTCCACCTCGCGGCCCGTCGCCGGATCGACGTGGATCCCCAGGTCCTCCCCCTCCGCCACGTAGAAGAAGAAGCCGTACATCATCTCGTGGTAGGTCTGGAGACCGAACCTGACCGGCGTCTCGGCGTCGGGGTTGTAGGGGTTCCAGGTCGAGTTGTCGAAGTGCGCCTCGACCTCGATCCGCGTCCCCTTCGGGAAGCGCTGGGCGCCGACCGTCCACTCGTAGCCGAGCTGCCAGTCGAAGCTGTAGTTCGGGATCGACAGGAGCGTCTCCTCGCTCCCGTCGGGATGGCGCGCCTTGAAGCTCATGTCCTTCCCGCGCAGGTGCATGTGCGCGAACATCCCCTCGCCGATCGCGTCGTGGGGGAGACGCCGGCTCGCCCGCACCGGGTGATGCCGCGCGCCGGCGGGGATCTCGAACTTCGTGTTGCCGATCCGGAGGTGGCGGAGCTGCTGGCGGATCGGGCCGCGAGGGAACTTGAGCCCGACGCGGATCCGGTCCTTCGTCGCGACGCCGATCGGGGTGTAGTGGATCTGGAGCCCGAGGATCGCGCCCTTCGGGATCTTGAAGCCGACGCCGTCGCGCAGCTCCAGCGGCCCGCCGCCGGGGACGCGCCCGGTGATGAAGTGCGTGTCGCGCCCCTCCGCCGGGATCGTGTAGCCGATGTTGCAGTGGTGGAGCACCTCGGCAACCTCGGGGAGGATCTCGACGGCCGAGACCCAGGTGTCCTCCTTGAAGACGTGCGGGAGGATCACGTACTGGTACGGCATGTAGCCGTCCTTCTGGATGTCGATCGAGTGATCCATCGAGATCACGAGGTCGGGCTCGCCGATCGCCCACTCGCTCGTCGGCCAGGTGCGCGCCGGCGGCTCGGCGTCGGCCGGTCCGCGCGGCGTCCCGGCCGCGATCCACGCGAGGAGGGTGCGGCGCTCGTCGTCCGACAGGCTCTGGTCGTTGCGGAACGAGCCGTGGCGCGGGTCGGCGAACCAGGGCGGCATCCGCCGCTGCTCGACGACCTCGGCCATCATCGCCGCCACGTCGCGGGCGTCGTCGTAGGACGTCAGCGTGAGCGGCGCCCCGCCCCCGTGGCGGTGGCAGTCCTGGCAGCGGCGCTGCACGATCGGGGCGACGTCCTCGGTCCACGTCGGCGCCGGCGCGTCCCGGCCCGGACCGTGATCGCTCGGCGCGGTCAGGGCGCAGCCGTCCACCGGCGTCTCGGCGAGCGTCACGGCCTTCCCGGCGAGCACCTCGTCGAGCGCCTCGCGGAGGTCGTGGCGCTTCACCTTCGGGGCGACGCCGCCGAGCCGCACCTGGTCGTCGATCCGGCCGCGGTAGACGAGGCGGTTCTCGCCGTCGAGGATGACGACCTCGGGCGTGCGGCCGATCCCGAGAGCGGCCGCGACCGACCCGTCGGCGTCCTTGACGAACGGGAACGGCGCGCCGTGCTCGAGCGCCTGCGCGGCGACGTCGAGGAGGGTGTCCTCGGGCCCGACGTCGACGGCGACGAGGACGACGCCGCGCTCGCGGTAGTCGGCGTCGAGCTCCACGAGGCGCGGCATGTAGCGGCGCACGATCGGGCAGCTCGTCGTCGTGAAGACCAGGACGCGCGCCTTCGCCTCGCCGAGCTCGTCGATCGTGCGCGGGAGGTACCGGATGTCGGTCACCTGGAGCTTTCCGATCGAGGAGCCGATCGGGACCGCGACGCGCGGGTCGACGTCATCGGGCATGTCGTCGTCGCCGGCTCCGGCGGGCGCGGCGAGGAGCGCGCCGCCGGCGAGCACCGCGATCAGCAGCACGAAGGCGACGGCGGTCGCGAGGACGGGAGCGACGGGGCGGGCTCGATTCTCATTGATCACGACGGGTCCTCCTCTCTCCGGGGGTCGAGGATTATAGTCGCCGATGAGCCCGTCGCGTGCGGCAATTCTCGTAAGGGTATCTTGGATTGACTCTTATACTGTGACCGATCGGTCACTTCCGTCGATCTGCCCGGGCGAGGTTTTCCGTCGGCGCCGCGGGAGGAGCAACGCCGGGATCGCGAGGAGGTCGATCGCGAGGGCGAGGACGATCGTCAGGATCGAGAGGCCGGCGAAGAGGCGATTCGCCCGGATCGAGGAGAGGAGCAGCACGCCGAAGCCGGCCGCGAGGATGGCGCTCGTCGCGATCATCGCGGCGCCGGTCTCGGTCACCGCCCGCCGGAGAGCGCGGCGAGAGATCGCGCCGCCGGTCGAGCGCGACCCGGCGCGGATCGCGGCGAAGAGATGGATCGTGTCGTCGACGGCGATCCCGAAGACGACGCAGAAGATCGCGCTCGTGATCATCCGGAGGCGGAACCCGACGAGCGCCATCACCGCGAGGAGGAGCAGGAGCGGGAGGAGGTTCGCGACCAGCCCGAGGACCGTGCCGCGGACCGAGCCGGTCAGGAGCACGACCGCGAGGAGGATCACGCCGGCGGCGATCGCGAGGCTCTGGGCGAGGTGGCGGATGATCGACTGCTGCACCGCCTGCATCATCAGGGTGAAGCCGGTCACCCGCACCTCGAGGTCGGGCGGCAGGAGCGCGCTCGCCTCGGCCTCGATCCGGTCGGCGAGCTCGAAGAACTCGGGCGTCCAGAGGTTCTTCACCCGCACCCGGATGCGGAGCACCTCCTGCGCGTCGCCGACGAAGTCGACCGTCGGGTCGCTCGGCCGGCTGCTCTCGTAGAGGAAGCGGAGCTGCGCGGCGGCGGCCCGCGTCCCGGGGAGGACGTCGGTCCCCGGCGCCCGCTCCTCGAGGACGTGGTTCATCTCGGCGAGGTAGTCGGTGAGGCCGACGACCGAGAGGACCCCCGCGGCGCGGTAGTCCTCGGCGCGGAGGCGCTCGGCGAGCGCCGCGGCCGCGGCGAGGACGTCGGGGTCGAGCATCCGGGCGCGCGCGCCCCCCGCGCCCGCGATCGCGGCGGCGGCGCCGGTCGGCCCCCCCGGCGCGACGGCGACCGCGTCGGATGGGCGTCGCACGATCACCTCGATCGCGCTCACCCCGCCCATCCGCTCCTCGATGAAGCGGCGGGTCTGGTGGAGCGGGCCGTCCTCGTCGAAGTCCTCGAGCATGCGGCTCTCGACGCGGACGCTCGGCGCGACGAGCACCGCCGCGAGCGTCGCCGCCGCGGCGCCGAGCAGAACCCAGCCGCGGCGGGCGGCGACGAGGCGCCAGGCCCCGCGGGCGATCCGACGCCCGAGGCCGCGGCGTTCGGCGCGTGGCGTGGCGATCGCCGGCCAGGCGAGGAGCACCGGGGGGAGGAGGAGGAAGGTGATGACGAACGCGAACACGATGCCGACCCCGGTCGGGACGCCGAACTCGCGCAGGGTGACGACGCCGGCGAACGCGAGCGAGAGGAAGCCGGCCGCCGTGGTGACGCTCGTCATGAGGCAGGCGAGGCCGACCTCGGCGACCGCCTGCTCGAGCGCCTCGCCCGGAGCGACGCCGAGGACCGCGAGATGGCGGAGACGCTCGATCAGATGGACCGCGTCGCCGACCCCCGCGACGACGAGCAGGACCGGGATCGCGGTCGAGACGAGGTTCAGCGGGATGCCGGCCCAGGCCATCAGCCCGAGCGTCCAGACGACGCTCAGGACGACGGCCGTGGTCGTCAGGAGGGCGGCCCGGACGTCGCGGAGGACGAGGACGAGGGCGAGGACGAGGACGGCGAGGGCGGTCGGGTAGTAGACGCGGCTGTCGCGCCGCATGAGCTCGAGGACGACGTCGCGGGTGACGATGATCCCGTCGAGGTGGACCGTCTCGCCCGGGCCGGCCTCGTCGGCGAGCGTCCGCCGGAGGAAGGCGACCAGCTCGCGCCGCGCCTCGGGGCTCGCCTCGATCGGATGGAGCGGCACGACGAAGCCGCAGACGCGGGCGTCGCCCGAGACGACCTGGTCGCGGTAGATCGGATGGTCGAGGAGGAGCGCGGCCATCGCATCGCGATCCCACGTCGCCGCGTCGTCGGGCTCGAAGAGGGGAGCAACGTCGAGCCAGCCCCCCTCCGCCCGGACGAAGCTCACGTGGCTGAGCGAGCTGACCCGGTCGGCGTCGACGAGCGGATGGTCGCGGAGGAGCTCGGTGATCCGGTGAATCCGCCCCAGGGCGCTGGCCTCGAGGACGTCGGCGTCGCCGGCCAGGAGGATGATCGCCGTGTCGTCGTCGCGGCCGAAGTCGTCGACGAACGCCCGGTGGTCCTCGAGGCGGCGGTCGTCGTCGGGAAAGAGCTTCTCGACCCGGAAGTCGAACCGGAGGCGGGTCTCCACGCCGACGAGCGACGAGACGAGGTCGGGCGCGACCAGCGGAGCGAGGGCGAGGGCAGTCCCGAGGACGACCAGGGCGAGGGCGGTCGCGGGGTGGCGGATGGGGAGGGTCAGCAGCCGGGCGGTCATGGCAGTCGCGCGAGGAGACCATGGATCGCGCCCGTTGCCCAGCGCTCGATCGGGCACCGCGCGCCCGGGCTCGCGCTCCCGGCGCGGCTCCGTGTTAGTCTGGAGGGGATCGCCCGGGCGGAGAGATCGATGCGAGACAACCCTCTCCAGTTCGCCGTCGTCCGCGAGGATCCCGACCTCGAGATCCAGCTCGTGCACGCGCTCGGCTGCAAGCGCGTCCTGCTGATCGCGTCGGGCGGCTGCACCGGGCTCTCGATCGCCGGCGTCTTCCCCGAGGTCGAGATCACCCTCCTCGACCCGAGCCAGGATCAGCTCGACCACGTCCGCGACAAGATGGCGGCGCTGACCGAGCTCGGGGAGGCGGACACCAAGGCGGCGTTCAACATCGGCACGAGTCACCCCGACGGGCTCTCGGAGCGGGGCAACTTCGAGTCGCTCTTCCGCGGGCTGCGCCTGTTCCTCTACGACCTCGTCCTCGGGCGGGTGAAGACCGAGAAGCTGCTCGAGGAGCCGACGCCCGAGCGGATCGCCGAGCTCACCGGCCACAAGTTCTGGCCAGTCGCGTTCGACCTCTTCTTCTGCGACTCGATCCTGAACACCATGTTCGGACCGTTCGCGACCCAGCACGCCAAGCCCGGCAGCTACCCCGCGTACTTCCGGCGCGCGTTCGAGCGCGGGCTCGCGGCGCCGGGCGCGGCGGACAACCCGTTCCTCCACCACGTCTTCGTCGGCTCCTACCCCGACCGGGCCGCGGCCCTGCCCCGCTTCCTCGCGAAGCGACCCGACCCGGACCCCGAGATCACCCTGCGGCGGGGGCGGATCCGCGATCAGACGGACCTCGCCGAGTTCGAGCTGATCGGCCTCTCGAACATCTTCGACTGGATGGGGCCCGATGACGTCGAGGAGGTCGCCGGTCACCTCGCCGAGCAGCTCAGCCCCGGCGCCGTCGTGGTCTTTCGCCAGCTCAACAACGACCGCGACATCGAGGCGAGCTTCGGGGAGCGCTTCCGCTTCGACGACGAGCTCGGGGCGCAGCTCCTCGAGATCGATCGAAGCCTGTTCTACGAGAGCGTCCACGTCGGCACGAAGATGAGGTGACGGCCGTGAGCAAGGTGCGAGAGGAGGCGAGCCCCGAGCGCGCCGCGTCGGTGACCCCGGGCGCGTTCGACGAGCTCGTCGAGCGCATCCTGGCCGAGACCGACTACCCGAAGAACCCGTTCCTGGTCGCGCTCGCCGACGGCAGCTTCGATCGGGACGACTTCGTCGAGACGCAGATCCAGTTCTACAACGCGGTGATCTTCTTCAGCCGTCCCATGGCCGCGGTCGCCGCGAAGATCCCGAGCGCGCGGCAACGCCGCGAGATCCTCCGCAACGTCTGGGAGGAGCACGGCGAGGGGAGCGACCACGACGCCCACGGCGAGACCTTCCTGGCGCTCCTCGAGCGCCTCGGGGTGAGCGAGGAGGAGCTCGGCCGGCGCCCCCTCTGGCCGGAGGTGCGGCTCTTCAACACGGCGCTCACCGGCGCCTGCGTCATGGACGAGTTCCTCGTCGGGACCGGCGTCCTCGGGATGATCGAGCGGATGTTCAGCGACATCTCGGGCCGGATCGGCCGGGCGATCGTCGCACAAGGCTGGCTCCCGGCCGACCGGATCATCCACTACGACCTCCACGAGGAGCTCGACATCAAGCACGCGGACGACTTCTTCGAGGTGCTCCGCCCGTTCTGGCGGGACGGCACCGACGAGGACCGCTACGTGATCGAGCAGGGGCTGCGTCTCGGCGCGGTGACGTTCGACACCCTCTACGAGCATCTCTACCGGGCGCGGACGCGTCGCTGGGTGCTCGACCAGCCGCTCGAGCGGCACCTGCGCGCCTGACCGGGAGAGCCGTGGCGATCACCGTCCGCGAGCTCGCCCCGCCGGAATGGCCCGCGTTCTCACCGCGGGTGGCCGACCTCGAGCGCGGCGTCTCCTATCCGCTCGGCGACGACCGGTTCGAGATCGACCACGGCGCCGACTACTTCGCCTTCTTCGCCCGGCTCGGCGCGTGCAGCTTCTTCGTCGCGATCGACGGGGCCGGCACCGAGGACGAGGAGATCGTCGCCGTCGCCGCGGCGGTGCTCCGCCGCGTGCCGAGGGCGCCCGGCGCGAAGGCCGAGAAGACGTGGTACCTCTGCGACCTCAAGGTCCGGCCCGGGCGGCGAGGCGAGCGGATCCCCTGGAAGATGCTCCTCCACGGCTTCCCGAGGAAGTACCCCCGGTGCCGCCGAGGCTACGGGATCTCGATGAACCCGGGCGACGGGAGCGAGAACAGGGTCGTGAGGATGGCGCAGCGCTACCGCCTCGTCCCGATCGGCCTCGCGACCGTGATCCACCTCTACAGCCTCGACGCCGAGGCGATGCGCACGCTGGCCCCCGCCCTCGAGGACGCCCGCGGCCCCCTCGGCTACCTCTCGCTCGGCGGCGTGAAGGACATCGTCCTCGCCAGCACGGGCGAGCCGATGCCGCTCCTCCACGTCCAGTTCGGCCCCTGCGCCGAGCCCGCGCTCCCCGAGCCCCAGGACGACCACGTCCACATGTTCTGCGTCCCGGAGGGCGACCCCCTCGAGCGTCGTCTCGCGAGCGCGGGGCACGCTCCGAGCGCGACCGCGAGCGTGATCCACCACCGGATGAAGAGCTGGGACTGGCGCTTCATCCTCACGAGCGACATCTAGCGCCAGTTCGCGGGTGCCAACCCGGCGGTGCAGGCGGTCCAGGCCACAGATTTCACAGATTTCACTTCACAGATTGCCGCGGGCCACTCCGGGCCGTTGCCGCCGTCAGGGTTCCGAGGGACCAAGGCAAGAGAGAGTCAAGAGAGGGGTCAGGTCTCAGATGTTCGTGTTAACGGTCCTAGTGCGAACATCTGAGACCTGACCCCTTGATGCTCTTAATGCGAACATCCGAGACCTGACCCCTTGATTCTTGATTCGATCGGGGGGCGATGCGTCTCGGTTCGAGACGCTCGCGCCGGGAACGTTCGCCTTCGGCAGCTCGAAATCGGTGCAATCTGTGCAATCTGTGGCCTCTCTTCGCGCGCGAGAGAGACCCGCGCTGGCTCGTCCGTCAGGCGAGGAACGCCTCGAGACGGCCAATCTCCTCGTCGAGCTCCCGGCGAAACGCCCGGTCGCGCGGTCGCGATCGGACGAAGCCGAGGTCCACGTCGAGCTTGCCGTCGGTGACGCCCGCGTTCGCCCAGCCGATGATCGCGTCCCCCCAGAGCAGCGGCATGGCGTAGTAGCCGCGGACTCGCTTCTTCACGGGGGTGTACGCCTCGAACCGGTACGTCCATCCCCAGAGCTGCTCGAACCGGTCGCGGTCCCAGACCAGCGGGTCGAACGGGGCGAGGATCCGGACGCGGCGGGGCGGCTCGGGCGGCTCGTCCTCGGTCGGTGGCCAGAGGTAGGTGCCGCCTTCGCACCCTCCGCGCTCGAGCCTTCCCGAGCGGACGAGCGCCTCGATCGCGCTCCGGTGGTCGTCGACTCCGGGGACGGCGCGGCGGAGTCGCGCGGCGATCGAGCGCAGCGTCCGCTCGCGCACCGGGGCGAGGACGTTCGCGACGAGCATCACGAGCTCCGCGTAGCGCTTCGCCGGCGGCGGGCGGGATCCGAGCGGCGGCGCGCGCTCGTAGACGCGGATGCCGCTCTCGCGGCGGGCGACGCGGAGCAACCCGATCCACTGGAGCCGGTCGAGGGCGGCGGTCGTCGCCTTCGACGATCCGCCCCACGCGTTCTCGACGCGATCGTTTCCGAGGCGCTCCTCGAGGTCGCGCGGGTGCGTCGGGCCGCGACGCCGCACCTCGGCGAGGACGCTCCGCTCGAGCGGCGTCTCGGGCTTCACGCCGCGGCGACGCAGGAGCGACCAGGCGCCCGATGGCAGGAAGCCGTAGGCGTAGAGCAGCCCCTCCTCGATGTCGAGCTCGGCGTAGCGGCGCTCGAGGTCGCCCGCCCGGTAGCCCTCGACCCTCTGACGCAGGGTCAGGTCCTGGGCGCGGGCCGGCGCTCGGATCGGGTCGGCCTGGATGAAGCCCGCCCGGTCGATGGCGTCGGCGAGCGATCGATCGGTCCCGAAGGTGTGCCCGATCGCTCGAGCCCGGAGCCTCCGGAGCGGCTCAGCGTTCACCGCGCGTCCAGCGCCAGTACCACTCGCGCCAGCCGCGGGCCGCGTCGCGCCGCGTGTCGGCCGGGTCGTCGAAGCGATAGCCGAACGGGTCGGCCGGCGCCGCGTCGCGGCCGGCCGGGGTCAGCTCCCGCAGCGCCTCGGCGGCCTCGGCGCGAGCGCCCGGGTCGGGGTCGGCGAGCATCGAGATGAGGGCGTCGATCCCCTTCTCCTGCACCACGCCGGCCGGCGCCGCCCGGACGGCCTCGATGATCGCGCGCTTCTCCTCGAGGCGCGCCTCGGGGCGGTACTCCTCGGGCTGGGTCGGGCGGCGGATCCGGCTCATGATCCGCTTCTGCGCCTCTCGAGCGAGCCGCGCACCGCGGCTCCCCTCGGGCTCGTCGAGCAGATGCCGGCTGACCTGGAGGAACGCGTACCGGTCGCCCGCCGTCGCGAGCGCCTCGAGCGCCACCCAGCGGACCTCGACGATCGGATCGTCGAGCATCGAGCAGAGGACGCGGCTGTTCTCGCGACCGACGAGGCCGGGTCGCCCGAGCTCCCCGCACAGCGCCTCGCGGACGCGCGGGCTCGGCTCGCCGTCCCGGAGCGCCTCGCGGAGCAGCCTCCCGGCCGCCTCGGGGTCGCGCGAGGTGAGGCGACCGACGAGCCTCGCCGCCGCCGCCCGGACCGACGCCGACTCGTCCTCGCGGAGGAGCGCGCCGACGGGCTCGAGCGGAAGCGGGACGCCGAGGATCGCCGCCGCCTCGAGGGCGCGGCGTCGGGCGACCGCCTCGGGTCGTCCGAGGTGGGCGGCGAGCGGCACCGCGACCGCGTCCCGCGGAAGCGTCTCGAGGAAGCCGACCGCGGCCGCCGCGACCGCCTCGTCGCCCTTCACGAGGAGCGCGACCGCCGTGCCCGCCGACGCCTCGTCCGAGAGCGTCCCCTCGCGACCGCGCACGCTCTGGGCGGCGAGCGCCGCGAGGCGCACGAGCGCGTCGCGCCCGCGATCGCTCGCGACCTCCTGGAGCCTCGCGAGGACGGTCTGGTCGACCCGGGTGACGAGCAGCTCCGAGCCGACGCTTCGTCGGACGAGGTCGCCGGTCGCGTCGATCGCGCGGATGACGACGGCGCGGTCGCCGTGACCGAGGAGCGCGAGGAGCCGGCCAGCGACGTCCGACCAGCGCCGGCCGTCGCCCCGGAGCGCCTCGGCGAGGCGGTCGACGATGCCCTCGACGTCGCGGTCGCCGGGGTCGCGGAGACGCGCGAGCGCCCGCGCGGTGATCCGGTCGCGGTCGACCGCGGCGCGCGCCCCGCCGGCCGGACCGCCGAGGCCGCCGCCGGCGGCGCTCTCGTCCCCGCGGACACGGGCGGCGTGCATGCCGGCGCCGGCGAGCGCGAGCATCATCAGGACCGCCGCGAACGCGGCACGCGAAATGGAGTGGACGACTCGGGGCAACGGCGCGACCTCGCTCATCTCGACGATACCGTCGCGCGAGAGCGATCGCGAGAGGCCTCGCGCAGCGTCAGTCGGTCGGCACGTCGCGGAACGCGGCGTGGCAGCCCCGGCAGGCGGCGTCGATCGCCGCGTGGGCTCGCTCCGCGGCGTCGCGATCGCCGGCGCGCAACGCCGCCTCGAGCTCGCCCGCCGCCCGGGCCGCGTCGCCGAGCCGGCGCCGGAATGCGAGCGGCTCGTCGGCGACGCCGTCGCTCCGGCCGAGCTCGACGAAGAGCTCGCGGAGCTTCAGCGCCTCGTGGGCCGGGTCGACGTCCGGGTGGTTCGACGGGACGCCCCAGTCGGCGGCGCGGACGTCGTCGAGGTTCGACTTCCCGTGGTCGATGCCGACCATCGCGGCCGCCATCGGCGGCACCGCGGCCACCGCCGGCAGCGGAGCGCTTCGAGCCGTCGCGCGCTCGCGCGCGGTGGGCGCGTCGAACCGGGCGACGACGTCGTAGAGGCCGACGTACTGCGACGAGGTTCCGATCGCGCGCATCTGCGCGACGGCGCGCTCGGCGCTCCAGCCCTCGACGGCGATCAGCGCGATCGCCGCGGCCGTCGGGCCGCGATGACGACCGTGGTGGCAGTGAACGTAGACGGGCCCCGGCGACTCCTCGACGGCGCGGACGATCTCGACGGCGCGCGCCCGCTCGATGCCGTCGTATCCGACCGGGAGGTGGATCGATCGCAGGCCGTGGCGGCGCATCGCGTCGAGGTCGGGCCGGGCGCCGTCGACGCTCAGGACGGTCCGGACGCCGAGCGACGCGAGCGCGGCGAAGGCGGCGTCTCCCTCGGGGACGCTGCCGCTCAGGACGCGATCGCTCAGCCTCCAAACCGCGTGGGCTCCGTCGATCTCGAGCTGGGCCGGAGCGCCGGGAGCGGCCGGAGCGGGCGCCGTCGCCGTCGGGGCGGGCCGGGTCGGCGGCGTCTCCGCGCAGCTCGGCCCCGCGAAAAGCGAGGCGAGGGCGATCAGGGCGGCGGCGGTGCGCGGGGTCGTCATGACGAGGCGTGAGTGCTCCAGAACGCCCTTTGGACGGCTCGACCGCGGCGGCCTCACGCGTCCCCTCTCGGCACCACGCGGCCGGGGGCGGCCCGGTTCGCGCATCCTACCGACCGGCGATGGAAAAGCCAGGCCAGGTCAGAGGTTGCGCCCGAAGAGCTCCGCCAGGGGGCGCCCCGTCGCGCGCTCGTGGCCGAGGTGGGCCATGAGCCCCTCGAACGACAGCGCGCCGCCGCGGCCCCAGAGATCCTGGAGGAAGCGGCCGGCCCGGGGGTTCCGGTACCAGTCGTCGTCGAAGTAGTGGACGAGGTGCTTGGTGAGGGCGCCCTCGAGGAGGACGGCCCGGGCCTGGTCGACCGCGGCGAGCGGCTCGCGGATGTCCCAGAGGTAGAGGGCGTCGGGATAACGGATCCCGAGCGCGCCGCGGAGGCGCTCGCCGAACGCGGCCCGGTGCTCGGTCACGGTCGCCGCGCGACGCAGGTCCACCTCGTGAAGCAGGCGCGCGGCCGCGGTCCGCGCCTCGAAGAGTCGCTCGACGAGACAGGCCTGGGTGAGGTCGCGCGCCTTCGCGACGCCGAGCTCGCGCGT
This sequence comes from Planctomycetota bacterium, assembly GCA_029260755.1. Taxonomy (GTDB): domain Bacteria; phylum Planctomycetota; class J058; order J058; family JAJDCQ01; genus JAJDCQ01. Next base: position 27,640 of record JAJDCQ010000180.1, on the reverse strand, counting down.
GGCGAAGCTGCGGTTCGAAGGCAACGCGGAGAGCATCCGGCCGAACGCGATCACGACCGACGGGTCGCCGAGGACGCGGTCCGCCATCGGCCCCGCGCCGGGGCGATGGGCGAGCGCGAACGCCCGGCCGACCGCGTCGAGGAAGGCGTGGTGGGCCGGACGCCCCTCGACGACGCGGTAGACCAGCCTCACATCGTGCGGCACCCGGACGGCGGCGACGAGGGCGCGCGGGGTATCGGCCGGTCCCGGCCCCGTCTCCAGGGTGACGTTGCCGCCGACGCGGAGGTCGAGACCGAGTTGGGGGACGAAGCGGGCGAGGAGGGCCGGCGCGTCGTCCGAGGTCTCGATCCCGCGCTCGGCCTCGGCGTGACGCACCCCGAGGGTGAAGAGGACGTCGCCGATCGTCGCCTCCGCGAGCTCGACGCCGACCGCTCGCTTCACGCTCCAGCCGAGGACGTCGTGATACATGTCGTGGGTGTCGGCGAGGAGCTCCTCGAGGGCGGCGACCGTCGCATCGACATCGAAGGAGCCGAGCCGGCACCGGACGTCGACGACGTCGTCGAAGCCGAGGCGCCGCGCGATCCCGCGCTCGAGCGAGAGCTTCTCGGCGAGGAGCGGCTCGAGCTCCTCGACGTGGCCGACGAAGGCGGCGACGAAGGCGTGGCGCGCCGACGCGTCGACCTCGGCGCTCGCCCCCGCGAGGAGCGACCGCGGCGGCCGCGGTCCGCGGTCGGAGACGGCGACGCTCGCATCGGCGCGCGTCTCGAGGTCGGCGGCGAGGCGCCGCGTCTCGCGTCCGACGAAGCCGGCGATCGTCGCCTCGAGGAGAGCGTCGCGCCGCCGCGCCTCCTCGTCGCCATCGATCGGGGCGACCCGGATGAGATCGATCGCCTCGGTCGAGGCGGCGAGGGGGAAGCGGGAGAAGAGGCGCTCGAGGCTCTCCGCCGGACGGCGCCCGCTCGAGCGCTCGAGATGCCGGAGCGCGAGCTCCCCCTGGAGCTCCTCGGTCTGGCCGGCGACGTCGTGGATGGTCGGATCCGACATGGGGTGTGCGCTCCTCATCTCCCGACGCGCGGGACTCGAGGCGCATTCGAGTACCATAGCTCTCCGATGACGGGCCGACAAGGGAAGTCGAGGCTCACGGCGCCTCGTTACCCTTTCTGCAGCAATCCGTTGCGTGGAAGCTCGGGGCGCTGGGCGGGACGACGGTCGAAGGCGCTCCCGTCCCCGCCCGTCTGGCAGCGGAGGAACGGCTCGCATGTCGCGCTGACATGCCGGCCGCTCGCGAGCGTCCTCGAAGGGGAGGGCGGACGGGCGCCGGCGCCGTTCACGACGCCCGGCACGGCGGTTGCGCGGCATCGGCCGGCGCGCGAACGCTCTCTCCGGGACGTCGCCCGAGCCGACGTCGTTTCCATCGTCGTTCCCAGGAGGAGCCGTGAAGAAGAGATCCAACGACCCCGATCCGGAGCTCCGGACCTACATCGCGCAGATGGACCGCGTCGGCGCGGCCCGCCTCCTTCCCCGCGAGGAGGAGCTGCGGCTCGCCCGGACGCTGCGCCAGGCGCGCGACCGCTACCGGCGCCGCGTCCTCGAGACCTCGCTCGGCATGAGCCGGGCCTACGCGCTGCTCACCGAGGTCCGCGACGGCGTCCGCAGCGCCGGCGCGACGATCGAGCCGACCGGCAAGGCGAGCCCGACGCAGCGACGCGCCCTCGACGAGCGCCTCGCGAGCAACCTCGAGACGCTCTCCCGACTCGGCGCGGCCCTCGACGAGGAGTGGATCGTCTGGCGAGCCCGACGCACGAGCGCGGGACTCGACCAGATGGCGGCGCGGCGCCGGCGGGCGGCCGCCCTGATCGAGGAGATCCCGCTCCGGGGCCGACACGTTCGCCGCATCATCTCGGAGCTGCGCGAGCTCGCCGCGGCGCTCGCCCGGAGCGCGACCGATCCCGAGCACGATCGCCGCCGCCTCCGCCGCGCCATCTCCGACGCGGTCGGCGAGCCGGCCGATCGCTTCGCCGCCCGCATGGAGGGCATCGATCGGAGCGTCGACCGCTACGAGAACGCGCGCCGGACCCTGGCGACCCACAACCTCCGGCTCGTCGTCTCGGTCGCGAAGGTGTACCGCGGACGCGGCCTCCCGTTCATCGATCTCATCCAGGAGGGCAACGCCGGGCTGCTCCGCGCGACCGAGCGCTACGACCACCGCCTCGGGTTCAAGTTCTCGACGTATGCGACGTTCTGGATCCGCCAGGGCATCACCCGCGCCCTCGCCGACAAGGGGCGGATGGTGCGGCTGCCCGCCCACCTCGCCGCGCCGGCCCGCCGGGCCGAGATCACTCGCCAGGCCCTCCGACAGGAGCAGTCTCGCGAGCCGACCGAGGTCGAGGTCGTCGAGCGCCTCGCCGAGGACGACGCGCTGCCGGTCGCCCGGGTCGAGGAGCTGCGCGAGCTGCGCCGCGGCACCGTCTCGCTCGATCGCCCCCTCGGCGACGGCTTCGACGGATCGCTCGGCGACTTCGTCGAGGACGAGCGCGGCGACGCCCCGGGCACCGTGGTCGACCGGCATCTCCTCTCGGAGCGGGTCGACGAGGTGCTCCGGACCCTCAGCTTCCGCGAGCGCGAGGTCGTCACCCGCCGCTTCGGCCTGCGCGGCGGCCCGCCGCAGACGCTCGAGGAGGTCGGCCGGCTCCTCGACGTCTCGCGCGAGCGCGTCCGTCAGATCGAGGTGCGCGCCCTGGCCCGACTCCGGGAGGAGGACCGGGCGGCGCCGCTGGCGGCCTTCGCGGCCGATCGCGGCGCCGCCTAGGCTCGCTCAGGTGCCGGTGGGCTCGCCTTCGGCGAGCAGGATGTCACCACGGAGACACGGAGAGCACGGAGAGGCTTCGCTCCGGCCACGGCTTCGGTCCGGCCACGGCTCCCCATCGCCGGATCGTGGTCGCCTCGAACCCGGAAGAATGGCGTCGGACAGAGGATCCTCGGTGTCCTCCGTGTCTCCGTGGTGACATCCTCTTCGCCGAAGGCGAAGCCGCGAGCTAGAGATCCGGCGCTCAGACGCCGGTCAGCACCGGGAGGCGGTCGCTCCGGCGAGTCGCCGCGGCGGCGCGCCGGGCCGCGGCCCACGTCGCGAATCGCTCGACGCTGTCGAGCACCGCGAGGCTGCGCGTCGTCGGGACGAGCTCGAAGGCGTGCTGCGCGCCCGGCAGCTCGAGGTGCCCGACCGGCGCGCCGGCCGCCCGGAGCGCCTCGGCGAAGCGCCGCGACTCATCGACCGGAGCGAGGACGTCGCGGTCGCCGTGGATGAGCAGGAACGGCGGCGCGTCCGGCCCGATCCGGGCGATCGGGCTGGCCGCCTCGAAGAGCTCGGGGTGCTCGGCGCGGCGGCGCTTCACGACGATGCGCTCGAGCAGGATCGGGAGCGCGCCGTGGGGCCAGTGGCCGTGGCGGTCGGTCCAGTCGTAGACGCCGTAGTAGCCGATGCAGCCGGCGACGCTCGTGTCGACGTGCTCGAAGCCCGGCTGCAGCGCCGGGTCGTTGGGGGTCAGGGCGGCGAGGGCGGCGAGGTGCGCGCCCGCCGATCCGCCGACCAGGACGATCCGGGCGGGGTCGCCGCCGTGCTCGACGACGTGGTCGCGCACCCAGCGGATCGCGCGCTTCACATCGATGATGAGGTCGGGCCAGGTCGCCCGCGGCGCCAGTCCGTAGCTCGTCGACACGCAGGTCCAGCCGGCCGCCGCCATCTGATTCACGGTGACGAGGCCCTGCTTCGTCTTGTCGCCGATGACCCAGCCGCCGCCGTGCACGTAGAGCAGGACGGGCCGCCCGGTCGGGCGGCTCGCCGCCCGGCGAACGTCGAGGGTGAGGACGCGACCCGTCTCGTCGCGGTGGAACGGGATCTCGCGCTCGCGGACGACGTCGCGCCGGCCGAAGGGCAGGACGGCCGCCATCCGCGCCAGACGCGCGGCGCCGGTCGGCGGTCCGCCGAGGCTCTCCGCGCGGTCGGTCGGCTCGGTCAGCTCGGTCAGCTCAACGCCGAGGTCGCGCTCGAGCGCCGCGTCGACGATCGCCGCGGTTCTCCGGGCGCGCCCGATCAGGGCGATCGACGCGAGCGCCGCGACGCCGGCGAGACCCGCCCCGAGCTGACCCGGCCACGCCTCGAGGCCGCCGAGCGCGACGAGGCCGGCGACCGAGGCGGTCAGCCCGAGGAGCAGATGGATCGGCAGCTCGGCGGCGAACCACCCCGCGATCCACGCCGGCCCGATCGCCGGCCACGGGCGACGGAGCGGGAAGAGGCCGTGGAGGGCGAAGAGGGCGGCGGACGCGCCGACGGCGAGGAGGATCCAGGGCGTCATCGTGAGCCCTTTGTACCGCCTCGGGGGCCGCGGATCAACGATTCGCTGGCGACGGGCGTACCGATCAGGGGTTGCGCGCGCGGAGCTCGGCGAGGGTCTCCCGGACCGAGCCGGCCCGACCGTCCGTGGGATAGAGCTCGAGGAACCGCGTGAAGTCCTCGATCGCGGGGGCGAGCTCCCCGCGGTCGCCCCGGAGCGTCGCCCGGTTCAGCAGGGCGTTTCCGTTTCGAGGGTCGAGCTCGAGGACGCGATCGTAGTCCTCCAGGGCGCCGGGGACGTCGCCGAGCTCGGCGCGGACGACGCCGCGGTTCGAGAGGGCGCTCGTGCCGCCCGGCCGGAGCTGCACGGCGCGGTCGTAGGCGGTGAACGCGGCCTCGAGATCCCCGGCGTTCTGATGGGCGTGGCCGAGGTTGTACCAGTACTGGCTACGCTCGGGCGCGAGCTCGGTCGCCCGTCGATGATCGGCGATCGCGGCGGCCCAGTCGCCCTGGCGCGCCCGGGCCGCCCCGCGCAGGTCCCACGCGGCCCCGAGTCCCGGCGCCAGCTCGATCAGGGTGTCGTACTCCGCGATCGCCTCGTCGAGGCGCCCCTGCCGGATGAGGACAACGCCACGGTTGGTCCGCGCGTCGTGGTAGCTCGCGTCGATCTCGAGGGCGCGGTCGTACGCCGCGAGCGCCGCCTCCAGCTCGTCCCGATACTCGTGGGTGTAGCCGCGGTTGTACCAGAAGAGAGCGACGTCGGGGGCGAGCTCGGTCGCCCGGACGTGGTCCTGGAGCGAGCGATCCCATGCATCCATGCGGGCGTGGACGACGCCGCGGAGGTCCCAGCCCCGCGCGTCGCCGGGGTCGAGGGCGATGAGCGCGTCGATGTCGATGAGGGCCGCCTCGAGAGCGCCCCGGCCGACCAGGATCATCGCGCGGCCCTCGCGAGCCTCCCGGAGATCGGGGTCGAGGTCGATCGCGCGGCTCCAGTCCTCGAATGCGCCGGCCGGGTCGCCGAGCTCCTGCCGGACCCGCCCGCGGACGGACCAGACGCGCGGCTTCGAGTCGTCGCGGGCGATCGCGTGGTCGAGCGCGGTGAGCGCCTCGTCGGTCCGGCCGAGGTTGTGAAGCGCCGCGCCGCGGTTCATCCAGGCGTTCGCGAGCTCGGGGTCGAGGGCGAGGGCCCGGTCGTGGGCGGCGAGCGCCCCCTGCTGGTCGCCGAGGAGTCCGCGGGCGAACCCGAGGTTGTCCCACGCGAGGGCGTCGCTCGAGTCGAGCTGCACGGCGCGGGCGAACGCGTCGCGGGCCTCCTCGTGGCGCCGCTCTCGGACGAGCGCGTTGCCGCGGGCGAGCTCCTCGCGCGACGCCGCCCGATCGCCTTCCTCGGCCGCCTCGGGGGCCACCCCGCCGAGCCCTTCGAGCGCCTCGAGCGCGAGGCGGAGCTGACGGTCCTTGCCCCGCTCCTCGTCCCGCGCCCGGGCGAGCCGCTCGCGGAGGGCGTCGACCTCCCGGCGGGTCGCCCCGAGGACCACGCCGAGGATCGCCGCCGCGATCGTGGCGGCCACGGCGACGAGCAGGGCGAGGACGGTCGACGCCCGGGACGTCGACGGCACCGTCGACGGGCTCGACGGGAGCGTCCGACGGATCGAGGACCCGAGCGGCTCTCCCCGGGCGACGCGCTCGAGCGCGTCACGGAGCTCGGCCATCGATTCGAAGCGCCGCTCCGGCTCCTTCTCGAGGCACCGGAGGCAGACCGCGTCGAGGTCGGGGCTGCCGCCCTTGCCGAGCGCCGACGGGGCCGTCGGGACGCGGGAGATCGTCGCGACGACGATCTCCATCATCTGCGTCCCCGTGAACGGAGGCTGCCCGGTGAGCATCGCGTAGATCGTCGCGCCCAGGCCCTAGACATCGGTCGCGGGCCCGACACGGTCGTGCTCCCCGCGCGCCTGCTCGGGCGCGGCGAAGCCGGGCGTCCCGATGAAGCGGCCCATCATCGTCGAGAAGCCGGACGGGTCCGCCCCGGCGAAGTCCTTCGCGAGGCCGAAGTCGGTCAGGAGGATCCGGTCGTCCTCGCCCATGAGGACGTTCTCGGGCTTCAGGTCGCGATGGACGACGCCCTCGCGGTGGACGGCCTCGAGCGCCTCGGTGAGCGCGATCGCGATCGCGACGGCGCGCCCGGCCGGGGCGGGCCCCTCGCGCCCGAGGCGGTCACGGAGCGACTCGCCCCGGACGAGGTCCATCACGATGAACGGCTGGCCGGCGTCCTCGCCGACCTCGTGGACGGCGACGACGTTCGCGTGGCGGACCCGGGCGAGCGCCTGCGCCTCGCGCCGGAATCGCTCGAGCGTTCCGCGGCCGGCCTCGCCGGCCGCGGTGAGCTGCTTGATCGCGACCTCGCGACGGAGCTCGGGATCCCAGGCCTCGTAGACGATGCCCATCCCGCCGCGGCCGACCTCGCGACGAATCTCGTAGCGTCCGATGCGCGCCATCGCCCGAGAGGATGACAGGGGCGCGGTCGCGTCGCTACCATCGGCGCCTCGAGGAGGACGCACCCCATGACGATCGCCGAGTTCGAACCCGTCCCAGCTCTCGTCGGCGGCCTGCTGATCGGCGGGGCGACCGGGCTAGCGCTCGTCCTGAACGGCAAGATCGCCGGGGTGAGCGGCGTCGTCGCGCGCATCTTCCGGCGGGTGTCGGGCGACACGGCGTGGCGCGTCGCGTTCGTCGTCGGGCTGGTCGTCGGCGGCGCCGCGAGCTTCGTCCTCTACCCGCCGTCGGCGAGCTTCGAGCGGGCCGCGTCGCTCCCGGTCATGGCCGTCGCGGGCCTGCTCGTCGGGCTCGGCGCCCGCGTCGGCGGCGGCTGTACCAGCGGCCACGGCGTCTGCGGAATCTCGCGCGGCTCGACGCCGGGCATCCTCGGCACGGTCACGTTCATGGGCGTGGCGTTCCTGACCGTCTTCGTGATCCACCACCTGGTCGCCGGAGGCGCGTCGTGAGGGGCGCCGCGCTGCTCTTTCTCCCCGGCGTCGTCTTCGGCGTCGGCCTGGCCGTCTCGGGGATGACCGATCCCGGCAAGGTGATCGGGTTCCTCGACCTCGCCGGCGAGTGGGACCCGTCGCTCGCGTTCGTGATGGGCGGCGCCGTGCTCGCCTTCACCCTCCTCAACCAGGTCGTCCATCGCCGCGCCAAGCCGCTCCTGGAGGGCGAGCTGCCCGGGCGGCGCGCGAAGGGCGAGCTCACGCCGCGCCTCTTCATCGGCGCCGCCCTCTTCGGCGTCGGCTGGGGGCTCGGCGGGATCTGTCCCGGTCCGGCGCTCGCGAACCTCGGCGCGCTGCGGCTCGAGGCGCTCGTCTTCGTGCCGGCGATGCTCGTCGGCATGCTGATCGCCCAGCGAGTCTTCGGCGCCGACGCCTGAGCGGCCCCCGGGCCAGCCGGATAGGGGCTATCAAGCTCGCTCAGGCGACCGCGGACCGACCGGCTTCGCCTTCGGCGAAGAGGATGAAACCACGGAGACACGGAGAGGCGACCGCGGGCGCCGTATCGCCGCACGAACGAGCCGACCGGCTCCGGGGTGGCGCTCACCTCGCCATCCAGAGAGCGGAGAACCCGGGAGAGGAAGCGCCACGGTCGATCCGCGACGGCGCGGTTCCCGGCGACTCCCCGTGCCTCTGCGTGAGCTTCCCGTTCCTGGAACACAGAGCCCGCGCAACGGCAATGAACCGGACGCTGGCAACTCGCATTCCGCGTAATCCGCGTAGTCCGCGGTTCCCAATTGGTTCGACGCCGAGAGAGACCGAACCGCGGATTGCGCGGATTGGACCGGACGGCGCCAAGCCGTTGTCGACGCGTCGCTGCGGTGGGCGCGAGTTCCTGTTCCTGGAACGCGAGCTGGCAACTGCCGTCGCGATGTACGATCCACAGATTTCACAGATTCCACAGATTGCCGCGGGCGGGTCCGAGTCGTCGCCGATGCCGAAAGGGGCCTCCGCCTTCGGCGAGGGACGATCGCCTTCGGCAGCTCCTGATCTGTGTCATCTGTGAAATCTGTGGATCGTTCCCCGTTCGTGCAAGAAGACGGGTGTTGCTGGAACAGCTCCCGGACGCCGGCAACTCGCAATCCGCGGAATCCGCGGAATCCGCGGTTCCACTCGTTTCGCGGCGAGAGCACGAAACCGCGGATTGTTGGATTGGCTGGATTTCGTTCCGGTCGGATCGACGTCACGGCCGTGTCGGCGCTCTGCTATCCGCCGCCGCGCAGCTTCGCCAGACGCGCGCGGACTTCCGGCGCGTTCGGGCTGCCGGGCGCCATCTGGAGGTAGCGCTCGAAGTCGGCGATGGCCCCCGCGCGGTCTCCCTGCATCGAGCGAACGATGCCGAGGACGCCGAACGGGTGCGGGTCGTTCGGGGCGAGCTCGAGGGCGCGCGTCAGGTCGGCGACGGCGCCGTCGAGGTCGCCCATCAGCCGGCGGACGTTCCCGCGGTTGCCGAAGGCCTTCGCCTGGCGCGGGTCGAGCTCGATCGCCCGGTCGAGGTCGGCGATCCCGCCCGCCTGGTCGCCCGTCCCCGCCCGGAGCATGCCTCGGTTCGTGTAGGCAGTCGTCAGGTTGGGGTCGAGCTCGAGCGCCCGGTCGTAGTCGGCGATCGCGCCTCGTGAATTCCCCATCGCCATCTTGGCGCTGGCCCGGTAGCTCCAGGTCATCGCGAGGTCCGGGGCGAGGTCGATCGCCCGGTCGTACGCCTGGAGCGCCGTGGGGAGCTGGCGCGACTGCTGGCGGGCGAACCCGAGGTTCGCCCACGCCTGGGGGAGGCTCGGGTCGAGCTCGAGGGCCTTCTCGAGGTCGGCGATCGCGCCGGCGAGGTCGCGCATCTCGCGGCGGGCGTTGCCGCGGTTGTTCCATGCCTCGGCCAGGGTGGGCGCCTTCTGAACGGCCCGGTCGAAGTCCTCGACGGCGCCCCGGAAATCGCCGCGCGCGAAGCGCGCGAGCCCTCGCGCATTCCACGCCTGGGCGGAGTCGGGACCCGCCTCGGTCGCGCGCTCGGCGTCGCTCTCCGCCTGCGCGTCCTCGCCAATGGCCCGGAGCGAGATGGTGCGGGCGCTCAGCGCCTCGGAGAGGTTCGCGTCGAGCTCCAGGGCGCAGTCGAAGTCCGCGATCGCGGTCCGGTGATCGCCGCGGGCCTGGTGGGAGAGCCCGCGTTGTGCCCACGCGTGGGCAAGGCGCGGCTCGTCGGTGATGATCCGGTCGAGGGCGGTGATGGAGCCGGCCAGGTCGCCGGACGCGCGGAGCATCCCCGCCCGGTTCAGACGAGGGATGACGAACTCGGGGCTGAGCTCGATCGCCCGATCCATGGCCGCGATCGCTCCGGGCAGGTCGCCGCGCCGGGCGAGGGCGCCGCCGAGGCTGTTCCAGGCGTTGGCCAGGCGGCCGTCGAGCTCGGTCGCGCGTCGAAGATCGACGATGGCTCCGTCGACATCGCCGAGCTGAATTCGCACGCTTCCCCGGTTGGCGATCGCGCCGGCGTAGCTCGGGTCGAGGTCGACCGCGCGGTTCAGGGCTTCGAGGGCGCGGGCGAAGTCGCCGCCCTCGGCCCGGAGGCTGCCGAGGTTGCCCCACGCCGACGCGCGGGCCGGCGTGAGCTCGGTCGTCCGCGCGAAGTCCTCGAGGGCGCCGGCGCGATCGCCGCTCTCCTTGCGGACGATCGCGCGCGCGGTGAAGGCGGCGCTCTCGTTCGCGTCGAGGGCGATGGCGCGGTCGAGGTCGGCGAGCGCTCCGGGGTGGTCGCCGGTCGCCGCCCGGCGCTCGGCGCGTTCGATCAGCGCCCCGACGGTGGTCGGGGAGGCGGAGGCGGACGGGGCGGTCGCCTCCGCCTCGGAGGTCGCCTGGGTCGCTCGACCGGTCCGGGCGAGGAACGGGGCGATCTGCCGCGAGAACGCCCCGTTCGGTCCGAAGAAGTCTCGCGCGGCGAGGACGATCTCGATGGCTCGCTCCCCGCCGATTCGGCACAGGGCGACCGCCGCGGGGAGCGCCCGGAGGTCGTCGGCCTCGGCGAAGACCCGGCGGCCGAGCGCCTCGATCGCCTCCTCGCCGATGCCGATCCGGCCGAGCGCCTCGGAGCACAGGCGCCCCAGGAGGAGGGGGCCCTCGCCGACGCGCTCGCGCTGGATGCCGCCGACGAGCGTCATCGCGTCGAGAGGCGACCCGGCGACGTTCTCCGGTCGACGGCGGAGCTCGCGCCGCTCGAGACGCTTGGCCGCGCGGGCGATCACCGCCCCGTCCTCGGGTCGGACGAGCTCGCCGGGCGGAAGCGTCAGGGTGCGCTCGAGCGCTTCGGCGAGGCCGACGATCTCGGTCTCCCCGGCGCGCGCCTCGTCGGGCGTCGGCTGCCCCGCGCCGCCGAGGACGGATCGAGTCACCGCCCGGAGCTCGTCGCTCACGCCGTCGAGGGCGTTGACGAGCAGCCCGACGACGAGCGGATCGGGCTCGCGGGCGAGGGCGAACAGGGCGTCGTCGTAGCCGCCGGCGGTCGATCCGAGCTGGCCGGCGCGCGCCGTCTCGATGATCTGCTCGACCTCGTCGCGGCGCTCCGCGGTGGCGCGCTCCCGCTCGTTCGTGACCCGCGCGAGGAGCGCCCGCGCCCGACCATCGTCGATCCCGAGGGCGCTCGTCCCCTCGAACGCGCTCGCGGCGAGCGTCCACTGCTCGGCGGCGAGGGCCGCCTCGCCGTAGGCGACCGTCGCCTCGAGCGCGCGCTCCCGGGCCGCCCGATCATCGGGCGCGAGCGCGCGAAGGGTCGCCGATGTCTGCACCGCGGCCAGACCGTGGGCGAGGAGGCGCTCGAGCGCGCGCCGGTCGCGCGCGTCGCGGGCGCGGGCGCGCTCACGCCCCATCGCGCTCCACGCCTCGTCGGCGGCGCGACGGGCGTCGGCGACGAGGGCCGCGCGCTCGCCGGCGATGCGACGCTGCGCGGCCGCGTAGAAGATCGACCCGGCGATGGCCGCGCCGACGATGACGACGGCCGATCCGAGTAGGCCCGCCGTCGCGAGGCGGTGTCGACGGACCCAGCGGCGCGCTCGCTCGCGGCGGTTCGCCGGTCGGGCGTGGATGGGCTCGCCGTCGAGGAACCGGCCGATGTCCGCCGCGAGCTCGGCCGCGGTCGGATAGCGCCGGGACGGGAGCTTCTCGAGGCAGCGGAGGGCGATCGTCTCGAGGTCGGGGTGGACCTCCACGCCGGGCCGGGCGACCCGCGGCGGCTCATCCATCACGACCTGACGGAGCAGCGGCATCAGCTCGCCCCCGTCGAACGGCGGCTCGCCCGCGAGGGCCCGATAGAGGACGCCGCCGAGGCCGTAGATGTCCGAGGCCGCGCCGACCTCGCCGTGCTCCCGGCTGATCTGCTCGGGCGACATGTAGACGGGCGTCCCGAGGAGCTGGCCCGAGACCGTGATCCGCTCGGCGGTGACCTCGCGAGCGAGGCCGAAGTCGGTGAGATAGGCGACCTTCGAGTCCCCGTCGATGAGGATGTTCTCGGGCTTGACGTCCCGGTGGACGACGCCGCGGGCGTGGGCGTGATCGCAGGCGAGGGCGGCCTGGCGGACGATCTCGGCCACCTCGCGCGGGGTCGGCCGATCCCGGCGCAGCCGCGCCTCGAGGCTCTCGCCCTCGATCAGGTCCATGACGAGGAACGGGCGACCGCGATCGTCGCGGGCGACCTCGTGGACGGCCACGATGTTCGGATGCCGGAGCTGCGCGGATGTGCGCCCCTCGCGCTCGAACCGCTGCGCCTGGGTGCCGCTCTCGGCGCCGCCGGCGAGCTCCTTGATCGCGACGAACCGGGCGAGCGAGGGGTCCCAGGCGCGGTGGACGATGCCCATGCCGCCGCGGCCGAGCTCGTTCACGAGGAGGTAGCGTCCGAGGCGGCGCTGGGGGCCGCCCGGCATCCCCGGGGGCGGCATGCCGGGCGGACCGCCATGACGGGTGTCGCTCGCGGGGTCCGACGGAAGCGAGGCGGGACGCGGCGCGGACGATGCCTGCGACGGCGACGGCGACGGCGCGCGGTGGGAGCCGCGACGAAGCTGGTCGAGGTCGGTGGGGGTGATCGCGCCGCAGCTCACGAGCGCGTCGCCGAGCCGGCCCCGCGGCGTGCGCGCCAGCAGACCCTGAAGCTGCTCGGATGTGATGCGGCCGGTCCGCAGGAGCTCCTGACAGAGCGAGATCTCGGCGGGGTCGCGGGCGGCGTTCGAAGGCGGGGCGGGGCGCGTCATTGTTCCGATGATGAGGCTAGCACCGTCCGCCGGAGGGTGCGAACGCGGCGCGCGCTTGCGAGAGGAGGCGCCGAGCGACGATCCTCCCGATGGCCCGAGACTCCCCGAGGAGAACCCGCCGATGCTCTCGACCGCTCACCTTCATCGCGCCACGGCCCTCCCCTTCACCCTCGCCCTGGCCGTCGCGCTGCTCGCCGGATCCTCGGCGACGCACGCGGACAGCCCGCCGGGGGCCCACAAGGGGTTCGAGGCGACCTCGAAGAACGGACGCTTCGTCGGCGTCGTCGCGCCGGCGCCGGGAGCCAAGGTCCTCCCGGCCCCGTTCGGCGCGTCGGAGTGGCGCCTGACGGTCTACGAGCTGGTCGGGCCGGAAGGGAAGGATGGCAAGGAAGGGAAGGAAGGGAAGGAGGCGCCGGAGCGCAAGGAGCTCTGGCACGCCAAGTTCAGCCACTCCGGCCACGAGTTCCTCGTCCTCACCGACGACGGCCTCGGCGCCTCGCACATCCTGACCTTCTTCTCCGAGGCCTGGGTCGGCTCGATCTACCGGGAAGGGAAGGCGATTCCCCTCTACGGCGAGTGGTTCACCTTCGACCGGACCGCCATGAAGAAGACCGCGAGCCACGAGCTCTGGCTCGAGGGGCCGCGGGGGTTCGACGAAGAGGGGAACTACTTCCTGACGACGATCGACGGCAAGCGCCACGTCGTCGACACCAAGACCGGCAAGGTGCGCGAGCCGGACGGGCGCTAGCCGTCTCCCCGGGGAGACGTCAACCGTCTACAGGTGTCAGCACGGAGACCGACGGTGACCAAGGGCCTCACGGCGACGAAACGCCGCCCGACGAGTTGACGCCCGCGGACCCTAAACCTATACTTCCCGGGACTTGGAGAGGTGCCGGAGTGGTCGAACGGGCCGGTTTCGAAAACCGGTGACTCCGCAAGGGGTCCGGGGGTTCGAATCCCTCCCTCTCCGTTGATCTTGTCGGGCTCACGAGGCGGCGCGGCGCGGAGCGCGTGCGCCGCCTTCTCGTGTACGCTTCGTGCGACGCGGCGATCCTGCGGTGTTGCCCTGATGACCATGACCCGTGGAAAGGCGACCGACCCGGTGGACATCCGCGGCGCGACGAGCTGCATCACCGACGTACCCGGCGTCAGCGTGGGGCACGCCCAGAGCGAGGCCGGTCACACCGGGTGCACCGTGATCATGATCGAGGGGGGGGCGATCGCCGGGGTCGACATCGGTGGGTCCGCTCCGGGCATGCGCGAGAGCGAGATGCTCAACCCCACGAACATGGTCGTGCGGATCCATGCCGTCCTCCTCGCCGGCGGCAGCACGTTCGGGCTCAACGCGGCCGGCGGCGTCCAGGCCTTCCTCCAGGAGCAGGACATCGGCTTTCACGCGTCGACGGGTGTGGTCGTCCCGATCGTGCCGACGGCCGTCATCTTCGACCTGGACGTCGGCAAGCCGCGCATCTACCCCGACCGCGAGATGGGCTGGGCGGCCTGCTCCGCGGTGTCCGGCCAGCCCACCGCCCAGGGACCGGTCGGCGCGGGCATCGGGGCGACGTGCGGGAAGGTGCTCGGCAGCGAGCACGCGATGCGCGGCGGCCTGGGAACGGCGTCGGTGAAGCTCGGCAACGGCGTCGTCATCGGCGCCCTCGCCGTGTGCAACGCCTGGGGCGACGTGGTCGGCCCCGACGGTCGCATCCTCGTCGGGGCGCGCGATCCGCAGGACGCCTCCCGCCTCCTCGACACCGAGGAGTTCCTCACCGACAAGAGCAAGCTCACCACCCGGCACTTCGGCATGGACACGACCCTCTGCGTCGTGGCCACCAACGCACGGTTCAGCCGCGAGCAGGCGACCAAGCTCGCCATGATGGCCCAGGATGGGATCGCGCGGGCGATCAGCCCGTCGCATACGATGTTCGACGGCGACGTGGTGTTCGCCCTCTCGCACGGCGACAAGGAGATCGACGTCAACATCGCCGGGAGCATCGCGGCGCGCCTCGTCACGGCCGCGATCCTGCGGGGCGTCTGCGAGGCGAACGGGATCGCCTATCGCGGCGTCGGGCTCCTCCCCGGGGCCGAGCGCCGCTGAACGCTACCAGAGCTTCCCGCGCGCCCAGTCGCTGACCAGCATCCCGAGGAGCACGAGCGCGCAGACCGCGGTCGTGACGATGGCCGCTCCGACGAGGACCTCGAACAGGCCGAGCGGTGCGAGCGCGGTCACGTCGACTCTCCCGGGGCGGAGGCCAGGGCGGACTCGTCGAGGCGGCGCCAGTCGAACTCGCGCGGAGCGATCAGCGTCGCGAGCAGGACGACCACCATCGAGACGGCGGCGCCGACGAGCGCCGCGACGTAGAAGCCGACGACGAAGTAGGACGCCAGCCCCACCGCGCTGCCGAGGACCATGCCGAGGGTGGCGCCCAGCGGGTTCGTCTTGCGCCAGTAGAGCCCGGCCGCGATCGGCCAGATCGTGCTGCCGACGAAGGCTCCGGTGAAGGCGATCATGCCCGCGAGGTGGGTCAACCTCGGCAGGCAGAGGAGCCAGGCGGCGACGCCGAGGACGAGGATGATCACGACCGACGCCCGCCGGAGGTGGGCCTCGCCGGCGTCGGGGGCGAGGTGCTTGCGGTAGACGTCCTCGACGATCAGGTCGGAGGTGGCCGCCAGGAGCGAGTCGAGGCTCGAGGCGAGCGAGCTGAAGACGACGACGAAGATCGCCACCGCGCCCCAGAACCCGAGGAGGTTGGCGGCGACCATCGGTCCGACCATGTCGACGCGCGGCACGTTGAGGCCCATCTGGGGCGCGGCGAGCGCGATCGCCCCGGCGACGATCGGGATCGGTCCCCAGAAGATCCCCGCGAGGAGATAGGCCTTGAACCCGACGCCCTCGCGGAAGGCGAACGCCCGCGACCACCAGACGTTGCTGTGGAAGATCTCGCCGAAGCCGAAGAGCAGGTTGTTGAACAGGAACATGAGCGATGCCGGCATGAGCAGGTTGAGCAGCGCCGGCCGCTCCGCCTGGAGCGCCTCGTGGATCGGCTCGAAGCCGATCTTCGCGTAGGTCAGCCCGGCGACCACGACGATCCCGATGAGGATGAGGACGCTCTGGATGTAGTCGGTGCCGATGACCGCGTAGAGGCCGCCCAGCATGGTGTAGATCACGCACACGACCATGATCACGCTCATGCCGACGACGTAGTCGATCCCGGTCAGCGCCTCGAGGAGGATCCCGCCCGCCATCCCCATGCTGATCAGCCAGCCGAGGGCGTAGAAGGTCGAGATCAGGAGGAAGACGTACCAGGCGAGCCGGCCGTAGCGCAGGCGGACGAAGTCGCCGCTCGTGTACCCCCTGGGCATGAGGGTGCGGATGCGCTCGGCCATGGGGGCGAAGAAGATCAGCCCCATCGACCCGAGCGAGTAGCCGACCATGCCCCAGATGCCCATCTGGAAGGCGAGCTGCGGGGCCGCCATGGTCGTGTTGCTCGTCACCCAGGTCGCCATCGCGGTCGCCGTGCCGAGGGCGAGGCCGACGTTGCGGCCGGCGACGACGTACCCATCGAAGCTCTTCGCCTTGCGACCCCAGTACCACCCGAGGGTGATCCACACCGCGCTGAAGAGGCCGAGGAGGGCGAAGCCCACGTTCGGCGTCAGGACCGTGTCGCTCATGGCTGGCGACCCGCCATCTCGCGGCGGTGGGCCCGGTGGCCGAGGACGATCAACACGGCCGTGGCGATGAAGACGAACGCGCCGACGCCGAGGAAGACGAACGCCTCGGTGAGCGAGTGATGGCGCACCTCCACCGTCACCGGAGCGCTCCAGGCGCCCCCCGGGCTGCGGACGCGGTAGTGGAAGACGCCGTCGAGGCGCCCGCTCATCGCGCGGGCCCGATCGGGGCCTTCGTAGATGGTCCGGGCGCCGGAGAAGTCCGCGCTTCGAGCCTCCTGGAGCTCGAAGGTGGTCCCCTCGGGCAACGGATCGGCCGGCCCGTCGCCGTCCTCGGGCTCGGGCGGTCCCCACCTCAGCTCGTAGTGACCGGTGTCGCTGCTAGCCGGCGCGTCGACGACGAGGTCGACGGCCTCCGCGCTGCGCGCGGAGGAGATGAGCAGGCAGGCGAGCGCCGCCGCGGCGATCCCCAGCCTCCTGGTCGTGCGCTCGCTCCGTCCGGGGCTCGGCGCGCTCACCGGCCCTCACTCCCCGCGGTGGTGCCCTCGGTCGTGCTCCCGGTGGTGCTCTCGGGCCCGGTTGGGGACTCGGCCCGTGCCCGCTCGCCGCGGTCGGCGATCTGATCCATCAACACGGGGTAGTCGCCGAACATGTCGAACGTCTTTCCGGGCTCGAGCAGGTCGTCGAAGTGGCTCCGCCAGATCTCGAAGTAGTGGAGCATCTCCTTGCTGCGGATGCTCCACGGCGCGTACTCCTCGCAGCGGCGCTCGTAGGTCGCGTCGTCGATGGCGTCCTCGATGATGGGGATCATCGAGCGGCCGCCGCTCCCCTGGTCGAACGGGCACTTCTCACGCCAGATCAGCTCGTCGGGCAGCAGGCCCTCGAACGCCTTCCGGAGGTGCCACTTCTCGACCCGGCGGCCGTCGACCTCCCGAATCTTCGTGCTGCTGGGGAGGTTGAAGGCGTACTCGACGAAGTCGCGGTCGAGGAACGGGACGCGCGCCTCGAGGGTCGCCGCCATGCTCATCCGGTCGAGGCGTCGCAGCTCGGTCTGGTGCAGGTTGCGGAGGAGCTCCTGGAGCTTGCGCCGAAGCTCGAGAAACGAGAGGGATCGGATCGCGGAGTAGCCGCCGAAGAGCTCGTCGGCGCCCTCGCCGCAGAGGACGACGCGGGCGCCGTGCTCGGCGGCGAGGCGCGAGGCCATCAGCGTCACGACCGCTCCGGTGACGAGCGAGGGGTTGTAGCTCTCGATGTGGTAGATGGCCTCGGGCAGCAGCGCGAGCATGTCGTCGACGGTGAACGTGCGGACGACGTGACGGATGCCCAGGTGCTCGGCCACCTTGCGGGCCATCTCGACGTCGGGCGCGCCCTCCATGCCGACGGTGTACGCCGTGATGTCGGGGTTCTCGCGGGCGGCGAGGGCGGTGACGAGGCTGCTGTCGAGCCCGCCCGAGAGGAACGTGCCGACCCCGACGTCGCTCATCATGCGCTTGCGGACCGCGTAGGTGAGGAGCGATCGGCAGAGCTCGGGGTCGGGGTTGCTCGTCGCGAGGCCGGGCTCGAAGTAGCTCACGACGCCGCTCTCGCGCGTCCAGCAGCAGCCGGGCGGCAGCTCGCGGACGCCCTCGCTCCCGAGCCCGACGAGCGCCTTGGGCTCGCTCGCGACGTAGGCGGTCTCGTCGTCGGCCCGGTAGTAGAGCGGCTTGATCCCGAGGGGGTCGCGGGCGACCAGGACGCGGCCGCGGCGCAGGTCGAACAGGATGAACGCGAACATCCCGTCGAGGAACTTCACCGCGTCATCGCCGTACTCCTCGTAGAGGTGGACGATGACCTCCGCGTCGGAGCGAGTCGCGAAGTCGTGGTCCTTCTCCAGGTCGCTCCGGATGGCCTGGTGGTTGTAGATCTCACCATTGCAGACGACGGCGACCGATCCGTCCTCGTTGAAGATGGGCTGATCGCCGCGGTCGAGGTCGATGATCGAGAGGCGGTTGATCCCGAGGCTGCCGAAGCGGTCGAACTCCCGGAACCGTTGGCAGTCCTCGCCGCGGTGCGAGGTGCGCGCCAGCATCGTCCGCATGGCGTCGGGATGGGTCTCATTGATGACGCCTACGATTCCACACATGAGTCTCTCACCTCTGGGAGCAGTGGACGGGTCGCCCGGGGAGTCAGGCCGACGTCACGGCCGGCGCTCCCGACGGACGATGGAGCGGGCGGGGCAAGGTTCGCGGAACAGCTCGTGCGTGGCGAATCGCGGACCACTGTCGGTGCCGCCGGGCAGAATTGGTTGTGGGCTCGTAATAGCAGGTAGTTACGGTGACAACGACCGACCGGGATCGTCGGGATGGGACCTTGGTGTCCCGTAAGACTGGGGCAGGTCTGTCCCATCGGGCGTCTCGATGAGACAATCGTGACCCGAAGGAAGCCCCGCCACTTCGCGCCGAGCGTCTTCGGTCAGGCGGGCGGCGGCGCCTTCATCCGGGCGAGGATCTCGGCCCGAGCCGCCGCGACGAGCTCGGGGTCGGGTGGGGGTGGCGGGAGCTTTCGGATCCAGCTTGGGCGGAGCGCCTCGGTGCCGAGGAAGACGTCGGCGAGCGAGCGGCGGAAGAAGGCGAGGACGAACTTCCCGCGGGAATCTCTGAACCGGTAGATGCCCTTGTTGGTGTAGGCCTTCCACTTGTTCGGGATGAACAGGAAGGCGAGCGCGGAGAGGACCGCGGCCAGCGGGAGGACGGCGACGCCGAGCGCCACCCGGAGGAGGGCGTGGAACGCTCCGATCCGCTCGCCGTCGCGGCCGCGCACCCAGCGGAAGCCGAAGATCAGCATCCCGGCGCTCGCCCCCCAGACGGCCGCGGGGATGAGAACGGCGCCGAGGCCGATGCCCCCACCGACGAGCGCCATGACGTCGCGGTCGGCCTTCAGGATGTCCTGGATGATCTCGCCGCCCACGGTGAAGCCGAGGAACGGCAGCGCGGCGTCGACCACCAGTCCGGCGAGCCGCATCAGGTTCGACCCGAGGTGCGGCGGCTCCTGGCGATGGCGCTCGAGGAGCTCGGGCCCGCCCTCGAGGGCACGCCCCAGGACCAGCCGCCCGAGACCGGCGATGAGGAGGGTCGCCGACGCGGCGGCGACGATGGGGACGATCTCCTTCCGCTCGCGGATGCTTGCGAACCCGAAGAAGACGATGGAGCCGGCGACGGCGATGGATCCGATCACGGTGAGGAGGATGGCGCCTCGGCGGCACTTCATGACGTGCACCTCCTTGCTGCGCCGATTCTCCGGCGGTGCGAGATGCGGGTCAAGGGCCAGGGACCTCGGCCGGCGAGCGTGGCGTTCGCGTCCGCCCCTGGGCTAGGCTGACCGCTCATCCCCCTCGAGGAGAGCGACGATGAGCACAGCGAGACGGTGGAGCCGGGGCCGCGGAGCCGCGGTCGCGGTCGTCCTGGGGCTGGTCGCAGGGGTCGCTGCGGCCGCGGCGCCGCGGACCGACGGCCAGGACGGCGGGGATGGCAAGACCCCCCCGCCGGCACGGGTCACCTTCGAGGTCACCATCGACGGGAAGACCGTCGACGTCGAGGAGGGGGCCGAGGCCACCGTCGGGTGCGCTCGCGGCGGCGGCACGCACCGGGTCGCCGTGCGTCGCAAGGTGCAGCACTACGAGTCGCGGGCGATCTCGTTCGACTACGGCCCGCTCATCATGCTGCGGGTGCGCGACACCGACCACGGCCGGGTCATCGTCCTCGAGCACCCGCACGGGCCGGTCGCCGAGATCCGGTTCTACGCCGGCGAGCGGGACCGGGTCGCCCTCGTCGAGGAGGTCGCGGCGGCGTCCAAGGCCGACGAGGAGGCGCTCGGGGCGAGCGACCTCACCCTCACGCCGAAGCCCGTCGACATGGGCGGCACGACCCACGTCGGCAAGGTGCTCGCGTTCCGCACCGCCGCCGGTCCGCGGGCGACCGTCACCCTCGTCACCCTGTCGGGCAGGGGCCAGTCGCTCGTCCTCGCGATGCGCAGCGCCGACGACCAGCGCGCGGTCGCCGAGCCGTTCTTCGCCCTGCTCCGCCGGACGCTGCGGATTCGCTGACGTCCGCCGAGTCTGCGTGAGAAGGACAGAAGCACTCCCGCGCCGCGCGGTGACCCGACCCCGAGGTCGCGGTCAGCCGGGCGTCCTCCCCGTCCCGGCGCCGCTCCGAGGACGACCGGGGCCGGCGGCGGACGGGCCGCTCGAGCTCGGCTCGTCGTCTCCGTCCGCCTCGAGGGCACGGAACCGGCGGGTCGCGAAGTGGGCCAGCTCGACCTCGCTGATCGGCAGGTCGTGGGTCAGGCTCGAGAACGAGAGGTAGGCGGCGAGGTTGTTGCGCCGCGCCACCCACCGGGGCTCGTAGAGCGGCGGCGCGATCAGCCCCGACTCGAAGCAGGGCTCGAGCTCCTCGGCGTCCCCCCAGGTCAGCCGGCCCGCGAAGATGTAGTGAGGGTACTGGACCTTGCGGGCGCCGAGGGCCGAGTGCAGCCACGCGTGCGTCTTGAGCAGGCCGCGGAGGTAGACCGCGTCCTTGGTGAAGGCGACCCGGCCGCGCACATCGCCGCCGCGGAAGACGCGCATCGCCGACTGGTAGCTCTCGAGCTCGCTCTGGCCCTTCTCGAGGAACAGCTTGAAGACGTCGATGAAGTCGGCGCCCGAGAGCGCCTCGTGGACCGCGATGATGCGGAGCGCGAGCCGGCGGAGTCGCGCGAGGTCGATCGACGTGGTGATCAGCTCGGAGAAGGTGGCGAGCCCCTCCTGGGTACAGGTGGTTCGCGGCGCGCCGAGGCTCAGGCACGCGAGGTGGGGCTGGTTGCGCCCGTTGAGCAGCGTCGCGGAGTGAACGAAGCCCTCGTGGTTGAGGAGCTGGACGATGTCGTCCTCGCTGAAGAGCGCCCCCGCCCGGAGGCGGATCCGCTGCGCGCCAGCCGCGGCCTTCGCCGCCAGGGACGGGTCGACGGTGACCTCCACCCGGTGATGGGTGAAGAAGGCGTCGAGCTCCGGACGCATCCGGGCGGCGACGTCCTCCGCGGTCAGCGAGGCGTCCGCGTCGTCGATGAAGCACGACTCGCCCAGCTCGCGGGTCGCCAGGTCGAAGTGGATCGCGGCCCGGAGGCTGGTCAGGCCGCCGGGGGCCACCCCGTCGTTCGGCCGGCCGTAGATGCTCGTCGAGAGCTCGGTGAAGGCCGGCGTTCCGGCCGCCTCGAGCATCTGGAGCGCCTCGAGGTAGCTGTGCGCGGTGCGGGCGATGAACGCCGCCGCCGGGTGGTCGGCGACCGGAACGCTCAGGCGCTCGAGCGTGGCCATGTGGTCGTGGAGGTCGACCTCGACCGGCGGCGGCTTCGGCAGCTCGGGGCGCCCGGCGTGCCAGCCGGCGAGGAACTCCTGCGCGAGCTCCGGCGGCCAGGCGATCTGGCTGAGGATCTTGATGTCCTTCGCCGCCTGAACGACCTCGGCGTCGACGTCGCGGAAGCGGGTGAGCTCGTCGGACATGGGGGCAGTCCGTTCCTCCGGCCATCGATCGGCTGCGCGCTCGCGAGAGTCCGAGGGTCGGATCGAGGAGCGGCTCCCCAATCAGGCTCGTCCGTCCGGCCGCCGACGCCGAGGGCCCCACCGGGCGGGCGGGGCCCCCAGGACGCGTGGGAAGGCGCGAAGAACCCTAGGCCGTGTGCGGCGCGCGCCCCGACTTCTCGCAGCGAGCCTCGATCTTGTTCTTCGCCTTCTTGCACTCGGCGTTCTTGCAGCGGCCGGCCTTCTTGCCTTCGGCGCCGCACCCGGTGCACTTGAACACGACCCGTGCCATGTCCGCCGTCTTCTCGAGCGGGTTGCTGCACTCCCCGCAGGTTCCGGCCTTCGCCGAGGTCGAGTCCGGATGCTCGTCGCAGGCGTAGACGGTCCGGACGCAGACCTTGACCTTCACGGCCTTGATCTTCTCCTTGCCCGACTTGCCCTCGTTGCAGCTCTTGCAGCCGCCGCCCGCGAGCTGCCCCGCCTGGAGGATCGAGCTGCAGCCGGAGCAGTACGGGGCCTCCTTGATCGTCTTCGCGGGACATCCGCCGTCGTCGTCCGCCCCGGTCGTCGAGGGAACGAGCACGATGGCCGCGGCGATGAGGGCGCAGGCGAGAATCCTGGAATGGGTCTTCACGGTCGGTCTCCCGGGGGGACGTCGATCGAGGTGAGAGATGCGCCCGCTCAGGTCGAGTCGGGCCGGCGGAAGGAGGATTGCAAGCGACGTACCAGACCGGTCGCGGCAGCGTCGGCACGCGGAGGCGCCGACATCGGAGGTGTTGCCTCCGATCTCGTGGCGATCTCGGATGTGGTGGGACCGGTCTCGAGGTCGGCTAGTGGGCTCGCCTTCGGCGAGCAGATGTCACCCCGGAGGCACGGAGACACGGAGGGGCGACTGTGTGCGCCAAATCCCCGCTCGCACGAGCTGACCGGCTCCAGGATGGCTCCCTCTCGGTCTCGGTCACGCGAGGCGACGGGAGCCAAGAGAAGGAGCGTCGGGATCGGTCCGCGACGGGGCATCATCCGAAGCTGCTCCGTGCCTCCGTGCCTCCGTGGTTCCATCTCTTCATCGACCTGAGCGAAGTTGATATGCCCTATGCGGGCTAGAGGACCGGGGCAGCCAGCCTCGAGGCGACGGCCGCGACGGTCGCGGCGACGACGGCGGCGATCGGGAGGGTGAGCACCCAGGAGGAGACGATCTGCGAGATCGTCTTCCAGCGACCCTGCCCCGTGGAGACGCCGAGCCCGAAGAGCGCTCCGCAGCTCACGTGCGTCGTCGAGACGGGCACGCCGAAGCGGCTCGCGACCAGGACGAGGAGGGCGGTCGTGAGGTTCGTGCCGAGCCCCTGGCCCGGGCTCATCGGGGTGATCTCCTCGCTCATCGTCGCGGCGACGCGCCGGGCCTGGAGCAGCCCTCCCGCGGCCATGGCGACGCCGACGAGGGCCAGGCCGAGGTTCGGCGTCACGGCCTGCGCCGCGAGGAGCAGGGCGACGATCTTCGGCGTGTCGTTCACGCCGCGCGCGAAGCCGACCGCCCCGGCGCTGAGGACGTGGAGCCCGTCGATCCCGAGCGAGCGCGGCGCTTCGCCATCGGTCGGCCCAGACGACTCCCTCGGACCTCGACCCGCCAGACGCCCGGCGAGACGGCCGACTCGATCGAGGATCGCGGAGAGGGCGAGGGCGAGGAGCGGGCTGACCGCGAGCGGGACGACGAACGACTGCCCGAGCGCGCCGAGGCTCAGGCCGCCGCCGGGCACGGCCAGGCCGGCGCCGGCGAGGGCGCCGACCAGCGCGTGCGTCGTCGAGATCGGCATGCCGACGACGGTCGCCAGGAGGACCGTGGCCGCGGCGCCCGCCGCGACGGCGAGGAGGAAGGCCGGGTCGATGAGGACGGCGTCGGGAACGAGGCCCTTGCCCGAGAACGCGTCGACGAGCGCCGTCGAGAGGACGAGGGCGAGGACCGAGCCGGCCCCCGTCGTCACCGTCGCCCAGGCGAGGCCGCCCCGCCAGCCGACCGTCTTGCTCCCGAGGAGGGTGGCGACGCCCTTCAGGTTGTCGTTCGCCCCGTTCGCGTAGGCGAGCCAGATGACGGCGAGGACCAGGAAGATCGAGACGGTCACATCGTCGGTCTCGTCGGTCGCCGGGAGCGTTACGCCGAACCCTCGCCGATCGGCCCTCGGTCAGGGGACCTCGGGATCGATCGAGAGGAGCTCGATCGTCTCGGCCGTCACCCGCGCCCGGGCGGTGACGAGGAGCGGCTCGGGCGCCTCGTTCGACCAGTCCGGCGCCTCGATCAGCTCCACGGAGATCGTCCACTCGTCGTCGGCGCCCGCCGGGGCGACGCGCACGGTCGCCGTCGCCGGCTCGGCGCTGACGTTGCCCGGCGAGCCGACCGTCCGAGTCTCCGAGAGCGTCGGCTCGATCCCCTCGCGCCGGGCCACCCGGAGCTCGCGCAGCGTTCGCTCGATCTCCGAGCGGGCGGCGAGGAGCCGGTGGAGACGCAGCGACTCGTCCCGGTCCGCACGCCAGGCCTTCGACGCCCGTTCGGCGCGCGCCGCGATCGTCGTCGTCCGGACGATCGCGAGGACGAAGACCGCGAACGGAAGCAGGACGAGGAGGCCGCCGAGGAAGAGGGCGAACGTCGGAACGACCGGCCGGACCTCGGCGCTCTCGGGGTGCTCGCTCATCGGGTCCTCATCGTCGCCTTGAACCTCTCGAGCGCGTCGTTCGCTCTCGGAATCTTCTCGGCGTCGACGCCCGCGTCGTCGAAGTCCCCGAAGATGAGGACCTCGACGAAGTGGAGGTCCTCGTCCGGCGTGCGGCGCGGGAGATCCTCGGGGCCGGGCGCGCGCTCGGGCCAGACGCGAAGCGCCCACGAGAGCGCCGTCCCCTCGACCCGCACGACCGCCTCGGTCGGGATCTCGTGGCGCAACAGCGGGTCGAAGCTGTCGTACGTCTCCCGGTAGAGGGCGCCGTCACGCTCGCCGTGGGGATCGCGCCCGATCTCCTCGAGGGTCGGCGCGTGGCCGCTCGCCGAGGGCCAGCGGCGGAGGGGGTTCCGGAAGCGCTCGATCTCGGGCTCGAACCGGTTCGGCACCGTCGGGTCGTGGCGCGGCAGGAGCAGGCACCCGTGCTGCCGGCGCGCCTCGTCGTACGGGAGGACGGGGCCGACGCCGCCGTCGAGGAGGACGTAGGGGAGCGCCGAGCCGTCCTCGAGACGGTGCTGCCCCGAGCGCTCGGCGAGCTCGCGACGGACCCGGGCGATCGTCTCCCGGGCGAGGGCGGCGGTCCGACCCGGCACGACGGGGGGAGAGTCGAGGCGGGGGCCAGCGAGGCGGGCCATCTCGTTCGGGAGCACGACGAGCGGGACCATCCAGAGGATCATCAGGAGCAGGGCGAGCCCCCACACGCCCGCGGCGACGCCGCGCACGAGCCCGCGTCGGCCGGTGCGGGCCACGATCGCGATCGCGCCGGCGCCGAGCGTTCCGACGATGCTGACGAAGCACCCGACGGGGAAGGTGAGGGAGAGCTCGACGAGGGCCGGAAGCGGCGCCCCCATCTCCTGGAAGAGCTTCATCGCGGCCGGCGCGATCGACATCTGGGTGACCTGCGAGAGGATCCCCATCATGAGGGCGAGCAGCAGCAGCTCGAGGGCGAGGAGGTTCGTCCGGATCGAGTCCGAACGGCTCCACCCCGAGGGCGCGGGGTCGGAGTCGGAGTCGGGGTCGCTCATCGCGCTGCATCTTCGCGACGCCGGCCGCGCCGTCAAGGATCGCGCCCCGACCCCGGCTGGCGACCGGGGCGGGGCGGCGGCTACGATCCGCGGCCGCGCGGACGTCCCGCGCGGCACCCGCCCCGATGGAGGCCGCATCATGACCCGCCCGATGACCTGGACCGTGCTCGCGATCCTCTGCGTCGCGCTTCCCCTCGCCGCGACGGCCGCGCCCCGCGCCGACGACGACGCGCGCCTCGCCAACTGGCACCAGCTCCGCGGTCCGACCGGCAACGGGACGGCGCCGGCCGGGGACCCGCCGACGACGTGGAGCGCGACCGAGAACGTCCGCTGGAAGGTCGCGATCCCCGGCCAGGGTCAGTCGACGCCGATCGTCTGGGGCGACCGGGTGTTCGTGACGACCGCGGTCGCGACGGCGGGGACCTTCCCGGCGCCGGACGCGCCCTACGAGTTCGTCGTCCTGTGCCTCGACCGGGCGACCGGCGAGGAGCGCTGGCGCCAGGTCGCAGTGAAGGAGAAGCCGCACGAAGGCGTCCACAAGACCGCCTCCTACGCAGCGCCCACGCCGGTCACCGATGGGAAGCGTCTCTACGTCTCGTTCGGCAGCCGCGGCGTGTTCTGCTACGACCTCGACGGGAAGGAGCTCTGGAAGCGCGACCTCGGCGACAAGACGATCCGGCGGTCGTTCGGTGAAGGGAGCTCGCTCGTCGTCGACGGCGAGAGCCTGATCCAGCTCTGGGACCACGAGGGCCCCTCGTTCGTCTACTGCCTCGACGCCAGGAGCGGCAAGACCCGCTGGAAGGTCGAGCGCGACGAGAGCTCGACGTGGAGCACGCCGCTCATCGTGACCCACGACGGCGTCATCCAGGTGGTCGTGAACGGCAGCAACCGCGTGCGCAGCTACGACATCACGGACGGGAAGCTCCTCTGGGCGTGCGGCGGCCAGACGCGGAACCCGATCCCGGCGCCGATGACGGCCGACGGCGTCCTCTACGCAGCGAGCGGCTTCCGGGGCAACGCCGTCTACGCGATCCCGCTCGACGCTCGCGGCGACATCACCGACAGCGGCAAGGTCATCTGGAAGACGAACGAGGCGGGGCCGTACGTCGCCTCGCCGCTCCTCTACGACGGGCTGCTCTACGTCACCAAGGAGCGGACGGCGATCCTGACCGTCCTCGACGCGAAGACCGGCAAGGTCCACTACCTCGACCAGCGCCTTCCCGGGATGAAGAACATCTACGCGTCGCTCGTCGGCGCCGCCGGGAAGGTGTTCATCACCGGCCGCAACGGGACGACGCTCGTCCTGAAGCACGCCGAGAGCTTCGAGGTGCTCGCGAGCAACGACCTCGGCGAGCCGGTCGACGCCTCGCCGGTGATCGTGGGGAAGGAGCTCTTCCTCCGCGGGCGTGACCATCTCTACTGCATCGCGGAGAAGGAGTAGCTCAGTCTCCGCCCGCGACGATCGATCGGATCGCGCGGAGCATCGGGCTGGCCTCCGCGAGCCGCTCGGCGGCGGAGAGCTCGGTCCAGAGGCGCGCGGGGTCCTCGGGCCCGTCGGCCGGAGTCTCCGGCGCTGCGGCGTCCAGGTCGACCGACGCCGCCCGCCCGCCGAGGGCGCGCAGGGTCGCCGCGAGGTGCCCTCGAAGAAAGCGGCTCGGCGGGAAGGAGTGGAACTCGACCGAGACGCGACCGCCCTCGGCGATGATGTCGACGCCGTCGCCGACCTCGCGAACGGTCAGCCTCGCCCAGGGAGCTCCGTCCCTGCGCAGGCTCGTCGGGACGCCCCGCGGCTCCGGCTCGAGGAGACTGGGCAGTCCGGTTCGGCGCGTCAGCTCGACGGCGACGTCGCGCGTGCCCGGCGGCTCGGCGTCGAAGACGTAGTCATCGATCACGGTACCCATCACGACCTCATCGGTGCCCGGCGCGGGCGCCCCCGGACATTATGTCCGGCGGCGCGGCGCACGGCACGGGTCGCGTTCGGCTAGGAGGCTGTTGCAGAATGACGCGAGCGGCTCGTCGAGACAGCGTCGTGCAGGCCGAGGCGCGCGGCCGAGGGAACCCGTTTGGCGTTCGCGAGGCCGCGGAACGAAGGCCTGCGCGGCGATGTCCGGCGAGACGCCG
>JAJDCQ010000179.1 GCA_029260755.1 Planctomycetota bacterium | reverse complement strand
CGGCGTCTCGCCGGACATCGCCGCGCAGGCCTTCGTTCCGCGGCCTCGCGAACGCCAGACGGGTTCCCTCGGCCGCGCGCCTCGGCCTGCACGACGCTGTCTCGACGAGCCGCTCGCGTCATTCTGCAACAGCCTCCTAGTCGTCACGTACACGCCCGTCCGACCTCCTGGGAGAGGTGCCCTGGCGCCTTCCGGGTTGCTCGTTTATCGTGGCGCCCCGCCGAGGAGGCTTCGCCTTGACCTCTCCCCGCATCCTGACGAACTTCGTCGCCGGCGAGCACGTCCCGCCCCGGATGGGCGGCTACCTCGACGACGTCGCGCCGGCGACCGGCGCGGTGATCGCCCGGGTCCCCGCCTCGACCGAGGAGGACGTCGACACGGCCGTCGCGGCGGCGAAGGGGGCCTTCGCCTACCCCTGGAGCCACACCTCGAGCGCCGAGCGGGCGGACCTCCTCGACGCGGTGGCCGCCGTGATCGACCGGCGGTGTGACGAGCTCGCCGAGCTCGAGAGCCGGGACACCGGCAAGCCGATCAAGCTCGCCTCGACCGTCGACATCCCGCGGGCCGCCGCGAACTTCCGGTTCTTCGCCGGCGCCGTCCGGCACGATGCGACCGACGCCCACGTGATGGACGGCGTCGCCCTCAACTACACCCTCCGGAAGCCGCTCGGCGTCGCCGGGCTCGTCACGCCGTGGAACCTGCCGATCTACCTCCTGAGCTGGAAGGTCGCGCCGGCCCTCGCCATGGGCAACACGGTCGTCGCCAAGCCGAGCGAGATGACGCCGCTCACGGCGACGGCCCTCGCCGAGATATTCGCCGAGGTCGGCGCGCCGCCCGGCGTCTTCAACGTCATCCACGGGACGGGCGCCGAGGCCGGCGAGGCGATCATCGGCCACGAGGACGTCGCCGCGGTCTCGTTCACGGGCGGCACGAAGACGGGGAAGCGCGTCGCCGCGGTCGCCGCGCCGGCGTTCAAGAAGCTGAGCCTCGAGCTCGGCGGGAAGAACCCGACGATCGTCTTCGCCGACGCCGACATCGATGAGGCCGTCGAGGGCGCCGTCCGGGCCGGGTTCCTCAACCAGGGCCAGGTCTGTCTCTGCGGGTCGCGGATCCTCATCGAGAAGAAGGTCGCGGCCCGCTTCGAGGAGGCGTTCGTCGCCCGCGTGACGGCGATGCGCGTCGGCGACCCGGCCGACCCCGCGACCGAGCTCGGCGCGCTCATCAGCCTCGCCCACCGCGAGAAGGTCGAGGGATACATCGCGCTCGCGAAGGAGGAGGGCGGCACGATCGCCGCGGGCGGCGGACGGCCCTCGCTTCCCGACGCGCTCGCCGGCGGCGCGTTCGTCGAGCCGACCGTCGTGACCGGCCTCGCCCCGACCTGCCGGACGGCGACCGAGGAGATCTTCGGGCCGGTCGTCACGCTTCACTCCTTCGAGGACGAGGCCGAGGCGCTCGAGCTCGCGAACGGCGTCCGCTACGGCCTGTGCGCGAGCGTGTGGACGCAGAACCTCGCCCGGGCGCATCGGGTGAGCGCGGCGCTCGAGACCGGCATGGTCTGGGTGAACAGCTGGCTGCTCCGCGACCTGCGCGTGCCGTTCGGCGGGATGAAGGACAGCGGCGTCGGCCGCGAGGGCGGGCGCTACTCGCTCGAGTTCTTCAGCGAGAGCCGCAACGTCTGCATCAAGATGTGACGGATACGTCGGAGACCATCGGATGACCAAGAAGAAGGGCGAGATCGTCGCGGGCATCCTCGCGCCGCATCCGCCGCACCTCGTCTACGCCGAGAACCCGCCCCAGAACGAGCCGAAGGCCGAGTGCGGCTGGGAGGAGCTTCGCTGGGGCTACGAGCGGCTTCGGCGCGACCTCGAGTCGATCGACTTCGACGTGATGCTGATCATCTCGCCCCACTGGCAGACCTACATCGGCACCCACTTCATCGGCGTGCCCCACTTCGAGTCGAAGTCGGTCGACCCGGTGTTCCCGAACCTGTTCCGCTTCGACTACACGATCGACTACGACGTGGCGCTCGCCCGCGCGATCCACGACGAGGCGAGGAGCGACGGGCTCGTCGTGAAGATGATGGAGAACCCCGACTTCCGGGTCGACTACGGCACGATCGTCAGCGCGCACATGACGAGGCCGCAGTGGGACAAGCCGCTCGTCGGAATCAGCAGCCAGCGGAGCCGGCACTACTACAGCGTCGAGGTGATGCAGGAGCAGGCGATCACCCTGGGCCGGGCCACCCGCCGCGCGATCGAGGCGAGCGGCAAGCGCTGCGTCCTGCTGGCGAGTAACTCCCTCAGCCACCGCCACTTCACGACCGAGTCCGACGTCCCCGAGGACATGAGTCGCGAGCACATCTACAACCACCACCAGTATCTGTGGGACATGCAGGTGATCGACCTGATCAGGAGCGGCCGGAGCACCGAGCTCATGGACATCATGCCCGAGTTCGTCGAGCAGAGCGTCTCGGAGGCCGAGGCGGGCAGCCTCGGATGGCTGATCAGCGCGCTCGACTACCCGAGCTTCGGCGCCGACGTCTACGCCTACGGGACGGTGATCGGAACCGGGAACGTCGTCGCGGCCTGGTTCCCGGGCCGCGCCGGTGAGGCGGTCGGCGCCAAGACCACGCCGGCGGGAGCGGGCGCGTGAGTGCGCAGACCGAGACCGAGCTCGAGACCGGCGTCATCAAGGGCCTGATCGTGCCCGGGCTCCCCCAGCCGCTGCTCGCGCCCGATCAGAACGAGGGCTGGGGTCGCATCCGCGCCGCGTTCGAGGCGGCCCGGGCCGAGCTCCTCGCGGCGAAGCCGGACCTGATCCTCGTCTACAGCACGATGTGGCCGAGCGTGATCGGGCATCAGATCCAGGCCGACCCGCGCCCGAAGTGGGTCCACGTCGACGAGCTCTTCCACGACCTCGGCAGCATCCCTTACGAGTTCGACGTCGACGAGGAGTTCGCCCACACCTACTGCGCGGCGGCCAGGGCGCGCGGCCTCCACGCCCGGACGATCGCGTACCACGGCTTCCCGATCGACACCGGCTCGGTCGTCGCCCTGAAGCTCCTCACCCCCGGGAACGAGGTGCCCGCCGCGATCACGAGCAGCAACGTCTACGCCGACCGGGCGGAGACGATCGTCCTCGGCAAGGCGGCCGCCGACGCGGTCACCAAGCTCGGGCGGCGCGCCGTCGCGGTCGTGGTGACCTCGCTCTCCAACCGCCTGTTCACCGACTGGATCGACCCGAAGGACGACCGGATCCACTCGCCGAAGGACGAGGAGTGGAACCAGAAGATGCTCGAGTTCCTCGCCGACGGCCGCCTCGAGGACGTGAGCCAGCTCAGCCGCGAGATTCACCGGCAGGTGCGGGTGAAGAAGGTCGTGAACTTCAAGCCGATGTGGTGGCTGGCGGCCGTGATGGGCCAGCACAACCAGTACGACGGGAAGGTCCACGACTACGCGCCGATCTACGGCGCGGGCGCGGCCGTGGTGAGCCTGACGCCGTCGCTCGCCGGCGTCGGCGACAAGGAGTACGACGAGGAGGACGTCGAGGTCTACGGCGGCGATCGGAACGTGCTCGTCACCGACAACGACGACGGGATCCCCGCGGTCGCGCCCCGCGCGACGCCGGCCCCAGCGCCGGCCCCATCGCAGGCGGCGAGGAGGCCGGCGCCATCGGCGAAGGGCACGATCGAGACCGACGCCGCGCCGGTGCCCGTCGGCGCCTACCCCCACGCCCGCAAGGTCGGCGACCTCCTCTTCCTCTCCGGCGTGGGCCCACGGCGGCCCGGCACCGGCGAGGTCCCCGGCGGCCCGGTCCGCGGCGAGGACGGCGAGCCGCGCGACTACGACGTCGAGGCGCAGACCCGGAGCACGATCGCGAACGTGAAGGCGATCCTCGAGGCGAGCGGCGCGAGCATCGACGACGTCCTGGACGTGACCGTCTTCCTGATCGACATGGACCGCGACTTCCCGACGTTCAACCGGATCTACGCCGAGGAGCTCGGCCACACCGGCGCGACGCGGACGACCCTCGCGGTGACGGCGCTGCCGACCCCGATCGCCGTCGAGCTGAAGGTGCTCGCCAAGGCGCCCGGCGCGACCATCTGAGACCGAGCGAGTCCCGGAGGAGCGAGCCGAAGGTGACCGACCCGATCGACATCTCTCCGCCGGTCGACGACCGGATCGCCGTCTGGCCGGGCGACGTCGCCTTCGCGCGCCGGGTCACCCGGACGTGCGAGTCGGGCGACAGCTACGGGCTGTCTGACTTCACCTCGACGGTCCACGTCGGCGCCCACACCGACGCGCCGAACCACTACGTCGCCGGCGGCGACGCGATCGACGCCCGGCCGCTGAGGCTCTACTACGGGCCGTGCCAGGTGGTGGAGGTCTCGCTCGAGCGCGACCGGCGCATCGCCGTCGCCGATGTCGACCTCGACGCGATCGGCGCGGAGCGGGTGCTCTTCAAGACGAGCAGCTTCCCCGACCCGACGAGCTGGAACGAGGACTTCAACGCGCTGTCCGTCGAGCTCGTCGACGCTCTCGCGACGCGCGGCGTGCGTCTGATCGGCATCGACACCCCGAGCGTCGACCTCTTCGCCGACGCCGAGCTCGAGGCTCATCACGCGATCGCCCGCCACGACATGGCCATCCTCGAGGGCGTCGTCCTCGCCCACGTCGCGCCCGGGCGCTACACCTTGATCGCCCTGCCGCTCCGCCTCGTCGGCGCGGACGCCTCGCCCGTCCGGGCCGCGCTCGTGCCCGAGCCGTCGTGATGGTCCGTCCGCGAGTCGTTGCGGCCCTGGCCGCCGGCGGTCTCGTCGCGGCCGCGACGATCGGCTCGTCGTCCGTCGTCCGATCGCAGGACGCCCCCCCGGCGGCGGCGCCCTCGGCGCCCTTCGATGTCGTCGAGGTGCTCGCGTCGACCGAGGGTCGCCCGCCGCCGGTCGAGGACGACGAGCTCGCCGATGTCGGCGCCGGAATCCGGTGGCTCCGAAGCGTCCAGCAGCCCGACGGGCGCTGGACCGGCGGGGT
The DNA here is from genome assembly GCA_029260755.1 of Planctomycetota bacterium. GTDB lineage: Bacteria > Planctomycetota > J058 > J058 > JAJDCQ01 > JAJDCQ01. The sequence continues at coordinate 19,557 of JAJDCQ010000179.1, read as the reverse complement.
CGGCGGCCGGCACGACGTCGCGACGACGTCGCTCGTTCTCCTCGCGTTCTTTCAGCACGGTCACACGCACCGCGTCGGCCGGTTCAAGCGAACGGTCCGAAACGCGACGCGCTGGCTGAAGTCGGCCACGCCGCCCGACGCGCGCGGCCGCGCTTCGGGGCTCGAGGTCGCGCTCCGCACGTGGGCGCTCGCGGACGCGTACGCCATCAGCCGGGACTTCACCTTGAAGCCGTACGTCAAACGCGCCGTCGCCGAGCTCGAGGGCGCTCGAGCGTTCAGCGGATGGGGCTGGCGCCTTCGCGATCCGCGGCCGAACACCCTCGTGACCGGGCTGGCGCTCCTCGCCCTCGGCGCGGCCGAGCGCGGCAATCTGGCGATCGACGCGAAGGGGCGGGCGGAGGCGAGGGCCTTCCTGGCGGGGGTGAGCGACGAGACCGGGCTCGCCGGACTCCGGACGGTGGGCGACGGCGTCTCGCTCGCGCCGCCCGGGGAGCGCGGGGCGGCCCCGGGCGTGCCGCTGTTCACGGCCGCCGCCCTCCTCGGGCGGCTCGAGACGGGCGAGGCGGTCGGTGCCGAGATCGAACGGATGGTCGCGCGGATCGAGGCCTTCGGTCCCGGGCCGGATCAGGTCGAGCCGCTCTACTGGCTCCTCGCGACCCGCGCGCTCGGTCGAGTCGACGGCGAGGCCTGGAGTCGGTGGGCTCGCTCCGTGGCGGGCGTTCTCGGCGCCCTCCAGTCACCTCCGGGTGGTCATCAGCCGGGCTCGTGGCCCCCGGTCGGGGTGCTGAGCGAGATCGGCGGCCGTCCGGCGACGACGGCGGGCGCGATCCTCATCCTGGGCGCCTGCTGGGACCGGGGCCGATGAACGCCGGCGAGCCCGACGCGCCCGCACCGACGACGGCGACGAGCGGGCGCCGGCGCGCCGGCGCCCTCCTCGCGGCGGCGGTCGCCCTCGTGATCGCGGCGCTCTTCCTCGCTGCGTGGGCCCTCTGGCCGACCATCCGGGCCCGCCGAACGATCGCGGCCTGGCGCGCCGCGGTCGTCACCGCCGTCCCGGACCTCGAAGCGTCGGTGGTCGAGCGCCTCCTCGAGCACCGATCGGAGGGGGAGGGGTTGCTCGACGACGAGGCCGAGCTGGACGAGGACGATCCGACGACGCAGCCCTGGATGGCTGGCCAGACCCTCAGGGAGAAGCTCGAGCCCGTCCTGCAGCCCGGTCGGGATCTCCTCGCGAACCCCTCTCCGGAGCTTCGCGCGGAGCTCCGAGAGAAGGCGTGCCACGACGAGGATGAGATCTTGCGGACGCTCGCCTTCCTGCACCTCGACGCCCTCGACGACGCCCAGCTCATCGATGTCGCCGAGCGGATCGCGGCATCGGATCCGACGATCCGGCTGCGCCTGCGGGCGGTCCGGGCGCTCGGCGAAGCGCGGCGCGCCTCGTCGGTCGACGTGCTCCACCGTCTGTTCGATCACCCCGACCGAGCGTTGCGCCGAGCGGTCCGCCGCGAGCTCCGCTGGTTCGGCCCGGCCGTCACGCCGATCCTGCTCGGCGAGCTCGCGACCATCGACGACGTCGAGCGGCGACGCCAGCGCATCGTCTTCATCCTCGGGGAGCACGCGCGGCCCCGGCTCGTCGACGACCCGCCGCCGCCGCCATCCCTCGACGACGGGCGGTCACTCGTCCCGACGCTCCTTCCGATCCTCGCGAGCCGCGACGAGGCGGACCGCCTCCGCGCCGCGGCCGCGTCCGTCCTCGCCGCGTTCGACCGGGTCGACGCGATCGCGCCGCTCATCGAGACTCTCGACGAGGAGCGGATCCGGGCGCGGGCCATTCTCGCGCTCGCGGTGAAGGATGCCCTCGCCCGACTCGGCGAGCCGGCCGTCGCTTCGCTCGTGGCGACGCTCGCCGACGAGGCGACCGCGCCCCGGCACCGCCGCAACGTGGTCTGGGCGCTCGCATGGGTCGGCGCCGGCGACGACGCCCGGGCGGCCGTGCTCGCGAGCCTCGGCGACGCGGACGCCGGCGTCCGGGAGGAGGCCGTCCGGGCCGCCGTTCGGACCGGCGGCGCCTCGGTCGCCGACGCGCTGCGGTCGCTCCTCGACGACCCCGACGCGGCGGTCGTCGATGCGGCGACCCGCGGCCTCGACGATCTCGACCCGCACCAGAACTAGGACCAAGGGCACTGGTGCTAGTTCCGCTCGGGGACCCTCGCCGGCGCCGGCTTCGGGTCCGACGAGCGCGCGTCGGCGTTCGCCGGCTCGATCACCCGCATCTCGATCGCCGGGGGCGTCCGCCCCGAGCCGCGCCGGGCGGTGTCGCGCTCCAGGGGCACCACGATCCGGAGGGTCGGCTCGCGCTCCCCGTAGAGCCGTTGCAACAGCACCCGGTCGACCCGCAGGATGCGCCGCCCCGGCAGCCAGCCGTCGCGGCGAGCCACGAACTGCAGAGTCAGCGGGTAGTCATTGCCCGCCTTGTAGAGCGGCGAGGCGTAGCTCGGTTTCCCGAGGTTGGGCGGCAGGATCGCCTGACGATCGCGGAGCCAGTAGTCGTCCGCCGCGGAGGCGAACACCTTGCGCACCACCGAAAGACCCGTGCCCTCGAGCGGCGACGTGCCGAGCGGCTGGAGCTTCGTCCCGGCCGCGCCGATCTCGAGCCGGGCGCCGGACGGCTCCGACTCGACGACGAGCCGGAGCGGCTTCTCCTCCCAGTCGACGGTGCTCGTCGCGCAGCCGGCGCCGAGGAGCGCCGCGCCGGCGGCGAGGGCGACCGCGAGCGAGCCGCGGAGGCGCCGCGGGCGGGCGCTGGTCGTCGTCGCCCTCCTCGGGTTCCTCGCGGCGCCCGGATGTGCGATGGGCCAGGCGATGATGCCGCCGCCGGTGAAGCCGGGGTACGAGTACGTCGTCGGCCCCGACGACGTCCTCGCCGTCTCGGTCTGGGGCGAGGGCGACGAGCTCGCCCGCGAGGTCACCGTCTCGCCCGACGGGGAGATCGAGCTGCCGCTCGTCGGGACCGTCGTCGTCCTCGACCGGACCATCCCGCAGGTGCGGGAGCTCGTCACGGCCGGTCTGAGCAAGTACATCGAGGTGCCTCTGGTGACGGTGGAGCTTCGCCAGTCGCGCTCCGCCCAGGTGCAGATCCTGGGCGAGGTCGGCCGGCAGGGCGCGCTACCCTACCGCGATCGGATGAGCCTCGTCCAGGCGCTCGGCCTCTCGGGCGGCGTCGACTGGCGCACGGCCAAGACCGAGGACGTCCGCGTGATCCGTGGCGCGCTCGACGACCCGACCCTGATCCCGATCGACCTCGACCACGTCCTGGCCGCGGCCGAGAAGGATCTCTTCCTCCAGCCGGGCGACATCGTCCTCGTCCCGCCGAAGTACGTCACCGTCGTCGATCGGTATCTCAGCCAGCTCTTCGCGCCGCTCGGGATCGTGAGCGGAACGTTCGGCAACGCGGTCAGCGTCGCCGCCGTCGCCGGCAACTGACGCTGACGGAGCTCAGGCGGCGCGTCGCCGACGGAGCGCGGCGCCGGCCGCGGCGAGGCCCGCGAGGACGAGCGCCGTCGAGCCGGGCTCGGGGACGGGGTTCGGAAGGTCGCCCGCCGCCTGGAGGAGAGCGTTCGCCATCAGGCGGTCGCCGTCGGTCGTCGAGAGCCAGAGATGACTCGCCACGTCGCCCGAGGGCGGGAAGATGTTGAGGCCGACGACCGGAATGTCGGTCCGGAACGCGAGGAGGGGCTCCGCGCCGGGGGAGGTCCAGCGGGCGACGAGGGTCGCGCTCGGGTGGAGCGCGCCGTCGACGCGGCCCGACGTCGTGCCGCCATCGAAGGTGGTCACGCCGGTGAGGAGGGGGTGGCCCGGCAGAACCGGATCGATGAAGTGCGACCCGTCGCTGACGAGCTGCGCCCCCGGCTCGATCGCCCAGTAGTCGTCGGCGTCGAAGCGCCCGGTGACCTGCGTCGGCGATGCGTGGGTCGCGAACGCGGCCATGACGACGCCGCCGCCCGCGTCGACGTAGTCGGCGAGGACGTCGCCGAGGGCGGCCGGATCCTGGGGATTGATGTTGTTCCAGACGAGGACGGCGTCGACCGCCTGGAGGGTGGCCAGGTCTGGCGTTCCGGTGCTCGTGCTGAAGTGGCCGGCCGTGGTGAAGAGACCCGTCCCGTCGACCTTGGCGAGGACGTCGAAGATCGAGGGTCCCCCGTCGGAGCCGACGACCAGGATCGAGGTCGCCCGGGCGGGAGTCGTCCAGCCGAGCGTGGCGACGAGGGCGAGCGTGAACGTGACGACGATGGACGACCGCATTTGGCGGGCTCCTTTGGCTGCGCTCAGAGCAATGACGTGGATCGAGTCAGGCGGAGCGTCGGCGGCGGAGGGCGGCGCCGGCCGCGGCGATCCCCGTCAGGACGAGGGCGATCGAGCCGGGCTCGGGGACGGCGTTCGCTCCCGCGGCGTGGAGGAGAGCATTCGCCATGAGGATGTCGCCGTCGGTCGCCGTCGACCAGAGGGTCGATGACCGGTCGCTCGAGGGCGGAAACATGTTGAGGCCGACGACCGGGATGTCGTTGCGGAAGGCGAGGAGCGGCTCGAGCCCGGGCGAGTTCCAGCGGGCGACGAGGGTCGCGTTCGAGTCGAGCGTGCCGTCCGCGCGTCCCGACGACCCGCCGCCATCGAAGCTGGCGACGTTCGTCAGGAGCGGATGTCCCGGGAGGACCGGGTCGATCTGGAACGGGCCGTCGCCGAACAGCTGCGCGCCGGGGTCGATCGCACGGTAGTCGTCGGCGGCGAAGCGTCCGCCGACCTGCGTGTTGCCACCATCGAACGTGTTCGCAAAGGAGGCGACGACCACGCCGCCGCCCCCGTCGACGTAGTCTGCCAGGACGTTCCCGAAGGCGTTGGCGTTGGAGAGGTTGAAATTGCTCCAGACGAGAACGGCGTCGACCGCCTGGAGGGCGGCGAGGCTGGGCGTTCCCCTGTGGGTGTCGAAGGTCGAGACCGAGGTGAACTTGCCGGTGCCGTTCACCTTGGCTTGCACGTCGTCGATGCTCTCGGCGGAGTCGGCGCCCAACAGCAGGACCGTCGTCGCGTGGGCCGGGGATGTCCAGGCGAGCATGGCGACGAGAGTGACGGCGAGCGGCACGGGGGCGAGCGACTTCATACGCGGGCTCCTCTTCGGAAGCCGCGACTGTAGGGAGGGGTTGCGGGCTCATCCAGCAAGTTCGTCGAACGACCTTGCCGGTTCCGCGCGGTGATGGCCCCGCGCCTCACGGCGGCTTCTCCTCCGGTCACCGCCTCTCCAGGACCAGCTCGTAGCGACTCCCCGTGTCCCCGGCGAGCTGCACCGCGACCAGGCCCGCCTCGGGATCCTCGAGGTCGACCGGGGCGCCCGGGGTCGCCTCCACCGTCCGGGTGACGCGGGTCTGGCCCGCCGTCGCGGTGACGAGGCCGAGCCGGACCGGGCCGTCGAGGGCGGTGAGGCGCAGGATCGGCGCGCCGCCGGCGTCGTCGACGAGGTAGACGTCGCGGTCCTCGGCCGCGTCGAGGCGCCCCGCGGTGGTTCCGGGTCGCAGCCGGGCCGCGGATCGGAGGGTGTCGTTCGGTTCGCGGTCGGGGCCGTCGATCGGCGGGCCCAGGATGAGCCGGTAGGGCGCGTCGCCCGCGGCGCCGTCGATCGCCTCGATCGTCGCGACGAGGGCGGGGTGGTCGACGGCGTCGATTCGAAGTCGTCCGCCCGGTGCGATGGTCAGGGTGCGGACGGCTCGCGCGAGGACGTCCGCCTCGACCAGGGTCACCCGCACGCTCACCCCGGGCGGCGCGTGGAGCTCCAGGGAGCAGCGCATCGGCAGCCGGGCCGCGTCGACGTCGCCGGCCGGTTCGAGCGTCCCCTCCCACTCCACGGCGACGCCGTCTTCGGCGAGGGCGATCCTCGTCGCGTCGCCCGGTCGGTCGTCGGGCTCGCTCAGCACTCGCTCGCGGTCGGCCGCCGCCGCGAGCTCGATCAGATACGCGCCCTCCCCGTCGGCCATCGACTCGATCGAGAGCCAGCGGGCGGCGTCGAGCCGCACGCCCGGCACCCGGACGCGCGCCCCCGGCGCGACCCGGAGCGTCTTCACCGCGTCGGCCTCTTCCTCGCCTTCGACCAGCCGCGCCCGGAGCTCGACCTCGGCGGGCGCCTCGATCCAGAGGTCGGCGACTGCCGCGCCGTCCTCGTCGCCGCCGGGGAGCCGCCAGATGTCTCGATCGGGGCCGGGGCCGACCCGGGAGCGAACGCCGCCGTCGAGGAACAGCGGCCGCGCGTCGGCGAGGAGGTCGTTCGGCTCGATGTCGACCGGCCCGTCGTCGTCGTCGATCGCGACGCCGACGGTCAGCCGGTAGGGCGCGATCGACGATCGCTCCGCGCCGTGGATCTCGACGGTGTGCGTCCCGGCCTCGAGCTGAAGCCGCCAGCGGATGGACCCGCCGGCCGGCACGTCCGCCGTCTTCCGCCGCGCTCCGTCCTCCGCGGCGAGGAGGTTCAGCGCGCTCGGCGAGTCCTCGGGGCCGCGGTAGATCACCTCGACGGCGCGCTCCGCGTCGTGGTCGAGACGATGGGTGTGGACGCTCTCCGGAGGGCCGAGCGTCTCGAGGATCTCCTCGCCCTCGACGAGCGCTCGGGCGGTCTCGGGCGTCGCGCCCGGTCGCCCGCCTTCGCCCGCGATCGCGACCAGGATCGCCTCGCGCTCGCGCGCCGCGCGCAGCCCGATCGCGTTCTCCCGGTCGAGGCGAATCGTCTCGTCGAGCTCGGCGAGCGCATCGCGCCCGCGCCCCTGACGCGCGTAGGTGAGCCCGAGCTGCAGGCGCACCGTCTGCTCCTGGCGCGCCTCGTCGCGGGTCCGGGCGAGGGCCGCGAGGACCCGCGCCATCCGGCCTCGGAGATGTTCGCGAAGGCCGTGCGGATCCGGATCGCCCGCGGCGGCCGCGAGCTCTGGATGCTCGGGCGGGCGGAGCGCTCGACCGAGCGCCTCGAGGGCGCGGGCCTGCCGGAGCTGCCACGATGCTCCCGTGCCGCGGCGCGGTCGGGTCGAGCCGGGCAGGACCGACTCGCGAAAGGCGGTCGCCGCGGGCGCGCCGCGCTCGGGCCACGCCCGGTCGAGGAAGCCGATCACCCGGTACCAGGGATCGGCCGGCGCCTCGGCCACGGCGCGCTCCAGGAGGGCCGCCGCCTGCTCGTGCTCACCGGCGTCGATGAGGCGCGCGCCGAGCGCCTCCAGGAGCCCGAGCGAGCGCGGTCGGCGGGCCACGGCCGCCTCGAGCATCGCGCCGGCGTGGCGGTCGAGGCCGAGCGACTCGAGGCCGTGGGCGGCGAGCAGCTCGACGACGACCGGGAGGCCGCCGGGGCGCCGCGAGAGCGCCTCGGCGTGATGCAGGGCCGGTCTCCGGAACCCCCAGGCGATCGCGACGAGCATCCGATGGACAGGGGCGGCGATCGCGGCCGCCTCGGGGAGCGGCGTCTCCAGGGCGTGGCGGGCGAGGGCGCGCCCGATCGCGCGCACCCGCGGCGTCGATCGCGCCCGCGCGCGGAACGAGCTCGCCGCCGCGCCCGCCCGGGCCCGGTCGCCGCGCCCGACGAGGAGCGCATCGACGAGGAGGAGCGTCCGCGCGATCGAGCCCGGCGACGCGAGGCCCTCGACCCGCACGGCGGCCCGCTCGTCGTCGCCGACGAGGGCGAGGACGCCGGCGAGCCACCGCACGTCGGGATCGGCGCGCGCCTCGGGGTCGCGCGCGAGGATCGGCGCGAGCGCCTCGGCCGCCACGTCGTCTCGCCCGATCGCGAGCGCGCCGGCGACGAGCGCCGCCGGCGAGATCGACGGATCGAGCTGCCGGGCGGCGGCGTCGGCGATCCGGGCGCGCTGCAGGTCGCCGGCGTCGACCGCCGCCGCGAGGGTGACGCGGTGGAGGTCGATCGCGTCGCGACGGCTCGCGCCGATGAGGAGCGTCGATCCGGTCGCGCCGATCGCGTCGGTCGCCTCGGACGCGACGCGGAGCGCGGCGTCGGGGCGGCCAGCGGCGAGGTGGATGCGCGCGAGGACGAGGAGGCCGGCGAGGTCGCCGGGATGCGCGTCGAGGTAGGCGAGGGCGAACGTCGCCGCCCGATCGAGGTCGCCCGCGCGCCGGGCGAGCTCGGCGTGGACCGGCCAGTCGAGCGACGACGAGGCGACCGGCGCGTCGCCCGCGAGCGCGAGCGCGCGACCCGCCTCGCCGAGCTCGGAGTAGGTCCGGACGAGGCCCCCTCGGAGCTCGGGCGCGTCGAGGCTGCCGAGCCGGTCGAGCGTCCCCGAGATCGCCCGCCGGGTCGCCATCCCGCGGGCGAGCGTCTCGAGACCGCTCCGGACCGTCGTGCTCGCGGCCTCGTGGCGCGCCTCCGGCTCGACCGACGCCTCCTCGACGGCGGCCAGCCAGGCCATGCTTCGTCCGAACGCGGCGATCACGTTCGAGGGGTCCTCCCGCTCGAGCGCCGCGAGCGTCTCGGCCGCCTCGCCTGGTCGACCCTGCCGCGTTCGCGCGGCGACGAGGATCCGGACGGCCTCGAGGTGGCGCGGGGCGGAGGCGAGGATCTCGGTCGCGGCGGAGGCGGCGCCCTCGAGGTCGTCGGCGCGGAGCGCCACCTCGGCGAGGGTGACCCGGGCGCCCGGGAAGAGCGGGTCGTCGTCGACGAGGGCGTGCAGCGTCGCGCGCGCGACCGCGAGCCGGTCGCGTTCGATGAGGGTCCGGGCGAGAGCGAGCCGCGCCTGGAAGAAGAACGGCGCGACGTCGGTCGCCTCCCGGAACGCCGCCTCGGCCGAGGCGTGGTCTCCGGTGGCCCGGTGGACGAGGCCGGCGACGTACGCGGCGGCCGAGCCGGCGTCGCCCCGCGCCGTGAGGGCCGCCGCGAGCACGGCGACCTCGCGGACGGCGCCCGCCCGCGCGAACAGCTCGGCCCGGCGGACGGCCGCGTCGACCTCGTGCTCGGGCGCCTCGATCCGATCGAGGGCGGCGAGGGCGCCGGCGCGGTCGCCGGTCGCCTCGCGGGCGCGGGAGAGGGCGATCAGGACGGGCGCCTCGGGCACGGCGAGGACGTCGCGCTCGAGCTGCTCGCGGGCGAGCGACGCTTCGCTCCGGTAGTGGGCGATGGTCGCGCGCAGCAGCATCGCCGGCACGAGCTCGGAGTGGATCGCGAGGGCGCGGTTCGCGTGAGCGCTGGCCGCGGCCGCGTCGCCCTCGAAGCGGGCGATCTCGCCGGCGAGCAGCTCGAGGGTCGCGGCGTAGGGCCGCACCCGGGCCGATCGCTGCCCCGACTGGAGCCACTCGAGGAGCTCGCGGGCGCGGTCGGCCTTTCGCTCCTGGGTCGCCATGATGGCGAGCTGGAGGCGCGGGATGATCACGTCTGTGTCGAGGGCGCAGGCGCGCTCGAACGACTCGCGCGCGCGACCGCGCTCGCCCAGGCGGAGGAGGGCCGCCCCGTGCTCGGCGTTGACCTCGGCGTCGTCGGGCTCGAGGAGGAGCGCCTGCTCGAGGATCGGCAGCGCCCGCCCGGGGTCGGGCGACATCAGGGTGATCCGGGCGGCCGTGCGCAGCCGGGCGATCCGCGTCCGCTGCCGCTGGCGCCACAGGAGGATCGCGGGCGGCGTCGCCGTCGCGCCGAGGCAGACGATCAGGAGCGCCGCGACCCGGACGAAGCGGACGCCGCGCATCGGCGCCTGGCTCACGAGGCCGACGCGCCGTTGCCGCCGCCGCTCCCCTGCGCGGGGAGTCGGTCGCTCACGCTCGCATCGGCGGCCGCGTCGCGGCCGTGCTCCTGGCCGCCGCGGACGTGGGCGCGGTTCAGGATCATCCCGAGCACCTTCTCGCGCGGGAGCGCCTCGAGGGCGCGCCGGACGGTCGGCCTCCGGCTGGCGCCGGCCTCGACCACGAGGACGACCCCGTCGACCAGCGCCGCGAGGCAGAGCGGGTCGGGCGTCGGGATGATCGGCGGGGCGTCGATCACGAGGACGCTGTCGGGGTGCGCGGCGCGGAGCCCGTCGATCAGCGTCCGCATCTTGGCCGAGTCGATGATGTCGGCCGGCTCGCGCCGCGGCATCCGCGTGCTCGCGATCACCGAGAGCTTGGGCACGGCGGTCGGGCGGACGATCTCGGCGATCGGGGTGTCGTCGACGACGTGGTCCTCGAGCCCGGGGCCTCCCTTGAGGCCGAAGAGGCGAGCGAGCGACGGCGAGCGGAGATCCGCGTCGATGAGGATCGCCGAGTGGTCGAGCGAACGCGCGAACGAGAGGGCCACGCCGGCCGCGAGGAGCGACTTGCCCTCGCCCTGGACCGCGCTCGTGACGAGGACGGCGGCGCCGTTGCGCTGCCCGAGGCGCGTGTCGATCGAGTGCCGGAGCAGGTTGAGCTGCTCGTTGAGCTGGAAGCGCTGGCCGTCGCTCGCGCCCGCGGCGATCGGCAGCTCGGGCGTCGCCTCGCTCGGCGGAGTCGGGTGCCGTCCGTTCCGGCTCACGATCGGCGGGATGACCGCGAGGACCGGCTGGCCGAGGTCGCCCGAGAGCTCGGGCTCGTCCCGGTAGACGTCGCGGCGCTTCTCGAGGAGGAAGGCGAGGGCGAACGCGCAGAGGAAGGCGCCGGTCAGGACCGCGCCCATCATCCGCAGCCGCCGGGGCGCGACCGGCACGAGCGGCGTCTCGGCGGCGTCGATCGTCCGGAGCTGGTCGCCCCGCCGCGCCTCCTCGGCCGCGAGGAACCGGCCGACGGAGTCCCGGTCGTCGATGAGGCGATCGAAGAGGTCGCGCGCCTCGGTCACCGCGGCGCCGCGCTTCGCGAGCTCCATCTTGGTCGGCAGGGTCGTCGCCTTGAGCACCTCGAGGCGCTCGAGCTCGCGGAGGTCCCGCTCCTGCTGCTCGATGAGGAGCTCCACCTGCGCGCCGAGCGAGGCGAGTCGGCCGAGGAGCTCGCGCGTCTCGGCGAGCGTTTTCTCGCTGGCGCCGCGGCGGGCGAGCTCCGCCATCAGGCCCGGGCCGTCGGCCGTCGTCACCGGACCTTCGGGCGGGGCGCCGTCGAGCGCGGGCGTGGTCTCGGGCGGGGACGTCGCGGCCTCGGCCGCGTCTCGGCGTTCCTTCACCTCGGCGGCGATCTGCCGCCTCAGCCGGCGCCGGTCGGGGTGCTCGAGGGTGTAGCCGCGCGCCACGAGGGCGGCCTCCGCCTCCCGGAGGAGGTCGAGGCGCGTCTTGGGCGCGTCCGGCGGCGGCGCTCCGCCGGGCCCGCGCCCGGCGAGGGTGCCGATGAGGTTTCCGATCTGGAGGTCGATCGCGGCGCGCTCGGCCTCCGCCTCCTCGAGGCGGCGACGCTGCGTCTCGGTCCGGCCCCAGATCGTGCTCGTCCGGGCGTGCAGGGCCGCCTCGTTCTCGGGGAGGCTCTCGAAGCGCTCCGAGCGGAACGTCCGCATGAGCGCCTCGCGCTGCTCGAACACGCGGCGCGCCTCGGCGATCTCGGTCTCGAGGAACTGCTGGACGTCGCGGGCGAGCTGCACGCGGAACTCGTAGTTCTTCGACGAGAAGGTGTCGGCGATCCGCTTGGCCGCCTGGGCGGCCAGCTCGGGGCGGCGCGCCTGGACGACGATCTCGACGAAGACCTGACTGTGGCGCTTCACGATGCCGACGCGGACGTCCTCGCGGGCGCGCTCGATCGGGTCCCGCCAGGTGAGCCGCTCGATCGGGCCGCTCGGTCCGGCTCCCGCGGCGCTCGCCGATCCGGGCTCGTGGGCGTTCTCCTCGTAGAAGCCGAGGTCGTTGATCAGCGAGCGGAGGTTCTGGCGCGAGAGGACCTCCTCGCGGAACCCACCGATCACCTCGGTCAGCTTCGGCACGGCGATGCCGGTCTTGGTGAAGCTGGCGGGGAGGACGCCCTGCTCGATGTGGACGACGGTCCGCGCCTCGAAGACGTCGGGGAGGAGCAGGACGACGACGCCGCCCACGACGGTGCCCAGCGCCGTCACGAGGGCGATGAGCCACAGGCGGCGACGGGCGACGTCGAGGAGCTGGGTGACGGTGACCGAGTCTTGAGTTGCCATGACCCTGGGCGGGCCGCGAACCGCGAGACGCGGTCACGCGGCCACTAGGCGGTGGTGCGGCGCCGGCGGGCGGCGGCGAGGACGGCGCCGGTCGCGAGGACCAGCAGCGTCGTGGCGGGCTCGGGGACGGGGTTCGACTCGATCGTAAGGACGGCGCGGTTCATCCCCCAGAGGCCGAAGCCGCCCTGCTGGATCCGGACGTTGAAGGTGCCATCGGCCAGATCGTTCCGGATGAGCGGGTTGCTGAGGTCGAGGGTGAACGTGAACAGGTCGATGTCGTTCGACGTGATCCCCTGCCACGGGCCGGGGCCGCCGCTGCTCGTCGGCGCAACCTCGTCGTCGACGAGCGTGATCGTGATCGCCTCCGCGACCAGGTCGAAGGTGCCGCCGTCGCCATCGATGATGTCGATCTCGAGGGTGGCGCTCGTCGGGTTGGCGATCGGCGCGTAGGTGTGCTGCCAGTTAGCGAGGCCGTTGGCGATGAGGCCGCCCGTCAGCGTGTTTCCGAGGGTCGTCGATCCGGTCGGCTCGGGGACGCCCTGCTGGTCGACGATCGTCACTGCCGCCGCCTCGGTCGGCGCGACGAGGAGCGCGGTGATCAGGAGGGCGGAGAGCCCGGCGCCACGGGCGACGCGGAGCGGAAGGGAAGCTGGCATGGGAGGAGGGCCTTTCGCGAGGGTCGACGAGTCTAGCAATCGGCCGCCACGAAGGCCAGAACTCCCTCGATTCGGGCTCTCCGAGGCCATTTCGGACGTTGCTGGACATCGAGACGGGCTTCGCTACGATTCCTCGTCTTCCAGATTTCGAGACCGCGCGCAGGGCCTTCGGCGCCGCGGAGGAGACGCGATGACCGCCGACGCCGAGCCCCGACCCGCCCCGGACGCCGCACCCGACGGGCCCTCGGAGGGGGCGACGGCCGCCACGCCGGCCGCCACGCCCACCGGCCCGGGCCGCCGCCGTCGATGGCCCTGGATCGTCCTGGCCGTGCTCGTGATCGGGGGCGGCGCCGGCGCGGCCGCCTTCCACTTCGGCTGGGGGCGCTCCCGCCTCGATCGCCTCCGGGACGAGGCGGCGATCTTCATGCGGATCGGCAACGACGCGCAGGCGCGTCGGGTGCTCGAGGAGGCAGTCACCCTCGCGCCCGACGCGGTCGAGCTCTCCTCCAGCCTCGCCCTCGTCCTCGGACGCCTCGGCGAGCGTGAGGAGGCGGTCCGCGTCCTCGAGGCCGCCCTCGCCCGGAAGCCCGCCGAGCCGGCCCTGGTCGTTCCGCTCGCGCAGCACCTCCTCGCCCTCGAGCGGCCGCGGGATGCCCACGCCGCGCTCGAGCCCGCGCTGCCCCGGTTGCAGGGGATGCCGTCGGCCGCCCCGCGAACCGCCGCGATGCTCCTCTTCGTCCGGGTCGCCCTCGCGACCGGCGCGACCGAGCAGGCCGAGCGGGTCATCGGCGAGCTCCTCGCCGACGGCATCGACGACGCGACCCTGCGCGCGGAGACGCTGCGCCTGCGCGCCGGTCTCCAGGACGCGCGCGGCGAGGCCGAGCTCGCCCTCGAGTCGCTCCGGGCGGCGGCGAAGGCCACGCCCGAGGACGTCGGCGTCGTCCTCGCCCTCGCGACGGCGCTCGAGCGGGCCGGCCGTCGGGACGAGGCGATCGAGGCGCTCGACGCCGCGAGCTCGGGAACGGGGGAGCGGGCCGTCGACGCGATCCCGGCCCTCTGCGATGTCCTGATCCGCGCCGGCCGGAGCGACGACGCCCTCGCCCTCGCGGAGCACGCGGCCAGGCTGCCGGGCGGAGGGCGCGCGGCGGCGGCCTACGCGCGCGGCGCGGTCGCCCTCGCCCGGGGCGACGACGCCACCGCCGAGGCCGAGTTCGTCCGGATGGCGCAGTTCCTCCCCGGCGCGGCGCAGCCGCGCCTCTTCCTCGCGCGGCTCGCGCAGCGCCGCGGAGAGCTCGACCAGGCGCGCGCCTCCTTCGAGGAGGCGCTCGAGATCGCGCCGGGTCTCCTCGCGGCGCAGCTCGGTCTCCTCGAGCTCGACCTCGCCGCCGGGGACGACGCCGCGGTTCGCGCGCGAGCCGAGGTGCTCCTCGAGGAGAGCGCGCTCCGCTCGGTCGCGGTCCGCGCCCTCTTCGCGAGCCACGCCCGCGACGAAGACCCCGCGGCCGGTCGCGCGCGGATGGAGGCGCTCGCCGGGCGCTTTCCCGACGACGGGTTGATCGGGCTCGCCGTCGCGGTCTTCCGCGTGCGCTCGGGCGACGTCGACGGCGGCGTCGAGGCGCTCAAGACGCTGATCGAGCGGGTGCCGGACCTGCCGGGCGCCTTCTCGCTCCTCGCCGCGGCGCAGGAGCGGCAGGCCGACGCGCTCGAGGCGATCGAGGAGCTGGCCCGGCTCGCCCGGGCGGATCCGCGCTTCGCGCCGGCGCGCCTCGTCCTCGCCCAGATCTACGAGCACGTCGGCCGGCGCGATCTCGCCCGCGCCGAGCTCGACCTCGCCCTGAAGGAGCGGCCCGACCTCCGCGACGCGCGCCTCGCCCGGGCGCGCCTCGCGCGGATCGCCGGCGACGTCGATGGCGCGATCGCCGACCTGACCCGGCTCCGGACCGACGCTCCCCGTGACGCCGTCGTCGTCGCCGCGCTCGCCGAGCTCCAGCTCGCTCGCGACGAGCCCGGCCGCGCGGCGGATCTGCTCGCGACGGCCGTGCAGCTCCAGCCGGCGAGCGCGCCGCTGCGCGCGATGCTCGGGCGAGCGCGCGGCCTCGCCGGACTGCGCACCGAGGCGCTCGCCGCCTTCGAGGAGGCGCGGCGTCTCCGCCCGTCTCTGCCCGTCGCGCACGAGGACGGCGCCCTGCTCCTCGCCCGCGGCGACATCGAGGGCGCCCGGGACGCCTTCGCCCGGGCCGTCCAGGCGACCGGTGACCTCCGGTTCGCCGCCGCCCTCGGGGCGAGCATGGCGCTCGTCGGAGATCCGGTCGCCGGCGTCTCGCCGTTCGAGGCGTGGCGAGCTCGCGTCGGGGCGCGCTCCGCCGAGGGCGCGGTCATCCACGGGGTGCTGCTCGCCCTCGCCGGCGACGCGCGGCGCGCCGTCGAGATCACCGAGCCGTTCGCCGCGACCATCCCCGACGTGGTGCGGCGCGGAGCGGCCGAGGTCCGTCGGGGAGCCGACGGCGCGCTCGGCGCGTCGACCCAGACGACGCTCGAGCTGTTCGCCCTCGCCGCGATCGGCTGGTCGCCCGAGGTGCGGGTGCGGGCGATCGCCGTCGCGAGCGACCGCGGGGCCGAGCCGCTCGCGCTCTGGTGCGCGCTCCGTCTCGGCGGCGCCGGGCTCGAGCCGGGCATCCGGCTCGCCCTCGCGCGTCGTCTCGTCGAGGAGGCGCCGACCGAGCCGAGCCCGGTGCTGCTCCTCGCCGACGCGCACCGACTGGCCGCCGACGCCGAGGCGCGCACGGCGACCCTGCGTCTCGGGGCGCGTCGCTTCCCCGACGACGCGCGGATCGTCCTCGCGCTCGGGATGGCGCTCGAGGAGGCGGGCGAGATCGACGGAGCCGTCGAGCAGTACCGCCGGGCCGCCGGCGCTCAGCGGCCGAATCCGATCGCGCTCAACAACGTCGCCTACCTGACCGGTCGCGACGATCCGGTGCGCCGCCCCGACGCGATCGCGCAGGCGCGTCGCGCCTCGGAGATGCTGCCGCGCGGCGAGATCCTCGACACGCTCGGCTGGCTGCTGTTCCTCGACGGGCAGACCGAGGCCGCCGTCCAGACGCTGACGCGAGCGGTCTCCCTCGTCCCGGCGAACCCGTCGGTCCGCTATCACTTCGCCCGGGCGCTCGAGGCGCGCGGCGACCTCGGGCGGGCGCGGAGCCACCTCGCCATGGCGAAGCTGACGACCGGCCGCTTCCCCGAGCGCGAGGTCGCCGGCGCGCTCGAGGAGCAGCTCGAGCTGCTCCTGAGCGGTCCCAAGGGCGACGCCGTCTCGCCGATCGTTCTCGGCGCGAGCGTCGAGGTCACCGCGGCCACGGATGTCACCTACCTGCGCATCGATGGCGGCGGGGCGAGCCACGCGCGCCTGAGCGTCGCGGCCCCGCGGGACGCGGGGGCCGTCCTCGCCGTGACGGCGGGCGGCCGCGGCTGGGAGCGCATCGCGGTCGAGGCTGGCGCGCGCGTCGTCCTGCCGCGGTTCCGGATCCCCGGAGGCGAGGCCATCGTCGCGGTGCGTCTGGCGGCGGGGAGCGCGGGCCCGGCGACGGTGCGCCTCGATCCCGTCGGCGAGGCGACGGTCGGCTTCGAGAGCGAGCCCAACGACGAGGGCGAGCCGCCCGACGCGATCGCCGTCGGGGCGAGACTCGGCGGCGGCTTCGACGGAGGCTCCGATCGCGATCAGGTGCGCCTCGCGATGGAGCCCGGGACGCGCGGTCGCGCCGAGGTCGTCGCCGGCGGGCGGGGAGACCTGCTCGTCGACGCGGTCGACCCGTCGGGGCGGGCGATCAAGCGGGCGGTCGTGCCCGCGGGCGCGCGGGTGCCGCTCCGCGGGCTGGTCGCGCCGGCCGACGGGGCGATCCTGCTCCGGATCCGCGCGGCGACGGCCCTCGCGGACGTGAGCGCGGCGCCGGCGGGCGAGGCGGTCGACTGGACGGTGACCCTCGCGTCCGAGGCGGCGGACGACGGGGCGAGCGACGTCGAGCCGAACGATCGGTTCGACGACGCGACCCCGATCGCGTTCGGCTCCGGTCCGGCGACCGGGTCGGTCGGGCCGGGCGACCCGATCGACTGGCACCGGATCGACGGCGTCGAGGCGGCGCCGATCTCGATCCGGCTGGCGGCGCTCGATGGGTCGTCCGACGCGTCGGAGTCGCCGTCGGAGGCCGTCCTCTTCCTCGAGCTGTGGGCGCGCGACGCGTCGGGCACGTCGCCGCTGCGGCGGTTCGCCGTGCGGGGCGACGCGGCCCTGGTCGTGCCGCGCTGGCGGGCGGTCGCGGGCAAGACGCTTCTGCTCGCCGTCGCCAGCCCGAGCGGAGCCCCGACGCGGCGCTGGGAGCTCATCCTCGCCGCGGGCGAGGACGGCGGCGAGACCGAGCCGAACGATCGCCCGACCGAGGCCGAGGCGCTGCCCTGGGGCTCGGCGTTCGCCGGGCAGCTCGAGCCCGCCGGCGACCGCGACTGGTTCGCGCTGCCGCGGGCCGGCGAGACGGTGGCGATCCGGCTCGAGGCCGCGCCCGGCACGACGGTCGCGATCGTCGGAGGGGCGGAGCGGCGGGTGGCCGCGTCGTTCGAGGTCGACGCCTCGGGCGTCCTCGAGGTGCCCGGCGTCCTCCTCCCCGAGGGCGAGGCGTTCGTGGCGGTCGCGAGCCGGGACGGGGTCGGCCGCTACGAGTTGACCGCGACCCAGCTCGAGGCGGCCGACGCCGCGATGCTCGAGATCGAGCCGAACGACGGCGTCGCGACGGCGACGGCGATCGCGATGGGCGAGACGCGGCGCGGTCGGCTCTCCGGCGCGCGCGACCGGGACGTCCTGCGCGTCGACGGGCGCCGACCGTTGCTGCTCCGGGCGACCGGCGCGGCGCCGGTGGTCGTGCGTCCGATGCGGCTCGGCGCCGGCGCCCGGATGGTCGAGCCCGGCGCCGAGGTGCGCCTGACGCCGTCGGCGCTCGGCGAGGGGGCGCGGGCGCACGTCGAGGTCTTCGCCGCCGACGACGCGGACGGGAAGGCGGCGACCTACGAGGTGGTCGCCGAGCGGCGCTGATGACCGACGCCGAAGCTGCCAACGGGGACGCGGCGGCGGGCGAGGGCGAGGCGGCGGCGTCGCCCGCCGCGGCGCCCGAGCCATCGGCCGCGCCCGCCCCGACGGTGCCCCGATCGCCGCTGCCCTGGCCCTTCCTCGGCGTCGTCGCCGCGCTCACCGCCGTCGCCTTCGGCCCGGGCGTGCTCGACATGGTCGGCCGGTGGATGGCGGAGGGCACCTACTACGGTCACGGCCCGTTCGTGCCCGCCGTCACCGGGTGGCTGATCTGGCGCCGCCGCGAGCGGCTGGCCGCGATCGGACGCCGGCCGAGCCGGCTCGGGCTGCCGGTCATCGCGGGGTCGGTCCTGCTCCTCGCCGCGAGCGTCGTGGAGGATGTCCACTTCACCCAGAACGCGGCGCTGTGCGGCGTGATCTTCGGGGTGGCGCTCACCGTGTTCGGGCGCGCGGTCATCCGCGAGATCTGGCCGGCCCTCGCGTTCCTCCTCTTCATGGTCCCGCTCCCGCAGGTCGGGATCGTTCACCTGACGTTCGAGCTGAAGATCCTCGCGGCGCGGATCTCGGTCGCGCTCATCGATGGCCTCGGCGTGCCGGCGGTGCTCGACGGGAGCACTATCCACCTGCCGAGCGCCTCGTTCCAGGTCGACGACGCGTGCAGCGGGCTGCGGGTGCTGATCGGGCTGCTCGCGTTCGCGACGGTGTTCGCGATCCTCGAGACCTCCCGCTGGCGCGCCGCGCTGACGCTGCTCCTCGCCGTGCCGGTCGCGGTGCTCGCGAACGTCGGGAGGATCCTGCTGCTCTGCCGCCTGGCAACGTCGGGATACTCGATCGATCCCGAGGCGCCGCTCCACGAGGGGAGCGGGCTGGTCGTCTACGCCGTGGCGTTCCTCCTCCTGCTGGCGGTCCGCGCCCTGCCCGGACGCGACGAGGAGGACGAGCCGAGCGGCGACGCGACCGCGGCGCCGGGGCACGCCGCGCCATCCCGCGGCCTCGTCGCGGCGACCGTGGCGCTGCTCGCCCTCGGGGCGACCGCGTCGCTCACGTTCGCCTACGGCCAGCCGACCCCCGAGCGGACCGAGCGGACCAAGGGGATTCCGCTCGAGATCGGCGCCTGGCGCGGCGTCCCCGTCGAGCTCTCGCCGCGGGTGTTCGTGATCCTGGACACCGAGGACGTCGTCTTCCACCGCTACGCGAAGACGGCGGCGTCCAGCTTCCCGGTCGACCTCTACGTCGTCCACGCGGCGGAGAGTCGCAAGGTGGCGCACCCTCCCGAGATCTGCTTCACCGGCGGCGGGTACCTGACCCGCGAGCGCCAGGTCGCGACCCTCAGCGCCGCCGAGGGGCGCGAGATCCCGACGAACCGGATGCTCCTCGAGCGCGGTCCGTCGAGGTTGCTCGTCTATCACTGGTACCGGCTCGACGGGAAGGACACGCCGAGCTACGTCGATCACCAGATCTCCTCGCTGCTCCGGCGCGTCCGCCGCGAGCGACGCGAGGCGAGCATGATCCGGCTCTCGACGCCGGTCGCGGAGGGGGCCGAGGGCCTCGAGCGCGCCGAGGCCAGGATCGCGGCGTTCGCGAGCGAGGCGCTCGGCACGGCCCTCGCGCCGATTCGCTAGGAGGCTGTTGCAGAATGACGCGAGCGGCTCGTCGAGACAGCGTCGTGCAGGCCGAGGCGCGCGGCCGAGGGAACCCGTCTGGCGTTCGCGAGGCCGCGGAACGAAGGCCTGCGCGGCGATGTCCGGCGAGACGCC
>JAJDCQ010000178.1 GCA_029260755.1 Planctomycetota bacterium | reverse complement strand
ATTCCGCGTCATCCGCGGTTCCCACTGATTCAACGCCGACAGAGATCGAACCGCGGATTTCGCGGATTGCACGGATTGGTTCGGGCGTCGCCGAGCCATTGCCGACGCGTCGCGGTGCTCCGCCCGAAACTCCTGCTCCTGGAACCGGCCCGCGCAACGGAAATGAACCCGGACCCTGGCAACTCGCATTCCGCGTAATCCGCGTCATCCGCGGTTCCCACTGATTCAACGCCGACAGAGATCGAACCGCGGATTTCGCGGATTGCACGGATTGGTTCGGGCGTCGCCGAGCCATTGCCGACGCGTCGCGGTGCTCCGCCCGAAACTCCTGTTCCCGGAACGACGGACCCGGTCGCCGTGACGCTCGGTGATCGACCCTCGCTCGGGGGGGCCCCGGTCAGTCGCCGTCGAGGTCGTCGAGGGCGGCTCGCGCCTTCCCCCGGAGCTCGTCCGACGGCTCGAGCTCGAGGCACCGGACCAGGTCGGTCTTCGCCGCGGAGGGGTCGCCAGCGCGGCGGCGGGTGATGCCGCGGAGGTACCAGCTCTCGGCGATGCGCTCGTCGTGCTCGATCGCCCAGGTGAAGTCGTCGGTCGCGCCCTCGAGGTCGCCCGTGGCGAGCCGGAGCTGTCCCCGAACGAGGAAGGTCCGCGGACCCGGCCAGCGGCCGACGACGCCGTCGAGCTCGGCGAGGGCGCCGTCGGGATCGCCCCCGCGGGCCCGGGTGATCGCCCGCGCGATCAGCGTGTCGGGGTCGGCGTCGCGGCCCTCGGTGGCATCGGGCTCGGCCTCGGCGGGAGCGGCCAGCCCGGTCGCGCGGATCCGGCCGCGGACCCGGGCCATGTCGGCGTCGAACCTCCCGGGCCGCCAGCCGCGAACGAGGCCACGGTTTCGGCGGTCGGTCGCCACGTCGGTCGCCCGGGTCCAGTCCGAGACGGCGTCGTGGAGGCGCCCGGCGCGCTCGTGGAGGGAGGCTCGAAGGGACCACGCGTCGATCCTTCGCGGGTCGAGCTCGATCACCATCGAGGCGTCCTCGATGGCGCCGTCGGGATCGTCGGCCCCGAGCCGGAGACTCGCCCGGACCCAGAAGGGGCCGGGGTCCGTCGGGGCGAGCTCCACCGCGGCGGTGAGGTCGAGGAACGCGCCGAGGAGGTCGCCGCTCGCGTGCCGGATGAGGCCGCGCTCGAGCCAGGCGCTTGCTTCGGTGGGGTCGACCGCGGTCGCCGCGTCCGCGTCTGCGCGCGCCCCCTCGAGGTCGCCGGCGGCTCGACGGACGCCGGCCCGGAGGGTGAGGGCGAGGACGCGCTCCGGATCGAGGACGATGGCGCGGTCGAGGTTCTCCCGGGCGTGCCGGAGCTCGCTCGCGGCGATGTGGAGGCGCGCGCTCAGGAGCAGCGCCTCGACGTGGTCGGGCGCGAGCCGGCGCACCCGGTCGATCTCCTCCCGGGCGGGGCCGGGCTGCCGGTAGACCGCGAGGAGGCTCGCGCGTGCGAACCTGATCTCCGGGTCGTCGGGCGAGCGTCGGATGGCCTCGTCGAGGCGGCGAGCCGCGAGCTGGGGGTTGTTCGTTCCGGCGGCGACCCCCGCCTGGGAGACGATCTCCTCGAGGCTCCGCGGCTCGAGCCGGAGGAGCTTCTCGATCGCCGCCGTCACCCTCGAGCCCTTCGCGACGTGCATCAGGCCGTGCCGCTCCCGGACCCTCCGGGCGAACGCCGACTCCCTCGCGTGACGTTCCCGCATCCGCCTGACCCAGCGCTCGGCGCTCGGCGAGTCGATCATCTTGCACAGGGCGAGCGTGCCCCAGATGGCCCGTCGCTCATCGGTCTCGGCGAAGAGGTAGCGAGCGAGAGACGGTCCGGCGCGGTAGTGGTAGAGGGGCATCCGTTCGAAGGCCTCGCACGCGAGCCGGATCAGGTCGATCTCGCCCGGCTCGAGGACCGCCCGCTGCGCCTCGCGGAGGCGACGCCGGAAGGCGCCGGGTCCCCCGTTTCGGGCGTCGAGTCGCCGCTCGGCCGCCCGGATCGTCGCCCGGTGCTCGGCGGCGGGCCACCCCTCGTCGGGCGGCGGCGTCAGCCAGGCCTCGACGGCGTCGGCGAGGCCGGCGATCTCGGTCGCGCCGCTCGTCCGCTCCTCGGCGGTGAGGGTGTTGGCGCCGAGGTACTCGGCGCGAACGACCGAGCGGAGACGCTCGGTCCGTTCGTCGAGCTCGGTGCAGAGCCGGTCGACGACGTCGTCGCCCGCGAGGGCGACGAGCGCGTCGACGCCGTCGGGGATCCGCTCGCGCTTCCACTTGCTGAAGTCGCCCGAGAGGGCCTTCCTGATCGTGCGGTCGATGCGGCTGTCGCGATGGCGCTCGAACGCCTCCTCCGCCCGGACGACCTTCGCGTCGAGCGACTCGGCCGTGGCCGCGTCGATCCCGAGCTCCCCGGCGCGGACGAGCGCGTTCCGGGCGGCGGCGAACTGCCTGGTCGCCACCGCGAGCTCGGTCAGCTCGACGGCGACGGAGGCGGCGACGGCTGCCCGCGCCGGATCCCCGTCGAGCGCATCGACGGCGCGACGATGGGCGAAGAGCGCCTCCCAGCCCGTGAAGAGGACGGCTCGGACTCGCTCGTCCGACTCGGCGACGAGCACCTTCGCCGTCGCCTCGTCGACGAGGAGCTCGTCCCGGGCGGTCCGGAACGCGTCGGTCCGCGCGGTGGCGTCCGCCTCGAGACCGTCGAGCTGCTCCGCCCGCTGTCGCTCGAGCGCCTCGGCGCTCGCGCGCTCCTGCGCCGCCCTCTCGCGTCTGGACTCCTCTTCCCGCGCGAGCCGCTCCGCCTCGAGCGCCGCGGCCGCACGGGCTCGCTCGACCCGGGACTGGACGAAGAGCCCGCCTCCGGCCGCGACCGCGATCGCGAGGAGGGCGGCGAGGACGACGAGGGCTCGGCGCCGGCGGATCCAGCGCCGCAACCGCTCGCTCCGGCCGATCGGCCGGGCCATGATCGGATCGCCGGCCAGGTGTCGGTCGATGTCCTCGGCGAGCTCGCGAGGGCTCGGGTAGCGGCGCTCGGGGTCCTTCTCGAGACAGCGCAGGCAGATCGTCTCGAGGTCGCCGATCGCGCGAGGATTGCGTCGAGCGGGCGGGACCGGGTCCCTCGCGACGACGGCCATCATCACGTTCAGGTCGGTCTCGCCCTGAAACGGTGGACCACCGGTGAGGACGTGGTAGAGGGTCGCGCCGAGGGCGTAGACGTCGGTCCGCCCGTCGACGTCGGCCGGGCCGCCGGCCGCCTCGACCTGCTCCGGAGCCATGTAGGCCGGCGTGCCGACGACGACGCCGGTGCGCGTCTGTCGACTCGAGCCCCGCATCTTCGCGAGGCCGAAGTCGAGCACCCAGGGATGGTCCTCGGCATCGAGCATGATGTTCTGCGGCTTGAGATCGCGATGCACGACGCCGCGCTCGTGGGCGTGGTGGACCGCGAGCGCGACGTCACGGATCACCTCGAGCGCGCGCACCAGCGGCAGTCGACGGGCGCCGCGTTCGCCCCCGCGACCGGTTCCGGAGAGGCGCCGCTCGAGGGTGTCGCCGTCGATGTGGTCCATCACGAGGAAGTGGCGACCGCCGACCTGGCCCGACTCGAACACGCCCACGATGTTGGGGTGGCGCAGCGCGGCGACGATCTGCGCCTCGCGGCCGAAGCGCTCGAGCGCCTCGGGCGAGGCGTCCGTGAGCATCTTCACCGCGACGAGCCGGCGGAGCTGCTCGTCCCAGGCCCGATAGACGACGCCCATCCCGCCGCGGCCGAGCTCCTCGAGGAGGAGGTACCGGCCGAGCCGCCGGCGGGGATCGGTCCTCGCCTCGGCGGCCTCCGGTGGCTCGGGCAGCGCGGGGGCGAGCGAGCCCGACGACGACGGGGGCGGACGGGGCGGCGCCGGCGGCGGCGCGAAGGGGGCCGGAGCGATCCGGGTCTGCGCGCTGTCGGCGGCGAGGGGTCCGGGCGAGCTCGCGACGCACGGGCACGGACGCCCGGCCGAGGGTCGGCCGCATCGAGGACAGCGGGCGGGCGCGGGTGACGTCGTCATGGGGCTCGCCGCCGAGGGTAGCAGGAGCCCGGACGCGCCGCAAAAAGACCGGGGTCGGGTGAGCGGGCGGCCCGCGGCGATCGCCCGCGTCAGCGCGGCATCGGCAGCGGCCCGGGGCCCCGGCCATCCAGGCCGCGCATCCCCTCGAGGAAGCGCGCGAGGTCGCCGGGGCGCCCGGTGATGATCCCGTCGACGCCGAGGCGGACGAGGCGGGCCCAGGTGCGCTCGGGGCCGCGGGCGTCGGCGCGGAGGCTCGTCCAGACGTAGACGGGCTTGCCCATCCGGTGGACGCTCCGCACGACCGCGCGCCACAGGATGCGGTGGTGACTCACGAGGCACCAGGCATCGAGCGATCGGAGGAGGCGCTGGGGGAGCGCCTCGTTCCAGCGGACGGCGGGGTTGAGGGATCGCTGCCCCTGGACGAGGCCTCGGCGAAGCTCGGGGGCGACGACGCGGACGCGCTCGAGCGTCTCGACGTCGAACGAGGTGATGACGCACCGGTCGCCCATGGCCGCGTCGGCGATCGCCGCGACGGCGGGCTCGACGGCGCCGACGCTCTTGAGCTCGACGTCGAGCCAGACGCGGTCGCGGGCGAGCTCGAGCACCTCGTCGAGGAGCGGCGGCGGCCTGCCCGTTCCGCCCGCGTCGAGGCGCCGGAGCTGCCCCCAGGTGAGCGCATCGACGCGGCCGGCGCCCGGGATCGTGCGTCCGAGCTTCTCGTCGTGGACGACGACGGCCGCGCCGTCGGCGGTCGGCCACACGTCGAGCTCGAGGCCGTGGCTGCCCTGCTCGATGGCACGCTCGAACGCGACGATCGTGTTCTCGGGGCTGCCGTGAGCCGCTCCGCGATGGGCGATCACCTCGATCGTCGCCGGGGTCGCCTCGGGCAGCGGCCCGACGGCCACCTCTCGGAGGTGCCCGCGGGGTCGGTCGATCGCCGCCGGATCGGACGGAAGGAACATCGATCGTGCTTCGCTGCTCGCCGTAGCAGAATCGGCTACTTCGGCTTCTTCTGCTTCGCCTTCTTCTTCTTCGACTTCTTCTTCGTCTTCGGCGAACCGTTGCTCGCGGCCGCCCGCGCCTCGAGGTAGCGGGTGAGCAGCCGGACGCCGAAGCCGGTCGCGCCGCCCCCGAGGTAGTCGCGGCTCGAGGACTTCTCCCAGGCCGTCCCGGCGATGTCGAGGTGCACCCAGGGGTGGTCGCCGACGAAGTGCTGGAGGAACCGCGCGGCGGTGATCGAGCCGCCCGCCCGTCCGCCGATGTTCTTCACGTCGGCGGTGTCGCTCTTGAGCAGCTCGGCGTAGTCGTCGTCGAGCGGCATCGGCCAGACGCGATCGTCGGTGTCGCGGCCGGCCGACACGAGGCCGTCGCGGACGCCGTCGTCGGTGCTGTAGATCGCCGCGTTCACGCTGCCGAGCGCGATCACGCACGCGCCGGTCAGGGTCGCGAGATCGATCACGAGGTCGGGATCGTAGCGCTGCGCGTAGCAGAGGGCGTCGGCGAGGATCAGCCGCCCCTCGGCGTCGGTGTTCTGGACCTCGATCGTCTTGCCGTTCATCGCGCGGCTGACGTCGCCGGGCTTGCGCGCCCTGGCGCCCGGGAGGTTCTCGGTGGCGGGCATGAGCCCGACCACGTGGAGCGGCAGGCCGAGCCGGGCGATCGCGTTCATGGCGCCGAAGACGGCGCACGCGCCCATCTTGTCGTACTTCATGTCCCACATCTGGGCCGCCGGCTTGATCGAGATGCCGCCGGAATCGAACGTGACGCCCTTGCCGACGAGGACGACGGTGCCGCGCGCGGCGCGCGGCTTGTGCTCGAGGATCGTGAGCGTCGCGGGCTCGTCGCTGCCCTGGGAGACGCCGAGGAGGCTGCCCATGCCCAGGCGTTCCATATCCTTCTCGGAGAGAACCTTGCAGGAGAGGCCGACCTTGCGGGCCATCGCCTTCGCCTGGTTCGCGAGCCACGTCGGCGTGCACGAGTTGCCGGGCTGATTGCCGATCTGGCGGGTCATGTTCGTCGCGTTCGCGACGATCTCGGCGCGTCGCACCGCCTCCTTGACCGCGCGGAGGTCGCCCCGGTCCGACGCGTGGATCGCCAGGCGGCCGATCGCGAGGTCGCCGCCGTCGTGGGTGGCCCGCTTGGCCTTGGCCTTCTTGCCCTTCTTGGCGTCGTCGCCCGACTTCCAGTCGTCGAACTCGTAGGAGGCGAGGATCGCCCCCTCGGTCATCGCCTCCGCCGCGACGGCCGCGCCGACGCGCTGCACCCGCGGGCTCGCCGCGATCGCCACCTTGCGCGCCGACAGGCGGCGCGCGGCGCGGGCGACCTCGCCGGCCGCCCGGCGAATGCTGGTGCGGTCGACCCGATCGCGCGCGCCGACGCCGACGAGCACGATCCGCTTCGCCCGCGCCCCGTCGCCGGGGTAGAGAACGAGCGTCTCCTTGAGCTTGCCGCCGAAGTCGCCGGCGCTCATCGCGCGCGCGAGGGCGCCGCCGGTCGCCGCGTCGGCGTCCGCGAGGACGCCGGCGCGCTTGCCGTCCTCGCCCTCGGCGACGAGGACCGCGACGAGGTCGTGTCCCTTCTCGAAGGGGCTGCCGGATTCAGCGGTGACGTTCATTCGTTCCTCTCGGTCCCGCCGCGCTGGACGGACGGGGACTACGCCTTGGCGAGCGCGTCGGCGAAGCGGGCGAAGTGCTCCTCGGGGAGGGTGACGCTGCCGAGGTCACTCCCCTCGCCCTTGTCGGTCCCGTGGTAGTCGGAGCCGCCGGTGACGAGCATCCCCAGCTCGTCGACGACGCCGAGGTAACGGCGAATGTCGGTGTTGGTGTGATTCGGGTGGAAGACCTCGACGGCCGCGACGCCCTGGCGGTGCAGCTCGGCGATCGCCGCGTCGAGGTCGTCGACCCGCGGGTGCGCGACGCTGGTGACGCCTCCACGAGCCTGGACGAGGTCGGCCGCCTCGGGCGCGGTCATCCGCGGGCTGTCGACGTAGGCCGGGCCGCTCGGGCCGAGGTAGCGGTCGAACGCGTCGCGGAAGCTCGCGACGTGACCGCCGGCGAGCAGCGCCCGAGCGATGTGGGGGCGACCGACCGAGCACCGCTCGTCGAGCCCGTCGAAGATCGTCTCGGGCGGGATGACGACCCCGACCGCGGCGAGCTTGTCGAGGATCTCGATGGCGCGGTCGTGGCGCTCCTGCTGGCGCTCGCGCTGGAACCCGGCGAGATCGGAGCGGTCCGGGTCGGGAAAGTAGCCGAGGACGTGGATGTTACGCCCGCACGTCGTCACCGCCGAGATCTCGATCCCGCAGATCACCTCGACGCCGAGCTCTCGCCCTGCGGCGATCGCCTCGGCCGTTCCGGCGACGGTGTCGTGATCGGTGACGGCGAGCGTTCGCAGGCCGACCTCGGCGGCGCGCCCGACGAGCTCGCTCGGCGAGAGCAGGCCGTCCGAAGCGGTCGTGTGGCTGTGGAGATCGCGCACGGTCTCGGCCCTCCGGCCGGGGATGGGGGCGCGGATTCTATCCCAGCCCGTCGCGAGCGGCAACCCGTTGTGCCGATCGGTGTTCCGCGGACGGGGCGGGTTTGCCCGCCGACATGGGTCGATTCTGGACAAGCCCCCGGGGCGCCTCTAGAATGGGAGGATTCCGTCGGTCCATCCCCCACGACGAACACCCGAACCTCTCGGCGTGGGGCTCTGTCGACCGCCCCTCGGGACCCACCATGCCCGCCGACGACACCATCTTCGGCCTGCTCGCCCTTCGCGCCGAGCTCATCAGCCCCGAGCAACTCGGTCAGGCGCGGTTCGCCCAGCGCAAGGCGAAGAAGGAGAAGGGCGACCGGCCCAGCCTCCGTCGCGTCCTCATCGAGAAGGGCTTCGTCACCGCGACCCAGGCGAGCGACCTCGACGAGGAGAAGTCCGACGGGCTCATCCCCGGCTACGAGATCCTCGACGAGATCGGCCGCGGCGGCATGGGCGTCGTCTACAAGGCTCGCCAGATCTCGATGGATCGCCCCGTGGCGATCAAGGTGCTCGCCCGAAAGCTGTCGGCGGACAAGAGCTTCATCAAGAAGTTCATCGCCGAGGCGAAGAGCGCGGCGAAGCTCAACCACGGGAACATCATCACAGCCATTGATGTTGGCGAAGCCGAGGACCTGTACTACTTCGTCATGGAGTATGTCCCGGGCAAGGAGGTCGCCGACGTCATCGAGGAGAAGGGCAAGCTCGAGACGCGCGAGGCGTTCGAGATCGCGCTGCAGATCGCGCAGGCGCTCGAGCACGCGAGCGCGCACCGGATCGTCCACCGCGACATCAAGCCCGAGAACATCATGATCGCCGAGGACGGCGTCGCGAAGCTCTGCGACCTCGGCCTCGCCCGTCCGATCGTCGAGGACGCCAAGAAGCAGAAGACCTCGATGACCGAGGGCACGCCCTACTACGTCTCGCCCGAGCAGGCGATGGGGCAGACCGACCTCGACAGCCGGAGCGACTTCTACTCGCTCGGCGCGACCCTCTATCACATGCTTTCGGGCAAGGTCCCCTACGACGGCAAGGGGCCGGGCGAGATCATGTGGAAGCAGGTCCACAAGCCGTTCCCGGACCTCGAGAAGAACTGCCCGGGCCTGAGCCCCGCCCAGTACTCGGTGCTCGGCAAGATGGTCGAGAAGGACCGTCACGACCGACACGAGAGCCCCAAGGAGCTGATCGTCGATCTCTTCGCGGCGGCCCGGCCCGAGGCGGCGCGCGCGTCGACGCGCGCGAGGGCCGAGGCGGGCGGGTCGTCGGCCGACGGGAAGGCGGCGGGCGCCGGCTCGAGCAAGGGCCTCGTCATCGGACTGGCCGCGGCGGCCGCGGTGCTCATCCTCGTCGGCCTGACCGTCGCGGCGTTCGCCCTCGGCGGCGGCGGCGGCCCGAACCCCGACGGCGGCGGCGAGGTCGCGGGCGCCGGCGAAGGCTCCGGCGCCGGTCCGACCGACGCGTCCGGCGGCGGCGGCGACACGTCCGATCCCGATGATCCGGGCGGCCCTGGTGACGACGACGACGACGGCGGTCGCCCCATCCGCGTCGATCCCGCCGGCGGCTCCGGCGGCAGCGGCGGCACCGACACCGGCGGCTCACGGAGCGGCGACGCCTCGACGAGCCCGGAGATCGTCGCGGCGCGCGAGACGGCGGCGCGCGAGCTCCTCGGCGATCCGAACGCCTCGGCGAGCGACGACCCCAGGGTGCTCGCGGATGCGATCGGGAGGTTCGACCACGTCCTCGGCAAGTTCGACGGGACGGCCGCCGCGGCCCTCGCGCGGACCGAGCTCGGGGTCACCCAGCAGAAGCTCCAGCAGATCATCGACGCGTTCCTCAAGCGGGCCGGCGGCGAGACGGGCGACGCGCTCAAGGCCGGGCGCTTCGGCCAAGCGGAGGCCACGCTCGCCGAGGTTCGCGAGTCGCTCGGCCAGATCCTCCTCGCGGTCGGCTCGGACAAGGATGCGAAGAGCCAGCCCGGCAAGCGCGCGCGGCGCGATCTGACCAAGCTCTGCGACGCGGCCGTCAAGGCGGTGGGCGCGCGCCTCAAGCAGGTCGAGACCCAGGCCGTCGCGACGATGACGGCGGCGATCGACCGGGCCCGCAAGGCGCCGAACGCCGCCGCCGGCCTCGCCGAGCTCGACGCCGCGATCCTGGGAGCGACCGAGGGGACGCGGGCGACGGCGGAGCCGGTCCTGGCCGAGCTCTCGAAGAGGGCGAGGACCGAGACGGCCGACGCCGCGATCGTCGGCGCGTTCGAGCAGGTGCTCACCCTCCTCGCTTCGGGCCGGGTGGACGAGGCGCGGGGGAAGGCGCGGGCCGCCGCCGCGAGCGATGCGCTCGCCCCGGTCGCGGCCCGGGCGCGAGGTCTCGTGAGCGTCGTCGACGCGTTCGCAGGCGGCGAGCGCTCGCTCCGCGAGTCGATCGTGACGGCCGACCGGATCACGTTCCCGCTCGCCGACGGCTCCGAGATCGAGGGGACGGTCAAGCGGCTCGCCAAGGACGCGTTCGTCGCCGACATCAAGGTCGCCGGGCGCAAGGACCCCATCCTCGGGTTCGCCCTCGACCAGCTCGCCGACGACTTCCTCGTCGCGTCCGTGCGCGGAGCGGCGACCGACGCCGCGAGCATGCTCCGGAGCGGGGTCTTCCTCGGCGTGCGCGGCCACCCCGTCCTCGGGCTCGCCGAGCTCGATCGGGCGCGCGCCGCCGGCGCGAGCGTCCCGGCCGAGGTCGAGGCGTGGCTGCGCGCCCGCCTCGAGCGCGAGCGGCTGGCCGAGTCGGCGCGGGCGATCGAGGCGGCCCTCGCGATCCCCGCCGAGGAGCACGGAAAGGCCCTCCGCGCCTTGGAGCAGGCCGCGAAGGTCGCGGCGGGGACCGATGTCCTCCGGACGCGGTCCGCCGAGCTCCAGGCCCACTTCATCGAGGCGCGGGCGCGGGCGCTCGTCGCCGACGATGTGGGCGATCTCTTCCGCGGCGAGGTCGAGGAGCGGAGCCGCGGCGTCCTCCGGATCACCTACGAGTGGAAGGACGATGCGGAGATGGAGGACTGGGAGGCGTGGGGCAACGCCGGCCCGTCCGACGATCCCAACACCGCCTCGATCGAGAACCGCCGCCTCGTCCTCGACGGCCGCCCGGTGCGCCACGTCGGGCTCTGGTCCGGCGACATCTCGCTCAGCGTCACCTCGAAGCCGCGGAGCAAGACCGGCGCGAACATCAACCTGCGGATCTGCGACGACACCACCGGCAACGCCTACCTCGCCGGCTTCGGCCACCGACCGCAGGGCAAGAACCGCGTCCAGGTCGACCCCGCGGCGCCGCTGCGACCGGGCTGGAACGTGAAGTGCCCGGCGACGGTCATCGTGCGGACGGTGCCGAAGAGCGAGGACTGGCGGTATCTGTTCGCCGACGACAAGACCGGCGGCGTGCCTCCGAACCGCTCGGTGACCGTGCGGCTGACCCGAGGCCGCGGCGCGGTCAACGGCTACCTCGGCCGCCGGAAGGTCGCGAGCTGGAAGGAGACGCCCGACACGATCCCCGCCGACCCGGGCCGGGTCGGCGTGAGCCCGTTCAACACGGCCTTGCAGGTCGAGAAGATCGTCATTGAAGGACGCCTCGACGAGGCGTGGGCGCTCGCCCGCGCTCGGACGCAGGCGGACGTGGAAGCGAAGAAGCTGTTCCCCTCGAGTTAGCGCGACCCTCGCCTCGCGATCCTCGCCAAGACTCAGTCAGGAGACTCGGATGCTCGCCCCGAGACGCACCGGTGCGGCGGTCCTCGTAGCCGCCTTCGTTCTCGCCCTCACCCTCGTCGTGGGCGTCAGCTTCGTCCCGGGCGACGGCGCGGCGGTGGCCCGCGCCGACATCATCCATCTCAACGATGGCCGCAAGATCGTCGGGAAGATCGTCAAGGAGTCCGAGGGCTCGATCAAGGTCAAGCTCAAGCACGGCACCCAGACGATCAACCGCGACGACATCTTCGAGATCGAGCGGCGCAAGGAGCCCGAGGATCTCCACGCCGAGGAGGCGGCGAAGGCCGAGACCGCCGACGACTGGTTCGCCATCGGCAAGCAGGCGAAGGATGACTGGGGGCTCGAGGAGATCGTCTGGCGCGGCGACTTCGAGAAGGCGATCGAGCTCGACCCCGAGCACGCTGGCGCCCGCGAGGGGCTCGGCTACAAGAAGGTCGACGGCAAGTGGCTCGAGGAGGCGGAGTGGCGTGAGGCCGAGGGCTTCGTCCTCCACGAGGGTCGCTGGGTCACCAAGGAGAAGGCGGATCAGATCGAGGTCGAGCGCAGGGAGCGGATGCGCGAGCGCGTCGAGCGGGGGACCGAGTCCTACCGCGACGAGATCAAGGGCGTGCCCTGGGCGAAGGCCTGGAAGGTCGAGACCGGCAACTACATCGTCCGGAGCAACGCGGGAAAGACCGACGAGCTCACCCGCGAGTACGCCGACTTCATGGAGCTCCTCTACGCGAAGCTGCGGCGGATCTTCAGCCGGCTGCCGCTGCGCAGCCGCGGGAAGCGCTCGCTCTACATTCTCCGCAATCACAAAGAGTTCATGGAGATGAACCTGCTCTTCGAGCCCGGCATCGGCGGGTTCTACGTCCCGGGCACGCACCCGCCGACGGGCGACGAGCGGATCATCGTCGCCTACCACGGCCAGTTCGGCGCGACCGGCGACACCCGCGGCGTCCTCGCGCACGAGGGCACGCATCAGTTCGAGCACATGATCATGGAGGGCGACGCCCAGGGCTTCCTGAGCCGTCCGATCTGGCTCATCGAAGGGCTCGCCGTCCTGATCGGCGACGGCCACTACATCAAGGGCCGTAAGATGGAGATCGGAATCCCGCGAGACCGCCTCGCGGCGCTCCAGCGCGCGATCCGGAACGGGAGCAACCACAAGCTCAAGGACCTGATCCGCATCCCGAAGCAGAAGTTCGGCGGCTACGAGTACGCCCACGCCTGGGGCCTGATCTACTACATGCTCTTCGGCAAGGAGCCCTTCAACTACGGCGGCAAGGAGATTCACCTCGGCGCCGCGTTCGAGAACTACCTCAAGGCCAACCTGAAGGTGGCCTCGACGCCCGAGGCGTTCGAGGCCGAGGTCGGCGGGGCCGCCGGGCTCGAGGAGCTCGAGACGAAGTGGAAGGCGTACATCCTCGGCCTCGAGATCAAGAAGCTCGGCAAGCAGCGCGGGGACAAGTTCGAGAGCGGAGAGCTCGGGTTCAAGATCCAGCTCGCCGATCGACGCTCGTGGAGCTTCCTCGACGAGGCCGAGCTCCGCGCCGGCGAGGGCTTCGCCGCCGAGAACGAGAAGACGACGGGTCGGGTCTCGGTGATGAGCCAGCCCAACGGCCTGCTCTTCGACTCGAAGAGCCTGGCGGACCGGCTCCGGTTCGGCCTCAACGGGAGGCTGGAGAACCCGGCGTTCATCGCGCAGAAGAAGATCGACCACAAGGGTCACGACGTGGTGATGATGGAGTACAAGGGGACCGAGAAGCGGACCCTCGAGGACTCCTCGGCGCGGCCGAACGAGCAGCACTTCCGGTCCTACGTCTTCACCACGCCGAAGCGCTGGTACCTTCTGAAGTTCCAGTCGGACAGCGACCGCTGGGACGACTGCGAGGCCGACTTCGACAAGATGAAGGACATGTTCGAGGTGCTCCTCGACGAGTAGCCCGGCGGGGAGACGCCGACAGGCGCCTAACGATGGCGTTCACGGCGTGCCCGGTCTGCCCAGAATCCGGCAGATCGTGTCGACTTTGGACACAGAGTGTCATGGCTGGGGGCCTCCCGGATCCCTCGACCAGGCGTTTCGGAAGCGTCTCGAGTCCGGTGCATGGCGATCCCATCCTGTTGAGAGCAACGGCTTCCGCCTGAGAATCCCGACGTTGATAGGGTGAGGGGAAGCCACCATCAGTTCGAGAGTTGGCACGCGGTGTGCGGTATTTCGCCGACGCACACCGCGGGACGCTCGAGGTGGACGCCAGGTCCGCATTCGGGTGTCGATCTTGTAGGATCGTGTTGATACACTTGGGGTTGGGAGAAATCTCGCCCCGGGAACCCTGAGGGGGAAGCGATCATGGCCGCCAGCGGCCCCAGCTACCTCGATTTCGAGCAGCCGATCCACGAGATCGAGCAGAAGATCGAGGAGCTCGAGACCTTCGCGGACAGCACGCAGCTCGATCTGGGCGACCAGATCGCGCAGCTCCGGCTGCTCCGGGACGACCTCCGACGCGACATCCAGAGCCGGCTCACGCCCTGGCAGCGCGTCCAGATCGCTCGCCATCCCGGCCGCCCCGTGGCCGCGGACTACCTCGAGGGCGCCTTCACGGACTTCGTCGAGCTCCACGGCGACCGGACGTTCGGCGACGACGGCGCGATCGCCACGGGCTTCGCGAAGCTCGGCGAGCGTCGCGTCCTCGTCGTGGCCCACCGCAAGGGCAAGACGACCAAGGACCGGATCGCGTGCAACTTCGGGAGCGCCCACCCCGAGGGTTACCGCAAGGCGATCCTGAAGATGCAGCTGGCCGAGAAGTACGGCCTGCCGGTCATCACGCTCATCGACACGCCGGGCGCCTTCCCCGGCGTCGGCGCCGAGGAGCGCGGCCAGGCGTTCATCATCGCGCGTAACCTCCTCGAAATGGCGAAGTTGACCGTCCCCGTGATCTGCACGGTGATCGGCGAGGGCGGCAGCGGCGGCGCGCTCGGCATCGGCATCGGCGACCGGATGCTCATGCTCCAGAACGCCTACTACTCGGTGATCTCGCCCGAGGGATGCAGCTCGATCCTCTGGAAGACGGCCGAGAAGGCGTCCGAGGCGGCGGCGATCCTCAAGCTCACCGCCAAGGATCTCAAGCGCTTCCGGATCGTGGACGAGATCGTCCCCGAGCCGGTCGGCGGCGCCCACACCGACCCGGCGACCGCGGTCGACACCGTCCGCGAGGCGTTGATCCGCACCCTCGACGAGCTCGAGGCGCTCGAGACCGAGCAGCGCCTCGAGATGCGCTACGCGAAGCTGCGCTCGATCGGCGTGTTCCTCGAGGACGGCGTGCTCGAGGCGCGTCGGGTCGAGGTCGGATCGACGGCCGACTGAACAGCCGAAGACACACGGTAACTGAGACTTATGATGAAGCGATGCCCCGCGCGGCATCGCTTCGTCATTTCCAGGCGAGCGTCTGCCCGTGGGTCGTTGGAAGGAGATCGTGACCGGTCGGCGGCGCGGCCTCGGCGCGGGCCTCGCGCGGGCCGGGCTCGGCGTCGTCTCGGTCGGCTATCGGCTGGGCCAGGCCGTGCACGGGGGCCTGTACGGACTCGGGTTACGGCGAATCCACGAGCCACCGCTTCCGGTCGTGAGCGTGGGAAACCTCGTCGCCGGCGGCACCGGGAAGACGCCGCTGGTCGAGGCGCTCGCGCGCGACCTGCGCGGCCTCGGTCACCGAGTCGCCATTCTCAGCAGGGGTTACGGCGCTCCGGCGCCCGGGCAGGACAACGACGAGGTCGCCCTCCTGCGCGAGAACCTCGGCCCCGACGTGCTCCAAGTCGTTGGGGCGGATCGAGTGGCGAGCGCTCATCGTGCAAAGGAGCAGGGGGCGAGCGTCGCCGTCCTCGACGATGGGTTCCAGCACCGGCGTCTCGGGCGCTCGGTCGATCTCGTCGTCGTCGACGGGCTCTGCCCCTGGGGCCTCGGGCGCCTGCTTCCTCGCGGGATGCTCCGGGAGCCCGCGAGCGCGGTGCGACGGGCGCACGCGGTCGTCGTCACCCGCGTCGAGCAAGCACCCACAGGGACTTACGAGGAGGTGAGCCGCGAGCTGGAGCGACTCGGGTTCCGCGGACCGATCGCATCGTGCGCGACGAGGCCGAGCGCGCTCCGGGCGATCGCCCGCGACGGATCGCTCGCCGAGCCCGGAGAGATCGTGTTCGGCGACGGTCCGGTCGCGGCGTTGTCAGCCGTCGGGAATCCCGACGCTTTCGCCGAGACGGTCCGGTCTCTCGGCGCCGCGATCGCTCTGGAACGCGGGTTCGCGGATCATCACCGCTATTGTCGGAATGACCTACAGTCGGTCGTCGCCGACGCGAAGAGGGCTGGGGCAACCCGGATCATCACGACCCAGAAGGATGGGGTGAAGCTCCGCGAAGTCCTCAGAAGTCTCGTAGAAGAAGGTGGTTGGGATGGAGACTGGCTTCCCCTCGAGGAGCTACGGATCGCCGCGGAGCTCCGGGACGGCGGCGACGCCGTCCTCGACCTCGTCCACGAACGGGTCGGGAGCGCGGACGAGCCGTGAGCGCGGCTTGAGTCAGTCTCCGAAAGGGGTTAGGGTGGGGCCAGGCCGAGACGGCGCCGCCGAGGCGGGGCGCGCCCCGTCGAACGGAAGCGAGCACACGCTGTTGGAACTCCCGACACCGCGGTACGAGCCACTCGACCTCTCCGAGGTGAAGCTCACGCCGATCGACAATCGCGAGAGCCTCGTCCAGCACGAGCGGTTCGCTCGCCCGATCGACCCACCGCCGGGGTTCGGCGACTTCATCGCGAGCCTCCCGCGCTTCCTCGCCGTCGAGCGCCTGATCGCTCTCCGCGACGCGATCGTCGCCGCGCACCGAGCCGAGCGACCGGTCGTCCTCGCGTTCGGCGCCCACGTCATCAAGGTCGGGCTCGGACCGCTCCTGATCGACCTGCTCGAGCGCGGCGTGATCACCGCGTGCGCGACGAACGGCGCCGGGATGATCCACGACTTCGAGGTGAGCTTCGTCGGTCGAACCTCGGAGGACGTCCGGGCGAACGTCCTCGACGGCAGCTTCGGGATGGCCGAGGAGACCGCGCGCGCGGTGCAGGCGGCGACCAGTCGCGCGCGCCGCGACGGGCTGGGGCTCGGTCGCGCGATGGGCGAGGAGATCCTCACGTCGGGCCACCCCCACGCCTCCCTCTCCGTCCAGGCGGCCGCCGCGCGGCTCGGCCGCCCGTTCTCGGTCCACGTGGCCGTCGGCACCGACATCGTCCATCAGGCGCCCGGCGTGAGCGGCGCCGATCTCGGCGAGGCGACCTACACCGACTTCCGCCTGATCGCCTCGGTCGTCGCCGACCTCGAGGACGGCGTCTGGATCAACGCGGGAAGCGCCGTGGTCCTGCCCGAGGTGTTCCTGAAAGCGGTCTCGATCGCCCGGAACATGGGCAACCCGCTCGACCGGGTGATGACCGCGAACCTCGACATGATCCAGCACTACCGGCCGCACGCGAACGTCCTGACCCGTCCGATGAAGACCGAGGGCGTCGCGATCACCGGCCACCACGAGCTGCTGTTGCCCTTGCTGCGATTCATGGTCCTGGACGAGCTCGGCCGCTGAGGCTCCCCGATCCCGGAACGGCCTGGTCTTGCTCTGCGAGAGGTCGTCGGTGCAGTCGGGTCAGGCCACAGATTTCACAGTGAAATCTGTGGCCTCTTCATCGACCGGGCGACCACGCGTGTTCCTGGAACGGCCCGCGCAACGGCAATGAACCCGTACCCGGCAACTCGCAATCCGCGTAATCCGCGTAATCCGCGGTTCCCACCGGGTTCAACGCCGAGAGAGACCGAACCGCGGATTTCGCGGATTACTCGGATTGATTCGGGCGTCGCCGAGCCATTGCCGTCGCGTCGCGGTACTCCGCCCGAGACCCCTGTTCCTGGAACGGCTTGAGAACGCCACCCCCCCGGGTCAGGATGACCTCGTGGCCGAGGCTCTCCGATCCCAGTCCCCATCATCATCGCGGCTCCGCCGCGCCCTCCGATGCCTGATCTACGCCGCTCCCCTCCTCGGGACCGCGGCGTGGCTCGGCGGCGTCCTCTTCCACCCCTATCCGCTCGCCTTCTCGCTTCACCTCGCCCTCGCCGGCGTCGTCGGCTGGACGGCCGTCTTCGCCTGGCGCCCGGCGTTGAGCGTCGGCCGGCTGTGGACGCTCGTCGCCCTCTTCGGCCTCGCCGCGACGTCGACCGTCTCGATCGGCGCCGACCTCGACCGGCGGTGGGCGCGCATCGAGAGCGTCTGCGTTCGCTACCGCCTCGCCGACGGACGCCGCGCCGACGCGCTCGAGGGACGCCTCCTCGGCGACCGCGCCCGGTCGGGCGACGCGATCGCGCTCGAGGCGATGATCGAGCGGCTGCGGGTCGGCGAGGACGTCTTCACCGACCTCCGCGTCCTTCGCGAGATGACCGAGGACTCGCTCTTCGAGCGGGCCTACCTCGTCGAGGGAAGCGAGATCGTCCGGGCGGCGCGGCGGACGCCGCCGCGTCTCCGCCGGTCCGACGGCTGGTGGATGCTCCACGATGCGCTCGGCGAGCTGCGCCAGGCGGAGATGTGGCTCGCGGCGGTCGAGCCCGAGCTCGACGCGTGGCGCGATGCGGTCGTCGACGACGCCGACGCGCTCCTCCTCGCCGGGGGCAAGCGGCCGCGGTTCGACGGGACGCGCTGGCTCGCCGGGCAGGCCGACCCGGCCGGATGGCCGGGGCCGGTGCCCTGGGAGGTGCTCGGGCGCCTCGATGATCCGGGCGCCCGGGCCGGCTTCCGGGCCGACTGGGCCGCCGCGATGAAGCGCCGGGGCGGCGCGCCGCTCGAGGTCGCCGCCCTGCACCTCGAGCTCGGGGAGCCCGACGCGGCGGTCGGTCCGCTGCGCGAGGCGCGGGCCGAGGCGATCCTGCGCGGCGACCAGGCCGACCTGGCGCGGGCGGCCGTCTGGATGGCCTTCGCGACGCGGGAGCCGGACGAGCGCGCGCGCGCCCTCGGCGAGGCGCGCCGCGAGGGACGGGGCGACTGGCCGGAGGCCCTCGCGGTCGGGCTGCTCCGGATCGAGGCATCCGACGACGCCGTCGCCGGCTCGATGGTCCCGCCGGCGCAGACGACGGAGGGCTACCGGAAGCTCTGGGGGGCGCGCGAGGGCTGCGAGGACCAGCTCGACAGCCTCCCCGATGAGACCGGCCGACAGCTCGCCCGTCCCGAGCGCGCGGCCCTCCTCGAGGTCATCCTCCACCTCGAGGCTCGGATGGATGAGGGCTCGCCCTGTGACGACCACCTCGACGAGCTCCGGCAGATCCGTCCCGGGCTCGCGGTGGGGGTGAAGCGCGTGCTCCGCGCCCGGAGGCTCGAGGAGCGTCGACGTCCGTTCCCGCCGCCGATCGCCCCGCTTCTGTGGGGCTCGCGCACGCCGTGGTAGGAGCCACGTCCCCGATGGACGCGCCGCGCCCCGGATCTCCGTCACCGCTCCGCGCCTGCCTGTGGGCGCTCCCCGCCTTCGCGGCCATCGCGTGGCTCGCCGCGATCGTGCTCCACCCCTACCCGATCGCGTTCCCGGCGCACCTCACCCTCGCCGGGCTCGTGATCTGGGCGGCCGTCTTCGCGCGGCGTCCCGGCCTCACCCTGACGCGGATCTGGACGTCGATCGCCCTGGTCGGCGCCCTGGTGACCTCCCTCGTCATGGTTGGCGCGTCGCTCGAGGCGCGCTGGGACGAGGTCGAGCGACAGGCCGCGCGTCTGCGGGTCGACGGGCTGGACCGCGCCGATCGCGTCACCGCGCCGCTCCACGCGCGGGTGGCAGCGGGCGATCGACTCGCCCTCGCTCGCCTCGTCGAACGGATCCGGGAGGGCGAGGACCTCGTCGGCGACCTCGAGCTGCTGCGCACGCTGAGCCCCGAGTGGTTCCGGTCGGTGTTCGTCCTCGACGGATCGCCGGCCGTCATCGTCGCGCGTCAGAGCCCGCCGACGATGCGCCGCGCCGGACCGTGGTTCCTCCGCGACGCGTTCGCCGAGCTCCACCGCGCCGAGCGGTGGGCCGCCGAGGTCCGACCCGAGTTCGACCGCTGGCACCGGCAGGTCGTCGCCCACGTCGAACGGTTCATGGAGCACGACGGCAAGCGGCCATGGTTGATTCCCCACGACGAACGCCTCGTCCCCGGGCAGGTCGAGCCGGGCGAGTGGCTCGCCGAGGTGCCCTGGCGATTGCTCGGACGTCTCGACGCCGACGCGCGGGCGAGCCTCCGCGAGGACTGGGCGGCCGAGCTCGCCCGACGCGGCGACGACCCGATCGAGCTCGCGACCCTCCAGATCGAGCGCGGTCACCCCGAGCTGGCGCGAGCGCCGCTCGCCGAGGCGCGCGAGGATGCGAAGCGACGTGGCGACGACGAGGACCTCGCACGCGCGGCGGTCTGGTTCGCCTTCGTGACCCGCGAGCCGGCCTTCCGGAAGCACTCGCTCGAGGAGGCGCGCCGCGCGTCTCCCGAGGAGGCGTGGCCCGGCGTGATCGCCGACGGCCTGCTCACCCTCGAACGGGCGGACGACGAGGTGTCCGACATCCGGACCGGCGGAGTGATCGCGTTCGGCCGAACGCTCGAGGGTCAGGTCCGGCTCGCGGACGCGGCCGGCCGATGCGACCGGGCGACGTGGCTGCGCGATCGATCGCTCGAGCGCGGGCGACCCGAGGAGGTCGTGATCGTCGAGCTCGGCCTCCACCTCGCGCAGAGGCTGGGCCGGGACCCCTCGCTGAGGAGGTCGCTCCGCAAGCGCCTGCGCGAGGACCGGCCCGGCCTCGCCGAGGTGGTGGAGCGCCACCTCGACGCCCGGGCCGCGGGCGATCCGTTCGCTCCGCTCGCGGCGGGGACGACGGGCGGCCTCGTCTGGGGGTCGAACGTCCCCTGGTGAGCCGGCGGCGTCTCGTTCCCGGAACGAAAAAACTAGCTCACGCAAAGGCGCAAAGACGCAAAGGGGCCTTGCCGGATCCGAACCTCGGCTCGGAGCAGCGACCCCTTTGCGTCTTTGCGCCTTTGCGTGAGATTCCCTGCCGCTGTTCCAGGAACGAGTCACGGAACGCGCCGAGGATGTGATCGGCGAAGCCGATCATCATGACGTCACTTCCCCGCGGCCGCCGCCACCCCGTCGAACGCTCCCCGCCCCGCCGCGCACGCGTCCCGGAGGCGCTCGAGCAGCTCCGCCGCGCCGTCGGTCGTTCCGCCTCGACCGATCGCCTCGAGGTCCCGGCAGAGCTCGATCACCTGCACCGCACCCAGGACGGAGCCGCTCCCCTTGAGGCGGTGGGCGTTCTCGGCGAGCGCGTCCGCGTCGTCCTCGGCGAGCGCCTTCTCGAGGGCGCCGAGACGTTCGGGCGCCTCGGCGTCGAACTTCTCGAGCAGCTCTTCGAGCAACGCGGGCTCGAGCTCGACGAGGTCGCGGAGGGTCGCCCACGTCTCGGGGTCGATCACCGCGGGGTCGGGTCCGGCCCGCAGCGCGCCCGACGGCTCGGGCTCGGGCGGAGCGACGGCCGCGTCCCCGCGGCTCGCCACCCGGGCCTCGTCCGGGGCGACCTCCTCGAGGGCGGCGGCGAGGTCGGCCGGGCGGATCGGCTTCGCGACGTAGGCGTCCATCCCCACCTCGCGGCAGCGGCGGCGGTCCTCGGCGAGCGTGCTCGCGGTGAGCGCGACGATCCGCGGCCGCTCCTCGTTCCAGCGCTCGCGGATGCGAACGGTCGCCTCGACGCCGTCGAGCTCGGGCATGTGGAGGTCCATCAGGACGACGTCGTAGCGCTGACGCTCGAGCGCGGCGAGCACCTCGTTGCCGTCGGCGGCCAGGTCGGCCCGATACCCCATCCGACCGAGGATCGCCGTGGCGACCCGCTGGTTCACCGGGTTGTCCTCCGCGAGGAGGATCCGCAGGGGCAGGCGCTCGGCGAGGTCCCGGGCGAGGCGCGGGGCGTCGTCCCGGTCGGCGGCCGGCGCCTCGCCGGCGATGACGGTCATGACCACGTCGAGGAGCGCGCTCGGCTTGATCGGCTTGGTCAGGGTGGCGGCGAACTCGGTCCGGGCCTCGCGCTGGCGCCCGACGCTCGTGAGCAGCACGAGCGGGAGCTCCACGTCGGTGCGGCTCTTCCGGATCTCGGCGCCGAGGGCCAGACCGTCCATTCCGGGCATGTGCTGGTCGAGGATCCCGAGGTCGAAGCGCTCGCCGTCGCCGACCCAGGCGAGCGCCTCCTCGGCCGAGGCGGCGGCGCGCGTCCGCAGTCCCCAGCGCTCCGCCTGGTGGGTGAGGATCGTCCGGTTGGTCGCGTTGTCGTCGACGATCAGGAGGCGGCGCCCGGCGAGGAGCTCCACCGCGCCGGCGGGGAACCGGGGGGTCGCCGGCTCGGGCGCCGGTCGGGCGCGGATCCGGAGCTCGAAGCTCGATCCCTCGCCGACGGCGCTCCGGACGGTGATCCCGCCGCCGAGAAGCTCCGCCAGGTGCCGGCTGATCGCGAGGCCGAGGCCGGTCCCGCCGAACCGGCGCGTCGTCGAGGCGTCGGCCTGGGTGAACGACTCGAAGAGGCGGTCGAGCCGGTCGGTCGGGATCCCGATCCCGGTGTCGCGGACCTCGAAGCGGACCTCGAGGCGTCCGTCGGCGTCGACCTCGCCCGCGGAGACGCGGACGACGACCTCGCCCGCGTCGGTGAACTTGACGGCGTTGCCGATCAGGTTGACGAGGATCTGTCGGAGCCGGGCGACGTCGCCGACGAGCGCGGTCGGGACGCCGTCGTCGATCATGTAGGCGTGGTCGAGCCCCTTCTCGGCCGCCTTCGGGGCGAGGAGATCGAGGCTCGCCTCGACGCACTCGCGGAGATCGAACGGCTGCTCCTCGAGCTGCAGCTTGCCCGCCTCGATCTTGCTGAAGTCGAGGATGTCATTGATGAGGTGGAGGAGGGCGTCGCCGCTCTTGCGGATCGTCTCGCCGTAGCCGCGCTGCTCGCCGGTCAGCTCGGTCTCGAGGATGAGGCCGGTGAGCCCGATCACCGCGTTCATCGGCGTCCGCAGCTCGTGGCTCATGTTCGCGAGGAACTCGCCCTTCGCCTTCGCGGCCGCCTCGGCCGCCTCCTTGGCCGTCTCGAGCTGCTCGAGGGCGGAGGCGGCCCGGTGCGCCTCGCGCTCGCGCTCGCGGTCGTAGATCCAGGCGACGAAGGTGACGAAGACGACCGTCGCGCCGTTGCTCAGGGCGACCAGGATCGTCCACTGCGCCCCCTCGACCGCCTGCGGGAAGCGGTGCCCCGAGAGCTCGAGGGCGGCGAGGACGACGACCTCGGCGGCGAGGGCGACCGTGATGACCGCCGCGAACCTCGGGCCGACGAGGAGGACCGCGACGAGCGGGACGACGACGAAGTTCCACGCGGCGGGCGAGCCGATCCCGCCGCTCTCGGCGGCGATGAGGGGGAGGGCGAGCACCAGCGCGATCGTGTGGAGGGCGCCCGGGACGAAGCTGTCGCGGGCGCGGAGCGCGAGGACGAAGACGGCCGCGAACGCGAGCCCGAGGACGGCGAGGAGCGAGCTGAGCGCGCCCCAGTGGCCGAGCATCAGGGCGATGCTCACCGAGAACATGACGCAGATCCCGAAGCTCCACACCGACGCGCCCGTCGTCAGGTGGAGGCGCCGGAGCCGATCGGCCTCGTCGGCGCGGCGGCCTTCCCCGTCCTCGGCGGGGGCCGGCGGCGGTTGGTCGGGAGCGCCCCTCATCCGGGCGGCCGGCGCCGGAGGAAGCGCTCGGACGGGCGGTGCCCCGTCGGCGGGGGCGGATTGAAGATGGCGCGGTCGAGGCCGGTCCAGCCGGTCGGCCGGACCTCGGGGCCGTCGGCCTCGATCATCTCGATGAAGCGCGCGACGACCTCGGGGTCCCACCAGCCCTGCGTGGACTGCGTATCGAGGATCGTGATCGACTCCTTCGGCGGGAGGTTGCTGCCGATCGCGTCGAAGACGCTGACCACGGCGATCTCGCGCGCCAGCCGGGGGATCCCTCGCCCCTTCAGGTTGTCGGGGAAGCCCAGGCCGTCGAAGCGCTCGTGGTGCCATCGGATCGCCGAGAGCACCTCGCGCAGCGCCGGGATGCCGCGGCAGATCTGGTGACCGCGCTCGGGATGGAACCGGAGGAGCTGCTCCTCCTCGGCGTCGAGCGGCGTCGTCTTTCCGATGAGCGTCTCGGGCAGGGCGAGCTTGCCGACGTCGTGGAAGAAGCCCGCCCGGGCGACCGTACGCACGATCTCGGGAGGCGCCCCGCCGTGCTCGGCGTAGGCGCCGGCGAGGCGGGCGACCCGCTCCGAGTGCGGCGCGCTGATCGAGAGCATCCGGACGATCTCGCGGAGAGGATCCTCGACGCGCGAGAGGCGGAGGAGGACGCGCTGCCGCTCGAGGAGGCTGCGCACCCGTCCGCGGACCTCCTCGCGGCGGTAGGGCTTGCAGACGTAGTCGTCGACGCCGACCTCGAGCCCGTAGTGGCGGTCGGTCGTCTCGGTCAGGGCGGTGACCATCATCACGGGCACCAGGCGCGTCGCCGGGCGCTCGCGGAGCGAGCGGCAGGCCTGGAACCCGTTGATCCCTCCCGGCATGTGGGCGTCGAGCACCACGATGTGAGGCGTCGCCCGCTCGGCCGCCGCGAGGGCGGCGTCGCCGCTGTCGACCGCCTCGACCTCGCACCCCTCCGCCTTGAGGATCGCCTGGAGGAAGCGAAGGCTGAGCGGCTCGTCGTCGGCGACGATCACGCGGGGCGGCTCGCCCGGACCGGGGACCGGGGGCGCCGGGATCGCGGGCGTCGCGGGCAGGCGTTCGTCGCCGAAGCCGAGGTTCACCGGGACCTCCGAGGGCGGGGGAGGTGGCGCCCTTCAGTTAGTCACAAGCGGGGCGCTCGCGCCAGGGACCGGGGTCATCCCGAGGTCGCGACACGAGGCCGGCCGGCGCCGGCGAGCCGCGCCCCAACCCCTCCAGGGGCTTTGCATTGGAGCGTCGAGCCGTTAAGTTACAGTCGGGCCTCCACGGCTCCGACGCGGGAGGCCGATGCCCTCCGGGACACGCCGCCGTGGCTCGACGGAGAGGGTGCGCCGATGGCGCCGATCGCTCCCGACAAGCTGCTCGCCGATGGATCAGCGACCGAGCGTCAGCTCGCGAGCGCCCTCGAGTCCATCGCCCGGCCGACGATCCTCGTCGTCGGCGACCTCATCCTCGACCGCTACGTCTGGGGGAGCGTGGAGCGGGTCTCGCCCGAGGCGCCGGTCCCGG
Organism: Planctomycetota bacterium; assembly: GCA_029260755.1. Lineage (GTDB taxonomy): Bacteria > Planctomycetota > J058 > J058 > JAJDCQ01 > JAJDCQ01. Next base: position 82,819 of record JAJDCQ010000178.1, on the reverse strand, counting down.
TCCTGCGGATCGAGCGCGAGGAGGTGCGCCTCGGCGGCGCCGGCAGCGTCATCGCGAACCTGGTCCGCCTCGGCGCGAACGTGATCCCGTTCGGCGTCATCGGCGAGGACGCGCCCGCGGGCGAGTTCCGCCGGGTGCTCGCGGAGCTCGGGGTGCCCGACGACGGAATCGTGGTCGAGCGCGGCGGGCGCCCCTCGACGGTGAAGACGCGGCTTCTCGCCAGCAATCAGCAGCTCCTCCGGGTCGACGCCGAGGTGACGGCCGCTTACCCTCGCGAGGTCGAGGACGCCCTCGCCGCGAAGATCGAGGCGGCCGCGGCGACCGCGGACCTCATCCTGTGCTCGGACTACGACAAGGGGCTCTTCGCGGGCGGTCTGCTCGGGCGGATCGCCGCGCTCGGCGCCGGCGGCGACCGGCCCGTCCCCGTGATCGCCGACCCGCGCAAGCACGAGGACTACGAGCGCTACCGCGGGCTGTGGGGAATCACCCCGAACCGGCGCGAGACCGAGCTCGCCACAGGGAGCTCGATCGGGAGCCGAGATGACGCGCTGCGCGTAGCCCGTAAGCTCGTGGACGATCTCGGATTGCGCTTCTCGGCGGTCACGCTTGACATGGATGGTATACTCATCGTTCTCTCGGATGGGAGGTTCCGGCATTTCCCCACCCGTCCTCGCTCCGTCTTCGACGTGACCGGCGCGGGCGACATGGTGCTGAGCGTGCTCGGCCTCGTTCTCGCCGGCGGCTACGATCTCTCGATCGCGGCGCCGCTCGCGAACGCGGCCGGCGGCCTCGAGGTCGAGCGGGTCGGCGTGACTCCGCTCGACCGATCCGAGATCGTCACCGAGGTCCTCGGGCACGCGGCGCCCCTGACCTCCAAGCTACGAACGCAGGAGGAGGCGGCCGAGGCGGCCGGGGAGGTGAGGCGGCGCGGCGGCCAGGTCGTGTTCACCAACGGCTGCTTCGACATCCTGCACGTCGGCCATCTCCGCTACCTGAGCTGGGCGCGGAGCCGCGGCGACGCGCTGGTGGTCGGGCTCAACACCGATCGCTCGGTCCAGGAGCTGAAGGGACCCGACCGGCCCTACTTCAGCGAGCTCGATCGAGCCGAGGCGCTCGCGGCGCTCTCGGCGGTCGACCACGTGGTGCTCTTCGACGAGGAGACCCCGATCGACCTCATCGCCGCCGTCCGTCCCGACGTCCTCATCAAGGGCGAGGACTACCGGGACAAGGTCGTCGTCGGACGGGAGCTGGTGGAGGGGTGGGGCGGGATCGTCGAGCTGGCCCCGCTCACCCCGGGCCGGTCGACGAGCGAGATCGCCGAGCGGATCGCCGGCGCCTCGCGGCCGGTCTCGTAGGCGGCCGCGGTGGGCTGGCGAACGGGGAAGGCATCGGGTGGACGGAAGGGGCGCGGCGGCGACGCCGACCCTCGGGAGAAGGACGCATTGCCCGAAGCGACCGTCAGCAGCGGCTCCTCCCTGGAGGGGCTCGGCGAGCTCCTCGAGGACGGCTCCGCGCCCGGGCTCTCCCCCGCGATCGCCGCCGGTGAGGCCGGCCCGACCGAGGAGGAGCAGCTCGAGAGCGTGAGCGACGAGCTCGAGAGCCTCGGCGACGAGATCGAGAGCATCGAGGGCGAGAGCAGCATTGACGAGGACGCCTCGGACGACGAGGGGTCCGACGACGACTCCGATGAGGAGATCGAGGAGCTCGACGCGCCCGAGGTCGAGGGGATCGACTCGTCCGACGCGAACGAGGGCGGCGAGGACGGGGTCTCCGACGACGTCTCCTCCTACGTCGAGGCCGAGATCGTCGAGACGGTCGTCGCGCCCGGCGGCGCCGAGGGGAAGACGCGCCCCGACGATCCGAGCCGTCCGCTCGACCACAACAACCTCCAGGAGTACCTGAAGCGCCTCGCCGACTCCGAGCGGCGGATCCACCGTCACCTCTGTCGTCACATGCGCGAGGTACGCGGGATCTCGGAGGTCGCCGCGACGGCCGTTCGCCGCGGCGGGACCGTCTGGGTGATGGGCGAGGGCGACCTCGACCCCGTCGCGCGCCTCCTCGCGAACGGCTTCTTCCGGCAGGGAGAGAAGGCGCTCCGGAGCCAGGTGTTCGAGGACCGGCTCGCGGCCGTCTTCGAGTCCGAGGCGAGCGACGAGGAGACCGGCGAACCCGTCCCGGGCGACCTGCTCCTCGCCCTGGCGCTCGACGGCAACTCCGAGTTCGTCTCGATGGTCGACCGGGCCCAGGAGAAGGGCCTCTTCGTCGCGATCATTCGCAGCGTCACGGTCGGCGGCCTCACCGGCGCGGGCGACATCGAGCTCGCCCTCCCCGTCCGCGGGCTGCGGTGGATCTGCTCGGCCGCGCTCACGGCCGGGCGCGTGATCAACCGGATGGCGCGCGGCCTCCTCTCGGAGCAGGAGCGCGCCGGCGAGCTCGTCGAGGTCACCTGTCCCGGCTGCGCGGAGACCGTCCTCGTCGAGGAGGAGTTCGCCGGTCGCCGCGGGATCTGCCCGTTCTGCCGCGCGGTCTTCGAGATCCCCCGCAAGGACCAGGTCGACGCCGGCAGCCGTCGCGTCGTCGTCGGCGAGCAGGCCGCCCCACCATCGCCCGACGGCATCGACGGCGGCGTGCGGCGCGTCTCCACCCAGTTCCGCCCGAGCGACTGCTCGGTCTCGGTCGGGATCGACGGCCCGCCGCCCGACGACGGACGCGAGCCGATGCCGCTCGTCGACCTCGAGCCGGGCAGCCTCGAGTTCGCGATCTCGGCCAAGGACGACGCCCTCGCCTCCTACCAGGACGGGGCGCGGGTCTGGCTCAAGCTCTTCGTGCCGGCGTTCCTCGAGCCGATTGCGACCGAGGGAACGGTGGTCAAGCGCAGCTCGGACGCCGCCGAGGACGCGTTCCGCGTGGCGGTGAAGTTCGACGATCAGGACGGCGGCGTGCGACGCAAGCTCGAACGGCTGGCGATCGCGCGCAACGGCTGACAGTTTTCTCCGGAGGAAGCGAGCGACCCATGCCCAGTCGCGACGACGTGCTGTTCGGACGGATCGCCGTCCACAACAAGATCCTCACGCAACCGCAGTTCGACGAGTGCATCACCGAGAAGGAGCTCACCGGGGACGCGCGCGACATCGGCGACATGCTGCTCGAGCGCGGCTACCTGAGCCCGAAGCAGCTCTCGGCGGTCAACAAGGCCCGCGCCGCGCACATGAAGAAGAAGGGTCTGACGCCGGAGAAGCCGGCGACGGACTCCGCGGCGCCGGCGGCCGAGAAGAAGATCGAGATCAAGCGGAAGGTCAAGCCGAAGAAGGCCAAGGAGAAGGTCGACCTCGAGATCGGCGAGGACGGCCAGGTGGTCGTCGAGGTCCGCGACCGACCGCACGACGAGAACGCGAAGAAGCGGCTCCACAAGATCCTCTCCGACGCGCGACGGATGGGCGCGAGCGACATCCACATGTCGTGCGGCGCGAAGCCCCACATCCGGCTTCACGGCAACCTGCGCCCGATGCCGAAGCACGACGACGTCCTCGAGCACGAAACGAACGAGCTGCTCTTCGCGAGCACCCTCTCGGACGAGGACTGGCAGATCTACGCGAAGAACCAGGACCTCGACACCTGCATCCACGTCCCAGGCCACGGCCGCTACCGCACCAACGTCTGTCATCAGCGCCGCGGATGCAGCGCGGTGTTCCGCTGCATCAACGAGAAGGTGCCCACCCTCAAAGAGCTCGGCCTCCCCGAGGTGCTCGAGCGGATGACGACGTTCCACCAGGGGCTCGTCCTGGTCACCGGCAGCAGCGGCTCGGGCAAGTCGTCCACCCTCGCGGCGTTGATCGACATCATCAACGCGACCCGCAAGGAGAACGTGATCACCCTCGAGGATCCGATCGAGTACGTCTTCAAGCCGAAGAAGTGCAACATCATCCAGCGCCAGATCGACCTCCACACCCGGGCCTGGGGCAACGCGCTCCGCGCCGCGCTCCGAGAGGATCCCGACGTGATCATGGTCGGTGAGATGCGCGATCTCGACACGGTCAGCCTCGCGATCACCGCCGCCGAGACCGGCCACCTCGTCCTCGGCACGCTCCACACCACGAACGCCACCCGGACGATCGACCGGATCCTCGACGTCTTCCCGCCGAAGGAGCAAGGTCAGATCCGGGCCATGGTGAGCGAGTCACTCAAGGGGGTGGTCAGCCAGCAGCTCGTCCCGCGGGCGGACGGCAAAGGCCGGATCGCGGCCCTCGAGATCATGTTCTGGACGCCGGCCGTCGCGAACCTGATCCGCGAGAAGCAGTCCTACAAGCTCGTCAGCATCCTGCAGACGGGCCGGGCGCGCGGCATGTGCCTCATGGACGACTCGCTCAAGAAGCTCGTCGACAGCGGAGACGTGACCAAGGCGGAGGCACGTTCGCGGTCGTCGAACCCGAAGATGTTCGCGTAACGAGACTTGAGGAATCCGAACTACAGTCGTTCGGTTTCTGCTCGACAATGGCCCCAATTGGGTGTGAAATGGCCACTTCGCCTCAAGCGGCCCGCGGTGCAGGCCGATAGAGCAGTTCGGAGGCGGGACGCCGACGGAGACGGGATTCCATGGCGGCGATCGACGAGTTCTTCATTGCGCTCCGGGACCAGGGCGGCAGCGACCTGCATTTGATCGCGGGTCAGCCTCCCAAGTTCCGCATCCACGGGCGGCTGGAGCCGCTCAACATGCCCGCCCTCGAGGACGAAGAGGTTCGCGAGCTGCTCTACGAGATCATCGACGACCGGAAGCGTCATCGCTTCGAGACCCACTGGGACCTCGACTTCGCCTACGAGGTGCCCGGATGCGCCCGGTTCCGCTGTAACTACATGATGCACCACTACGGGGCCGGCGCGGTCTTCCGGATCATCCCCACCAAGATCAAGACGATCGCCGACCTCGGCGTGCCGACGGTGATCGAGAAGTTCGCCCACCTCACGAGCGGCCTGGTCCTCGTCACCGGCCCGACCGGGAGCGGCAAGTCGACGACGCTCGCGGCGCTCATCGACTTCATCAACTCCAACTGGGCGCGCCACGTGATCACGATCGAGGATCCGATCGAGTTCGTCCACCAGAACAAGAAGTCGGTCCTGACCCAGCGCGAGGTCGGCAACGACACCGAAGGGTTCGCCCAGGCGCTCCGCGCCGCCGCGCGTGAGGACCCCGACGTCGTCCTCGTCGGCGAGATGCGTGACCTCGAGACGATCTCGCTGGCGCTCACCTGCGCCGAGATGGGCTATCTCGTCTTCGGCACGCTGCATACGAACAACGCGCCCAAGACGGTCGACCGGATCATCGACGTCTTCCCCGAGGAGCAGCAGGAGCAGATCCGCACGATGCTCGCCGTCTCGCTCCAGGGTGTGGTCTCTCAGTTGCTGCTGAGAACGCTCGACGGGCAGGGTCGCTGCGCGGTCAACGAGGTGCTGATCGGATCGCCCGCCCTCGGTAACATCATTCGTGAAGGCCAGGTCCACAAGATCATCTCCTACATCGAGGCTGGCCGCGGTGAGGGGATGCAGCTCATGGATGACTCGATCATGGCGCGCCTGAGGGAGGGGAAGGTATCCCCGAACGAGGCGTACATGAAGGCGATCGACAAGTCGCGCTTCGAGCATCTCTACCAGAGCGCCTAAGAACCAGAGGTTTCGAACCATGCGGGTTCTCTTCATCTACCCGAACATCGACTGCCCGGCGGGAATCAACCACGGTCTCGCCATGATGTCGGGCGTGCTCAAGGCCGCCGGCCATGAGACGAAGCTGATCCACGTGAACGAGGGACTGTGGGATGTTCCCTCACATCACGAGATCATCGAGGAGGTCCGGGAGTTCGATCCCGGGATCATCGGCTACTCGGTGATGTCGCAGCAGTACGACTGGACCTGCGAGGTCTCGAAGGCGATCCGCAAGGCGATGCCGGATGTGCCTCAGGTCATCGGCGGCGTGCACTGCACGATGGTCCCCGACGAGGTCACCAGGGACGGCGTCTTCGACTACGTCGGTGTCGGCGAGTGCGACTTCGCGTTCAAGGAGCTGTGCGAACGGCTCGAGACCGGTCGCGACGACCCGAAGACGACGCCGAACTTCCGCTACCTCGACGCGGAGGGCAACATCGCCAAGAACGACATGATGCCCTTCCCCGACCTCGACGAGATGCCGCCGAAGGACTACGACCTCTTCGACCTCAAGCGGATCCTCGGCGGGAAGAACGGCTGGCTCGGGATCCTGACGAGCCGCGGCTGCCCCTACAAGTGCACCTACTGCTTCAACAAGGAGATCGTCGACCTCTACCTCGAGGAGGGCGGCGCGAAGAACGCCAAGGAGTATCTCCGGCACTACTCGGTCGAGCGCATCCTCGACGAGATCCGCGACCTCAAGACGCGGTTCCCGGCGGTGAACACGGTCATCTTCGATGACGACCTCTTCACCCTCGACCGGAAGTACGTCCACGAGTTCAGCGAGAAGTACAAGGCGTCCGAGCTCGACCTGCCGTTCGTCGTCAACGCCCACGTCTCGGTCTTCGACGAGGACATGGCCGGCTCGCTCGCCGAGGCGGGCTGCACCATCGTGAAGTACGGCCTCGAGAGCGGGAGCGATCGCGTCCGCAAGGAGGTTCTCTGGCGGTTCACGCCCGACTTCAAGATCGAGCGCGCGCTCGCCGCGGCGCACAAGTTCGACATGCACACCTCGACGTTCATCATGATCGGGCTGCCGACCGAGACGCGCGAGGAGCTCTACGAGACGATCAAGGTCTGCGCGCGCGTCCAGATGGGCCGCTTCCGCTGGGCCGTCTTCTTCCCGTTCCCGGGGACCGCGGGCTTCCGGATCTCGGAGGAGAAGGGGCTGATCGACCACGACCGGATGGGGTCGCTCGGCAACTACTTCGACGGGAGCTGCCTCAAGTTCGACGCCGAGCAGGATCTCTTCCTCGAGAAGCTGAGCCGCGTCTTCCACTGGTACGTCAACGCCGAGACCGACTGGGAGAGCGCGCCGATCTACCGCGAGCTCTGCGAGAAGGTCGAGACCATGTCGCGCGAGGACTGGACGAAGTACAAGCGCGAGGTGAAGCAGATCGACCGGGACCTCTCCGAGGAGCTCCTCGCGAAGGACATCACCCATTACTCGCTCCGCTACACCCACGTCATGGGCGTCCACAGCGACTTCGTGAAGAAGGACCGCGCGCAGCAGGCGAACAAGGACTGGGTCGTCCCCGCGGGCTACACGCTCGACTAGGGCGAACACCCGCCATCTGGGCGGATCTCGAGCGGCCGGGCTCCTTCGGGAGGCCGGCCGACTTCGTTCTCGGAGCGGATGGAATCTCGCGCAAAGGCGCAAAGACGCAAAGGAGCCCCGCCAGATCCGGGTCTCGGCTCCGAGCAACGCTTCTTGGCGTCTTTGCGCCTTTGCGTGAGATGGCTGTCCGCGCTCGACACGAACATCACCCTGTGATGCCGTGCTTCTCCCGGCCCCCGCTCCGATTACCGAAAGAACCAGGGGCCCGATCGGGGGAAATCGCGGGCCTGTTTCGCTGGCATCCGGGGCGTCAACCGTCACAATGGGCACCAGTCTGGGGATCGGGAACAACGGTCCCGGGGTGCGCGAGCGCACCCGCGTGGGGGAAGAGAGGGGAGCGCCGCCCGGCGCGCCCCCAGGGAGCCGAGCGATCTCCGCGGACCCGGCAGCGTCAGATCCGAGAGCCGTCGATCCCGCCGCCGACTCGGCGGATGCGCCGCTCGCCCCCGCGCCGGCCGCGCTGGGGTCGATCCTCGTTCGCCTTCCCAACTGGGTCGGCGACGTCGTCATGGCGACGCCGCTCCTCAAGGGCCTCCGGACCACCTTCCCCGACGCGCGGATCGTCGTGCACGGCAAGCGCCGGCTCTTCCCGATCCTCGCGGGCGCCGACTGGTTCGACGACACGATCGCGATCGACGTCGACCGGGGCGCCCTCAAGCCGATCCGGAGCGGGCTGAGGCTCCGGAAGCTGGGCTTCGACGCGGCGATCCTCCTGCCGAACTCGTTCTCCTCGGCCCTCGCGGCGTTCCTCGCCGGGATCCCGCGGCGCGTCGGCTACGCCCTCGACGGGCGGGGGTTCCTCCTCACCGACGCGCTCAAGGTGCGGCGCGAGCGGTCGGCGACGACCTATCGGAGCCTCAAGGCCGAGGCGGAGGCGGAGGGGAACGGCTCCGGCCGCCAGAGCTCGGGCAGCGACTCGCTCAAGCGACCCGGCTCGGACTCGGGTCGGCTCGACGCGAACGGCAACGGCCAGGGGCGCGGGATCCGGGAGTGGCTCCGCGCGAAGGCGGGCCCGCGGCTTCGCCCGGTGCCGATGATCGACTACTACCTCAAGCTCGGCGAGGTGCTCGGCGTTCGCCCCGGCGTCGTCGAGAAGCGCCCGATCCTCCCGCTCGGCCCCGACGTCAAGGAGCGGGGTCGGCAACGACTGCTGGGCTTCGGGCTCGATCCGGACCGCGAGCGGATCATCGCGTTCAACCCGGGCGCCGCCTACGGCCCGTCGAAGCGCTGGCTCCCCGAATACTGGGCGGAGCTCGGCGACCGGCTCGTCCGCGAGCAGGACGCGCGCATCCTCCTCCTGTGCGGCCCGGGCGAGGAGGAGGTCCTCTGCGATCAGATCGCGTCGCTCATGACCGTGCCGGGCGCGGCCGTCGTGAGCACGTCCGGGAACGTCGTCGCGCTCCACGAGCTGTGCGGCGTCCTTCACCACACGGCGCTCCTGGTGACGACCGACTCGGGGCCGCGACACTTCGGGGTGGCCGCCGGGACGAGCGTCGTCGTGGTCGTCGGGTCGACCCACCCGGGATACACCGAGTGCGACTACGACCGGATCGCCGTCCTCCTCGAGAAGGTCGAGTGCTGGCCATGTCACCTCCGCGCCTGCCCGATCGACTTCCGCTGCATGACGCGGCTGACGCCGGAGAAGATCCTCGCCCGGTCGGTCGCGTTCCTCGACGAGAGCGGACGCTGACGCCGGGGTCGGGCGGGATGACCCGGCCGCGATGAGCGCGAGCGAGCTGAGCCGTCGTGAGCTCGAGCGGGCCGTCGCCGACCGAGAGCTCCTCGCCCTCGTCACGCCCGTCATGGCCGCGGGCTTCGGCGTGCTCCCGCTCCGCCGGCGCAAGCGCACCCTGACGGTGGCGAGCTATCCGCGCCCGAACCGGAAGGCGCTGCGCGCCCTCGCCCACATCCTCGGCCACGAGATCGCCGTCCGACCCTGCCCGCCCAACGTGCTCGGCGAGTACCTCGAGCGCGCCTACTTCGGTCCGGGGCGCGAGGGCGTCAACTTCCACACGTTCCTCGACCCCGACTTCCTCGAGAAGCCCAAGAACTGGAAGCGGCTCGTCGAGGAGAAGACCGAGGACGTCGGCGAGGCGATTTCGACCCTGCCCGAGTGGGACGTCGTCTTCCTCGACATCGACTATCGAAGCCGCCTCACCGACCTCGACTCGGCGCGAAGGCCGTCACCGCCGTTCCGAGGCGGGAAGCTCGACCTCGCCTTCCGGCGAAAGGGCGAGGCCGGGGTGATCGCGTTCGACCCGCTTCGAGTCGAGCCCGAGGACTTCCTCGTCGTGCAGGCCTACGACTTCCGCGATGGCGTCCTGTTCGACCACGGGATCACGACGAAGCTCACCCGCGGGCTGCCCCACATGATCCACCCGACCGAGGTCCAGGTCGTCCGAGTCGGGCCGGACGGGACGCTCGAGTTCTGGCTCTACGACCGGTTCCTCCAGGTCGCCCCGGGCGCCCGGCCGACGTTTCAAATCGCGTATCACTACCTGAGCTACGGGCACCGCCAGCGGCGGACGCTCAGCATCAAGATCCGGGATCTCTTCGTCGTCGACCGGCACGCGATCGAGTATCACGATCGGCAGCCGGAGTGGTCGGGGGGGGAGCTGGGGCGGTGGTTCGGGTTGTAGGGTCGTAGAAGGTGCGCGCACGCAATTGCCGTCGCGCGAGACGATCCACAGATTTCACAGATTACACAGATTACGAGTTGCCGAACTTGGTCATCCCTCGCCGCGCGCAGAGGCCCGATTCCGGCTTCGGCAGGGATCACCGAGTGGCCCGCGACAATCTGTGTAATCTGTGTAATCTGTGGATCGTCACCGTTCGGAGCGGCGATTCTCGCACGAAGAGTTGGCCGACCCGATCCCGGGACTCTGCTCTCATCATCCCCGTGAGCCGAGGAGGTCCCCCATGCGCCCCGCGTCTCCAGCCCGACCGTCCCTGATCGCCACCGCGCTGCTCGGCGCCGTCCTCGCGACGGCCCCCGTCTTCGCCGGCGACCCGTCCGACCCCGATCCGAGCGCCGCCCTCGCCGCCGCCAAGCTCGCGGCGAAGACCGATGCCGCCTTCTCGGCGACCGCCCTTCAGCCCGCCCTCGCCCCTGTCGCCGCCGACACCGACGAGGTCAAGAAGAGCCTCCCGTTCTTCGCCCAGCCGGTCGACGAGGTCGTCTTCCGGGCGAGCCCGAAGCGCTCCTCGCGCGGGCTGCGCGTCTGGGACGTGCGGTTCGCCTCGCCGGTGACGACCGGCTTCGAGGGGAACGACACCGTCCACGCCGTCCTCTACGAGCCGACCCGCGAGGGAGCGGCGAGCGCGACCGGGGATCGGCCGGCCGTCGTGATCCTCCACCACCTCGAGAACGACCCGATCCTCGAGGAGGTCATGGCCGCCTACCTCGCGCGCCGCGGGACGGTCGCGATGGTGATGATGCTGCCGTTCTACGGGGAGCGGCGCGGCGACGCGAACCCCGTCGACGAGATCTTCGAGAAGCCCGACACGATGGTCCGCTTCATCAAGCAGGCCGTCCTCGACTCGCGCCGTGCGTGGGATGTCCTCCGCCACTGGCCGGCCGTCGACCCCGATCGGGTCGGGCTGCTCGGCGTCTCGCTCGGCGCGCTCAACGCCTCGATCGTCGGCGGGGTGGAGCCGCGGATCCGACGGATCGCCATGGTCCTCGGCGGCGGCGACCTCCCCTCGATCGTCTTCAACGAGTCGAGCGAGACGAAGGAGGCGCGGGCGGCCCTGGCCAAGCGAGGAATCGGCCCCTCCGACCTGCGCCGGATGTGGACCGACATCGAGCCGCTCCGCTACGCGCATCGGATGCGCGGCGCGTCGGTGCTCATGCTCAACACGCGCGAGGATGAGGTGATCCCGCGCGCCTCGACCGAGCGCCTCGCCGAGGCGATCGGCGACACGGCCGAGGTGATCTGGTTCGACGGCGATCACACCGGCATGCTGCCGAAGGTGCCGCAGATCTTCGGCCGGATCCGGCGCCACTTCGACCAGCCGGCGCCGACCTCGCCATAGCGTCGTCGCGTCCCCGCCCTCTGCGTCTCTGCGTGAATACGAGGTCACGTGTTCCAGGAACACGAGAGTCCCCGCTCCGAACGGCTGACGATCCACAGATTACACAGATTACACAGATCACGAGCTGCCGAAGGCGGTCGTGTCTCGCCGAAGGGCGCAGGCCCGTTTCGGCATCGGCAACGACTCGGACCCGCCCGCGGCAATCTGTGTAATCTGTGAATCTGTGAAATCTGTGGATCGTTCATCGCGACGGCAATCGCAGGCTCCTGTTCCAGAAACGGTAGCGCCCGCGCACGGCAGTGATGTGGCATCGACCGGAGTGAATCCAGGCAATCCGACAATCCGCGGTTTCGTTCTCTCGCCGCGACATCAGTGGAACCGCGGATTGCGCGGATTGCGCGGATTGCGCGGATTGCGCGGATTGCGAAGTTGCCGAAGGCGGTCATCCGTCGCCGAAGCGCGGAGGTCCGTTTCGATGTCAGGCTCGCGGCCCGCGGCCCGTCGGTGGCTGCGTAAGTCCCCTCGACGAAACGAGACGCGGCGGCCCGGCCGTTGGGGTCGTTTGCACGCCCTCTCGGGCGGTGCTACCCTCGGTTAAGTCTCGACAAATCAACAGGTAGGTGCCTTTTTCCACCACCTGGGGGGATACCGTGCACGCGCCAGCGAACAACGCGTGGCTCGCCCACGAGGAACGCTTTCTCGCCCGCCTCGGGGTCAGCCGCGGGCTGGTCTCCGCCGAGCAGGTCCGGCTCGCCGAGGTCCGGCAGCAGCAGTACCACTCGCAGGGGGTCGCCGCGACCCTCCCGCAGGTGCTGATCAAGATGCAGCTCCTGTCCAAGGACCAGATCCAGGAGCTGATCCGCGTCCGCAAGCAGGGCTTCGTCCTCTGCAATGCCTGCGGGCACGTCTACGCCCGCCGCGAGCTCCAGCCCTCGACGTCGATGCCGTGCGAGAAGTGCCGCGTCCCCATCGACGTTCCTCCGCCCGACGGCATGACCGACGAGGGTCCGGCGCCGGCGCCGCTCCCGATGAGCGTCGATCCGTTCGCGTCCGCCGACGAGATCCGGCTCGAGGCGACGATGGAGGTCGAGCCGCCGAGCCCCGGCGAGGACGAGACGCGCCATCCCTCGATGGACCGGACCGTCGAGGTCGATCCGCCCCGCCCCGACGAGTACTCGAGCCCGGCATCGGACTCGCCCGACGCGATCCAGACCCGCGCCCTCGGGCCCGACCGCACGGCGCCCTCGGCCGGTTGGCCCGCGGTCGATCCGAACGCGCCGATCCCCCCCGAGGCGCCGACCGTCAACCTCGCCCCGGACGAGACCGAGTACGACCGCCGGGCCTGGGGCGGCGACGCGGGCCCGGCCTGGGATGACGCCGCGAGCGCGCCGCCGAGCGACCTCTTCGGCGACGCCCCGTCGGCGTTCGCGAGCGCCCTGCCCGAGGTGCCGCGCGACGAAGGGGCGCCCCCGCCGGGCGGCGATGAAGCGCCGACGATGAACCTGAAGCCGGAGAACAACCCGGCCCTCAACGGCGGACCGGGGAGCAGCGAGGCGTTCGCCGGGATGGATCCGGCGGCGTTCGCGGCGAGCGACGCGGCCGTGCACCGAACCCTCGAGCTCAACGCGAGCGACCTCGCGACCGCCGGCCTGAACCTGCCGCCGGGCACGACGCCGGAGGAGGCCGCGGCGCTCGCGGCGACCGCCGAGGGGCCGCCGTCGTCCGCGCCCGGGATCGACGTCTCCGACCTCTACCAGCAGGGCCGGATCGCGAGCAGCGCTCAGGTGGCGCCGGCCGACGAGGAGGCGACGATCGTCACCGGCGGCGGCTCGGGCTCGCCATCGTCGTTCGGGACGCCCGTTCCGTTCGCGCATCCGTCGGACTCCGGCGACCCGTTCGGAGCGGGGAGCGATCCCTTCGGCGCGGCCGGAAGCGATCCCTTCGGCGCCGCGGCGCCCCCGAGCGGATTCGGCAGCGGACCGGGCTCGGCCTCGGGCCCGTTCGGCGCGCCGGCGGGGCTCGGCGGCGGACCGGCGAGCGCTTCGGATCCGTTCGGCGTGGCCCCCGCCTCGGGCGGCTACGGCGTCGCCAGCCCGAGCGCGAGCGATCCCTTCGGGTTGGGGGCGCCGCCCGGCGCCGGGAGCAACCCGATGGGCGGCGGATCCAACGCCTTCGGTGCGGTCGGCGGAACCGGCGGCGGCGGCGGTCGGCCCGACGACGGCCGGTTCCACGGGGCGCCGACCGTCGTCTCCGACGACCCGATGCGCGCCTTCGGCGCGCCGCCGCCGAGCGACGCGTTCGGATCCGGCGGCGGGTTCGGGGCACCCCCTGGCGGGGGCGGCTTCGGGGCGCCTCCTGGCCCCGCGTCCGACCCGTTCGCGGTCGCCCCGGCATCGGCGCCGCCGAAGTCGACCGGACCGGGATGGGCGGACGACGACGCCGACCTCGGGGCCGGTCGCTCCGGCGACGGGGCCGACGGGGCCGGGTCCGGAAAGAAGAGCCCGGTCTTCCTCGGCGTGGCCGTCGCGGTGATGGTGCTCCTCGTGGGCGTCGGCTACGCCCTCTTCGCCGCGTATCAGAGCAGCGTCGAGAGCGAGCGTCTCCAGCGCATCGCGAGCCTCGAGGGGAAGCTCGTCCAGACCCTCGCCGAGGCGCCAACCGGCCAGCCCGAGCTCAAGGCCTCGTTCGACGAGGCGGACGCGCTCCTCGACGACACCTTCCTCGAGGCGGACGTCCACTTCGTCCTCGGCGTCATCAAGCGCCACCTCGGCGAGTACCACGCGGCCGTCGACCACTTCGGGCGCGCGATCGAGAGCGCCGAGAGCCAGCTCGAGGGCGACGGGGTCGACTCGGACGCGGCCGCCTACCTCGAGAGCGCCGACGCGGCCGTCGATCACATCCCCGCCCGCTACTCCCGCGCGTTCGTCCGCGCCTGGTTCCTGGCCGATCGGTCGAGCGCCCGGACCGACATCGAGCAGATCGCGAAGGTCGCGCCCGGCTCGCCCTACGGCCCGGCCGGCGAGGCGATGCTGCTGCTGCTCGAGGGCGACCTCGACCAGGCCGAGGCGAAGCTCGCCGAGGCGGAGCGGCTGAGCGCCGAGCTCATCGCGTTTCGTCCGCCGGCGCCGCCGAGCGAGGACCCCGAGGCCGGCTCGTCGAGCTCCATCGAGGTGCTCGCGCAGCGATCCACCGCCGCGACCGAGATCGCGCTGCTCCGCGGCTTCCAGAAGATCCGCCGCGCGTCGGCGCTCGCCGACGACGACGAGACCCGCGAGCGGATCGGCTCGAGCGCGCTGGAGGCGCTGACCGCGGCCGTGCTCGGACAGCCGAACGACTTCCTCGCCTACGCCCTCCGGGCCGAGGCCCACCTGATCCTCGGCGACGACGACGCCGGCCGCGAGGACGCGGCCCGCGCGATCAAGATCAACCCGAGCGACCCCCGCGGCTACGTCGCGCGTGGCCGGGTCCAGCTCGCGGCGCGGGATGCGCGCGCGGCCGTCGACGACTTCCGGAAGGCGGTCGACAAGGACCGCAACAACGTCGACGCCCTCGTCTGGCGAGCGACCGCCCTCAAGGAGCTCAAGGACACCCAGCGAGCGCTCAAGGATCTCAACCGCGCGCTCGAGCTCGTCCGGGACGACGAGCGCGCCCTGTGGCTTCGCGCGCGCCTGCAATTCGAGATGGAGAACTACCGCCGAGCGGTCGACGACCTCGGCCGGCTGCTCGACATCGACCCCGAGAACCGGGCCTCGCGGCGGCTGCTCGCCGACTGCAACCGAGCCCGGAAGATGTGGAAGGCGGCGCACGACCAGTACGACAAGCTCCTCGGCGATGAGTCCGACGACCTCGAGGGGCTCCTCGCGCGGGCGGAGTGCCTCGTCGAGCTGAGCCGGCACAGCAAGGCGGTCACCGACCTCAAGCGAGTCATCGAGGCGCAGGAGGCCGGCTTCGAGCGGGGACGGGCCCACTACCTCCTGAGCCGCGCCTACATCGGACTGCGCAAGCCAGACGATGCCAAGAAGGCGGCCGATCAGGCGGTGCGCGTCGATGCGAACGTGGCCGAGTACTATCAGGCGCGCGGCCGGGCGCAGCTCGCCCTCGGCACCGCCCAGCCGGCCGTCGACGACTTCCTCCAGGCGAAGCGCCTGCGCCCGTCGCTGCCCGACATCAACGCCGATCTCGAGCAGGCGAGGCGGCGTCTCCCGAACCCGGGCGGACGTCCACCGACGGGCGGTCAGCCCGGCGGTCGCCCGCCGCCCACCGGCGGCCAGCCCGGCGGTCGCCCGCCCGCGGGCGGTCAGCCCGGCGGTCGGCCTCCGCCGACCGGCGGCCAGCCCGGCGGTCGTCCCCCCGCGGGCGGCCAGCCCGCCCAGCCGACCCTGACGGCGGTCGAGGCCGGCGTCCTCGATCAGGTGCGCGCCCTCCTCGGGGGGCGTCCGCAGAAGCCGAACGAGGCTATCCGGGTGCTCGAGGAGGGCGTCGCGAAGGTGCCGAGCTCGATCGCGCTCAACGCCACCCTCGGCACCCTCTACGTCCAGATGCACCGGTTCCCCGAGGCGCTCCCCGTCCTGAACGCGGTCCTCCGGCAGGCGCCGACCCACCCGAGCGCCCTCAGCATGCGAGGACAGCTCCACTTCCAGACCGGGAACTACCCGAAGGCGATGTCCGACTTCGCCAAGGTGCTCGAGCGCGACCCGCTCCATCAAAACGCCCTCAACGGCCTGACGGTCATGTTCCTCCGGACCGGTCGCGCCAACGACGCGCTCCCGCTGGCCCAGAAGGCCTACGAGGTGCGTCGGACGATGCCGAACGCGATCAACTTCGCCCGATCGCTCGCCGGGACGGGCAACCACGCCGACGCCGTCCTGCGCTACACCGAGGCGGTCGACATGTTCGAGGCCGCCAACCGCGCCCCCGACCCCGACATCATCGGCGAGCGAGGGATGTCCTACGCCTCGCTCCGGGACGAGGACAAGGCCAAGGCCGACGCCGAGTCGCTCTTCGCCTCGGGCGGCCGCGACGGGTTCGCCCACCTGATCCTCGCCCAGCTCGCCGCCGCGCAGGGCGAGAAGACCGACGCCTTCGCCGCGTTCCGCAAGGCGCACGGCCTGCTCGGACAGCGCCTGAACGTGAAGACGCTCCGGGGCTCGGCGCTGGCGGAGCTGCTGAAGACCGACCCCGAGTTCAAGGCGCTCGTCCAGTAAGTAGGTAAGTAGGCAGTACGGGGCCAGCAATGATCGGCTTCGCCGATCGGATTCCTCACGCAAAGGCGCAAAGACGCAAAGGGGCTCTGCCAGGTCGAGATCTCGGATCGAAGCAACCGTCCTTTGCGCCTTTGCGCCTTTGCGTGAGATTCCGTTCGGCTCATCAATCCAACGTCGTGGCGGCTCCGGGGACTCTTGGCGTTCTTGGCGCACCTTGGCGTCTTGGCGTGAGAAATCGATCGGCGAAGCCGATCATCGCTGCAGACGACAATGACCGAGGGCGCGACCGACTGGCCGCGCCCTCGCTTGCTACGCTGAATGTCGTTCGGCCGCCTGCTCGAGCTTAGAGCTTCCAGTCCTTGATGCAGTCGTGCAGGTACTGCTGCACCTCGATGCAGAGCGGGTCATCGACGAGCTCGGGCTTCTTGTCGATCGCCACGTTGATCAGATCCATCGCGCGCTCGAACTTCTCCCGGGCGCGCTTGCGCGCCGCCATGCTGTTCCGGGCGTTCTTGAAGTCCTGGAGACCTTCCTGGAACGTCTCGAAGGCCTCGATGTACTCCTTCGGGGGGAGGTCGTCGGCGGGCTGCGCCGCGACGGGCGGGTTGCTCGGCTGCTCGCCTCCGGCGGGGGCCGTCTCTCCACCGCCGGCGGGCGGGTTGTCGTAGCCGGTGCCCGTCTCGCCGCCTCCGGCGGGCGGGACGTTCGCGCCGGTGGTGGTGCCGCTGTCACCGCCGGCGGGGGGCTGCTCGCCGCCGCCGTTGCCGCCGGTCGGCGTTCCGCCCGGCCAGAACCCGTCGGGCCGCTCCCCCATCTCCGGCGTGCCGCCCTCGCCGGCGGGGGTGTCGCCGGCCTTGTTCATCTTGTTCATGAGCGCCTGGAGGCGGCCGTTGACCTTGCCTCCGAGGTCCTCACCCTTGGCCCACGTCTTGTCCCAGAACTCGTTCCACTTGATGCTCGTGACCTGGTCCTTGAGGTCGTCGCCGAGGTCCTTGGCCGTCCCCTTGGTGAACGTGGCCCAGTTTCCCCAGTCCTCGCCGCCCCACTTCCAGGGCCAGTTCGGGCCGCCCTCCTCGGTGCCGGTGCGCATCGCGTGCATGCCCATGGTGACGAGGCAGAACCCCATGACGAGGGCGACGGCGATCTTGATCAGCTTGCCGAGGAAGGACCCGCTCCTGGGCGGCGCCTTCGGCGTCGGCTTGTTGCTGACCATTCCCTTGCGCTTGCGGCCGGGGTCGCTGCTCTTGTCTGCCATGGACATCGGCTCCTGTGGTGGGCGCGCTCGGATGAACCGCGCCGGGCTGGGGGCGTGAAAGGTTGGACCCCTCTCACGGCGATGCGTTCCATGATGCACCACGCCGCGACGCGGTGTCAAGATCGGTCATTCGACCGAAGCTCTCTAACTGCCGGAATTAACGATCGTTCCGCGCGCCGGCCTCGGCGCGCATCCATCGTCGTCATTGAGGACGAAGAGGCGGGCGCCTCCGCGCTCCTGGGCTCCCTCGGCGGTCGCGCCGCCGATGAACGCCGCGAGCTCGGACTCGCCGAGCGCCGTCGCGCGCGTCATGAGCTTCTCGCGGTGCTCGAACCACTCCCGGAGCAGCCGGGCGACCTCGTCGGCCTTGGTCGCGCGGTAGACGGCGCCCCGGAACTGGTTTCCGTAGGGCGCGTTCCGGAAGTACCAGGCGGCGAACTTGCGGAAGACGCGGCTGCCGACCTCCTCGCCGAAGAGCATCATCGTGCGCTCGTGGTGCCAGAGGGCGCACTCGAGCTGCTCCTCCATCGGCGGGGGCGGGACCGCCGGAAGCCCCTGGATCGCGCGCTGCACGTCGCGGAAGAGCCACGGCGTCCCGAACGCGCCGCGCCCGATCATCACCGCGGCGCAGCCGGTCGACTCGATCATCCGGACGGCGCTCTCGGGGCTGTTGACGCTTCCGTTGCCGATCACCGGGATCCGGACCGAGGCGACGACGTCGGCGATCGCGTCGAAGTCGACGTCGCCCGAGTGGTGCTGGCTCCGGTGGCGCCCGTGGATCGCGATCGCGGCCGCACCCGCGCCCTCGGCCGCCTTCGCGACCGGCACCGCGCTGATGCCGCTCCCGTCGAACCCGGTCCGGATCTTGACCGTCACCGGCGCGTCGCCGGCCGCCCCGACGACCGCGTCGACGACGCGCGCGACGCTGGAGGGGTCCTTGAGCATCGCGGCGCCCGCGCCCTCGCGGACCACCTTCCGCACCGGGCAGCCCATGTTGATGTCGAGCGTGGTGAAGCCGAGCTCGTCGATCGCGATCCGCGTCGCGTCCGCCATCTCGACCGGGTTCGCGCCGCAGATCTGGATCGCCGACGGCGTCTCCTCGGGGTGGCGCTCGGCGAGCCAGAAGGTCTTGCGGTCGCGCCGGGCGAGCGGCGTCGCCTTGATCATCTCGGTGTAGGCGAGCGACGCCCCGAACCGGCGCGCGAGCATCCGGTAGGGCGCCTTCGACGCGCCGCAGATCGGCGCGCAGATCGCGCGGCCGGTGAGCTCGAGGCGCCCGTAGCGGAGCGGCTCGCCGGCGGTCACCGGCGCGCCCGGCCCGGGGGCCGCGGGAGTGGTCGTCTCGGGCTCGGAGGTCACGACGGCGTCTGCCCGGGAAGGGCGGCTCATCCGGACGACGGCGGGAGGTGATCCCCGCTCGACGGGCTCGAGGACGGCGGGACCTCGCCGAAGCTGCCGCTCGGCGGGCGCTGGTGGCGGCCGGTGTCCGACGGCGGCTGCACCGTCGAGGGGGCCCGGTGCCGCCCGGTCGCCGGATCGTAGGGCACGCCGGGGGTCGGCCCCGGGGCCACGCCGGGCTCGCCGGCCGGGGGCGGCGCCATCGTCGCCACCGCGCCCGAAGCGCTCGCGACCGCGCCGTCGGTCCGCCGCTTCAGGGTGACGACCGTGATGTCGTCCGCCTGCTCGGCGCCGCCAATGAACGTCTTCAGGTCCCACAGGACCGCCTCGAGGAGCTCCTTCGCCGACAGATACCCGTAGAGGTCGACGAGGCGCAGGACCGGGCCGAGGTCGTTCGCGGCGAAGAAGTTGCCCTGGGGGTTCTTCGCCTCGGTGATGCCGTCGGTGTAGAGGAGGACGGCGTCGCCCGGCTCGAGCTCGAGGACGTGCTCCTCGAGGCGCTCCTCGATGTCGGGGACGAGCCCCAGCGCGATCCCGCCGGCCCGGATCGCCTCGCTCCGGCGGGTCTTCGCCCGGTAGATGATCAGGTGCTCGTGGCCGGCCCCGCTCCACCGGAGCTTGCCCTCGTCCTCGTTCCACTCGAGGAGGAGCGCGGACATGAACATCTCGCGCTTGGTGTCCGCGTGCAGCAGCCGGTTCGCCTCGCCGAGGATCTTGTTCGCCGGCCAGTCGTGGCTCGCCTTGGTGAGCGCGCGGAAGTGGCTCCGGGCCATCACCATGACGAGGCCGGCCGGGACGCCCTTGCCGCTGACGTCGCCGATGCAGATGTGCATCCGCTTCTCGTCGTGCTGCATGAAGTCGAAGTAGTCGCCGCCGAGCTCCTTCGCCGGGATCATCTTCCCGTAGACCTCGATGTCGTTCGTCTTGGGGAGCTTCTTCGGGAGGAGCTGGCGCTGGATGGTCGAGGCGAGGTTGAGCTCGTACTTCATCCGCTCCTTCTCGGCCATCTCCTTGATCAGGCGAGCGTTCTCGATCGCGAGGGCGGCCTGCATGGCGACCGCCGTCATCATCTCGAGGTCCTCCCGGGCGAAGGCGCGCACCTGCTCGGTCGTGTCGAGATGGATGATCCCGAGGATCTTCTCGTTCCAGACGAGCGGGACGCAGAGGGCGCTCCGGATGCCCTGGTCGACGATCGAGAGGGCCATGTTGATCCGCTGGTCGCTCTGGGCGTCGATCGTGAGGATCGACTCCTTGGTCCGGAGCACCTCCTTCACGATCGACCGGCTGATCTTGACCTTGTCGTCGGGGTTCCCGTGCCGCAGCTTCTTCGCCATCGTCCGCAGCCGGCGCTGGCTGCTGTCGAAGAGCAGGATCGACCCGCGGTCGGCGGGCAGCTCCTCGAAGATCACGTCGAGGAGCGCGTTCAGGAGCTCGTTCAGGTCGTGGATCGTCGAGATCTTGCTCGAGATGTTGAACAGGGTCGCGATCCGGCGCCCGTCCTGGATCCCCTTGAGGATCTGGTCGTGATCCGAGAAGTGCTTCTGGCGGTGGTTGATCTTGTCGTGGTCGGCCTTGTCCGCCTGGTCGCGGCGGATCGAGATCGTCCCGAAGAGGTTGTCGCTCTCCTCGCCGGGGGGCAGCGCGCTGATCCGCACGCTGTCCGACGGGCGGACCGCCTGCTGGAGGGCGCCGAGGCCCGGGTGCTGGCTGCTCTCGCTCGCGCTCTCATCGGCGTCGAAGATCATGAGCGAGTCACGCATCGAGATCAGGTCGCCGTGTTGCAGGAAGGTGTGCTGCACGGCGGCGCCGTTGACCTGGATCGGCTCGGTCTGACCGATGTTGAGGAGCTCGAAGTTGGGACCGGCGCTGCGGATGACGAGCTGCTTCTGGAGAATGTTGTCGGTGTAGCTGAACGAGAGGGAGCCGTTCGCCCAGCCGAGGAAGTTCTGCTGCCCCAGCCGGAAGAAGTTCCCGCTCTGCGGTCCCTCGATCAGGATCAACCGCGGCATGGCCGTCCGCCCCGATCCGACGCCGAGCGCCGGCAACGTGGGGGGCCGACCTGGTCGACTCCCCGCACACAAGGACTCACCGAGAGCCCGGGGAGCGCTCGCGCGCTCGTCCGGCTGGAGAAGGATCGGTCTCGTCGTCACCTCGAGCGCGCCGGAAGGAGCCGGAGCCGAATCCGTCGGCCTCGCACTAACCTTCGACCCGCCCGTGCCTAAGCTCTAGAGGAGAGTCCAGCGTGGGCATTATAGACCTGTGACGAAGCGGCTTTCAAGGCGCCCGGGGCCTCGGCCAGGACCCCGGGGCCTGCCGGGTTTGAAAGCGTCTGGGGCGGGCTCTATAATCGCCCGCGCAGAGGCTTCCGGCGCCCGCTTCCCGCCCCGGGCGGCGGCACTCGGGCCCGCGCTGAGCCGCGCACCCAATGCTACGCTATCAAGACATCCTCAGCGGACAGATCCTCCTCAAGAACGGCCTCACGACGCCCGAGGCCGTCAAACGCTGCCTCGAGTCGCGCTCGGGCGGTGTGGAGGATTCATCCGAGCTCCCCTCGCTCCTCGAGATGCTCGTCGAGAACGGCGACATCAGCGCCGACCGCGCGAAGACGATCCAGAAGGCGCAGGCGCTCACCCAGTTCGTCCGGGCCGAGCGCCTCTACGCCAAGATCATCGTCGAGCGCGGGCTGGTCGACCGCGAGATCCTGCAGGCGTGCTTCGAGGAGCAGACCCGGCAGCGCTACAAGGTGCGGATCGCGAACCTCCTTCTCGAGCGCGGCGCGATCACGTCGGAACAGAACGAGCAGGTCACCGACGAGGAGCTTCGACGCCTCTCCGAAGAGATCGAGGAGGTCGAGGCGCGGGGATACGAGGCGCTCGCCGGCGACAACGGCGGCGAGAACGACGACCTGGCCGCGCTCGGCCTGGCCGTCGTCGAGGACGGCGACGCATCCGGCGCGGTCCCATCGGTCCACGACGCCCGCACCGTCGTCGACCGCCCGGCCGCGAGCGGCCTCGACCACGCCGAGCGCTCGCCCGCCCCGGCGCTCGAGGCGACGATCGAGGGGACGCCGCCCGACCTCGAGGACGACGCCCCGGCGCCGTCGCGACGACCGGTGTGGCAGCCGGGCGTGGCCGACTCGATCGAGGAGGACGAGCCGATCTCGGCCGCGCCTCCGCCGCCGGCCCCGACGGCCCCGGTCACCCTCGAGGCGACGGTGGAGCAGGAGGGACCGCCGCAGAGCGACGACGCCTCCCCGTTCGCGGAGCCCGATCCCACGCCGCCGCCGCTCCCGCTTCCTTCGCCGAGCTACGCGACCGGGCCGGTCACCCTCGACGCGCCCGACGAGGGCGAGCCCGAGCCGGTGATCGCCGCCGAGGTCGTGCCGCCGACGGCCGTCCCCACCGCCGAGCCGATTCCGGTCGCCGCGCCGGCTCCGGCTCCGGCTCCGGTTCCCGCGCCCGCGCCCACCGCCGCGCCCGTCGCGCGGGGCCCGGGCCACGGCGTGGCGAAGCGCGGGGCGCTCACCGGGAAGGTGATCTCGAACCGCTATCGGATCCTCGAGCCGATCGCCGAGGGCGGCATGGGCGTGGTCTACCGCGCCGAGCACGTCCTGATGGAGAAGACCCTCGCCTTCAAGGTGCTCCACTCGGCCCTGCTGAAGAGCCACGAGAGCGTCGAGCGCTTCAAGCGCGAGGTCCGGGCGCTGTCGAGCTTCCGGCATCGCAACGTCGTCCAGATCACCGACGCGGGCGTCGGCGAGGGCGAGATCTACTACATGGCGATGGAGCTCGTCGACGGCGAGGGGCTCGACGTCCTGATGAAGCGCGAGGGCGGCCTCACGGTCGAGCGCTCGATCGGGATCGTCCGCCAGATCCTGAGCGCCGTCGGCGAGGCCCACAAGGTCGGCATCGTCCATCGCGACCTGAAGCCCGAGAACATCATCATCGCCGCCGACCGCCACGGCATGGACGTCGTGAAGGTGATGGACTTCGGCGTCGTGAAGGTGCTCGATCCCGACGAGGCGCTCGCCCAGGGCCCCGAGGACGACGGCGGGACCGACATCGAGATCCTCTTCAAGACGCAGGAGGGGACGGTCACCGGCACGCCGCAGTACATGAGCCCCGAGCAGGCGAGCAGCCAGCCGATCGACGGGCGAAGCGACCTCTACGCGACCGGCGTGATCCTGTTCGAGATGCTGACCGGGCGGCTCCCGTTCGAGTCCGAGACCTCGATCGGCTACCTGGGCAAGCACATCCTCGAGGACGTCCCCAGCTTCGCCGAGGTCCGGCCCGACCTCGCCGTGCCGCCCGCCCTCGAGCAGGTCGTGATGCGGCTGCTCGAGAAGAAGCCCTCCGACCGCTTCCAGACCGCGCAGGAGGTGGCCGACGCGATCGAGCAGCGCGTGATCGGCAAGCTCTTCGCCCTCCCGGGCGAGTCGGGCACCCTGAGCGCTCCGGCCCAGCCGGTCGCTCCCGCGAGCGCGGACGCGCCCGGCCCGTTCCCGCCGCCGGTCGCGCCGAGTCGTCCCTCCCCGCCGGCCGCCGGCGGGCGGACCGAGCTGGTGCCGGTCGCGCCGGCCAGCGGGATCCAGCAGGCCCGGACCGAGCCGGCGGCGGCGTCCGCCGGGCGGCGCAAGACCGCGCCCGAGGCGGAGATCGGCGGCGACACCGTCGACGTCGATCGGCCGCCGCGCCGAAGCGAGCCCGAGGTGCCGGTGCCGCCCTCGCGCGGGAGGTCGCTCGCCGTCGCCGGCGTCTGCACGATCGTCACGATCGTCCTGGCGGTCGGCGCGGTCGCGCTCTTCCGGACCAACCGCCAGTCCGCCGATGTCTCGACGGTGGTCGCGGCCTCGCCGATCGGCGCGCCGACCGTCGCCGAGCTGGTCAAGGGAATCGGCATCGTCGAGGACGCCCTCGAGCTCTACCCGGGCGACCCGGGGCTGGTCGCCCACGCCGGGGCGCTCGAGAAGGAACGGATCCGTCGCCTCGAGAAGGCGCTCGCCGACTCGAAGAGCTCGTGGTCGCGCGTCGAAGGGGAGCGGGACGTGGCCGTCGCCGCGAGCGCGGCCGCCGAGACGGTCGCGGCGTGGCGCGACGCCACCGCGCTCGGAGCGATCGAGGCCCAGAAGCCGTTCCCGGGGACGCTCGAGGAGCTCGAGGCGCGGGCGAGCGACCTCGCCCGCGAGGCCGAGTTCTCCGAGCACACGAGGGCCGCCGAGGCCGCCCTCGAGGCCCTCGACGTCGACGCCGCGGCCGAGGCGATCGAGGCGCTCGGCAAGCTCGACGCGAAGACGGAGGAGGAGGAGGAGGAGCTCGCGACCCTCGTCCGTCGCCTCGAGCACACCCGCCTGGTCGCGGCCGCCCGCACCGCCGAGAAGAGCGGCGACGTCGACGCGGCGCTCGACCTCTACCGGCAGGCGCTGGCCGTCCTCGACGTCGCCGAGACGCGCACGGCCCGCGAGAAGCTCCGGAACAGCTCCGAGCGCGGAAGGCTCGAGATCGAGCTCGAGAAGCTCGTCGGCGTCCTGGCCGCGTTCGCGGACGGCAACGACGAGTCGACCCCCGAAGAGATCGAGACGCAGCGCGGCCGCGCGAACGAGCTCGCGGAGAAGCTCGGAGGCGACGCCGGCGATGCGCTCGCATCGATCGGCGAGCGCGTCGACGCGGCGCTCGTCGATGCACGCGACTACCTCGACGCCCGCGCCGCCTGGGCGAAGATCGAGGGCGAGACCGAGCTGGCCCTCGAGACCTTCGACGAGGCGGCCGCCAGCCTGGCCGAGTACATCGAGCGGGGCCGCGGCACCGGAGCGGTCCACGTGCCGCGCGCGCAGCGGGACTACGAGGCGGTCCAGCAGGCGCGAGCGATCCGGGCCAGGGCGATCGATGATGCGATGACCCGCGAGCGCGAGGCCCGTAAGGCCGCGATCGCCAAGCACGTCACCGACGCCGGGAAGCTCGAGAACGAGCGCGACGTCGGCGCGGCGATCGCGAAGATCAAGACGGCCCTCGCCCTCGCCGGCGACGACGAGGTGCTCCGCAAGGACCTCGAGGAGACCGAGGCGCGCCTGCGCAACCTCGCCGACATCATCAGCGAGATCCCCGAGAGCTTCGTCCGCGTGCCGCCGGGCGAGTTCCCGATGGGTCCGGACAAGACCCCGGTCCACGTCGACGAGTTCTACGTGGCGACGTTCGAGCTGACCCAGCTCGAGTGGGAGCCGTTCATCCGCGCCCACCCCGACCTCAAGCCCGCCGACTGGGGCGAGAGCGGGAAGGCGCCGCTGGAGACGCGCGACTTCCCGATCACGGGCGTGACCCTCAAGACGGCCAAGCTGTTCTGCGAGTGGCTCAACAAGCGGAGCGCGGTCGTCCACATCCGACTGCCGACCGAGGCGGAGTGGGAGAAGGCGGCCTCGGGCACCGAAGGGCTGATCTACCCCTGGGGCGACAGCTTCGCCTCGACCCGGGTCTCGCTCGTCCGGCTCGCCGCGATCAAGTCGACCAAGGACGACGGGAGCAGCCCCTACGGCTGCCACGACATGGCCGGCAACGTCGCCGAGTGGACGACGACCGAGGGCGACGACGGTCAAGTCGTCGTCAAGGGTGGGTCCTACTTCAGCGACGAGAACGACCTGAAGACGTCCGCGCGGCGCCTCGCCTCGCCGGACGAGCCGGCGACCGACATCGGGATCCGCCTGGTGCTGACGTTGCCGAAGGCCGGCGGCGGCGGCGGCGATTGACCGCGTTCGGTTCCGGGAACTCGGGTCTTCTTGCACGAACGGGGAACGATCCACGGATTACACAGATTACACAGATTGGGAGCTGCCGAAGGCGGTCATCCCTCGCCCAAGGGCGGAGGCCCGTTCTTCTCGGCGTCGGCAACGACTCGGACCCGCCCGCGGCGATCTGTGAAATCTGTGAAATCTGTGGATCGTTTCCCCGCGACGGCAATCACGTGCGCGAGACTCCCTACCTCGATTCCACCAGCGGCTCTCGCCTTCACGCCTTCACCCCGCGGACCGCGAACACCCGATGCGGAACCGCCAACCGCCCCGGGAAGCGCGCCGCCAGCACCGCCGCGTGCGCCGCATCGAAGCGCGCCACCGCATCCTGATCGAGGCTCGCCGCCACGCCCGCGCTCGCCCGGATCCTTCCGCGCCAGTCCTCGTGGTCGTACGGGATGTCCACATCGAAGCTGAAGCTCTCGATCGCGCCGAACCCGGCGTCGGCGAGCTGGGTGAGCCAGCGGGGGTAGAGCCCGGTGCCGCCGCCGAGGTCCCAGGCGGGGTTGTGGGCGGCGATGAGCGCCTCGGTCGCCTCGACGACGTTGCCGCGGCGGGGGAGCCAGTCGAGGTGGGCGACGAGGACGCTTCCGCCCGGCGCGAGGACGCGGACGACCTCGGCGGCGACGGCGGGGCCGTCGAACCAGTGCCAGCACTGACCGGCGGAGACGGCGTCGAAGCGGCCGTCGACCTGGCCCGTCGCCTCGGCGGTCGCCTCGACCCAGGTCACCTCGACGATCCCCGCCTCGGCGGCGAGCCTGGCGCCCTCGTCGAGGAGCGGCCGGGCGGGATCGAGCCCGGTGACCCTCGCCCCGCCCGCGGCGAAGCGGCGGGCGAGGGCGCCGGTGCCGGTGCCGAGGTCGAGGATGCGCTGGCCGGGGAGACCGATCGCCCAGGCATCCGCGACCCGCTCGAAGAACGCGTCGGGGAAGCCCGCGCGGTGGCGCCCGTAGTCCCGGGCCGTCTTGCCGAAGTCCGCCTTCATGGCGCTCGCCGCTCCGATCGGGCCGCCTCGGTCACGTCTCTCTTGGACGCTTCATCGGGCGCCCGGTACACGAAGCGAGCGGCGTCGCTCCCGTCGAGCGACCCCGCTCCGCTCGAGGTCGAGCGCCGAGGAGGCTCAGTCGGACGAAGGCGTCCGGTCGCTCTTCGGGCCGCCGCGCTGCGGCTTCACGCTGCGGAGCACCTCGAGGAGCTCGGCGGTGGCCGTGGCGCGGCCGCACTGTCGGAGCGCCCGCCTGGCGTTCGCGATGGTCCGCTCGCCATCGCACCACCAGAAGGCCTCCTCGACGTAGAACCGCGGCGGCGGATTGCCGAGCGTCTGGAGGGTGTAGCTGACCTGGAAGCTCATCGATCCTTCGATTCCTCGCTCGATGCCGTGGCGTGAGACGACGGCAGCGGCGCCGTCGTCACCGGTTTCGTCAGCGCCGCGATCTTGTCGGCCGCCCGACGGATCCCCGCGTCGCAGCGGCGCCGCGCCTCGTCGAGATCGACCCACGCCAGATCGTGGCTCTCCTCGACCTGGAGCTCGATCGCCTCCGGCGACCCGGTCACCAGAAGGAAGCGCAGGTCGAGATGATCGTGGGCCGGCTCGGCGCCACGCGCGGGAATCCCGTGCACGTCGACATCGAGCAGGAGCGGCCCGAGCTCGACGTCGCGCAGAGCTGGATGGAACGCCAGGTCGGTGAGGCCGCTCTCCTCGCGCGCCTCGCGCAGAGCGACCTCCGAGGCGCGTCGCTCCTCCTCCGCATGCCCGCCGAGCTGGAGCCACAGGTCGAGCTTTCGATGGTGCGTGAGGAGCAGGCGGCCGTCCCCATCGATCACGAACGCGGCGCCGGTCAGGTGGCCCGGCGCCAGGGCCCGATCCCAGGGGTCGTCGTGCTCGTCGACGAAGGCGCGGATCCGCTCGAGGTCACGGGCCTCGGCGTCATCGGCCGGGCGATGCCGGTCGAGGAGGCCGCGGAGCTGGGTTCGCGCGTCGTCGGAGAGCATCGGTTCTCGGGATCCGGATGGCTTCGATCCCCCGGATTATGGATGGTCGGCGACGGCGGGACAAAGGGCCGCCAGGGGTTCAGCAACGACGGATCTCATCGGCTCGGCGCAGACCGGAACAGTCCGCGCAATCCGCGTAGTCCGCGGTTTCGTTCTTCCGGTTCGAACGAGTGGAACCGCGGATTACGCGGATTACGCGGACTGCGCGTTGCCGAGGTCCGGTTCACGCCTGCGCGTGATCCGTTCCAGGAATGGGAGGTACGCCCTGTACAACGCGAGGCGGTGAGGTTGCCCTCACCGCCTCCGCGCGATCGAACGACGTCTCTTCGCGGCTGTCTGTCTACCTACCGCCGGGGCAGCAGGTCGACCGAGTAGCCGAAGCTCCGGACGCGGACGCTCTGGTCCTCGGCGGCGTCCTTCCACTCGAGCACCACGACGTCGTCGATCATGATCCGCGTGCTGATCGCCTGGCGCTGCACCGTCACGCGGCTCGAGGTGCCGGGGACGAGCGTGAGGCCGCGGGGCATCTTCATCGGGTCGTAGCTGTCGCCCTTGAGCGTGGCGAACTCCCAGCGACGACCGCGGTCGAAGACGGTGAAGGTGCGCTCGCCGACGATGATGTCGAAGCCGGCCGGGCCTCGTCCGGTCGCGCCGCGGGGGAGCAGGCCGAACGTGACCTCTTCGCCCGCGCCGAGCCGCGCGATCGGACGGGTCGTCCGCTCGGCGCCGGGGGCGGCGGCGAGGCGCATGGGCTTCGCGATCCCGTAGGGCTGCACCTTCGGCATCGGGTGGACCGTGACGCTCGGCCTCCTCGGCTCGGGCGCCGACGGCACGACCACGACCGGACGCTTCGGCGCGGGCACCACGACCGCCGGTCCGAGCTCGCGCGGCACGACCACGATCGAGGGCGCCTGCACGCCGAGGACGCGGTCGAGCGCCTCGACCGTCTCCGGCCCAACGATACCGCTCTCGGCGCCGAGGTGCCGGCGCTGGAAGTGCTTCACGGCGGACTCGGTGACCGGACCGAAGTCGCCGTCGACGGCGAGCGGCTCCTGGCCCTTCACGCGGTCGATCTTCATCGCGTGGTTGAGGGCTCGCTGGAGCGCCATGACCACCTTGCCCTGGCTGCCCTTGCCGAGGACGGCGCCCTTCCGGGTGGCGAGGAGGAGGTTGTAGCCCTCGGGAGCCGTCGCCGCGCCCGTCGCGGGGCGCGCCGTCTCGGTCGCCTTGGCCTTCGCCTTCGCCTTCGCCTGCGCCTGCGCCTTGGCCTTCGCCTGCGCCTTGGCCTTCGCCTGCGCCTGCGCCTTGGCCTTCGCCTGCGCCTCGGCGCGAGCGCTCGCCTGCGCGTGCGCCTCGGCGCGAGCCCGCGCCTCCGCCTCCGCCTTCTTCGCGGCGGCGGCGTCGGCCTCGGCGGCGGCCGCCGCGAGCGCCTTCTTGGCCGCGATCTGCGCCTTCTTCGCCTCGGACCTGGCCTGCTTGACCGCGCCCTTGAGCTTCTTCGACTGCTCCTGCGCGCGCTTCGTCGCCGCGCGCGCCTTCTCGGTCTGGCGATGCGCCTCGGCGAGCTCGGCCTGAGCCGCCGCCGCCTCATCGCGGGCAGCCTGGGCCTCGGCCCGGGCCGCCTCGGCGGCCGCGCGGCAACGCTCCGCCTCGTCCCGGGCGGCGGTCGCCTCGCGCCGGGCGAGGTCGGCCTCGCTCTGCGCACGCGCCGCGGCCGCCCGCTCGGCCTCCGCGCGAGCGCGCTCGGCCTCGGCGCGGGCCCGCTCGGCGAACGCGGCCGTGTCGGTCTCCCGCACGGCCTTCGCGGCGGCGTCGGCCTCCGCCTGCTCGGCCTCCGCCTTCGCCCGCGCCTCGGCGAGCGCCTTGTCCTGCGCTTCGAGCTCGAGGCGCTCGGCGACCAGCGCCGGGCCCGTGGTCGGCGGCGCCGAGAAGTCACCCTCGGTGCGGCCGTCGTTCTGCTGCACCGTCGCGGCGATCAGCTTCCGATCGGCGGCCTCGACGACGGCGTTCAGCCCGTCGAGGTAGTCCTGGAGGCTGCCGAAGCTCTTGCAGACGTTCCCATCGCCGGTGTCGAACGGCTCGAACATCTTCTCGAACGGGTAGGCCGTCGCGTCGTCATCGTCGGCGTTGGTGTCGTAGAGATCCCAGAACGTCGCGGCGACGCGGATCTCGTTGGTCGGCCCGGCGCAGAGGATCGAGCCGCTGATGTCCTCGAGGTCGTCCCACGCGTAGACCGGGATCTTGCTCGTCTCGCGCGGGTAGTTGATCGCCGCCGCGAAGAACGTCGCCCAGCCCTCCGAGAGCGCGCCCGACGGGGTGAAGCACTGGTGCGCGTAGTGGGGGCCGCCGGTGTTCGCCGGCCAGCGGATGCACTGCCGGCCGAGGTAGGCGTGGCCCAGCTCGTGCCAGAAGACGAACTTCACGTCCTCGGCGTCGAAGCGGTCGCTGATGTGAATCTCGTGCAGGCCCGGGTGGTAGTAGGCGTGCTTGCCGCTGGGGTAGTTGACGACCAGGTCCTTGCCGTTCTTGTCCCACTTCGGCGAGAGGCCGGCGCGGGTGAGGAAGCGGCTCGCCTCCATCACCATGCGCGTCGCGTCGGTGGTGCCCTCGACCTTCACGCCCTGCAGATAAGCGGCGCGCTGCTTCGGGCAGTCGGGGACGATCGCGACGTCGGCCTCGCCGATCGGGCAGCCCATCGCCTGCTGGAGGCAGGCGCAGTCCGGGCCGTGGTTCGCCGCGCAATGGCCGTCGGCCGCCGCGGCAGGCTCGGGCTCGGCAGTCTCGGCAGGCTCGATCGAGTCGAGCGGGATCGCCGGCCCGTCGGGCGCTGGTCCCCTGGCCGGCTCGTCCGCGGGCGCCGCGCCGGCCCCATCCTTCGGGGCGGGTTCGGCCTCGCAGGTGCAACCCTCGCCGCCATCGCATGCCCGGGCGGGGAGAGCGGGCCCGATGACCGTGATGAGCGCCACCGCGAGGGCGAGGGACCATCCCAAACCCTTGAGGTTCCTGGTCGTAGTCTTCATGAGGCTGAGAATAGCACGGGGTTTGACCCCGCTCAAGAGGGCGGACTCAACGCTCGAAGCCACTTCGAGATGCCGCGTCACCATGCTCCTCGCCTCCACGATTCGCGCCGCCGGTACGTACAGTCGTTCCCTTACCATTGGAGACACGTTCGAAGGGGGAGCGGGGTTGCGCGCGCGAGGGGCCGGGGCGGTCGGTCAGACCTTCCCCTTCCACTTCCGGAGGCGCGGCCGGCCCTCGAGGACGAGGCTGGCGTCGACATCGAGCTCCATCCCGCTGCCGAAGATCTCGTCGAAGTCGAGCCAGTCGGAGAAGTCCTTGCGGGTGTCGTCGTCGGTCTTCCCCATCAGGCCGTTCTCGACCAGGTTGAAGACGATCTCGCCGAAGTCCTCGCCCTGGCGAACGCCCCACTGGTGGAACACGGCCAGGGTGAGCGGCCCGAACCGGTCGACGGCGTAGAGGCGGATTCCCTCGAGCAGCTCGCGCCCGCTGACGTGGCGCTGCTCGCCGTCGGCGACCGTCTTCACCGTGTAGCCGAGCGCCTCGTAGACGAAGAGGTAGGCCTCGAGCTTGTAGCGCGGATCGCGGCGGCAGATCCCGCGCACCTGAACCAGGAATCCCGGCTCGAGGTCGGTCATGGGTTACCTCCGCGCCGCGGCTCGGGACGCCGAACGCGCGCCCGCACGAGCAGCCCGGCGAGGGCACGCTCCAGCGTGACGTTGAACGTGATGTGCTCGAGAGCCAGATCGACCTCGCCGATCGTCGCCTCGAGCTCGCGCGGCTGCACGCCCGAACGCCAGAGCGCCTCGCCGTCCGGTGCGCCGGGAGCGCCGGCGCCGAGGAGCGCCGCGAGGCCGAGGCGGAGGCGCTCGTTCGCCTCGTCGAGGACCTCCATCACCGCCTGTCGGCGCGCCTCGAGGGTGTCGCCGCTGCTGGCGCTCGCCGCGACGGCCGCCTTCGCGATCACCTCCGCCGCGCCGAAGGGATCGTCGGTCGCCACCTCCGAGCCGCGTCCGGCCAGGGCGAGGGCGGCGTCGGGACCGAGCAGCCCCTCGAGGACGACCGCCGCCGCGCCGAGGCGGCCGGCGAGGTGCTCGTCGGTCAGGGTCGAGGCGCTCCCGCGGGCGAGGGCGGCGCGCTCGCCCGCGTCCTCGGGCGAGAGGTCGGCTGCGAGGCCGATCGCCTCGAGCGTCTCGAGGTCGAGCCGCCCGAACGGGACGCGCGGGCACCGGCTCAGGACGGTCGGGAGGAGCTTCCCCGGCGTCGTCGTGACGAGGATGACGTGGGCGAGGCGCGGCGGCTCCTCGAGCGTCTTGAGGAGCGCGTTCTGGGCCGGCTCGCCGAGGCGGTCCGCCTCGAGGACGATCGCCACGCGGCGGCGGGACTCGAGGGGCGCGAGGCGGAGGAACGAGTCCATCTCGCGGACATCCGCGAGCGGGATCAGGCGCTTGCCCTCGGGCGGCGCGACGATCGTGATGTCGGGGTGGCGCTCGCGGCGGGCGCGCCCGCAGCCGCCGCACGACCCGCACGGGATCTCCGAGGCGTCGCTCGCCGGCTCGGCGCCGCGGGATCCGCCGAAGAGGCTCGGGCCCGGCGGCGTGTCGCCGGGCATCGTCCAGCGATGGCATGCGAGCGCCGTCGCGACCTCCAGAGCGAGAAGGCGCTTGCCGACTCCGTCGGGCCCCGCGAACAGATACGACGGGTAGAGCCGGTCGGCGCGGAGGGCGCTCGCGAGGAGGCGGCGGGCCGTGTCCTGGCCTCGGACGCGCGAGAAGGTGACGGGATCGGTCGCTCCGCTCATGAAGCGGGGAATGGTAGCAGCGGAGTCAGGGGGGATCAAGATGGCGGCGCGCTCGACGGGTCCGGCCGGGCGCCGCGCCCGCCGAGGAGCCCCGCGAGGCCCAGGACGATCGCGCCGAGCAGGAGCACGATCGCGTTCGCGACGAAGACGGCGCCCGGTCGGAGGAGGATCTCCATCGACTCGGCGACGCCGATCGCGATGAGCGCGGCGCCGATCCCGCCGAAGAGGATCGCTCCGAGGAGCGCCGCGAGCCAGGGGCGTCGCCCGACGAAGCCGCCGACCGCCTCGGCCGGCGCGACGAAGGCGCCGAGGTTCATGAGGAGAAGCGCGGCGCCGCCGATCAGGATCGGCAGGACGAACGGCAGGAGGTCCGAGCCGAAGTCGTTCCCGATGACCGGCTCGGTGATGACCGGCGTGACCGCGAAGCAGCACCCGAGCGGGAGGAGGAGCGAGAGCGGAGACGCGCCGCGCGCGAGGGTGGCGCCCGCCGCGAGCGCGCCGAGCCCGAGGGCGGAGACGAGGAGCGCGACGGCGGAGAGGTACCGCGCGCGGAACAGGCGCACGTTGTCGTTGAAGCGCTCGACGCGCTCGGCGTGCGTCCGGTTCTGCAGCTCCCAGTCGTCGGGCGAGAGGACGCCCCGGCGGCGGCCGTCGTGGGCGTCGGCCGCCCACCACGCGAACGTCGCCGACAGAGGCGGGAGCGCGTCGATCAGCTCGCGCTCGATGCGCTCGATCGGCTCGACCTGACCGGCGGCGGGCACGGCGGGGTCGAGGAGCGGCGGCGTCGCCGGGAACCGCACGGCCAGCACGACGAGCGAGCTCGCGACCGCCAGCGCCGAGACGATCGTGAGCGCCGCGACGGCGCTCGAGGCTCGGCGGGTCGGGGCCGGGGGCGGGGTTGGCGCGGCGTCGCTCATGAAACGCCGAGGTTAGACTTCCGCGGCCGTTCGGTCCACGGCGAGGGGACGAGGCGGGGCCTCACCGCCGCCCCGAGCCCGCCCGGGGGAAGAGCGGCGGCCCCTTCGCGAAGGGCTCGCCGCCGACGAAGCCGCCCCACGACGCCCAGCAGGCGAGGTCACCGCGTCCGCGGTCGGCCAGGGCGTCGCCCCATTCGTCGCGGCCGATCCGACCCCAGAACGTCGCGACGCCCGCGGGGATCGCCGGCCACAGGAGCAGCGAGGCGATCCGCAGCGCCTCGGCCGCGTGGTGGAGGATCGTCTCGAGGTCGGCTCGCCGCGCCGGACCCTCCTTGGCGAGCCGGAACGGCGCCGTCCGCTCGACGAAGCGATCGACCTCGCGGACGAGCTCGAGGGCGGCGGCGAGCGCTCCGTGGATGTCGATCGCCTCGAACGCGCTGGCGACGGCCACGGGCGCCCGCCCGGCCGCCGCGCGGAGCTCCCGCGCCGCCGCGGCCGTCTCGTCGGTCGTCTCGGCCTCCGCCCGCGGCGCGGGCACCCGCCCGTCCGTCCACCGCGCGATCGCCGCCGCGACCCGGCTGACCGCGTTGCCGAACCCGTTCGCGAGGTCGGCGTCGTGGGCGGCGATGAGGCTCGCGTCGGAGAAGTCGCCGTCGGCCGTGCCGAGCGGCCCCCGCGTGGCGAGGAACCACCGGACGGCGTCGACGCCGAGCGCCTCGGCGTGCTCGCTCAGGTGCTCGGTCTCGACGAAGTTGCCGAGGCTCTTGCTCATCTTCGCGCCCTCGCGCACCCAGAACGAGTGGGCGTAGACGAGACGCGGCAGGCGCACCCACTGCAGGCCGGGCCGTCGGCCGAGGGCGAGGAGCAGCGCCGGCCAGATCACCGCGTGGAACCAGAGGATGTCCTTCGCGATCAGGTGGACGTCGGCCGGCCAGAGATGGCGGCGCGCGTCGGTGTCGACCGCCGAGAGGTAGTTGCAGAGGGCGTCGATCCAGACGTAGACGGTG
Source organism: Planctomycetota bacterium (assembly GCA_029260755.1). GTDB lineage: Bacteria > Planctomycetota > J058 > J058 > JAJDCQ01 > JAJDCQ01. The sequence continues at coordinate 48,102 of JAJDCQ010000178.1, read as the reverse complement.
TGCCCCGGCTCGCCCGGGACCGGGACGCCCCAGCCGTCGAAGCCGGCCCGCGAGATCGGGACGTCGTCGAGCCCGTCGCGGACCCGGGCGATCACCTCGTTCTTGCGCGCCGCGGGGGCGACGTCGAAGACGTCGCCCGCCTCGAGGAGCGCCAGGAGCGGCTCGGCCCAGGCCGAGAGCCGGAAGAAGTAGTTCCGCTCGGTCCGGCGGAGGAGCGGTCGACCCGAGACCGGGCTCCGGAACTCGTTCGCCGCCGCCCGTCCGTCGGCGACGTACTCCTCCTGCCCCGCGTCGTACCAGCCTTCGTACTCGCCCGGGTAGACATCGCCGCTCTCGAGGAGCGGCGCGAGGTAGCGCTTCACTCGCTCGATGTGGCGCGCCTCGCTCGTCCGGATGAAGTCGTCGTTCTCGATCCCGAAGCGCTCGAAGCTGCCCCGGAACGCCGCGGCGTTCGCGTCGGCCCACGCCCTCGGCGTCAGGCCGCGCGCCTCGGCCGCCTCGACGACCTTTCCCGCATGCTCGTCGGTCCCGGTCAGGAAGAACGTCTCGCGGCCGGCGAGCCGGTGAAAGCGGGCGAGGACGTCGGCGAGCGTCGTCGTGTAGACGTGGCCGAGGTGGGGCCGATCGTTCACATAGTAGATCGGCGTCGTGACGTAGAATCGGTCTCTCGCGAAGGTGTGGGTCCTCCTCTTCTCCACGACGTCGGCGCCGGTTGTCCGTCTCGTTCCGGCAGGACGTCTCCTCTGGCGATCGGCAAGCATGCCGGCGATCCGTTCATCGCCATGGACTCCATCGAGGGCGAGACCCTGTCGGCCCGGAGTCGAGTCGGACGGCTCGCCTGACGTACCGCGAAGAGCCCGACGACCACCCACCCCACCAGCAGGGCGTAGACCGCGGCCATGTGGACGAAGAGGCCGGACGGACCCAGCACCGAAATCGCCGCCCCGGCAAGAACGGGACCAACCGCCGCGCCGACCGCCCAGAAGAGGAGCAGACGGGCGCCCAGGGTCACCGCCTGGCCGTCCGGCGCGCCGTCGTTGGCGTGGGCGACGCTCAACCCGTACAGCGGCATCATGAGCGCGCCGAGCATGGCAACCCCGGCGAAGGTCGCGGTCGTCGCTTCGGGCCCGCGCGCGGCGAGGCCGAGGCTCGTGCCCGCCGCGAGCGCGCCCGTCGCGAGGAGCACTCCCGCCCGCCCGAGTCGGTCGGAGAGCCATCCCACCGGAAGCTGCGCCGCTGCGCCGGCCGCGACGACGAGGCTCATGAGCACCGAAACGCCGGCCGCCTGAAGGCCGATGGCCGTGCCGTAGAGCGGTCCCAGCGACCAGAAGGCCCCGTTGGCGACGCCCACCGCCAGGCACCCGGCCACCCCGAAGGACGCGCCGGACGCCCGCGGCGGAGCCGGTGGCGGATCCGGCGTCGGAGCCGGCATCCGCGATCCGCCGGCACGCGTCGCGGGCTCGCGGACGAGGCCCGGACCGACCGCCGCCACGAGCAGCAATGCCGCGGCGACGGCGAAGGATCCGGAGCGGGCGGGATCGATGACGTTCACGAGCAACTGCCCGAGCGTCAGCGCGACCATGTCCACCGCCAGGTAGGCGGCGATCACCCGCCCTCGGTTCCCGATGGTCGCCGACTCGTTCAGCTGGCTCTCGACGATCAGGTAGGCACCCGCGAAGCAGAAGCCGGTGAGCGCGCGGAGGACCGACCACGCGAGCGGCGCGGCGACGAACCCGTGAATGAGGACAGCCGCGGAGGCGACGACCGCCAGCAGGGCGTAGCCGCGCGTCCTGCCCGTCCGGGTCAGCAGTCGCGGAACGAGCAGGCAGCCGAGCACGAAGCCCGCGTAGTAGCAGCCGAGCACGAGGGCAATCACGGTCGTCCCAAAGCCGCGCGTCTGGGCGCCGAGAGGTAGGAGCAACCCGATCAAGCCCTGGGCGGTGACGAGGAGAAAGAACCCGACGAGAAGGGCCGCCAGCGCGCGCGGCTCGGGTGCTCCTGCAGCAAGCCCCGGCTGGGCGGAAGTCGTCAGGCTCGAGCCCGGCGGCTTGACACGCAGGCGAGTCACCGAGCTCCGGGGCGTGGGGCGCATGGCGAGATGGATTGCAACGCGTGTACCGACACGCCCGTCCCCGGCCACGCCCCTGAGGTGTCCCGTCCCCGCTCTTGTCTCTTGCCCTCCGTGATCGGAATGGCCGGCCTCGCCGAGAGCATTCGCCGTGCCGATGGCGCGGCCGGCTCCCGACGGGCGTCCGTCGGATGGAGCGGGTCCGATTCCCTCCCCCCGGACCCGCGGTCGGAGGTGGCACCTCCGATGGACGAGGCCTCGTCGCGAGACCTTCGGCCGACGCCGCAACCGGCTGTTTGTCCCGCACCGGCCCGGGGTCTACCCTGTTCATCGATGGCGGCGAGCCAAACGAGCCCCACCCCGACGCGGCGGGAGACCCCTCCGACCCAGGCCGATGACCTCGCCGGGCCGACCCCGGTTCTCACCCCGGGCCCGACCGACCTCGACGCGCCGGGGAGCCTCCTCGGCGCGCCCGAGCGCGCCCGCCTCCCGGCCGTCCGCGGGACGCCGTCCCGCGCCGTGATCGACGCGTGCGTCTCGGACCCGGCCCGGCGCTTCGGCCGCTACGTCCTCCTCGGTGAGCTCGGGCACGGCGGGATGGGTCTCGTCTACCAGGGCTGGGATCCGGCGATCGGCCGGATCGTCGCGATCAAGGTCCTCCGCGCCGACGCCGCCTGGAACGCCGAGGGGATCGCTCGCTTTCAGCGCGAGGCGCGGGCCGCCGGGCGGCTGCGCCACGAGGGGATCGTGAGCGTCTTCGACGTCGGCGAGCACGCCGGCGATCCGTTCATCGTCATGGACTACATCGAGGGCGAGACCCTGTCGGCCGTCCTTCGAAGGGGCGCCTCGCCCGTCGAGATCGCCCGCCTCGTCGCCGCGATCGCCCGCGCCGTCCACCACGCTCACGGCCACGGGATCGTCCACCGCGACCTCAAGCCCGGGAACGTCCTGATCGACGGCGAGGGCCGCCCCCTCGTCACCGACTTCGGCCTCGCCCGCGACGCCGAGAGCGCGAGCGAGCTCACCCGGCTCGGCGACGCCCTCGGCACGCCGATCTACATGGCGCCCGAGCAGGCCTCGGGCGACAGCGCCGATGTCGGCCCGCGCGCCGACGTCTGGGCGCTCGGCGCGATCCTCTACCGCGCGTTCTGTGGCCGGCCGCCGTTCCTCGCCAAGTCGGACATGGCGCTGCTCGTCGCCATCGTCGAGGGCGAGCCCGATCCGCCCCGCCGGATCCGGCCCGATCTCTCGACCGAGCTCGAGGCGCTCATCCTGAAGGCGCTCGCGAAGAGCCCGGACGACCGGCCGGCGAGCGCGGAGGCGCTCGCCGAGGCGCTCGAGGAGCTGATCGCGACCGACACGCTCACCGGCGTCACGCGATCGGTCGGCGGCCGAGGCGCGACGGCGGCCGTCGCGGTCGCGGCCGGCCTGATCGCGCTCGCCGGCTCCGCGTTCTGGCTCGCGACGCTCCCGAGCGAGGCGCCCGCGGTCCGGCTCGTCAGCCCGGCCGCGGACGCGGTCGTGGGCGAGGCGACCGTCCGGGTCGAAGGCCGGGTCGAGGGGAGCCCCGAGGAGCTCTGGCTCGGCCGCACCCTCCTCGAGGTGCGCGAGGGCCGGTTCGTCGAGACGGTCCATCTGCCCGATGGGCGGCATCACCTCGTCGTCACCGCGACGCCCGACGGGGAGCCGCTCGTCGCCGCGACCGTCGTCGTCGACACGGCCGCGCCGGTGCTGGAGCTCGATGCCCCCCTCGATCGGGCGGCGACCGGCCGGCGCGTCCTCGTCCGCGGGCGCATCGCGGACGCCAACCCGCCCGCGGTCGTCCGCGTCGGGTCGCTCGACGCGCCGGTCGAGCCCGATGGCAGCTTCTCGGTCGAGCTCGACCTCGACGATGGCGACCAGACGATCGTCGTCGTCGCCGCCGACGCCGCCGGCCACGAGGCGCTCGTTCGCCGCGACGTCGTCGTCGACGGCCGCGCGCCGCAGGTCCGGTTCGACCCGGCCCTCCCGATCGAGATCGTCCACGGCAAGGACGCGCGCCAGATCCAGGCGATCGTCCGGCCCGACGAGCCGGGGTGCCGCCTGACCGTGAACGACCACGAGAAGACGCTCCGCGACGACGGCACCTGGAACCTGCTGTTCCGGCTCCAGACCGGTCCGAACCGGTTCCGCTTCGTCGTGTCGGATGCCGCCGGCAACGAGACGCGCTTCGAGCGGACGCTGACGTGGTTCCGGAACGAGCCGTGGTGGACGCCGGACGCCGCCCAGGTCGCCGAGTCGCGGCGGAGCAAGCTCCTCGTCTCGTTCGAGAACGAGCTCGGGATGAAGATGGCGCTCATCCCGACGGGCATGTTCGCGATGGGCAGCCCGGCCGACGAGGCCGGTCGGGCCGACGATGAGCTCGCCCACGAGGTCACCCTCACCCGGCCCGTCTTCCTGAGCGCGACCGAGGTGCGCAACCGAGACTACCGCCGGTTCCGGCCCGGACACCGGAGCGCCGACTACCGCGGCGAGAGCACCCTCGGCGAGGACCAGCCCGTCGTGGCGGTGAGCTGGAACGACGCGGTCGCGTTCTGCGACTGGCTGAACGGTCAGCGCGCCGCCGCGGGAAAGAAGGGCCACTACCGGCTCCCGACCGAGGCCGAGTGGGAGTGGGCGGCGCGCGCCGGGACGATCGGGGCGACCTTCTTCGCCCCGGCCGAGCCCGCGGCGTTCGCGAACCTCGTCGGCGAAGCCGACGGTCACCTCGGCAGCGCCCCGGTCGGGTCCTTCCGGCCGAACGCGTTCGGCCTCCACGACACGATCGGCAACGCCTGGGAGTGGACGACCGATCGCCACGGCCCGTTCCTCGCGACGCCCGTCACCGACCCCGGCGGCCCGATCACCGGCGAGGACCGGGTGCTCCGCGGCGGGGCGTGGCTCGGCGACCCGATCGAGAACGCGCGGTCCGCCCGACGCCTCGGCAAGCCTCCCGGGACGCGCGCTCACTCGAGCGGCTTCCGCCTCGCCTTCGACCCACCCCGCGACTAGCCCGAGCGACGAGCGCCCGGGCGGCTCGCCTTCGGCGAGCAGATGTCACCACGGAGGCACGGAGGATCCACTGTCCGGCGCCATCCTCGACGGGCTCGAGGCGACCACGATCCGACGATGCGGAGACCTGGTCGGACCGAAGCCTCTCCGTGTCTCCGTGCCTCCGTGGTTCCATCCTCATCGAGCCGGCCGACCGCTCAGGGGAGCCGCTCGGGCTCGCTCCGCACCTCGAGCTGCCCCTTCGCGAGCTTCGCCCCGTCGAGGACGCGGACGACGCGGCGCGGCTCGCGCGGCCAGAGGACGCGGCGCTCGTCGTCGTCGAGGACGATCATCTCGTCGGGTCGGGGCGCCTCGCCGGCGTTCACCACCCGCGAGACGCGGTCATCACCCAGGGCGATGACGTGTCCATCGGGGCGGAGCGCGAGCCACTCGATCGAGGCGGCGAAGACGCGCGCGAGGGTCGGCGATCCGGCGCCATCGTCGTCGATGGCCACCGTCGCGATCTGGCCGTCGAGGAGGCCGACGGCGAGGGCGGCGTCGCCGAGGAACACGACGCCCGCGAACGGCGGCAGCTCGCGCTCGAGGATCGGCGCGGCGACGACCCCGTCGCCGTCGATCCGGTGCACGGCCACGCGCGGCGGCGGCGCGCCGGCGCCGGTCGCGATTCTCCCGACCGCGAGGCGCGCGCCGTCCGCCGAGAGGGCGAGGCTCACGATCCCGGTCCAGCCATCGGCGGCGAGGCGAGCCTCGGCGGGCTCGAGCGCGCCGTCTCGCTCGCGGAGGAGGACGACCGCTCCGGCGACCGACGCGCTCGCCACGACCGCGGCGCCGTCGGCGTCGAAGCCGGCCGCGAGCGCGACGACCGCATCCGCGTGCGGCCGGACGGGCGCATCCCCCTCGAGGACGACCGACCCGTCGGGCGGCGCGATCACGGCGCGACCATCAGGAGTCACGGCCACGCAGCGGCTCGGTCCGAGGGCGCGCGGCGCCCGACCGTCGGTGAGGACGATCACGTTCGATCGCGCGTCCCGGAGGACCACCGTCGACGCGGCGAAGCTCGCCTCACGCGTGGCGGCCGGCGCGGGCGCCGCGACCGGGGGGACCGTCGGCGGCGGGGTCGTCGAGTCGGCGACGGCGCTCGTTGCGCCGACGTCGTCGGCGGGAGGGCCCCCGAACGGGCCGACCGACGCGGCGATCGCGGTGAAGGCGACGAGGGCGCCGACGGCGATCGCGGCGAGGGCGATCCCGCGGGCGGCCGCGGCGGGCCGGGCGGCGCGGCCCGGGATCGCTCCGTGATCCGGCGTCGCGATGGCCGTCCGGCGGCTGCTGATCCGGCGCTCGTCCTCGGCGAGGGCGGCCCGGAGCGCCTCCGCCGACGGGAAGCGCGCGTCGGGCTCCTCGCGGAGCGCTCGGAGGAGCGTGCGCTGGAGCGGTCGCGGGACGCCGTGGCGCTCGAGCTCGAAGAGGTCGGGGCGGCCGGGAAACGGGGGCTTGCCCGTCAGGAGGAAGTAGAGGGTCGCGCCGACCGAGTAGAGGTCGGCCGCGATCCGGTTGGCGCGGGGCGCGCCGAGGAAGACCTCGGGCGCGGCGAACGCGGGCGTCCCGCCGCCGGTCGCGGACTGGTCGAGGCCACGGGCGAGGCCGAAGTCGCCGAGCGCGGTCACCCCGTCGGCGCCGACGAACAGGTTGCTCGGCTTGACGTCGTCGTGGACCAGGCCGCGTTCGTGGAGGACGCCGACGGCGGCGAGGGCGGCGCGGATGTGCCCGAGCGCCTCGGGCTCGGGCAACGGGCCGCGTTCACGGACCGCGTCGGCGAGCGAGCCGCGGGCGTAGTAGGTCATCGCGATGAAGGCGGCTCCGTCCGGCAGCTCGCCGGCGGCGTAGCCCTCGACCAGATGCTCGCACCGGGTCTCGCGACGCGCCGCCTCGATCGCGCGCGCGGTCTGGAGCTCGCGGCGGTAGACGTTGCGACCGAGCGGCGGGAAGTACTTGAGGGCGACCTCCTTCTCGAGGTCGTCGTCGGTCGTGGCGAGGAACACGACGGCCTGCCCGCCGCGTCCGAGGGCGCGCGCGATCCGATACCCCGGCACCGCGGGGAGATCGCCTGAGGGCGCCTCGGCGCGGGTCGGTGCGGCGCTCACGACCGTTCGTCCTCGTCGAAGATGCAGGTGAGGCCGCGAAGGAGCTCGTGGCCCGCCTCGGTCTGCAGGCCAACGAAGTGCGCGCGGGCCGCCGCGATCGCGTCGCCGAGCTCCTCGGCGACGGTCGCCGCGGGCGGGCGCTTCGCCGCCTCGAGCAGACGGGCCCGGTCGCGCGGTCGCCGCAGGCCGGCCCGGACGAGCTCGGCCGCCTCGGCGGCGACGCCGTCGTCGGTCGCGGCGCCGTCGCGGGCGAGGAGGTTGCCGACGAGCTCGCGCAGCACCTCGCCGCGCGCCCGCGCGAGGAGCCGCTTCACCCGGTCGCGGCTCCACCCCTCCGCGGCCGCGATCTCCGCCTCGGAGAGGCCCTTCACCAGCCGGTCGCCGAAGCAGTAGACGAGCTCGAGCTCGCCCTCCTGCGCGTGGCGATCGTGAAACGCGCGGATCGCGCGAAGGAGCTCCGCCTCGAGGTCGATCGCGAGGGCGTCCGCCTCGGGCATGGCAAGCGCCTCGTCCGTCGGCTCGACGCCGACCGCGTCGAGGCTGCTCTCCCGGCGCGGCCCGAGGCGTCGTCGGTAGAGGTCCGCGAGCTTGTGATCGATGGCGCCCTTGAGGAACGCCCGGAACCGACCACGCCGCACGTCGTAGCCGGCGACGAGGCGCTCGGCCATCGCGACGAGAACCTCCTGGGCGAGGTCGTCCCGGTCGGCCTCGGGGAGCCGCGGCGCCCGGAGCGTGAGGTAGCGGCGCACCGGCTCGAGGTAGTGGGCGATCTCCGCCCAATCGGGCCGGCTCGCCGTCACCCCCGAGAGCGTCGTGAACCAGAAGTCGGAGCGGGACATGGCGTTGGAGCCTATCACGGAAGACCTTGCCTGCAAGACCGTTGTGCGTTCGGACGCGATTCTTCTCGGAAAGTCCCCGCCCGAGTCGCGCCGACCGCGAAAGGGAGGTGAGGCCCGCGCGACTCGCGGGGCCGTTCGAAGATCGGAACGAGGAGAGAAGACCGTGAAGACGAAGATCGCATCCCGCGCCCTGCTCGGCGCGATGCTGGCTCTCGGCGCCGCGACCATCGCGCCACCGTCCGCCCGCGCGCAGGACCCCGCCCGACCCGACCCGTTCGACGAGGAGGTGCTGCGCCTGCGCGCGGTCGTCGACGCCCTCCGGCGCGAGGTCGCCGAGCTCCAGGGCATCCGCGCCACCCGCGGCGCCGAGGAGCCGGGCGAGGCGCTCCGGATCGGCGTCGTCGACCTCGAGCGCGCGATCGCCGGCTACGAGCGAAAGGTGCGCTTCGAGGGAGCGCTGAACGAGGCTCGGGAGCACTGGAAGGAGGAGCTCGAGCCGCTCCGCGCCGAGCTAGCGAAGGCTCGGGAGGAAGGCTCCGCGGACGCGATCGCCGCGGCCGAGGCGGCGCTCGCGGACGCCCGCGACGCGGTCGAGGGCAGGCTCCGCGCCCACTTCGACCACGCGTTCGGGATCCTGCTCGACGACATCCGCGCCGCCGCCGCCCGGTGGGGCAAGAAGGCCGGCTACGACCTCGTCCTGACGACGAGCCCGCCGCCGGGCTGGGCCGCGTGGGAGAGCTTCGGCAGGACGCCGCAGCTTCTCTACGCCAGCGCCAAGCGTGACGTGACCGACGCGGTCCTCGTCGAGCTGAACGCCGATCCGAGGGCGAAGGACTCGCTGCCGCCGCTGCCGGCGGGCGCCGCTCCGCGCCCGACCGAGAGGCCGACGCGGCGCCTCGTCGAGACGCCGGCGACCGAGCGCCCGATCGCGAAGCGGAGCCTCCGGACAATCTTCGAGGACGTGCTTCCGCCCGCCATCGCCCGGTCCTCTCTCGTGATCAAGGAGAGTCGTTACGCCGACGAGCCCGCGTCGATCGCGGCTCAGCTCGGCGAGCCGTGGGCGGAGACGCTCTCGAACGCGCTCGGATCCGAGATCGTTGCCACGGCTTCGATGAAGATCGAGGGGGCCGGCGTACGCCTCCTCGGGATCGAGACCGTCGGACGGCTGAGCTTGCCGGACGGACGGCTCCGCTCGCTGTCGCCGTTCGACTTCGTGACGGTCGGCGAGCGGTGGACGGTGTTCGTCGAGCGAGACCCGGGGTGGGACATGGCCTACTTCCGCGCGGCGCTCGTGCCGATCTTCGGCGAGATGACCTCCGCCGCCGCCTACGACGAGCTGGTCCTCGCCGCGGTCGAGGACGAGGTCCGAGGCGTGACCGGAGAGGACGGCTTCCGCGTGACCGACCTGCCGCCCGAGGGCGGCCTCCTCGCCGGGTGGATCGCCGGCCGCCCCGACATCCGGATCGGCGATGTGATTCAGCGGATCAACGGATACCGAGTCGGTCCGGACGCGACCGTCGCGGGCCTCTACCGCCGTTTCGCCCGGGCGACCACGTTCGAGATCGAGCTCGTCCGCGACGGGGTGACGCGCGTCGTCCACGCCGACGTCTGGCCCGCGCGGTCGGCGGCCGACCTCGCCGAGCGGCTCGATCGCTTCGTCCCCGAGGTCTCTCGATTCGAGCCATGGCCCAGCGCGCCCGGCAACCCGATCCGCCCGATCGCGGCTGGACGCGGTCGGCACACCCTCGCGGACGTGGTCGCTCGAGACGAGGTGCGGGCCGGGAGCTCGTTTCCGAGTGTCGTGAGCTGGGCGGTGGTTCAGAGCGACAACCCGTTCTCCTCGATCATCGAGCGCCGCGTCCTGGGCGAGCAGGGCGAGCTGTACGTCCTCGTCGCCGAGCTCGAGAGCGCGGAGATGCTCGAGTCGCAGATGAAGCGGCTCGGGGACCCGGGCGGGTTCGAGATCACCTTCGCGATCGGCCGCTTCGTCCTCGCGCTCGGTGGCAGCCGCGAGGCGAGGTCGGGCGAGGCCTACTGGCGCTTCGTCGCCGACGTCCGCGCCTGGGTCGACGCCCTCGGGGGCCGGGTCGTCCGGGAGACCGCGAGCTCCGGGGACACCGCGACCGCCGCGCGTCTGATCGCGTTCATGAGGCGACTCCTCCGCGGCGAGCCGGACACGCTCGATGCGATCCGCTACCCGCTGCAGCGCGGGCGCCAGCTTCTGGCCGGCAAGCTCGACTGGAGCGACCCGGCCGATCGGGCCGCGCTCGAGGCGGAGTGGGGAGCCGGAGATGGCCCGGGCTGTGAGATCCGCTCGTTCCGCCGCCCCACGGAGAAGGAGGCCGCGCAGATCCCGGGACTCGAGGAGGGCGGCCACCGCGTCGAGTACTCGCTCACCGGATCCACGTCGATCTTCGCGGCCTACCTCGACGCGGACGAGCGCCTCGTCGCCGTGATGGAGGTGAAGCGAGCGGGCCGCTAGGAAGGAGGCTGTTGCAGAATGACGCCGCGAGTGAAGCGACGGCGAGGAGCCTGCGACGAGTCGTCGCTTCACGCTCATTCTGCAACAGTCTCCTAACCGCTACGAGCGGATGGACGAGAGGCCGAGCGCCGCCCCGAGTGTCCCGAGGCCCGCGACGTCGTCGCGGGCCTCGAGCTCATCGAGGAGCTTTCCGTACGCCCGGCGCAGGGGCCGGTGACCGCCGCCGAGGTGAGGCTCGGGGTGGATCAGGAGCACCGCGATCCCGCCGAGCTGTCCGACCCGGTCGAGGGCGGCCCGCCACGCCGAGAGCGCCGCCGCGGCGCCGAGGCCGGCGAAGAGGACGTCGTGGTCGGCCGGGAGCGTCACGGGCATCGACACGAGCCTTCCGCGCCGAAACGGTCGCACGCTCGGCGCCTCGGCCGCCGGGATGCTGCTCTCCCAGGTGAAGCCGGCCGTGGCGACGATCCGCGATGACCAGGGCGTCCGGGTGAACGCCGGCGCGCGGTAGCCGCGGGGCGGGGCGAGCCCCGCGGCGACGAACGCGGCGCGGGCGCGGGCGAGGTCGGCGCGGAGCCTGGCGGGGACGAGCGGGGCGCGGACGTCGTGGTCGTCGCCGTGGCACGCGATCTCGTGACGGCGGGCGGCGAGGTCGCGGAGGAGCGCCGGCGCGCCGGCCGCGCCGAGCACCTTGGCGCAGACGAAGAACGTCGCCCGCGCGCCGCGGCGCTCGGCCATCGCGGCGAGGGCGGGGACGTGCCTCAGGCCGGCGCGGGTGTCGAGGTCGTGAGTCAGGGCGACCGCGATCGGGGCTCGCGACGGCTCGGCCTCGCCGGCGGCCCGGGCGGCCGCCCGGTCGAGGAGGTCGACCGGGGCGAGCGGCGGCGCGCAGGTCGCGGCGCGCCCGCGGGCGCCGGCCGCGGCGCCGAGGCCGCGGGCGATCGCGAATCGGAGCGGCGCCGGGACTCGGTGATAGTGGAACGGGAGCCGCGCCGCGGCCGGCGTGGCGAGTCTCCGCCCACGCTCGGCGAGGAGCGCGCGGCGAGCGGCGGCGGCGTCGAACGCCCAGTGAACCGTCCCGTCGGCCTCGACCCAGCCCGCCGGCGCGCCGTCCTCCTCGAACCGGGCGATCACCCGAGCGCCCGGCGGGGCCTCGCCCCCCGCGAGCTGCCCGCGCAGCGGCACCGGAACGACGGCGCCATCGAGCCCGTCGAGGCGGACGGCGACGCGGCGCCAGGGGGCTCTCTCGTGGGCGGCGGCGGTGATGGAAGCTCCTCGCGCTTTTCGCTAGGATACGCGGCCTTCGTGCCTCGAGCACTCGAACAGACGATAGCGAGGACGCCCCGATGAACGCCAGCGAGTTCAGCGGCAAGTACACCTACGGCACCTGGCGGAAGCAGGCGGGCTTCCTTCCGCCGCACATCGTCGACGCCGAGGGGTGCCGGTTCACCGACAGCGACGGCAAGACGTATCTCGACTTCAGCGCGCAGCTCATGTGCAGCAACCTCGGCCACAAGAACCAGGCCGTCATCGATGCCATCTGCGAGCAGGCGAAGAGCATCCCCTTCGTCGCGCCGGGCTTCACGACCGACGCGCGCGTCAAGCTCACGAAGAAGCTCCTCGAGATCGTCCCCAAGGGGATCGAGAAGTTCTTCTACGCGACGAGCGGCACCGAGGCGAACGAGGCGGCGATCAAGACGGCGCGCCTCTTCACGGGCAAGTACAAGATCATCAGCCGCTACAAGAGCTACCACGGGTCGACCGCGGCGAGCATCGCCTGCACCGGCGACTTCCGCCGGTGGGCAGCCGAGCGGACCCACGGCACGGTCCCGGGCGTGATCTTCGGGCCCGACTGCGACTGCTACCGCTGCCCGCTCGGGAAGGAGTACCCCGACTGCGGGATCCAGTGCGCCGACTACTTCGACTACATGATCCAGCGCGAGGGCAACGTCGCCGCGGTGATCGTCGAGCCGATCGTCGGCACGAACGGGGTGCTCGTGCCGCCCGACGAGTACCTCCCGAAGCTCCGCGAGGTGACGAAGAAGCACGGCGTGCTCCTCATCATGGATGAGGTCATGAGCGGCTTCGGCCGGACCGGCAAGTGGTTCGCCTGCCAGCACTGGGACGTCACCCCCGACATCCTCTGCACCGCGAAGGGCGTCACCGGCGCCTACGTGCCGCTCGGGATCATGGCGACGACCCGCGAGGTCGCCGACTTCTTCGAGGAGAACGCCTTCGCCCACGGCCACACCTACGAGGCGCACCCGCTCACCCTCGGGCCCGCCGTCGCCGCGATCGAGGAGTTCGAGCGCCTCGGCCTGAACGAGCGCGCGACCGAGCTCGGCCCCAAGCTCGGCGCGAAGCTCGAGAAGCTCAAGGAGAAGCACGCGTCTGTCGGCGACGTCCGCGGCAAGGGGCTCTTCTGGGCGATCGACCTCGTCCGCGACCGCGAGACGCGCGAGCCGATGAACACCGCCGACGACAAGATCGGCGGGAAGGCGATGGTCGTCGAGCAGGTGATGCGCGACGCCCTCGGCCGCGGCACCTACGTCATGGCGTGGCTCAGTCACCTGATCGTCGCCCCGCCCCTCACGATCACCGAGGAGGAGCTCGACGAGGGGATCGCGGCGATCGATGCCGCCCTGGCGATCGCCGACGCGGCGATCGCCTAGCCACGCGATGTCTCGCAGCGGGGGTCGGATCCGTTGATGCGGACCGCCCCGTCCGCTAAAGCTATTCGGCTCGCCGGTCGGCAGTGGCCCCTCGGGGGAACCCCGATCCGGCGGTTTTGAACACAGGACAGGAGTGTGGCATGAGCATCTACAAGGTGATCGAGATCGTCGGGACCAGCCCCACGTCGTGGGACGAGGCCGCCAAGGCCGCCGTCGAGCGCGCCGCGAAGAGCCTCGAGGACCTCCGGGTGGCCGACGTCGTCGCCCAGGACCTCAAGATCGAGAACAGCAAGGTCACCGCCTTCCGTACCAAGCTCAAGGTCTCGTTCAAGTTCCGCGACGCGTAAGCGACCGCGCAACGTCGACGAATCGCGCGGACGGGACCCTCTGGTCTCGTCCGCGTCGTCGTGTACGGCGAGGAGCGGCTTCGCCTTCGGCGAAGAGGATGGCACCACGGAGACACGGAGGACACGGAGAATTCACGGAGAAAAACCCTGGCTGGGGCTCGAGTGAGTCACCTCGCCCTCGCTCTCGCGCCATCCATGAAGTGACGATCCCTCGAGAGACGAGGCCCGATCGAAGACTCTCCGTGTCCTCCGTGTCTCCGTGGTGACATCCTCCTCGCCGAAGGCGAGACCGCTGCCATCACCTCACCACCCGACCTCAGGAGCACGCGACGCGCCATCAGTCGGACCCGGTCAGCGCGTCGACCACCTGGTCGATCCGTCCCTCGGATGCGATCACCTTCTCGAGGGCCGGGACGAGCCGCACCCGGAACCGGTCGCGCTGCTCGCGCGCCCGCGCGACGGCCTGGGTCAGCGCCTCCTGCGACACGGTGAGCCGCGGCTTCGCGCCGGCGTCGTCCTCGTGCGGCTCGCTCAGGACGAAGCGATCGCCATCGGTCTTGATCGAGACCCAGGGATGGCCGATCCAGAGCATCCGCCACTCGGACCCGCAGTGCCGGACGGCCCGCTCCCAGTCGTAGAGGTCGTCGAGGTCGCCGCAGCAGGTCGGCACGATGTGGACGGATCCGCGCGACCGGAGGACGTAGCCGCCCTCGAGCGGTCCGAGCACCTCGGGCTCGACGTTCCAGTCGCCCTCCTCGAAGTGCTTCTCGCAGATCTTCGCCAGGTCCGCCTCCGAGAGCTCCGAGACCGGGACGAGCATCCCGTGGACCGCCTCGATCCCGACGATCCCCGAGTCGGCGAGGCACGAGCTCCAGTAGCGCCGCCACCCCTTGGGGTCGCGGTCCCAGTTGGTCCGGGGCGGTCGCCGATCCTCGGTATCGAACCGCTCGGGACGGAGCTCGATCACCGGGACGAGGTCGACCTCGTCGGGGAGCGACTCCGGCGCGCCGCTCCCGGCGGGGAGGGCGGGGCCTCGGATCTTCTTCGGAGCCACGGTCAAGGAGCCTCGGGCGGATCGCCCCCCGCGGTGACCCGGAAGATCTTCTTCGCGATGAAGACGTCGACCAGGTCGCGGTCGATCTTCCCGAGCCCCGCCTCGTCGAGGAGGATGTCGAGGGCGCGCTCGGTCGGCACCGCGGTCTTGTAGGGGCGATCGGACGCGGTCAGGGCATCGTAGATGTCACAGACCGTCATCATCTTCGACTGGACCGGGATCGTCTCGTGGGTGAGGCCGCGCGGGTAGCCGGTCCCGTCGAGCTTCTCGTGATGCGCGAAGGCAATGTCGGCGACGTTGCGCAGGTCCCAGGTCCAGTCGATTCGCCGGAGGAACTCGTAGGTGTGGGTCACGTGGCTCTGGATCTCGCGGCGCTCGGCGTCGTCGAGGCTGCCGCGCCGGATCGAGAGGGCGGCCACCTCGTCGGGCTCCAGGAGCGGGCGGCGCGCGCCGGCGTCGTCCTCGTAGGTGACGCTCGCCATCCGCCGGAGGTCGGCCTGGAGGCGCTCGAACTGCTCGGGGCCTATGTCGCTCACCTCGGCCCGGTTCGCCTCGAGGATCCGCTCGAGGAAGGCGTCGAGCTCGCCGAGCACCTCGTCGATCGTCGATGACATGCCCGCTCGCTGCAGCAGGAACTGCGCCTTGCCCTCCATCAGGAGCGCGTCGAGCTCGTCGCGGTAGCTCTGCGAGAGGAGCGAGCGCTTGACGAACCCCATGCGGTGCTTGATCACCTCGAGGCGGTTGTCGTAGAGCTTGTTCGGCTTGAGGAGGACGTGCTCGCGCACGCCGATCTTGCCGAAGTCGTGGAGCAGGCCGGCGTACTTGATCTCCTTGAGCTGATCGCGGGTGAAGCGGACGTCCTGGAACGGTCCGTCCGAGACGCCGTCGACGGTCTCGGCGAGGCTCGTCGTCAGGCGCGCGACCCGCTCGGAGTGACCGCGGGTGGATGGATCCCGCGTCTCGATCGCGTGGGCGCCGGCGCGGATGAAGCTCTCGAGGAGACGCTCGATCTGTCCGTAGAGGAGGCTGTTCTCGAGCCCGACGGCCGCGAGGCCGGCCAGGCTCATCGCGAGCTCCTGATGCTGCTGGGTGAACGGGAGCACCTCGCGGTCGACCGTCGCCGCGTCGGGCAGGCGGAGGGCGTGGTGCGGCTTCCGGTTGATGAGCTGGAGGACGCCGATGATGCGGCCGTAGTAGTCGCGCATCGGCACGACCAGGACGCTCCTGGTCCGGTAGCCCGTCTCCTGATCGACGCTCCGGTTGAACTCGTACTCGACGTCGGTCGGCAGGTCGTAGACGTCGTCGAAGACGAGCGCGTTGCCGGTGACGGCCACGTAGCCCGCGAGGCTCTTGGTCGTGAGCGGGAGCGTCTTCTCCTCGAAGGCGAGGTCGATCGAGTCGTTCTGGGCGAGCTTGAACGAGAGCCGTCGCTCCTTGCCGTCCTCCACGACGAGGAACAGGCTCCCGGCGTCGGCGAGCGTCATCTCGCGGGTGCGGCTCAGGACGAGGTCGAGCTGCGCGTCTATGTCACGCTCGCTCGCGAAGGCCATCCCGATCTCGAGCAGCCGTCGGAACTCCGAGGTCCGCCGCATGAGCTGTCGGTAGAGGCTGCCGCTCCGGCGCTCGAGCTGGAGGTGCTCGAAGGCGCACCGGACGGTCCGGACCGTCTGGAGGACGTTGAGCGGCTTGCGCAGGAACGCGGCGACGCGATCGATCTCGAGGCCGACCGGGATCGCCGCGCCGTCGTGGATGAGGATCACTGCGGCGCCGCGCCCGGCCGCCGTCTCGTCGATGATCTCCTGCCAGCGCGGCTCGCGGGCCGCGACGTCGGCGTCGACGAGGACGACGATGACGTCCTTGCTCTCCCCGATCTCGACCGGCGCGTCGGCGAGGGCGAGGCAGCGGGTGCCGTCCGCCGCGAGCGCCGCGGTCAGCGTCTCGTCGAGCTCGTCCGAGCTCGTGTGCAGCAGCGTTCGCGGGGCGTCGGGCTCGGGCGGGATCAACGAGGCTACTCGAGGCGCTTGCCCGTGGCCGGGTCGAAGCGGTGCTCCTTGCCGTCGACCGTCCGGACGATGAGGCGCCCCTTCGCGTCGAACTCGGCGGAGCGGCCGTAGGTCGCCCCGCCGTCGACCAGCCAGAGGTGATGGCTGACGGTCGCCTGCATCTTCGTGCGATCGAACGGGATGTCGGCGCCCTTCACGTCGGCGACGTGCTTACCGTCGTGGTAGAGCGACACCGCGGTGCCCTTCTCGCGCCACCAGACCTCGACGTAGGCGACCGACTTGCCGTCGTCGCTCACCAGCGCGCCCGGGTAGCCCCCGTAGGCGTAGGGGCAGCTCCACTCCTTGGTCCGGACGGTGGTGCCGTCGGGCTTCTCCTGCTCGAGGTAGACGGTGAGCGTCCAGCTCTTCTTGGTCCGGTCCGCCGGTCCGCCCGCGTCGGGCTCGACCACGGCGACCCAGTCGCCGCTCTTGCTCCGCGCCTCGAAGCCGCGCCACGACGGGGGCTCGTCGGCGGAGGCGGGCGTGAGGACGAGGAGAGCCGCCGCGATGGCGACCGTGACGGGGAGGCTCGGATGCGGGTGACGCATGGTGGCTTCTCCGATCGTCGGCGAGGGGGCGACCCCGGCGCCCGGGACGGTACCTGGACGGTACAGGGCGGGGCGGACCGCGGCAAGACGTGGCGCGAGGGCGCGGCGGCCGGGCGACCGAGCTGGCCCGCCGGCTCAGTCGTCCGATCGGTCGGCGGTGAGCGTCCAGGCGTCGTCGTCGCCGCGCGCGACCTCGCCGTCCGCGACGAGCTTCAGGAGGTGGGCGAGGGCGCTCCGCTCGGCGAACGGCCACATCTCCCTGGGCGTGTCGTCGTAGGCGCGCTCGAGGACGGCCGCCATCGCCGCCGGGCCATCGGCCGCCCGGAGCGCGTCGCGGACCTTGCCCTCCCGCTCGAGGCGGTGGCGGACGTAGTCACGGCAGTGGGCGCCGAGGTCGCCGACGAACCCGCCGTGGGCCGGGATCCCCATCGCCCCCTCGGCCAGCCGCGCGACCCGGGCCAGGCTGTCGAGGTAGTCGCCCATGTTCCCCTCGGGCGGGTCGACGATGATGTAGCTCCCGTTGGCGACGAGGTCGCCGGCGGCCACCACGCCGGTCGTCTCCTCGTGGAGGACGACGTGGCCGCGGGTGTGTCCGGGCGTGTGGATGATCCGCACCCGGCGCGCGGCGGTCGCGCCGTCGCGGTCGGCGGGGAGGTCGTGAAGCTCGTCGGGCTCGATCCGCCGGTCGACCCCGACCTCGCCGAGGAGCGCGTCCGCGGTGAGGGGGTGGGCGGCGATCGGCGCGGAGTAGCGATCGGCGAGGACGGCGGCGCCGGCCACGTGGTCGCGGTGGTAGTGGGTGAGGACGACCTCGCGGATGCGGCGTCCCTCGTCGACGAGCTCGTCAATGAGGGCGTGAAGCATCGCCTGCTCGCCGGGATCCTCGGCGCCGGGGTCGACGACGATCAGGTCGCGGCCGTCGCCGAGGAGGACCACGTTGGTGTGGGTGGCCGGCGGCAGGGTCGGGCTCCGCACCGGGATCACGAAGAGGCCCGGGCGGAGCTCGATCCGCCGACCCCAGTCGGCCGCGTTCGGCGAGGCGACCGCCACGCGCTCCCCGATCGCGGCGAGGGCGGCCGGGTCGCGGGGGTCGCCCTCGACCTGGCTCAGGACGTCGATCGCCACCTTGGTCGGCGCCGCGAGCATGGCGTCGTCCGCCCGCCAGCGGGCGGCCGCGTCGGCGGGGTCGAGCCACGCGCCGGAGACGAGCTCGCCGTGGATGACCTCGGGCTCCTGGTCCGGCGGAACGACGGCGATGAAGAACCGCGTGTCGAAGCGGCGGCGGGCGAAGGGCGGCGTCAGCCAGCGCCCCGCCGGCGGAAGGAGCGAGGGGTCGAGCCGCAGGCCGAGCTCGGACAGGACCGAGGCAATGTCGGTCTCGTCGGCGAGGAGGCGGAGGCGCTGGGCGCGCCGGGCCTCCGCGTCGATCGCGCCCGCGCCGGGGACGAGGAGGACGCCGGTCTCCTCGAAGCACTCGCGGACCGCCGCGACCGCGGGCGAGCCGTCGGCCTCCTCGACCCGGCCGCCGGGGAAGACGTGGAACCCCGCGAGGAAGCGGAGCTCCGGGTTCCGCCTCAGCCAGTAGATGTCGGGGCGGGCGCGCCCGGCGGAGCCGGGACGGACGAGGATGACCGATGCCGCGGAGATGATCGCCATGGACGAGCACGATAGAGCGGCGCCGCGCGAGGGTCAACGCGCCGCCCCGCCAGCGATCACCGACCCGCGAGCGAGATCGGCGTGTCGAGCGCGAGGAGCTCGCGGGCGGCGGTCACCCGGCGGGCGAACCACTCGTTGCCGTTGCGGCGATCGAAGGCGTCGGCGAGGCCGCGCAGCTCGCCCTCGAGCCAGGCGAGCAGCTCATCGAGCCGGTAGGTGGCGTCCTCGCGCCAGAACGGCAAGCTGCGCGGGAGACGGAGCTTGCGGGTCGGCTTGCGCGCGCGCTCGGCGATCCGCGAGAGAAGCACCCAGGCGCCGAGGTAGAAGGTGAACCGCCCGGACAGGTTGCGACCCTCGCTCGCCCACGCGAACCGCCGCTCGAGGAGGGCGATGCCGCGGCGGTGGTTGCCGGTGATGGCGAGGTAATCGAGGTGATCGCCGACCGATCCAATGGCCCGCGACCGGTCGTCGATGAGCCCGATGCCTCGGAGGTGGTGGGCGACCGTCTCCTCGACCCGACCGAGTCGGAGCAGCGGCACGAGCACCTGCGCGAGGCACGACAGCGGCACGACGGCGCAGCTCATCCGCCCGTCGAGGAGCGGCTCGGCGAGCTCGATCGCCTCCTCGGGCTGCTCGCGCGCGACGAGGAAGTAGTCGAACTCGTTCGCGAGCTCGCACGCGGCGCAGTCGGCGCCGCTGTCGCGCGGCGTCGCCTTCCAGAGCCGGTAGTGCTCGTGGGTCGCCTCGAGGTTCCCCGTGAACAGCGCGTTTCGGCGGCGCACGTCGTGGACCGGCCGCTGGTTCAAGCCGCACCGCTCGTAGCGCCGCGCCATGTCCTCGGTCGTCTCGTCGATCCGCTCCAACGGGATGCCCGGGAAGCGGTGGAGCGACGAGATGATCCACTTGTACTGCCAGAGGAGGTCGCGCTCGTGCCATCGCTCGGGGTTCTCGTCGCACTTCCCGAGCTGCCAGGCGAAGGCGACGAGCGCCGTCTCGTAGAAGCCGCAGAACGTGGCCGTGTGGACGAGCTCGTGGCGCGCGTCCCAGCGGAGGTCGTCGTCGGTCCCGTCGGCGTCGGCGAGGCGGACCGCCTCCTCGAGGAGGGCCACCTTGGCGGGCGAGTGGTCGAAGAACCCCATCGCGCGCGCCCGGTCGATCAGCTCCTGGGCGCGGGAGCGGTCGACGTCGGTCACGGCCGACCCTCCTCGCCGCCGCGAGCGTCGATCCCGAGCTCGATCAGGGCGAGGAGCCCCTCGTTGAGGAGCGTCATCTCGGTCTCGCGGAGAGGGTGGTGGCCGAGCATCAGGCTCTGCACGTAGAGGAGCTCGACGGCCCGCCGAAGGAGCTCCTCGTCGGCGACGCGGGTCAGCTTGCCGACGAGCGGGTTGCCGAGGTTGAGGCACAGGGTCGCCGCGCCCGGATCGGCGCCCGGTCCGCCGGCGACGCCGTCCATGAGGGCGCTCCACGTCTCGTCGGCGCCCTCCTTCGCGATGTCGACGCTGCGACGGAAGAGGGCCGCGTCGCCGATGCCGTAGAGCGCCGGCAGCTCGGCCGGCAGGAAGCGCCGCACCTCGGCGGAGCACCGGTGCGGGGCCAGGGTCCGCTCGGCGACGGCGAGGAGGCGTGCCGCCCGGTCGGCCTCGGCCGGGTCGAGCTCCTCGAAGTCGGCGACGAGGTCGACCGCCGCGACCGGCTCGACGTCGATCCCGGGATCGATCACGGGCAGCCGCTCGAGGAGCTCCTCGTCGTAGTCCCAGCCGGCGTTGACCAGCGTCAGCCGCTGACTGGTGGCGATCGGGGCGACCTGGCGGAACTCGTCGACCGTCTTGGTGAACCGCAGGAGCGGACGGGCGCCGGGCGGCACGCCGGCCCGCAGGATGCTCCGGAGCTCGCCCAGCGGGATGCGGCCGCCGGTCGTCTCGAACGGGAGCCAGTCGGCGATGACGCGGTAGAAGTCCTCGTCCTCGACCGCGAGCGCCTTCATCGAGCGGTGGTGAACCCGGATGAGGGCGTCGAGGCGCGCCGGGTCGTGCTCGGCGGTCCGGACGAGCCAGCTCCGGAGCGCCTTGCCGAGCGCCGCGCGGGTCGCCTCGAGGTCGGCGTCCTCGTAGAAGCTCTCGCGCCCGGCCGTCGGGCGGAGGCCGTTACAGTTGACGACGCACTTGACGAAGAACGCCCAGCTCGGGAGGAGGTTGTCGACCCGCTCGGAGAGGAGCATGTTCCGGAGGTAGACGCGGTGATTGCTGGCGCCGGTGACGGTGGCGTGGCTCGGCGGGAGCACGAACGCGACCCCGTCGACCTCGCCCGGGCGGCTCCGGAGCGGGATGAAGTCGAGCATGTCGACCTCGAACATCTCGGCGCCGAAGGCGAGGATCGCCTCGCGCTCCTCCTCGGCGCTCGCGTACCGGCGTCGCCAGGGGGCGCCCTCGGCGTTCAGGACGCGCGGCTCGGCGCCGCCGCTCGAGAAGCGGATCGGGACGGGGAGGAGACCGCCGAAGCGGAGGAGCAGGCGCTCGAGAGCGTCCGCCTCGACCCACTCGGCCGCCGCCGGCTTGGCGCGCACCCAGACCTGGGTGCCCGGTCCGGACTCGAGGTCGGTCGGCGTGACGGTGTAGGTGCCGTCGGCCCGGCCCTCGAAGCGGAGCGCCTTCGCGTCGGGGTCGCGGGCGCTCCGGGTGATCATGACGATCTCGTCGCTGACCATGAAGCACGAGAGCAGCCCGATCCCGAACTGCCCGATGAACTCCGAGCGAAGCGCGTCGAGGTCGGCGCGCTTGCTGCTCCGGCCGATCGTGGCGAGGAACTGGTGGACCTCATCGTCGGTCAGGCCGACCCCGTCGTCGGCGAAGAGCAGCGTCGCGGGGCCGCCGTCGCGGCCGGCGACGTGCTCGATCGTGATCGACCCGGCGTGGTCCGGCTCGAGCGCGCGACGCGCGGTGATGGCGTCGATCGCGTTCTGGAGGAGCTCGCGGACGTAGACCTGCGGCGTGCTGTAGAGGTGGTTGGCGAGCAGGTCGATGATGCCGCCGAGGTCGATCTGGAAGCGGTGGTCGGTCATGGGTCTCCCGTCCTGGGACGGTGGGGCGCGGCGATCCGGTCATCTTCTCCATACGAGCGCTCGAGGGCGAGCCGCGGGGCGCCGGGAGGTCGCAGTCCCGGTCACGCGCGTTCCTAGGAACGACGAAACCTCACGCAAAGGCGCAAAGGCGCAAAGGGGCTCTGACAGGTCGAGATCTCGGATCAGAGCAACGATCCTTGGCGCCTTTGCGCCTTTGCGTGAGCTGCCGTTCGCGTGTTCCATGGAACTCGCGCGCCGGCAAAGATGAGCCCGGAGCCGGAGCCGACGCGGCAGGCGGGTCGCGGCGACCCGATCTGGACTTCACGACGAGGGCGCGCGACAATGAAATGGGGGGGACCCCCCCTGCCGCGGTGCACGGGTCGCCGCGACCCGTTCGGCGTGGTGCCGCGGCGCCGTTCCTTCTCCCGGAAGGCCGCCCATGGGGCCGCACGACGAGTCCGTCTCTCCCGTCCCCGAGCCCGGCGATCCGGCCGCCGTCCCGACCGAGGCGCATCGCGCTCGTCGTCGTGGGCGGGCGATGCTGGCCGCGACCTTCCTTCTCCCCGCGCTCCTGTTCGGCTACGCGCGCTGCGTCGAGCCGCTCTGGATCGAGGTGACCGAGCACGAGGTCGACCTCCGCGGCGCCCTCGCGGACGGCCACTACGGCTCCATCCTCACCGTCCTCCACGTCACCGATCTCCACGTCGTCCGCATCGGGCGGCGCGAGCGGAGCGTCCTCGCCCTGGCCGACGAGATCGCCCCGGACCTGATCGTGCTCACCGGCGACTCGGTCGGCCCGGACTACGACCCGGCCGACCTGCGCGAGCTCCTCGGCGGGCTGCACGCGCCGCTCGGCACCTTCGCCTGCCTCGGCAACTGGGAGGAGTGGACCGACGAGGCGAGCGCCGTCGCCGCCTACGAGGAGGCCGGCGTGCGCCTGCTCCGCGGCGAGGTCGCGACGGTGCTCGGCGGGCGCCTCGCCCTCGGCGGCGTCGATCGCGCCGGGTCGCATCTCCCACCCCGGCCGGGCTCGGCGACCGCCTCGATCCTGCTCTGCCACTACCCGGCCGTCCTGCCGCGGGCGGCCGACGCCGGATGGGATCTCGTCCTCGCCGGGCACACCCACGGCGGTCAGGTCCGCGTGCCGCTCCTCGGACCGCTGATCCTGCCGTTCGACTCGGCGGAGCGCGATCGAGGCTGGTTCGATGATCGAGGGACGAGGCTCTACGTCAGCCGCGGCATCGGGACGAGCGTGATCCCGGTGCGCTTCCTGTGCCGACCCGAGCTGGCCGTGCACCGGCTCCAGCTCCGGGTGCCGGCAGGCGGCGACTGATGCGCCCAGGGCTCGCCTACGGCGAGCAGGATGTCACCACGGAGACACGGAGAACACGGAGGATTCACGGAGAAAGATGCGAGGAGCTCGTCCGGGCTGGCGCGCCCTTCCGTCCGCCCTTCCGTCCGTCCGTCCGCTCTCCACCACGGAGATCAGGCACACCCGAAGCTCCTCCGTGCCTCCGTGTCTCCGTGGTTCCATCCTCGTCGCGAAGCGACAACACCGACCCAGGAGGCGCCGCCCGCGCTTCTCCGTGAATTCTCCGTGTCCTCCGTGTCTCCGTGGTGACATCCTCTTCGCCGGAGGCGAAGCCCCCGCTGCCTCACGCCGCGGGCGCGGCGGGCGTGTCGATGAAGGAGTCGGGCTCGCACTCGTAGTAGGCGTCGGCGGCGTTCCCGAGGGCGAGCGCGGCCAGCTTCTCCTCGATCGAGGCGCGGTCGCGCCCGTCGTAGCGGCGCAGCGGCGCCGCGGTGTCCGCGACCGCTTCGAGCCGGTCGCCGAGGAGCTCCTCGACGATCGCCCGCGGAACGATCCGGTCCTCGGCGTCGCCCGGACCGACGATGTGGACGAGGTCGACCTCGGGCAGCAGCAGCGGCCCCGGCGCGTTCCAGACGACGGTGCGGCGGGCGATCGGGGCGACGTCGCCGACGCTCCGCTCCCGACCCTTCTCGCGCAGGAGGAAGACCGTCGGCGCGTAGAGCTCGCCGGCGACCCCGCGCTGGATCGCGCGGCGCTGCGACATGTAGCGCCAGAAGGCGTCGAGGGTCGCGCGCGGCTCGAAGCGCATCGGACCCGCCGCGTCGGATCCAGCCTCGCCCTTCTTTCGGAGGATCGCGATCGTCGCGTCGTTGCGCTCACGCCACGCGCGCGCGAGCTCCCCGGCATCGGGCGCGATCGCGGCCGAGCGGGTGCTCGTCGAGACGTCCTCGACGCGCAGCCCGAGCCCGGTGGCGATCTCCACGACGACCGGGAACGCCTCGTCGGCGAAGTAGCTCGGCCGGCAGAGGTTCATCCGGAACGAGAGGCCGCTGTCGGCCAGGTCGGTCGTCCCGGCCGAGACGACGAGGCGGCCGCTCTCGTCGGGGCGCTCCCCGGCTCCGCTGCTCGCCTTGTCGAGCTCGAAGCGGAAGTAGACCTCGGTGTCCGGGTTGTAGTAGACGAACCCGCCGACGGTCAGGTCGTCGTCGTCGGACTCGATGTGCGGCCGTCCGGAGAAGATGTCGATCGCCTCCTTGTTGGTCACGGGACCAAGGCCCGGCTCGCGCCAGAAGTGGAGGTCGAAGGTCATGCGGTCGCTCCCGCGCCGTCGGCGTCGGCCTCGCCGTCGCCGTCGCCGTCGACCTCATCAGGCGTGGTCCAGTCGACGCCCGCGGGGACGCCGTCGCCCGAGTAGCGACTCCAGGCGACGCACTCGGCGAGGCACGCCGCGACGGCCGCGTCCGCCGCGTCGGAGCGGGGCGTCGCGGCGGCGTTCACCGTGAAGCGAATCGGACCGGTCATCCCCGGCGCCTCCCCGCCGCGCATCGCCCGCACCGTCCCGCGGTAGCAGAGCGAGATCGCCTCGAAGAGCTGCGGCAGGTCGCGGCAGCTCAGGGCGTAGGTCACCGCGCCCGCGTCGTCGACGAGCGGCTGCGGGTGGTAGAAGTCGTCGTCCTCGTGCCGCCTCAGCGACTGCGACTCGGACGGCGAGGGCTCGGCGGGATCGCGATCGACCGCGGCGACCACGGCCGCGGCGAGCGCCTCGAGGCGGATGCGGCTCAGATCGAGGAAGAGGTCGCGGAACCCCTCGAGGGTGAGGCTCGGGATCGGCAGCCGGATCCGGTAGCCGTCCCGCGCGAGGACGAGGTAGGGCCGGCGGGCGAGGCCGGAGGCGACGAACGCGATCAGGAGCGATGAGAGCCCGACCGCGAGCACCCAGGCCCACATCACGCCGATCTGGTAGGCGCCCGAGAGGAGGACGCCGATCAGCGCCGAGCTGAGGAACGCGAGGCCCCGCCGCCGCCGGATCTCGAAGCTCAGCTCCCACTCGCGTAGGTCGTAGCGGTCGCGAGGGCTGCCGTCGGTCCAGAGGCGCTCGAGGATCGGGCCGCGGAGGCGGAGCTGACCGACGGTGCGGTCCGCGCCCTCGTTCGGGTCGGCGCCCGGGACGGTCTGCCGTCGCGCGGGCGGCGGCGCCGTGGGCTCACTGCTCACCATTTGCTCAGTCATCGGCACCCGTGATGCTCTGACGCCAGACGTCCCCGGGTCGCACGGGCTTCAGCTCGTGGCCGCTGATTCTCCACTCGTCGTCGTCTCCCTTGCGGAGCGTGACGGTGATGTCGAACCCGCGACCGCCGCCCGGCGGCTCGACGCCGGTGATGCTGATCCCGTCGAAGACGGCCGCCTGGAAGTGGGCGGTCGCCGTCCGCGACCCCTCGGTCACGTCGATCGAGAGCGGCACGATCACGCAGGTGAGCCCGCCCTTCGCCTGGAAGAAGTAGCCGTTGAGGGCCTGACGGAGCCCCTGACGGTCCATCGACTCGCGACCGTAGGAGCCGCGGTAGGCGGGGTCGACGTGCTCGACCACGTCGCGGGCGCTGCGGTCCTCGACCGCGACCCGGACCGCCTCGAGCACCCGGTAGATCCGCTCCTCCTCGGTCAGCGTCCCCGAGAGCAGGAAGATCGCAGCGCCGAGCGCGATGATCGCGACGGCGGCGATGACGAGGTTGCGGTTCTTCGACTCGCCCGAGGCCATGGCCGACCATCAAACACCGGGCGCGGTCGCCTCACAAGGGAATCCGACCCGCCCGTTTCGCGCGACCGCCTCGGGGTGGAACGATCCAGTTCGTCGATCCGATCGATCCGATGGGCACGCTCCGTGCGTATCTCAGGACGAAGGCCCGAAGTGACGAACCTTCGACACCGCAACGCGAAGCGTCAACGGACGCGAGTCCGGCGTTGACAGCCGGACGGCCGAGAACTACAATCCCCGGCCACAACTAAGCTTGTGCGAATCCAACCCGAGGGCACCCCGTGCACTTTCCGATCGCGACCTACGGCCGAAGCGACTGGGGTGCCTGGGTGGGCCTCTCGGTCGTCCTCGCCGGAGGCGCGTGCGGCGCGGCGGCCGTCGGCGACCGGCCGGAGCTGCTCTGGCTCGCCCTGCCCTGGATCGTTCCGGTCGCGTTCTTCACCTGGTTCTTCCGGGACCCCGACCGGACCATCCCCGACGAGCCGGGCGCGCTCATCTCGCCCGCCGATGGGGTCGTCTCCGACGTCGGCGTCGTCCGGGAAGACGGCTACCTCCAGGGCGACGCTCTCCGGATCGGCATCTTTCTCTCGCCGCTCGACGTCCACGTCAACCGGATGCCGTGCGACGCGACGGTGCGCTACCGCCATCATCAGTCCGGCGCCTACGGCCCGGCCTACTCGCCCGACGCGGCGATCCGGAACGAGTCCTGCTCGGTCGGGATCGAGAGCCGCGAGCCGGCGACCCTCGGGCTCCGCCTCGTCGTCCGGCAGGTCGTCGGGGCGGTCGCGCGCCGCATCGTCTGCCCGGTCGAGCTCGGCGACGAGATCGCTCGCGGCGAGCGCTACGGGATGATCAAGCTCGGTTCGCGAACCGAGCTCTGGGTGCCGGTCGAGGCGGGCTTCACGTCCGCCGTCGCGGTCGGCGACCGCGTCCGGGGAGGCTCGACCGTGCTCGGGCGCGTCCCGGTCGCGACGGGTGGGGAATCCGAGACCAGAGCCGCGGCAGCGGCCGCCGTCTGACGAAGGACGATCGGAACGACATGGGCGAACGACGCCGAAAGCGGGACCGAGTGCGCGAGAAGCTCACGTTTCTTCCGCACCTCTTCACCCTCGGCAACGCCGTCTGCGGCTTCGCCGCGGTCGTCAAGCTCTCGATGCTGCAGTTCGACGCCACCGGCGGCGCGATCGTCAACACGGCGAACCTCTGGCAGGCCGGAGCCCTCATCGTCCTCGCGATGGTCTTCGACGCCCTCGACGGCGGCGTCGCGCGGCTCGTCCGCAGCGCCGGCGACTTCGGCGGTCAGCTCGACTCGCTCTCCGACGCGGTGAGCTTCGGCGTCGCGCCGGCCCTCGCCGTGGTCGTGACGAACACCGTCCTCTTCACCGGACCGTTCTGGGGGAAGATGGCCTGGTGCTTCGCCGCCGTCTTCGCCTCGGCGACCCTGCTCCGCCTCGCCCGCTTCAACGTCGAGAACGCCCACGACGCGAGCGATCATCAGAGCTTCAAGGGCCTGCCATCGCCGGGCGCCGCCGGCGTCGTGGCCTCGCTCCTCGTCTTCATTCACTACCTCCAGATCCCGCGCGGCGAGCGCGTCCGCGCGTTCCTCGACGGGCTCGTCGGGGGAGACAGCTCGGCGATGCTCACCTGGGCGCTGCCGTTCATCGCCGTCGGCCTCGCCTACCTGATGGTGAGCAACGTCCCCTACGTCCACCCGGCGAGCCGCGGCCTGAGGTGGCTGCGCCACTCCGACCGGCGCCGCGGGCTGCGCGGGCCGAGCACGCGGACCGCCCTCATCGTCGCCGCCGTGATCGTGATCCTCGCCTGGCCGGAGGTGTTCGCGGCGTCCCTCTTCTGCGGGTTCGCGGCCAGCGGTCCCCTCGTCCTCGCCGGGAAGGGCCTCGGCCTCTGGGGCCGGAAGCGCCCGAAGGGCTCGCCGAAGGGCTCGAGCTCGCCGCGTCCCGCCCCGGCGAAGGACGACGACGTCTCCTGAGCCGGCGATGGCGCGCGTCCACCTCGCCCTCGGGGCGAACCTCGGCGATCGCGCCGAGACGCTCCACGCCGCGCTCGCCGCGCTCGATGCCGATCCCGGCACGTCCGTCGTCGCGACCTCGACGTTTCACGAGACCGAACCCGTCGGCGGGCCGCCGGATCAGCCCGCGTTCCTGAACGCGGCCGCGGTCATCGAGACCGCGTCGAGCCCCGAGGAGCTGCTCGAGCGGCTGCTCGCGATCGAGGTCGCCCACGGACGCGATCGGACCCGCGAGGAGCGCTGGGGCCCGCGCCGGCTCGACCTCGACATCATCCTCTGGGAGGACCGCGTGATCCGGACCGATCGGCTCACCATCCCCCATCCGCGCGCGGCGCAGCGGTCGTTCGTCCTCGGTCCGCTCGCCGAGATCGCCCCGGACGCGCGGGACCCGATCTCGGGCGCGAGCGTCGCGGAGCTGCTCGCGCGGCTCTCGTCGACGGTGGACTCGTGAGCATCGAGCGGGTCGACTCGGTCGCGGCGATGCGCGCACGCGCCCTCGCGGCGCGGGCCGCCGGCCAGCGGATCGGCTTCGTCCCGACGATGGGGGCGCTCCACGAGGGGCATCTCTCGCTCGTCCGCCGCGCGCGCGACGAGTCCGACCTCGTCGTGGCGAGCATCTTCGTCAACCCGCTCCAGTTCGGCGCCGGCGAGGACTTCGAGCGCTACCCGCGCGACGCCGACGGGGACGCGGCGCTGCTCGCGTCCGCCGGCTGCGACGTCGTCTTCACCACCTCGGCGGCCGACATGTATCCGGCAGGCTACGACACCTACGTCATCCAGGAGCGGACGGTCGAGGCGCTCTGCGGGGCGAGCCGTCCGGGACACTTCCGGGGCGTCCTGACCGTCGTCCTGAAGCTCTTCAACATCGTGACGCCGGGCCGGGCCTACCTCGGGGAGAAGGACTACCAGCAGTGCCGGGTGATCGCGCGCATGGCCACCGACCTCCACCTGCCGGTCGAGGTCGTCCCCTGCCCGATCGTGCGCGACGCCGACGGCCTCGCCCTGAGCAGTCGCAACGCCTACCTCGACGCGCCGGAGCGGGCCCGGGCCCTCTCGCTCTCGGCGGCCCTCACGCTCGCCGGCGATGCGGTCGCGGCGGGCGAGCGGAGCGCCGGGGCGGTCCTCGAGCTGATGACGGCGAGGCTGCGCGAAGGCGGCGTCGACCGGATCGACTACGTCGAGCTCCGCGACGCCGACACGCTCGCGGCGATCGAGACGATCGAGCGCCCGACGCGCGCGCTCATCGCGGTGCACGTCGGCAAGACCCGCCTCATCGACAACGCGGCGCTGACGCCGCCCGGCGAATGATCACCACGCGCGCCCCCGCCAAGGTCAACCTCTATCTCGAGGTGCTCGGGCGCCGCCCCGACGGGTTTCACGAGATCGCGACGGTCATGACCGAGCTGCACGGCCTCGCCGACGTCGTCTCGGTCGAGGCCGGCGACGAGGGCGTGATCGAGTGCGTCGTGCGCGGCGCGCCGGAGGCGGCGACGGGCGCCGCCGCGGTGCCCGACGGCCCCGAGAACCTCGCCCACCGGGCGGCGACGGCGCTCCGGGATGCCGCGGAGCGACCCGAGCTCGGCGCCCGGATCACGATCGAGAAGGCGGTGCCGGCCGGCGGCGGCCTCGGCGGCGGCAGCTCCGACGCGGCGGCCACCCTGCGCGCCCTCGCGACCCTGTGGCGACTCGACGCCGAGTGGTCGCCCGAGCGCCTCGCCGGTCTCGCCGGCGAGCTCGGGAGCGACTGCCCGTTCTTCGTCCGGGGCGGGACGGCCGTCTGCACCGGGCGCGGCGAGCGGGTGGCGTCGGCGCCCGGTCCGAGCGCGCCGGTGCACCTCGTCCTCCACGTCCCGGCGGTCTCGGTGCCGACGCCGAAGGTCTACCGCGCGTGGGCCGAGACGGCCGGCATCGCGGCCGACGCCGGCGTGCGGGCCGCCCCCGACGTGGGCCTGGCGCGGCTGGGCGACGCGTTCGCATCGGGCGACGCGGCGGCCGTCGCCGCGGCGCTGCGCGACGACCTCGAGGCGCCGGCGTTCGCGCTCTTCCCGGAGCTCGCGGCGGCGAAGGCGCGTCTCCTCGATGCCGGACTGCTCGGCGCGCTCCTGTCGGGGAGCGGCGCGACGGTGTTCGGCGTCGCGCGCGACGAGGGTCACGCCCGAGCGGTCGCCGACGCGCTCGTCGCCGATGGGGTGTCCCCCACGCTGCTCGTCCGTGCAGGCGGCGAGCAGCCAGCGGAATGAAGCGGACCGTCTGCGTCTCGGTCGCCGCGACCACCACCGGCGCCGTCATCGAGGAGGTCGAGCGCGTCGCGTCGAGCAGCCCGATCGCGGCCGCGGTCGAGGTGCGCCTCGACGCGGTCGCCGGCCCCGACCCCGAGGCGATCGCGCGAGCCGCCCGTCCCGACGGCATCGAGCTGCTCCTCACGTGTCGCGCCGGAGGCACCGTCGAGACGACCGGCGATCGGATGGAGCTCCTGCGGCGCGGCGTGCAGGTCGGCGCCGAGCTCGTGGACATCGACGCGGTCGACGCGCCAGCCTTCCGCGAGCTGCTCGCCGCGCGCGGCCCCGCCGACGCGAAGCTCATCGTGAGCGAGCACGACTTCGAGAGGACGCCGGACGACGCCGGGTTACAGAGAACGCTGGAGCGGCTCGGAGCGCTCGCGCACGGGCCCGACGATCGGGTGAAGCTGGCGACGCGGGTCGCCGGCGCCGAGGACGCCCTGCGCCTCCTCCTCGCGGGGCGCGCGTTCGCGTCGAGCAGCGGCCGGCCGACGATCGCGGTCGGGATGGGCGAGGCGGGACTCGCGACCCGCGTCCTCGCCCCGATCTTCGGGCAGCCGTTCACCTACGCGGCGGCCGACGCGACCCGGCGGACCGCGCCCGGGCAGCCGACCGTCGACGAGCTGGCGACGCGCTGGCGCCACGGCGAGCTTCACCTCGAGACGGCCATCTACGGAGTGATCGGCAAGCCCATCGGCCACAGCCTGAGCCCGGCGATCCACGCGGCGAGCTTCGCGGCGCTCGGCATCGACGCGGTCTACCTCCCGTTCGAGGTGGACGACGCGCCCGTCTTCCTCGCGCTCGCGGCGCGGGCCGGCATCGCCGGGCTGAGCGTCACCGCGCCCCACAAGCTCGCCGCCCTCGCCGCGGCGAGGGAGGAGGCCGGCGGGGCGGGGCGCGAAGACGCCGCGGCCCGCGTCGGGGCGGCCAACACCCTGCGCCTCGATGGCGGCTGCTGGCGCGCGACGAACACCGACGCCGCGGCGGCGCGCGAGAGCATCGAGGCGGCGCTCGGCGGCGCGGTCGCGGGGCGGGCGGTGTGCGTCCTCGGCGCCGGGGGTGCGGCGCGGGCCGCGGCGACGGAGCTCCGGCGGGCCGGCGCCGAGGTGACGCTCCGAAACCGGAGCGCCACGCGAGGACGCGAGGCGGCGGAGGCGGCCGGGGTCGCGTTCGTGGGGCCGCTCGACGGGCTGGCCGCAGGCGAGGCCGAGGTGATCGTGAACGCGACCACGCTCGGTCAGGGCGAGCATGTCGGCGAGAGCCCGGTGCCCGCATCGGCGCTCGACGCGAGGTCGCTCGTGTTCGACATGGTCTACCGCCCGCGGCCGACGCGGCTCCTGCGGGAGGCGGCGGCAGCGGGCGCGGCGACGCTCGACGGTCTCGACATGCTGCTCCGGCAGGCGGCCGGGCAGGTGCGGTTCTGGACGGGGCGAGAGGGGCCGCTTCCGGCGATGCGCGCCGCGGCCGAGGCGGAGCTCGCCGGAGGCGAGTGACGGCGGCGCGCGCCCGGATGTCGCGCCGGGCGTGACGAGGCGACCCGATCTTCCGGGCCGGCTCGGGGCGTGCGACAATGCAATGAGGGGGCCCCCCCAGACCACGATGCGCGGGTCGCCGCGACACGTCGGCCGTGGCGCGGTTGACGGGCGCCCCAGGCGTTCCGTCCCCTGCCGCGACCGTGTTACGATCGACCTCCCAGGAGGATCGGAGATCCGTGAGCGAGCTCAAGTTCGTCAAGATGCACGGCTGCGGCAACGACTACATCTACGTCGATGCCATCGGCCAGCGCCTGCCCGATGACGTCGAGAAGCTCGGCGAGCTCGCCCGCCGCGTCTCCGACCGCTACAAGGGAGTCGGCAGCGACGGCCTCATCCTGATCCTGCCGTCGGGCAAGGGTGACGTCCGCATGCGGATGTTCAACGCCGACGGCAGCGAGGGCGACATGTGCGGCAACGGCATCCGCTGCGTCGCCAAGTACGCCTGGGACCACAAGATCGCCCGCAAGGACCGGCTCCGGATCGAGAGCAACGTCGCCATCCACGCCGTCGACGTCGAGGTTCGCCGAGGCCGCGTCGTCGCCGCGACCGTCGACATGGGCGAGCCGCGCTTCGCCCGGGCTCAGGTGCCCGTCCTCGGCGACGGCGACGAGGCGATCGACGAGCCGATCGAGATCGCCGGCGAGCGCATCCGCTTCACCGGGGTCTCGATGGGCAACCCCCACTGCGTCCTCTTCGGGATCGACAGCGAGGATCCGAACTTCCTCCGGCTCGGTCCGGCGCTCGAGAACCACCCCTCCTTCCCCGACCGAGCCAACGTCGAGTTCGTCGACGTGCTCGCCCGCGACGAGCTCCGGGTGCGCGTCTGGGAGCGCGGAAGCGGCGAGACCCAGGCCTGCGGCACCGGCGCCTGCGCGACCGTCGTCGCCGCCGCCCGGACCGACCGCGGCAACCGCAAGGCGACCGTTCACCTGCGCGGCGGCGACCTCGAGATCGACTGGACCGACCGCGGCAACGTCCTCATGACGGGGCCGGCCGCCGAGGTCTGCCGCGGCTCGCTGAGCTCCGAGCTCGTCGGGGACCTGCTCTAGCCTCGCCGTGCGGCAGCGGTGATGATCGGCTTCGCCGATCGGTCTCTCGCGCGTCGGCAACGCCTCGGCAGTCAATCCGCGTAGTCCGCGTAATCCGCGGTTCGGTCTCTCTCGGCGTCGAACGAGTGGGAACCGCGGATTACGCGGATTGCGCGGATTGGGAGTTGCCGATCCCGGGGTCATTGCCGTCGCGCGAGATCTGTTCCAGGAACGGAACGGCGCGACCGCTACTCGGCGTCGGAGAGCTCGGCGATCCGGGTCTCGAGGATCTTGCGCGCCCGCTCGAGCAGCGGGTGGTCGGCGCCGGCGAGCGCGGCCTGGAGCTCGGCGATCGCGCCCTCGGTGTCGCCGTCGGCGACCTTGCTGTCGGCCCGGAGGTGGGACCGGGCGACGCGGCGGCGCTGGTCGAGGTGGCGGGTGCGGAGGAGCGTCTGGCAGCTCTCGCAGCGGGTCGCCATCCGGCGAACCTCGGTTCCGCAGCCCGGGCATGCGGCGAGGAGCGCGTCGTCGCAGCTCGCGCAGAAGACCTCGTCCGATGTGTTCGGCTGGCCGCAGCTCCCGCAGAACAGCTCACGCTGGAGCGGGACGATGACGCTCTTGCGGAAGCTCAGCGCCGTCAGGTCGACGCACATCGCCTGGGCGTCGGGGTAGCGCTTGTCGGAGTTCTGCTCGGACGACTTCTTCAGGACGTCGCGGAGGCCTTCGGGGAGGTCGTTCGACGGCGTCCCGGGGCCTCCCCGCGGGTCGTCGCCGGCCAGGGCGAACGCGAGGACGGCGCCGAGGCTGAAGACGTCGGTCGAGAGGTCGGCGTGGTCGGGCTGCATCCGTCGCTCGGGCGCGACGTAGCCGGCGTGCCCGATCACCGCCTGCTTCGTCTCCGGATCGCTCGACGCGAGGTCCTCGAGGAGCCTCGCGAGGCCGAAGTCGAGGAGCCGACCGTCGCCGCTCGGCGCGACGACGATCCGCGCCGGGCGGATGTCGCGGTGGACGAGCCCGGCCCCGTGGACGATCGCGAGCGCCTCGGCGAGGCCGCGGACGAGACGGATCGCCTTGCGCGCGTCGAACGGCCCGCGGTCGTTGATCCGGCGCGGCAGGAGGTCGCCGAAGACGTCCTCGGAGACGACGTAGATGCCGCGGTCGTCGGTGTGGATCTCGAGGAAGAGCGGGAACGGGAAGAGATCGAGGGCGTTCACGGCGAGCGCGATCTGCTCGAACTGGCGGATCGCGTCGAGCGATGGCGCGAACGCGGTGTGGAACCGCTTGATCACCACCGTCTCGCCGGTGAACCGGTCGAACGCCCGGTAGGTCCTCGAGAACGGCGACGCGCGGAGCTCCTCGCGCGCCTCGAATCGCCGCTCCGCCCGGAGGACCCAGTCCTCGGGCTCCTCGACGGTCTCCGGCGCCGCCTCGGGGCTCGCGGCGGCGGGGAGCGCGGTCATCGCCTGCGTCTCCTCGGTCGCGGCGGCGTCGAGCTCGGCGGCCGGCTGCTCGAGCCTCCCGGTCGGGAAGCCCTCGGGCCACTCCGTCACGGCCGGCGCCCGCTCGGCGACCGCGGTCGCCGTCGGCGCCGCGACCTGCGAGGCCTCCTGGCCGCCCTCGGGCGGATGCGGCGGCCCTATGTCGAGGCGCGGCGGCGGCGAGCCCGGGTCGAACGGGCGGAGCAGCGGCGGCGCCGTCTGCGGGGCCTCGGCGAGCGACCCGCCGCAGAACATGCAGACCTGGTCGCCGGGGACGCTGGCCGCCTCGCACCGCGGGCAGGCGAAGCTCTTGAGCTGCGGGAGCGCCCTGGTCGGGTCATCCGAGGGCGGCGGCTCGCTCGAGAGAGCCTCGTCGGACTCCTCGATCTCGACGTCGCCCGGATCGCTCGGCAGCTCCTCGGGCGCCGGTACGCGCGGCGCCGTCAGGACGTCGCTGTCGATCTCGGTGTCCTCGCCGACCTCGCCGGTCGCGGCCGGTCTGGTTCCGTCGACGATGAGGAAGTCGCCCGTGGACGAGTCGCTCGCCGGCTCGAGGGCGGGCTCGGTGTCGGCGCCGAGCACCGCGTCGGCGGTGTCGAGGTCGGACTCGAGCTCGGTGGCCGAGTCGGCCTCGACCTCGGCGATGTCGTCGGAGACCTCGACGACCTCCTCGATCTCCTCCTCGTCGCTCTCCTCGCCGGGCGAGTCGAGATCCGCGCTCTCGGGCCGGTCTCCGCTCTCGATGTCGCTCTCGATGTCGCTGCCGAGGTCGTCATCGCCGCCATCGCCGGCGGCCTCGTCGAGCTGCTTCTCGAGGTTCTCGTCGTCCGCCTCGGCTGCAGCGGACACGGCGGCTGCAGCGGACACGGCGGCTGCGTCGTCCGCCTCGGCGGCGGCGGACGCGGCGGACGCGGCGACGGCCGGCTCGTCCCCCGCATCGCTCTCGGGCTCGAGATCCTCGGCGACGATCTCCTCGACGACGTCATCCTCGACCGACTCGTCCTCGATCTCCTCGACCGACTCCTCCTCGACGGGCTCGTCGGCGGACTCCTCCTCGACGATCTCCTCGACGACCTCCTCGACGGTCGACTCCTCGTCGACGGAGTCCTCCTCGACCGAGTCCTCGACCGACTCGTCGTCGCCGGAGTCGTCATCGCCGGAGTCGTCGTCGCCCGAATCGTCCTCGTCGGAGTCGTCGTCGACCGAGTCATCCGTGATCTCGTCGAGCTCCTCGAGATCCTCGGGATCGGCGCTCTCCTCGGGATCGGCGCTCTCCTCGGGGTCGCCGCTCTCCTCCAGGTCGTCGCGCGGCGCCGGGGCGGAGGCCGGGACGCCGTGGATCGTCTCCTCGTCGTCCTGCTCGCGCGCGGCCGCCGCTTCGCGGGCGGCGTCTTCTCTCGCGTCGTCCGCGGCGTCGTCGGCGGCTTCGGGCGCGTCGGGTCGGATGTCGTCGATGCTCTCCATCGAGATGTCCTCGACATCCCGGATCTCGGAGATCTCGTCGAGCCCCTCGATCTCCTCGTCGCTCTCGGCCTGAGCGAGCTCGGAGTCGACGCCGAACCCTTCGATGTCGTCGTCGTCGACGATGGCCGCGGTCGGCGGCGGCGTGAGCTCGAGCTCCTCCTCCTCGGGGCTCGGTCGCGCCCGCTTCACCTTCGCGGGCGCCGGCGTGGGCTCGGCCTTGGCCGGCGGGGTGTGGCTCTCGACCTCGGAGGGGCTCGGCGTGTCGGTCTCGGGCTCGGACTCGGGCTCCGACTCTGGCTCCGACTCTGGCTCGGACTCCGACGCGGCGGCGGCGGCGGCCCGGGCGGACTCCCGCTCCTCGGCCTCCTCGGCCCGAGCGATCGTCGCCGCGAGCGCCGCCTCCTCCTCCATCTTCGCGATGAGATCGGAGACCTTGTCCCGCTTGCCGCTCTTGCCCTTGGCCTTCGCCTTCGCCTTGTCGGCCTTGGCCTTGACCTTCGACTTGGCCTTGGCCTTCTGCGCCTTCGCCTTCGGCTTGGTCTTGCCGCCCTCGTCCTCGTCCGGGGAGGTCTTGCGCGCCGCCTTGGGCGGGCTCGCCGTGGGGGCGGCGATCGGCAGCTCGCCCTCGGACTCGTTCTCGCGCGCGACGTAGGTGTCGCGGTCGAGCTTCGCCGTCACCTCGCGGATCGCCTCGTCGTGCTCGTCCTCGAGGCGGTCGAGATCCATCAGGATCTGACCGATCCGGAGGGGCTCCTTGCCCTTGAGGTACTGCTTCTTCTGGATGTCGAGCGCCTTCTGGACGTCCTTCAGGGTCGCGAACTTGTTCTTGACAGCGATCCGGCCGTAGAGCTTGTCCTCGAGGCGGAGGTCCCGATACGAGGCGGCCCGCTCGAGGCTCTTGACCTGGCCACGCGTCAGCAGGCCCCGGTCGATGAGCAGACTCGAGAGGGTCTTCGCCTTCTTGTTCCGCTTCTCGGCCTTCTCGATCTCGTCGATGCACTTGCCGACCTGCTCTCGGCTGAGCAGGCGGTTCTTGATCGCGATCCGACCGAGCTGGGTGTCCTGCCTCGTGGGCACGATGACGCTCCGCGGAGAGGGCGATGGGATCCCGACGGGGCGGCCCAGACGGGCTCCGCCTCCGACATCTCCGTACTCATCCATTGTCGCCGGGGCGCTTCGCCGGGCGACGGAGGAGCGCGCGGATTATAGCGTGATGCGCGGCAATATCAAGCAGGGGGTCGACTTGTCACGTCCGGCCGCTCGCGCCCCGGGCCCGGCGCGCCCCCCAATTCGCGCGGTCCCGTCGAGGCTCCGCAGATCGGGAGGAGAGGGCGGGGATCGTCCGTCATCCCGCTTCGCGCGGGGCCGATCAGGCCTGGTAGGAGGCGATCGCCTTGTCGCGCGAATCGAAAATCTGGAAGAGGTTGTGGAGCCCGAGCATCGTGATGACGGTGCGGGCGATGTCGCGCATGTTGCAGAAACGGATGTCGCCGCCCTTGTTGCGGGTGCGGTTGACGTAGGCGATGAACGTGCCCATCCCGTTGCTGCTGATGTAGGTCAGGTCGGCGCAGTCGACGACCATCCGGACGCGCCCCTCGTCCATGAGCTGCTTCAGGTTCCGGTCGAGGATCGAGAGGGTGTGGCGGTCGATGAAGCCCTTGAGGACGGCGACGGAGACGTCGTCGGTCCCCTCGACCGGGATCAGCTCGATGCTGAGCTTGCCCTCACCGCCCTCCTCCTTCTTGCCCGTCTCGGCCGCCGCGTCCGCCTTGCGGAACTCCTCGATCGCCTCGTCCTCGGCCTCGAAGACCTGGAGGAGGTTCTGCAGCCCGAGGAGCGAGAGGACCGTCTTGCTCTCGGAGCTCATCACGCAGAACTTGATGTCGCCGCCCGCCTTGCGGATCTTGATGAGGTGACTGAGGAACACCCCCATCCCGTCGCTCGAGAGATAGGTGAGCTTCTGGCAGTTCACGACCATGCGCAGCCGGCCGCGCTCGGCGAGGCCGCTGATCGCCTGGTCGAGCTGACCCTTGGTGCGCTTGTCGAGATGCCCGCCGATGGAGAGGACGGTGATGGCACCGTCCACTTCACGGGTCTGGAGCGACAGGTCGGACACGGGTGGCGAGCCCTCCGCGGGGTGAAGCGCGCTGGGCCTCGGCGCGGGCCGGGACCCCATATCGCGACGGACATTACGGGATCGTCCTGGCGCTGTCAACGCGCGTGGCCGCCGGGCCGGGACCCCCGGAGGAGGGCCCGGTGACCGGTCCAGGCGTCGCCGTCACGAACCAGCAGAGCCTCCTCGAGGTCCCGACCGCGCGGATCGTCGCGCTCGTCCGGAGCGTCCTCGCCGCGGAGGGCGTCGATCACGCGATGAGCATCGCCCTGGTGGACGACGCCGAGATCACCCGCCTC
The DNA here is from genome assembly GCA_029260755.1 of Planctomycetota bacterium. Taxonomy (GTDB): domain Bacteria; phylum Planctomycetota; class J058; order J058; family JAJDCQ01; genus JAJDCQ01. Next base: position 9,879 of record JAJDCQ010000178.1, on the reverse strand, counting down.
CACGGCGAGTTCCTCGGCGACCCGACCCCGACCGACGTGATCGCCTTCCCCCTCCGCGACGCCGATGACCCGCCGGCGCCCGACGGCGAGGACGATCCGCTCGGCGAGGTCGTCGCGAGCGCCGAGACCGCGATCCGCGAGGCCGCCGAGCGGGGCCTCCCCGCCGAGCGCGAGCTCCTCCTCTACCTCGTCCACGGGACGCTCCACCTCCTCGGCTACGACGACCACGACCCCGACGAGCGCGCGGTCATGCACGCCCGGCAGGAGGAGCTCCTCGCCGCGTTCGTGGACGGGACGGACGCCGAGGCGAGGACCCCGGCGCGCGAGAGCCCGCCGTCTCCGCGCCGCGCGGGTCCGAGCTCGAAGCGCCGCCGCCGCCGCTGAGCTCCGGGCCCTCCGGCGTGAGGGCGGCCCTTGCGGGCGCCCGGTCGAGCCTGGCAGAATCCGCGCCGCGGCCGCGGCTTCCGTCGCGGCCCGCCGATTCAGCCCCACCTCGACCGTCGGAGGCCGTCATGTGCTCGTCCCGCAAGCTCCTCCCCGCAAGCCTGGTCGTGGCCCTCGTGGCCGCCCTGCTGCTCGGCCTCGCGCCCGTCGCGACCGGTGACGACGGCGGACGGGCGAAGCCGGCCGGCGCGCGCGCCCGCTCGATCGTCCTCGACAACGGCCTCGAGGTGATCGTCATCGAGAAGTCGACCGTGCCGCTCGTCACGATCGACGTCGTCGTGCGCACCGGCGCGTTCACCGAGACCGAGACGACCGACGGCCTCGCCCATCTCTACGAGCACATGTTCTTCAAGGGCAACGCCGCCCTCCCGAGCCAGGAAGCCTACATGCGGCGGGTGAACGAGCTCGGGATCACCTTCAACGGCACGACCAGCAGCGAGAAGGTCGACTACTTCATCACGCTCCCCTCCAAGAACTTCGCCGCCGGGATGAAGTTCATGTCGGACGCCCTCCTCTCGCCCCTCTACAACGCCGACGAGCTCGACTCGGAGCGCCACGTCGTGACCGGCGAGTACGACCGCAACGAGGCCGACCCGAACTACCACCTCCGGACGGCCGTCGGCCGCGCCCTCTACCCGGGCACCTACCACCGCAAGAACGCGCTCGGCGAGCGCAAGGTGATCCTGAGCGCCACGCGCGACCACATGCTCGACTTCCGGGCGAAGTACTACGTCCCGAACAACTCGGCGCTCATCATCTGCGGCGACGTCAACCGGACCGAGGCGGTCGACCTCGCCCGCGCCCTCTTCGGCGAGCACGCCTGGCCCGAGGGGAGCGACCCGCACCGCGAGAAGCGGACGCCGCACGCGCCGCTCGTCGCGAGCAAGTACCTGATCGTCGAGAAGGCGACGCAGAGCGCGAGCATCGACTGCGTCTGGCGTGGCCCCGACATCGGCAAGGACGACCGGGCGACGATCGTCGCCGACGTCTTCGGGACGCTGCTCGCCCTGCCGACCTCGAAGCTCTCTGTGGCCCTCCGCGACACCGGCCTCGCCACCGGCGCCGGCATGAGCTACTACACCCAGCGCGAGAACGGCGAGATCCACTTCGGCGCGCGGGTGAACGGCGACAACGTGAACCAGACGATCGAGGCGGCCTTCGTCGAGATCGAAAGGATGGCGACCGACCCCACCTACTTCACCGCCGACGACGTCGCCGTCGCGGCGGCGAACCTCCAGAACGACTGGCTCTACGCCGGCGAGCAGGGGCTTCAGCTCGCGCGCGACCTCGGCTTCTGGTGGGCGGTCGCCGACCTCGGCTACTACCGCGACTACCTCGACGAGGCGCGCACCGTGACCGCCGACGAGGTCCGCGCGTTCGTGCGGCGCTACGTCCTCGGCAAGCCCCACATCCTCGGCGTCCTCTGCAACGCCGAGACGAAGGCCAGGCTCGAGCTGACGCCCGAGTCGATCGAGCGGCGGGTCGCCGCGATCACCCGCCGGGCCGGTCCCGAGGCGGCCGTCACGAGCTACCGGCTCGGCAACGGGCTGCGCGTCCTCGTCCGGCGCGACCCGGGCAGCCCGACCTCGGCCCTCTCGGTCCTCTTCGACGGCGGCGCGCGCAACGTCGACGAGGGGCGCGAGGGGATCGAGCGGCTGACCGCGGCCCTCATGCTCGCCGGAAGCGAGCGGTGGAAGCGCGACGAGCTCCGCGAGCGGATGGCCCGCCTCGGGGCGCGCTTCTCGACGGCGAGCGACTACGACGTGACCCATACGACCGTGAAGTCGACCCGCGGCGCGTTCGCCGAGGCGGTGAAGACGCTCGCGAGCTGCCTCCGCGAGCCGCAGCTCGACGGCGCCGAGCTCGTCCGGATCCGCGACGCGATCGTGAACGATCTCAAGGCCGAGCAGGAGGACCCCAACCGCAAGCTCTGGCGCAACGTCAACGACGGCTTCTTCGCCGGGCATCCCTATCTCCGCTATCCGTCGGGCACCCTCGAGGCGGTGCCGGGCCTGGGTGAGAAGGAGGTCCGCGCGCATCGCGACCGGATCCTGCGGGCCGACCGGATGCTCGTCGTCGTCGTCGGCGACCACGAGCCCGAGCCGCTCCGGGCGCTCCTCGATGCCGAGCTCGGCGACCTCCCCCGGGGCGACGGCGCGCCGCTCGCCGCCCTGCCCGAGTTCGCCGCCGACGGCCCGCTGATCAACTGGACCGAGCGCGAGATCCCGACGACCTACTTCGCCGGCAAGTTCCCGATCCCGGCGATCGGCGCGGAGGGCTGGGCCGCGGCCCGCGTCGCGTTCACCCTCCTCTCGAAGCGGTTCTGGGACTCGATCCGGACCCGCCACGCCCTCAGCTACGCGCCGTTCGCGGGGGCGAGCTCGTACCAGAGCAACTACGGCTACGTCTACGTGACGACCGTCGACCCCGACCGCTGCGCGCAGATCATGCTCGAGGACGCGCGGTGGCTCGCGGCGACGAACCACCAGCAGACCCAGATCGACGCGATCGCCAGCCAGGAGTTCACCCGCCTCTTCCAGGGCGCCGAGAAGCCCGACGTCCACGCCCTCGGCCTCGGCCGCGCCGAGCTCTGCTACGGCGGCTACGGCCAGTTCTACGACCAGGCCGACGAGCTCCGCGCGGTCACCCCCGAGCAGCTCCGCGCCGCGGCGCGGACGCTCTTCCGCGGGCTGCGCTTCGGCGCGGTCGGCCCCGAGGCGATGGACGAGGCCGGCCTCCGGGCGCTCGCCGCGGGGCCGCGGGCCGGCCGCTAGGACCGCGCGTCGCTCGGCGGCGGGATGGTCTCGGCGCGCTTCGGTTCGCTCGGCGGTCGGTTCGGTCGCTGGAGGCTCGAGCGGGCGCTCGGCCGGGGCGCGATGGGCGAGGTCTACCTCGCCGTCGACGACGAGCTGGGACGACGCTGCGCCCTCAAGCTGGTGAGCGCGCCGCGGGGCGACGCCCGCGCCCTCGAGCGCTTCCGGCGCGAGGGCCAGGCGGCCGCCGCGGTGAGCGACGAAGGCGTCGCGCGCGTCCTCGAGGTCGGCGTCGACCGCGGCGTCCCGTGGATGGCGATCGAGCTCGTCTCGGGCGGCAGCCTGCGGGACCGCCTCCATCGCGAGGGAAGGCTGCCGTGGCGCGAGGCGGCCCGCGTCGGAGCCGAGATCGCGCGCGGTCTCGCCGCGGTCCACCGAGTCGGCCTCGTCCACCGCGACCTCAAGCCGGAGAACGTCCTCCTCGATGAGGCCGGCGCCGCGAAGCTGACCGACTTCGGCCTCGCGAGACGGACGCCGCTCCCCGAGGACGGCTCGGGCGATCTCTCGGCCGACGGCGGTCCCGACCTGACCAAGACGGGCGAGGTGCTCGGCACGCCGGCCTACGTCTCGCCCGAGCAGATCAACGCGCCGCGCGCCGTCGACGGCCGCGCCGACCTCTACTCGCTCGGCGTCGTCCTCTTCGAGCTCGTCGCCGGCCAACCGCCGTTCCATGCGGCCGGGGTCGTGCAGCTCATGAAGGCGCACCTCTTCGACCCGCCGCCCTCGGCGCGCGGTCTGGAGCGGTCCGTCCCGAGGACGTTCGACCTTCTGATCCGGCGACTGCTCGCCAAGGACCGCGAGGCACGAGGCGACGGCGCGGAGGAGGTCGCCGCCGAGCTCGATGGGCTCGCGGCGTCGTCCGAGGGCGGCTGGCGTCCGACCCCGAGCGCTCTCTTCGCGATCGCCATGGTCGCGCTCACGGCGCTCGCGGCGAGCCTCGCGATCGCGCCCGGCGCGTTCTCACCCGGGCCCGGCGGCGAGCCCGAGGCCGCCGTCGAGGGCTCGGCCGACGAGGGGTCGCCCGCCGCGCCGCCCTCGACCTCGTCACCCCCGGCGCCCGGGACGGTGCGTGCGACGACGCTCGTGTGGGCGACGCCCGACGAGCGCGTCGCCGTGCGCGTCGAGATGGGCGAGGGAGTTCGCGATGCCGCGGTCGTCGAGCCGGCTAGCGCGGCGCCGATGGCCGGCGGCGTCGCCCTCGTCCCCCTCGAGGTCGGCCGGAATCGAATCGTCGTCGAGGCGCGCCTGAGCGCCGACGGATCGCCCCTCCGGACCGAGACGACGGCCTTTCGCTACCGGCTGCCGCCAGGTGTCCGGCCCGGCGTCGGCGTCGGCGAGGTGATCAACGAGCGCGACGGATCGGTCCTCCTCTACCACCCGCCGGGGACGTTCACGATGGGCTGGAACGAGCTCTCGAAGCCGCTGCTCGTCGAGCTCTTCGCGGACCGACCGAACCCCGAGTACGAGGCGTTCGAGGAGGCGGTCAACGAGTCGCCAGTCCACCGCGTGACCCTGACCCGCGGGTTCTTTCTCGGGAAACTGGAGGTGACCTGCGGGCAGTTCGCCCGGTTCTGCACCGAGACGGGCTACGAGTGGCCCAGGCCGCCCGCCGTCTGGGACGAGGCGTGGGATCTCGAGGGCCCGGCGTACGCGGCCGATGACGCACCGGCGGCCGGTTTCGGGTGGGTGGGTGCGCGAGCCTACGTCTTCTGGGCCGGTCTCAGATTGCCGACCGAGGCCGAGTGGGAGTACGCGGCTACCGGCGGCGACGAGCGCCGCCTGTTTCCACACGGCGACGAGTGGTCGGTCCGTGTCGGCAACATCCAGCGCCAGGACGACGGATTCGAGCACCTCGCGCCCGTGGGCGCCTTCCCCGAAGGCGTCTCGCGCTGGGGATGCCTCGACATGGCCGGCAACGTCTTCGAGTTCTGCGACGACGCGCGTCAGGCCTACCCGCCCGAGGATCAGGTGGACCCACGGACGACGGTCTCCGCCCATCAGGAGGTCGTCGGCCGCGGAGGCGGGTGGGCTCATCGCGGCGCCGGGAGCGCGAGGGCGACGCGTCGTCGCGGATTCGACAAGCCGTCTCCGAGTCTGGACGCCGGAATCCGCGTCGCCCTCGACGCCGAGGGTCCCGCGCCCGGCGGTCACTGACCGGCTGACTACCGGTAGCGGAAGCGGCCGACGAGGCCGCGCATCTCCGCGGCGAGCTTGGAGAGGTCGTCCGCGGCCGTGCGCGTGCGGGACACCTGCTCCGAGGTGCCGCGGCTCGCGCGGGCGACGCCGGCGATGCGGCTGTTGATCTCGGCGGTGCCCTTGGCCGCCTCGGCGAGGCGTCCATCGATCGAGCCGGTCGTCGCGGTCTGCTGGGCGACGGCGGCGGCGATCGTGCCCTGGCTCTCGTTGATCCGGCGGATCGTCTCGCGCACGACGTTCAGCGCATCGACGGCGCCGCGGGCGTCGCGCTTCACCTGCTTGAGGGTCGCCGCGATCTGCTCGATCGCCGCCTCGGTCGCCCGGGCGAGACCCTTCACCTCGCCGGCGACGACGGCGAAGCCGCGGCCGGCGTGGCCGGCGCGGGCGGCCTCGATCGTCGCGTTGAGCGCGAGGAGGTTCGTCTTCTGGGCGATCGAGGCGATCAGCTCGCTCACCCGCCCGATCTCGGCGCTGCTCCGGGCGAGGGCATCGATCGCGCGGTCGGCCCGCTCGGTCTCGCTCACCGCGGAGAGGGCGACGCCGGCGGCGTGGTCCGCGCTGCGGGCGATCTCGCGGCTCCCCTCGTCGAGCTCCCGGACGCTCGCGGCGATCGCCTCGACGCTCTGATGGACCTGCTCGGTCGCGTTCGCCACCCGGCTAGCCTCCGAGGTCGTCTCCTCGGCGCTCTCGTTCATCTGCGCGCTGACCGACGAGAGGTCGACCGAAGCGCTCGAGATCGTGTCGACGGTCGTTCCCAGCGATCCGACCGCGGCGCGCATCCCCCGGGTCGCCTGATTGATCGCCGTCGCGACCCGGCCGACCTCGTCCTCCGAGGCCACCGAGAGCTCGACGGTCAGATCGAAGGGCTCGCCGCCCAGGCGCGAGACCGCGCCCTGGAGCGCCCGGACCGGGCCGACGGCGACCCGGTAGAGGACGACGAAGACCGTCGCGGTCACGACCAGGGCGAGGGCGAGGACGAGGATCGCGACGTGACGCCCGAAGACGGCGACCTGCGCCTCGACGAGCGCGGTGTCCCGACTGACCGAGAGGACGCTCGCGTCGGCGCCGGAAGCGGCCGAGAGGCTGACGAGCACGGCGAGCCGCGCATCGGTCGTCCGGCGGACCGGAGCGGAGGCCCCGACCGGGACCGGAGCATCGGCGGAGGCGAGGAGCTCGAACCGGGTCGTCTCGTCGGAGACCGTCGCGACGACCCGCGCGCGCGTCTCGGCATCGAGGGGATCGAGCGCCACCGCGAACGCGCGCCCGGTCCGCTCGAGCTCGTCGAGGTTCTGGGCCGTCAGCTCGGTCTCGCGCTGCCCGACGCTCCAGACGGCGAGGACGATCTCGGCGCCGAGGAAGGAGAGGATGAGGGAGGCGAGGATCTTGACTCCGAGATGGCGGCGGAAGGTGGCGAGCATGGCGAGCGACCATTGCTTGGGAGGGGCTTGGGAGTCAAGGGAATCTCAGGGACGACGTGCCGCCGTTCTCCGTTCTCCGTTGGCCGGTGGCCGTTCTCCGTTCCTGGAACAGGACGGTCGGCCACGGCTTGGCGACGTCCGATCCAATCCGTGTAATCCGCGTCATCCGCGGTTCCGGTCTCTCTCAGCGCTGAACAAGACGGGGGGGAACCGCGGATTTCGCGGACTTCCGCGGATTGCGAGCTGCCACCGCCGGAGTTCTCTGCCGACGCGGGTGGCATGGACGCCTAGACGAAGGGGTCAGGTCTCAGATGTTCGCATGAGCGGCGTTAATGCGAACATCTGAGACCTGACCCCTTCAAAGCTCACACCCCGCCGGCGACGACATCCTTCTTCACCGCGTGCACCGGCTGTCCGCTCGCCACCTCGACGAGCTCGAGGTAGAGGGTGTATCGGACGGTCATCCTCCCGTCTCGCTTCTTCTTGACCGACGAGAGCTCTCCTCGGAGGAGGAGCGCGGCTCCCGCTTGCTCCGCGGCCTCGAGCGCTCCTCCGCCTACCTCCGCGGCGAGCTCCGCTTCGCGGTCGAGGTCGGCGGCGAGGCGGTAGCGGCTGCCCGATGCGAGCCCGACGCGGACTCCGTTCATGATGCTCCGGGTGTCGATGTGCTCGTCGGTCTTGTCGCGCGGCCGGAGCAGGAGCAGCAGCGGCCTTTCCCCGAGCGCCTCGGGGAGCTTCGCCTCCTCTTCGAGGGAGCGGACGGCGTTCTCGACGAGCGCGTCACGCTCCTTCTGACCGAAGGTCGGCGTCGGCACCGGACCTTCGCCTTCGCCCTGATCCGGGCTCGACGAGCACCCGGCGATCACGATCGTGGCCATGAGCGCGGCGACGTGAATCTGCGGTCGAGTCTTCATCAACCCCTCCTCGCGAACGCGAATCGATCCCCTCGACGATACCCGTCCACGGCACCTCCGCCCAGGAGCCCACGGGGAACGGGGAACGGCCACCGGAGCGTCCATGGCACCCGCGTCGGCAATGAGCTCCGGAGGTGACGGGTGGCAGCTCGCAATCCGCGGAAGTCCGCGAAATCCGCGGTTCCCACTCGTGTCGTTCAGCGCCGAAAGAGACCGGAACCGCGGATTTCGCGGATTACACGGATTGGCCTGGACGTCGCCAAGCCGTTGCCGGCCGCCCTGCTCCCAGGAACGGCCAACGGCGAACGGCCACGGTCCCGGTCCCGGCCGGTACACACCACGAGCCCGGCGTCACCACCGGGCCCGTGCGCGCGCGTGCGTGTGCGTGCGCCTAGAAGCGGTCTACCGCCTCCGCTGCGGCGCCGACGGCAGGTCGAGCTCGTCCTCGTTGGCGAACTCGTCCTCTTCCTCGTCACTCTCGTCCGCGACGATCGCGACGACCTGGTCGAGCTCGATCTCGGCGATCTCGCCCAGCACCTTGAGGCGGACGCCCTCGGGCAGCCGCTCGCGGCGGACGCGGCCCTTGACGGTCGCGATCTTGCCCTCGTCGAGCTCGAGCTTGAGGGCGATCTTCTCGGGGATGAACACCCGGTAGCGGCCCTTGCTGTAGTGGTCGGGATCGGAGACGAGCCACACCTCGATCGAGTCGTCGGGGTTGGCGCCTTCCGCGCCTTCCGCGCCTTCCTCTGGGGCGCCTTCGCCGGCGAACGGGTCGCTGTCGCCGGTGCGCGGCTTCGCGGCGGGGTCGAACGGGTCGCGGACGTTGCCGTCTCCCGAGTCGCTCGCGGCGGCGCGGCCGTCCTTGAGGAGATCCTTCACCATCGGAACCTCGCGGCCGATCGCCTTCTCGAGCGCCTCGTCGAGGGGGCGATCCTCGAGGATCGCGTCGACGACGGCGACGCGAGCGACGATCGCCTCGGCGGCGTCCATGCCTTCGACGTCGGGGAGGCTCTCGCCGGCCTTGAGGACGACGATCTTGCCCATCACGGTCGTGAGGTGATCGTCGAAGCCTTCGCGCGAGGCGGGCGGGGTGCGCGGACCGCGGGGCCGGACGACCTCGGCGACCTTGCGGCCACCGAGCTTGCGGGCCTCGGAGTCGCCTTCGCCTTCGCCCTCGCCGTTCTTGCCGTCGGTGCCCTTGTTGCCGGCGAGCCCGCCGAGGTTCGGGCCGAAGCTGCCGCTCTTTCCGCCGCCGCCGAAGAAGTTGTTGCTCGGCGCCGCGCCGGGCGCGGGGGGCGTGCCGTTCCGGCCGGGGAGATCGTCGTTGCCAGCTCCCGGCGATGCGTTCGCCGAGACGCCGGTCTTCGGATCGAAGGTGCCGCCGCCGAGCGAGCCCTCGCCGCCCGAGCCGTCGCCGGGGAGTCCGTCGACGCCGCCGGCGCCGGGGAGGACGCCGGGCGCGTCGGGGAGGGCCCCGCCGCTACCGTCGCCGTTGCCCGGGAAGAAGCCGGGGATGTCGGAGCCGCCGTCGCCGGGGAGCGGCGCGCCGGGGAGGCTTCCGCCGAGGTCGTCCCCGAAGTCGCCGCCGCCGCCGAAGTCGCCGCCGCCGTTGCCGCCGCCCGCGCCGGGGAGGCCGGGGGCGCCGGGGAGGCTGCCGCTTCCGCCGCCGCTGCCCGCTCCGGGGAGGCCCGTGCCGGGGATCGGCTGACCGGTGCTCGGATCGATCTGAAGGCCGGTGCTCGGATCCCGCGGGAGCGGGCGTCCGGTGGTCGGGTCGAGGAGCTCGCCGGTGCTCGGGTCACGCGGCAAGCTGCCCGTGCCGCCGCCCGCTCCGGGGAGACCCGGCGCGCTCGGGAGGTTGCTGCCGCCGCCGGCTCCCGGGAGGCCCGGCGCTCCGGGGAGGCTTCCGCCGCCGCTGCCCGCTCCGGGGAGACCGGTGCCGGGGATCGGCTGGCCGGTCACGGGATCGAACTGCTGACCGGTGCGCGGATCGCGCGGAAGCGGACGACCGGTCACGGGGTCGAGCGCGTCGCCGGTGACGGGATCGCGGGGGAAGCCGCCGACCCAGCGGCCGCCGGTGCCGGGGAGGCCGGG
>JAJDCQ010000177.1 GCA_029260755.1 Planctomycetota bacterium | reverse complement strand
GGCGTCTCGCCGGACATCGCCGCGCAGGCCTTCGTTCCGCGGCCTCGCGAACGCCAGACGGGTTCCCTCGGCCGCGCGCCTCGGCCTGCACGACGCTGTCTCGACGAGCCGCTCGCGTCATTCTGCAACAGCCTCCTAGGGACGGACGTGCGGGGATCAGTCGCCCGAGGGCGCCGCCGACACCGCGCACCGGAAGCCGAGGTCGGGGTTGCGGTAGCTGCTCGGATGCCAGTGGCGGTGTGTCGTCTGGACGTCCTGCGCCCCGAAGCCGAACGAGCCGCCGCGGATCACCCGGAGGCGCTGGCCCCGGAACTTCGCGACGAGCATCTTGCTCGCGCCGGGGTAGGGCGCGAACCAACCGTCGCACCACTCCCACGCGTTGCCGCCCATGTCGAGGCAGCCGCTCGGGCTCGCCCCGGCGGGGAACGAGCCGACCGGCGCGAGGTACTCGTGGCCGTCGGCCGGCCCGCGCCAGTTCGCCACCCACTTCCCGCCGACCTGAGTGACCTTGTCGAACGGGCCGGTCCCCCCTTCGGGCCGCTCGACGCCCCAGGGATAGGGGCGCCCGTCCGTCCCGCGCGCCGCCTTCTCCCACTCCTCCTCGGTCGGGAGGCGCTTGCCGGCCCAGCGGGCGTAGGCGGTCGCGTCCCACCAGTCGACGAGGACGACCGGGTGCTCGTCGGTCGCCCCGTAGATCGCGTAGCGCTCGGAGCCGAGCCCGTGGGGCGTGTGGTCCTTCTCGGGCGGCTCCCCCTCGGGGCATCGGGCGTGCCCGTCCTTCTCGATCGCGGCGAGGAAGCGCTTGTAACGACCGAGGGTGACCTCGCGCTCGTCGATGAAGAACGCCGCGAGCTCGACGTCGCGAGCCGGCTTGCACTCGCGGTCGTCGGTCTTGCTCTTCAGTTCGGCGCCCATCCGGAACGAGCCGGCGACGACCGCGCGCATCGGGGATCCGTCGGCCTTCCAGACGAGGCGACCGTCGTCGTGCCGCTCGAGGCCGTCGGGAAGCTCGATTGCCGCCGCGCCCTCGCCGGGCGGGCCGTCGGCGTCTCCGTCGTGGGCGGAAGCCTCGAAGCCGCCGAACATCGTGGCGACGAGCGCGACGTCGAGGCCGACGGCGACGAGGAGGGCGAGACCGACGCGGCGGGCTCGTTCGGGGAAGGGTCTGGTCATCGGCATTCGGTCTCTCCAGCTCGTCCCAGCATATCGGAGCGCCCGAGGATCGTTCCAAGGTCGGGAACGGCGTTCCCGGCGTTCGCCCCGCCGCCGGCGTCGACCCGGGCGGCCGAGACGCGACCTGGTCGCCGACACCGCTGTCGCGCGGTGAGTTACACCGTTTTACGCTTCCGAGACGCGATCCGGTGCTCCGGTTGCGCTGGGACGGGTGCGAGATGAGAGAGGCCTCGCCCTCCCGACCCCCGACCGGTGCGTGGACGGCCCGGTCGGGGGCCGGGAACCCTTTCGAGACGAGGCCCTCGAGCGAGATGGAGCCCGCCACGCACGCGGGGCTCGCTCCCGTGGCTATACCCATCGAGAGAGGGACGAGACTTGAAGCCAACCACCGACGGGTCGGTCGTCGTAGGGCGTTGCGGTCGTCGCCGCAGCCCGCGGAGGCGGACGACGCCGCCGCTCGCCGCGGCCACCGCCATCGCCCTTTCGTTCGTCGTCGGCGCGCCGGCGCTCCTCCCCGAGAGCGCCGTTCGCCACGCGATCGCTGCCGCGCCGAGCGACTACGCGCTCCTCGACGGCGCCCGCCGGGGTCACCTGATCCGCCGCGGCGAGCGCGGTCGACGCGTCGCCGCGCTCCAGCGCGCGCTCAACGCGGTCGGCTTCGGCCTCGCCGTCGACGGCGACTTCGGACCGATCACCGCGCGCGCCGTGATGCTGCTCCAGCGAGCGAGCAACCTCGGCATCGACGGAGTCGTCGGGCCGCTGACGATGCGAGCCCTCGACCGCGCCCTCGGCGTGACGGTTCCGCCGCGACCCGCGCCCCGGCCGACGCCGACTCCAACTCCAACTCCAACTCCGCCGACGCCCACACCCACGCCGACGCCGCCCCCCGCGACGAGCGCGACGATCCCCCGCCGGCCCGCCGGCGCGATCGGCGGATCGGCCTTCATCGCCGCCACGAGCTCGCTCTCGCGAGCGGCGCGCGAGACCGAGATTCAGCGCCAGCTCCTGTCGGGCAACGTCCCGGGCTTCCTCCGCGGGTTCCGCTCCGTGACGACGACGGCGCGCGGCGCCGACGGCCGCGCCCGCCAGGTGACGATCCGGGTCGCCCCGGACTACCTCGCGATCGGGTCGGACGCCGACTTCGTCCGCATGCCGATGGGCGGACCGACCGCGCAGGCGGCCGCCGACCGCTTCGGCTGCATCCTCCCGACGCGGAGGATCGTCGACCTCGTCTGGCGGTCAGCCTCGCTGCGACTCCGACCGATCCCGATGACGCCGGGCGCCCTGATGATGTCGAACGGCTACTACAGCCGGCACAACACCCGGATCGAGCAGCAGCGCGCCGGCCGGCCCCTCGGCGAGCTGACCGCCGGGCACAAGAAGGACGTCGTCGTCACCGACCGCCTCATCGCGCGCCCCGGGCGCGTCGCGATCTACGGCTGGCACCAGCCGAACGGATCGCCGATCCAGCCGCTCAGCACGGTCCACATCGCGAGCTACGCCGACTACAGCCACGGCGTCCGCCTGATCGACCGTCGCTGCTTCGTCGACGGCGTCGCGATGGACGTCGCCGACGTCCTCGGCGACCCGATCCTGCACCCGCTTCTCAGCGACGAGGGCAGGATCACGCGCCCGCGCTACTAGCCCGGAATACTCAGCATCAGCAGGCTGCTGAAAGGTGGAGCGCGGCGTCAGTCGGCCCGCTCGAGGGTGATCCGGTCGATCCCGAACCGCCGCCCGCCGCCGCGCCCGACCGCCTGGCGGACGATCGTCAACCGCGTGAGCCCCGCGGGGAGCTCGCACGGCACGAAGGCGAACGCCGTCTTTCCGATCTTCGTGCCTTCGGACACGCTCAGGTCGTACTCGACCCTCGAGCCGCCGGCGAGCGAGAACTGGAACTTCGCGTAGTCCCGTGCCGTGGTGCAGACGACCCCGATCGTCCAGCGGCCGCGCTCGGGAATCGGGAGGCCGAGGACGAGGCGCCCGCCAGGAGCGGTCTCGTCGTGTCGAGCCCAGAACAGCTGGTCGTCGAGCGACCAGCTCTCGCCGATCCGGGTGAACCGCTTCATGTCCTGGTGCTCGACGAAGCCGTCGCTCACCTCGAGGACCCGCAGCGTGAGCGGCTCGAGCACCCACTCGCCGCGGGGACCGCGGGTCAGGATCGAGCCGGGGAGCTGCGGGAACGCGAGGCTGGCGGCGTCGATCGGCGCCGGCGGCGGGGCGCCGGGCGCGACGTAGGCCAGGACGAGCGCGGCGACCGACGCGCGTCGCCCCGTCCAGCCGAAGGAGCCCGCGAGGAGGACGCGCACCTCCTCCTCGAACGGGAGGCGATCGAGCAGGCGCCATCGGTAGAACGAGCGCCGCCCTCCCGGCGGGAGCTGGGGACCGGTCGAGCCGACGAGCGACTGCGACCGCCCGAGCCACCCGTGGCCAGCCGCGAGAGCATCGGGGAGCGGGGCGGCTGGCTCGACCGGGCGCCCGTCGGCCTCGAGCCCGACGGCGACCACCTCGGTCCAGTCGAACGGCCGGTGAACGCGGGTGACGGCGGCGCCGACGAGCACGCCGGCGCCCCGGAGGGCGACGAGCTCGATCGCCGGGACCGGTGACGCGTCGCCGCCCTCCACCGTGGCGACGGCCCAGCGGGCGTGGAGATGGAGGCTGGTGAGGTCCCACCGGCGGGGTCGGGTCCGCACCGAGGCGGTGACCTCGACGGGCTCGTCCGCGTGACTGCGGAGCGCGACGCGCGCCCGTCGCGCATACGGCATCGGCCACCGCAACACGAGCGTCCCGTCCTCGAACGAGGCCGGGAACGAGCGGGCCGAGGAGGGCGCGGCGGCGAGCCCGGTCAGGTCGGCGAGCGGCGCCTCGATGCAGCGCTCGTCGTCGTCGAACTCCGCGACGAGGAGCACGTGACGGAGCCGGTCGGCGTCGACCACGCCGCCGCCCTCCCCGCCGGGGGAGGCGAGGTGGAAGCGGAGCTCGACGATCTCCTCACCGGTGTCCGGCGCCAGCGACGCCTCGTGCACGACCAGCTCTCCGCCGGCGGGGAGCGTTCCCGCGAAGCGCCGCGGCTCGGATCGATCGGGCGCCGGCGGTGCGGGTGCGACGAGCCGTCGGGCGGCCTCCTCGATGCGCCGGCGCACGGCCGGTTCGGCGAGGTCCGCGCGCCGCGCCGTGACGACCTCGAGCCCGGGGGCGTCCGGATCGGGGCGGCGAAACGTCACCTGCACGCGCCCGGCGGGCCGGTCGGCGGTGACGAGGCAGCTCCTCGCGAACGGGATCGGGAGGAGCAGGGCGTGGAGATCGTCGTAGGCGTCGACCCGCTCGGGCCGGAACGGCGCGAGCGCGCGGTGCGCGGTCCACGGAGCAGCGAGCGGGATCTCGAGGAACGGAGCGGTCGCCGAGTCGAGGTAGATGCGCACGCGGCGGGCGGGGTCGCGCTGGCCTCGAAGCGCGACCAGGCAGCCGGGACCCTCGACCCGGGCGATCACATGCTCGTCCTCGCCATCGATGTCGATCCGCTCGAGGTGACGCGGATCGAGAAGATAGCGCCGAGCGTCGGGGGAGCGGTCGATCGCGTCGTGGTGCTCCAGGGTCCAGCCGGCCGGCGGCTGCCGGGTCAGGCCGTCGAGGTCGTGGAGCTCGTCGAGGAGGCTCGCGAGGTCCCATCGCGCCAGGGGCCGGTCGGGCGGCTCCGTCGGGGTCGGGGTCGGGGTCGGGGTCGGTCGGACCCCGGCCGAGCCGTCGGCGACGGCGTCGACGAAACCGCCCGAGGCTCCACTCCGAAGCGCGACCGCGACCGCGGCCATCCCGACCGCCCCGATGAGCAGGCCGAGCGCCACGCCGACCGCGACGACCGGAACGCGCGGCCGGCCCGCGACGACGGACGCGTCGTCGCCTGCCGCGATCCGCGCCAGCTCCTCGGCCACCTCGGCCGCGCTCGGGCGGCGGGCCCCATCGCGCACGAGGCAGCGATCGGTGAGGTCGGCGAGGGCCGAGGGTGCATCCGGGGCGACGTCTCGAACGCGCGGCCGCGCCTCGGTCAGGAGCGAATTCAAGAGGTTGATGATGCTGGCCCCCTCGATCGGCGCCCGTCTGCTCAGGCAGAAGAAGAGGGTCGCCCCGAGGCCCCAGACGTCGGTCGGCGGTCCCGGAACGCCGAAACCGGCCTCATCATCCGCCTGCTCCGGCGCCATGTAGGCGGGCGTCCCGAGCGCCTGCCCGGCCTGGGTGAGCTGATCGGAGATCGTCTCCGCGTCGGGGCGTCGACCGAGGCCGAAGTCGATCAGGACGGGCCGCCCGGTGCCATCCTCGATGAGGACGTTGGAGGGCTTGAGGTCGCGGTGAAGGACGCCGCGGTCGTGACAGTAGCTCACCGCGTCGGCGATCGGCGCCATCACGCGCGCCACCGCGCGCGGGTCGCGGAGCTCTCCGCCGCGGACCCGGGCGTCGAGGTCGCGCCCGGCGACCAGGTCGAGGACGAGGAAGGCCACCTCGCCGTGGACGCCGAGGTCGTGGACCGGGAGGATGTGCGGGTGCTTCAGGGCGGCGAGGAGGCGCGCCTCGCGCCGGAACCGCTCGAGCGACTCCCAGCCCGGGTCGCTGGCGAGGAGGAGCTTGACCGCGACCTCGGTGCCGAGCTCCCGGTGACGCGCGTGGAGGACGCGCCCGACGCCGCCGCGCCCGAGCTCGCCGAGCACCTCGTAGCTCGGGTGCCGAAACGGAACGTTCACCGCGGTTGCCCTCGTGGCGCCGGCGCGCGCTGCCGCCGCCGTCCCTCCACCGGGGACCGAGTCTACCGGTCGTCTCGTGTGCGCGCCAACGGAGGGGAGCTCAGCGCGGCAGCGCCGGCGTCCGCAGCCGCTCGGCGAGCTCGAAGCTCGCCCGGTAGCGCTCCTGGATCTGCCCCGTCTCCGGGTCGCGGAGCCAGTCGATGTCGTGCTTGGCCGGCACCTTCACCACTCCGGGCACCTCGTGGGTGCCGAAGACGATGTCCCAGATCGGGCTCGTCACGCCGTGGTTGCCGTGCGGGTTCTTGAAGTGGTGGTGGAGATGGTGGCGGCGCGCCCAGCGGCCGTAGGCGCCGATCGGGGCGGCGACGTGGATCCGCCGATGGAGCACCTCGTAGAACGTGTAGAACGCGGCGAAGCCGGCCGCGTAGACGAGCCCGACCTCGACGCCGGTGATCGCGACGGCGATCACCGCGAGCGCTCCGACGACGGGCAGGGCGGCGAGCGCCTTCTTCGTCGCGGGCGCGAAGTAGGTCGTGTCGGCGTGGTGGGCGAGGTGCTCTCGCGTGAACGGGTTCCGGAGCTTGCGGTGCCCGAGCCCGCGGTGGATCACGTACTCGGCCAGGCTCCAGGTCGCGACCCCCGCGGCGAACGCGGCGGAGAGGGTGAGGGGCGTCGGGGTCGGCATCGCGAGGGCTCGCTTTCGATCAGGCGTCTTCGAGGTCGGCCGCCCGCTCGGCGATCGAGCGGGTCGCGGCCAGGGCGTCGATCCGTCCGGCCGCGCGGACGATGGTGGGCTCGGACGCTCCCCATCCGAGGAGCAGCGTGCGGGTGAGGGTCCGGCCGAGGCGCTCGGGATCGACCGTCACCGCGGCCAGCCGCGTCACCTTCCGGAGGGACAGGACACCGTGGAGGCCGGTCAGGTAGCTGATCGCGCGGTCGAGGTCGCCGGCGTCGTCGGCCGCGAGCGCGGTGCACGCCCGCGCCGCGCCGAACAGCTCGCCGATGCGAACGACGAGCGCGAGGATCGCGCCGACCGACCCGACGGCATCGTCGTCGTCGACGAGGACGCGCGGGTCGCCCAGCAGCGCCGCGTGGACGGCGAACTCCGCCGGCGCCACCCGGGCGAGCCCGGCGTAGAGATCGGCGACGACGAGGAGGTCGGCGAGGGCGCGCTCCTCCGGCTCGTCGATCGCCACCGCATCCCGACGGGCGCGGAGCGCGAGCTCGAGCAGCCGTCCGAAGCGCTCGGCCGCCCGCCGCTGGAGCGCGGCGACGATCGCGTCCTTGCCGCGGAAGTAGCGGTAGAGCGCGCCGACGGTGAGGTCGAGGCGGTCGGCGAGCCGGTGCACCGTCAGCCCGTCGAGGCCGCCATCGACGACGATCTCGGTCGCCGCCTCGAGGATGGCCTCGGTCCTCTGCGCGCGGCGGCGGGCTCGGGGCGAGTCGGGGAGAGTGACGGTCGCGCTCAGTTCGTGAATCATATTCACTTTGTAAATAATATTCACTCATCTGTCAAGCAGAGTCTGTCCCGACTGGCGTGACTCCCCGTGTCGGAACATGATACGTGCATGAAGACCCGACGCCTGATCGTGATGCGCCACGCCAAGAGCAGCTGGAAGTCGGACGCGCCGACCGACCACGAGCGCCCGCTCAACAAGCGAGGCCGCCGGGACGCGCCGCGGATCGGCGCCGCCCTCGAAGCCGTGGGGTGGCGCCCCGAGCTCGTGATCAGCAGCGACAGCGAGCGGACGCGCGAGACGTGGTCACGGATGGAGGAGGCGCTCGGCGGCGCGCCCGAGGTCCGCTTCACCCGCGCGCTCTACCACGCCGGGCTCGACGAGGTCTGCGACGCCCTCCGCGCGGTCGACGAGGCCGCGACCGTGATGCTCCTCGGCCACAACCCGGGCTGGGAGGAGGTCGTCGACGGCCTCGCCGGCGAAGCGACGACGATGACCACCGCGAACGCCGCGCTCCTCGAGATCGACGCCGCGAGCTGGCACGAGGCGGTCGGCCGCCCGGGCGACTGGCGCCTCGTCGACGTCCTGCGCCCGAAGGAGCTGGAGGAGCGATAGCCCCGACGCAGACCGCGGCGGTGCGGCATCGCGAGCGGCGAGTTGCGGTCGGCCGCCCGTGTCCGCTAACTGGATGATGGGAATCTGGCATCCATCCATCGCGGGGAACCCATCCCTTGCCCAGCGGCCGCCGTCGCACCCTGCCCGAGCCGGGCGAGCGGCTCGGTCAGTACAAGCTCGTGCGCCTGATCGCGAAGGGCGGGATGGGCGCGGTCTACCATGCCCTCCACGCGCGGACCGAGAAGCCCTACGCGGTGAAGCTGCTGCTCCGCGAGGTCGTCGACGACGAGGGGTCGGCCGCCTTCGAGCGCTTCCGTCGCGAGGTCGACGCGCTCCAGCGGATCGACACCCACCCGAGCGTCGTCGCCGTCCACGGCTGGGGCGACTGGCGCGGTCTGCCCTGGTACGCGATGGAGCACGTCGAGGGGCACGCCCTCGCCGACTGGCTGGCCGAGGGGCCGATGCGCCCCGACCGCGCCGCCCGCCTGGTCGCCGAGGTCGCCCGCGCCCTCAGCCACGTCCACCGCTTCGGCCTCGTCCACCGCGACCTCAAGCCGGACAACATCCTCATCGACGCGAACGGCACGCCGCGGGTGACCGACTTCGGCCTCGCCTACGACGCGGGCAAGGACCGCCTCACCAAGACCGGCGAGGCGGTCGGGACGCCGGTCTACATGGCGCCCGAGCAGGTCGACCCGGACAACCGGGACGGCATCGGGGCGCACACCGACGTCTACGGTCTCGGCGCGCTCCTCTACGCCGCCCTCACCGCGGAGCCGCCGTTCCCCGACGGAAAGGTGGAGCGCCTCCTCACCGACATCATGCTGAGCGACCCGCCCGCCCCGAGCACGAAGAACCCCAACGTCCCCGAGCCGCTCGACGTGATCTGCCTCTGCGCCCTCGAGAAGCGACCCGAGGATCGCTTCGCGGGCGCGGCCGCGATGGCCGAGGACCTCGACCGCTACCTCCAGGGCAAGCAGATCGAGACGCGGACGGCCGGTCCTCTCTTTCGTGTCTGGCGGCGGCTCCGTCCGCGACGGGCGGCGAGCGGCGCGGTGGCGCTCCTGATCGCGGCCGCCGTCGCGGCGATGTCCGCCGCGATCGTGCTGCTCGCGGTCGGCGGCCGCGACCCCGAGGCAGCGCCGCGCGCCCGCGTCGCCGCCCTCGAGAAGGCGATCAACCGGCCCGGCGGATTGACCGCCGCCGAGGCGGCCGAGCTCTTCTACGAGCTCGAGCGCGCCCCGGAGATCGTCGATGACGGGATGCTCTACCGGCGCTACCGCGTGCTCCGGAGCCTCGCCAAGGCGATCGGCCTCGGCCCCGACGAGCGCCCCGACGGGGTCGCCAACCACCTCGCCCGCGTCCTCGTCGAGGACCTCGACGACCGCGTCCGGCTCGGGTTCGCCTGCGACGTCCTCGTCGCGAACGATCGCCTCGATGTCCTCAGCCGGACCCTCATCGCGTCGAGAGCGATCGAGGTCGTCGAGCCGCGCATCCTGGCCGCGATCCTCGCCGCGCCGCCCAGCGCGGACGTCGTCATGCCCGACCACCCCGACCTCCTCCAGGCGCTGATCGGGCGCGACGACCTCGACCACACGACCAAGGGTCACCTCAAGGTCCACCTGGGCCACGCGCGCGCCCGCGGCGACGACCCGCGGCGGGCGATCAACGATTACATCGACGCCTTCGCGGTCCACGACGTCGCCGTCGACCCCCGCGACTGGGACGTCGACCTGAGGGAGGAGGCCCGGGCCGCCCTCGGCCGACTGATCGACAATCCGACGAGCGAGAAGACCTGGGCGATCGACGTCCTCCTCTCCCGGGTCGGCGACGTGAGGGACCCGATCGACTCGGAGCTCGAGGCGACCCTCCGCCGCCTCGCGACCTCACCGCCCGACACCGTCGGAGCGTCCAAGTCCGAGATCGAACGGCTGCTCGCCCGAAACCTGGTCGCGATCTCGTTCCTCGAACGGCACTCGCTCGCCGGAATCTCGGAGACCCGCGATCGAGTCATCCGCGTCGCCCTCGGTCGATCGACCCTGCGCGACGCCGGACGGCGCGAGGCCGACCGTCCGGTCGCGCTCCGCCA
Source organism: Planctomycetota bacterium (assembly GCA_029260755.1). Taxonomy (GTDB): domain Bacteria; phylum Planctomycetota; class J058; order J058; family JAJDCQ01; genus JAJDCQ01. The sequence continues at coordinate 14,582 of JAJDCQ010000177.1, read as the reverse complement.
CGCGTCCGCCCTCGCCGTCCTGGCCCGCCTCCTGGCCTCGACCAAGGAGCGCGAGGGCCCGCAGTGGGAGGACGACCGCGCGTCGGCGATCGCATTCATCGACGCAGCCAGCGCGGCGGGAGCGGCGATCCGTCTCCCCGGGTTCTGGCATCAGCTCGCCTTCGCGGCCAAGCGAGCGGGCGACGGAGAACGCGTCGTCCGGTCCCTCCGCGAAGCGCTCCGGGTGGAGAACGAGGTCGACGTGTCGGCCGCGCAGCGCTTCCCGCAGGTGCCGCTCGAGCTCGCGAAGCGCCTCCTCGACGACGAGCTCCGCGTCGAGGATCCCGCGGGCGACCCCGCCGTCCTCGCCGAGGCGGGGCAGCTCCTCCTCGACTCGGTCGACCGCCAGCGGGCCGTCCTTCGGGCGCACGGCGACGGCGCCGAGGAGCTCGGGCTCGACAAGCGCGAGTCGCTCGCCCAGGCGGTCTTCCGCTACGTCGAGCGCCTGTGCCTGCGGAGGCCGGCGCTCTGCGACCACTTCGCCGACGCCCCGACCGCCGACGAGATCATCGACGCGGCGTTCGCGCTCGACGGCGAGAAGGGGGCCGAAGACGAGCGGCGCGACGCGAGGGTCTACCTCTTCCGGACGCGAGCCCTCCACCATCGAGTCCACCGGCGCCTCGATGCGGCCTTCGTCGAGCTCGAGCAGGCGGTGCGGTCCGTCGAGCTCGAGGAGCCCGAGGATGTCCCGCCGCTCCTCCGCGCCCAGGCCACGATCCGCGAGGAGCAGGGGCGACTGATCGAGGCCCGGCAGATCCGCGCCGAGGCGGACCGCCTCGCCGCGCAGCACGGAGGCCGCGGCCGGTAGCTGGCGCGTCGCGGAGACGGGCGCTTCAATGGGCGTTTCCCTCCTCTCGAGACTCGAAGCGCGACGCCATGGGCGAGCCCAACCCGACCAGCGACGACCCGGTCCGCCGGCGCCTCGAGGCCTGGAAGGGCAAGCTGCTCGACCTCTCCAGGCGCAACCGCCTCGTCAGCTTCCGACCGACCCGCGTCTCCACCCTCGGGCTCGTCGGCGTCCGGCCGGCCGACGTCTACGCCCGGGTCGTCGTCGACGAGGCCTCTCTCGGGTTCGCCCCGGAGCGCGACGACGGCGCGGAGGGAGACGCGGACGCGAGCGTCCCGCTCCGCGTCCTGCCGACCGACCGCGAGCCCGCCGCGCTCGACAAGAGCCTCACCACGATCGAGCGCAAGGCGAGCTCGGTCCGCGAGGAGCACGGCTACAACGTCCTCTTCCTCGCCCTCGGGCTGCTCGAGTGGGAGGACGCGCCCGGCCAGGGCGGCGGGACGATCCGCTCGCCGCTCGTCCTCGTCCCGGTCACCCTCGCCCGCACATCCATCCGCGGCGCGCACCGCCTGCGGCCGCACGAGGACGACCCGATCGTCAACCCCGCGCTCGCGCAGCGCCTCGCCGCCGACCACGGGGTGGAGCTCCCCGTCGTGCCGGACGACCCGGCGTCGATCGACCCGGCCGCCTTCTTCGCCGAGATCGCGACCGCGCTCGGGCCGGTCCCCGGCGCGAAGGTCGTCGACGAGGTCTGGCTCGGGCTCTTCTCGTTCACGAAGTACGTGATGTGGCGAGACCTCGACGCCCACGCCGACGCGTTCGCGGAGCGCCCGCTCATCCGGGCCGTCGCCGCCGGCGAGCCGCCGCCCGGCGAGGCCGGCGACGCGCCCGTCGGCGCGGCCCTCGACGCGATCCACCCGAAGGATGTCTTCTCGGTGATGGAGGCCGATGGAAGCCAGCGCGAGGCGATCGCCGCGGCCAGGGCGGGCCGGAGCGTCGTGATCGAGGGCCCGCCGGGGACGGGCAAGAGCCAGACGATCGCCAACCTGATCGCCGAGTGCCTCGTCGCGGGGAAGCGGGTGCTGTTCGTCAGCGAGAAGATCGCCGCGCTCGAGGTCGTCCACGACCGCCTCGAGCAGGCCGGGCTCGCCGACTTCTGCCTCCAGCTCCACGGCGCCACGGCGCGCACGCGCCGGGTCGTCGCCGAGCTCGGGCGCGTCCTCGAGCTCGGCGCGGACGGGGCGGCCGAGGACGACGACCGGGCGACCCTCGCCGAGCTCGCCCGCCTCGGCCGCGAGCGCGACGCGCTCAACGCCTTCGCCCGGGCGCTCGGCGATCCGGTCGAGCCGCTCGACGCGACGCCGTTCGAGGCGATCTCGGTGCTGCTCCGGACGGCGTCGGTGCCGGCCGTCGACGCCGTCCTTCCGGAGGCGTCGCGCTGGGACCGCGAGCGCTACGAGCTGAACCTCGAACGGATCCGGACGCTCGAGCGGATGCTCGACCTCGTCGGCAGCGTCGACGACCATGCGTTCCGCGGGTGCCGGCTCACCGAGCTCGGCGTCGAGCGCGAGCTCGATGTGAAGCGGAAGCTCACGGCGGCGATCGAGGCGTTGACCGCCGCCGAGAAGGCGGCCGCCGAGCTGGCGGCAGAGCTCGGCGTCGAGGCGCCCGGCACCGCCGACGGCGTCCGGGAGCTCGCGAAGGCGGCGCGCGTCCTCGCCGAGAGCCCGCGCCCCGTCGACGCGCTCCTCCGCGACCGCTCCTGGGACGTCGATGACGAGCGAGCCGACGCGACGGTGCTCCCCGAACGCGCCGAGGCGATCCTGCACGCCGGGCGCACCTACGCCGCGAGCCTCCGGGAGCTGGCGGCGCGCCTCGACCCGGCGATCGTCGAGGACGCCGACCTCGACGGACACTTCGAGTGGTGGGTCCAGAACGGCGGCAAGAAGCTCCGCCTCGTCAGCCGCTCCTACTGGCGCGTGAAGAGCTTCCTCGAGCGGTACCGGAAGGAGCGCCGCGAGCCCGACCCCGATCGCGAGCTCGGCGTCGCGGTCAAGGCGCGACGCGCCCGGCGTCAGCTCGAGCGGCTCGACTCGGCGATGTTCGGCCCGGCCTGGAAGGGTCTCGAGAGCAACTGGGACCGACTCGAGCGGCTCGGGACGTTCCTCGTCGCGTTCCGGAGACTCCTCGCGAAGAGGCGCGTCGGCGAGGCGGCCTTCGCCCTCGCCCAGGCCGGGTTCGCCGACGGCGAGAAGCGGGCGGAGGCGGTCGAGAAGAGCAACGAGGCGGCCCTCGCCGCCTGGGGCGAGCTCGTGGGGCTGCTCGAGCTCGAAGGCCCGACCGCGCCGGGCGACGGCGACCTGACCGCCATCCGTGCCCGGGCCGCCGAGATGCAGGAACGGCTCGGCGAGCTCGACGCCTGGGTCCGCCTCTCGAAGGCCGTCTACGACGCGGGCGAGCCCGACGTGGCCGACTTCAGCCGGCACGTCTCCGAGGCCGGGCGGGGGAACTTCGTCGCGGCGTTCGAGCGGCAGTTCCACCGGTGCTGGCTCGACGAGGTGGGGAGGGACCGGACGGTCGTCCGCGACTTCGATCGGGCGGGCCACGAGGAGCGCCTCGAGCGGTTCGCCGAGCTCGACGCGGCCGCCGTCGTCGGCAACCGCGTCCGGGCGCGGGCGCGCCTGGCGGCGCGGGTGCCCGACGCGTCGTGGAAGGCGAGCGCGGGGAGCGAGCTCGGGACGCTCCAGCGCGAGGTGAGGAAGAAGCGGGGGCACGCGCCGCTCCGGCGGCTCTTCAAGGCGATCCCGCGGGCGCTCGCCCGCTGCAAGCCGTGCCTGATGATGAGCCCGCTCACCGTCGCGCAGATGCTCGACCCCGAGGTCGAGCCGTTCGACGTCGTCGTCTTCGACGAGGCGAGTCAGATCGCGCCCGAGGACGCGGTCGGCGCGATCGCCCGGTCGCGACAGATCGTCTGCGTCGGCGACGGGCGGCAGCTCCCGCCGACCTCGTTCTTCCGGGTGGAGGCGATCGCCGGAGGAGACGCCGACGACGACGCCGACCCCGACGCGATCCCCGAGACCGACCTCGAGAGCATCCTCGACGAGTGCGCGGCGGCCCTGCCCGATCGACGGCTGCTGCGATGGCACTACCGGAGCCGCCACGAGAGCCTGATCGCGTTCAGCAACCGCGCCTTCTACGACGGACGGCTCCACACCTTCCCATCGCCCGACGACGGCCACGGCCGCCTCGGGATCGAGCTCGTCCTCGTCGAGGACGGCGTCTACGACCGCGGCGGCACCGGCCGCAACGCGGTCGAGGCCGCCCGGGTCGCCGCGATCGTCTTCGATCAGATGAAGCGCTACCCCGACAAGAGCGTCGGCGTCGGCGCCTTCAGCGTGCGGCAGCAGGAGGCGATCCAGGACGCGCTCGAGGAGCTGCGGCGGGCCGACGGGTCGCTCGAGGAGCGGTTCGACGCCGAGCGCGAGGGATGGTGCTTCGTCAAGAACCTCGAGACGATCCAGGGCGACGAGCGCGACGTCATCGTCCTCTCGATCGGCTACGGGCCCGACGCCGAGGGCAAGGTCACGATGAACTTCGGGCCGCTCAACCAGTCGGGCGGCGCGCGACGGCTGAACGTCCTCGTCACCCGGGCGCGCGAGCGCGTCGTCCTGGTGACGTCGATGAAGGCCGACGCGATCGACCTCGCCCGGACCGACGCCGAGGGGCCGCGGCTCCTCCGGGCCTACCTCGACTTCGCCGAGCGCGGTCCCTCGGCCCTGTCGGCCGCCGGCCCCGAGCCGCAGCCGTCGACCCGGACGGCCCGGGAGCCATCGGCGATCGAGGACGAGGTGTCCGACGTCGTCGAGGCGGTCGTCCGCGACGGCGAGGGGATCGTGGGCGACTTCGAGATCGTCCGCCAGGTCGGCCTCTCGGGGTACCGCGTCGACCTCGCCCTCAAGCGAGACGAGCGGTTCATCCTCGGCGTCGTCACCGACGGACCGACGTATCAGTCGGTGCCGACGGCGCGCGACCGGGACCGGATCCGGCCGTCGGTCCTCGAGCACCTCGGCTGGAGGCTCGTCCGGGTCTGGTCGCCCGCGTGGCTGCGCGACCCCAGGCGCGAGCGCGAGCGCCTCGAGAAGGCCGTCCGGGATGCGATCGCCGCCCCGCCGCCCGAGCCGCCGCCCCCGCCAGCCCCCGCTCCCCCACCGCCGGCCGCCGAGCCCGCGTCGGAACCGGAGACCGGGTCGAAGGAGAGTCTCCCGCCGGAGCCGGAGACGACGCCGCCGCCGGAGCCGGAGCCCGATCCCGAGCCCGAGCCCGCGCCGGAGCCCAAGCAGGAGGCCGCGCCCGAGCCGGAGGCGACGCCCCGCTCACCCGAGGAGGCCGAGGCGGCCGAGGGCGTCACGCCGTACGCGCGCGCCACCCTCGAACGGATGGGCGGCCCCGACGAGCTCGCCTCGACGAGCGTCTGGCGGATCGTCGACCTCCTCCTGAAGGTCGTCGCCAGCGAGGGTCCGATCCACCGGCGCGAAGCGGCCCGCCGCCTCGCGACGGCGTGGGAGCTGACCCGGATCGGGAAGGTCGTCATTGACCGGGTCGACCTCGCCATCCAGAAGGCCGCCGCCGCCGGCCAGCTCACCGAGCGAAACGGCTTCCTCTGGCCGAAGGACATGCCCGAGCCCCCGATCCGACGCCGCGGCGACGACGACCCCCGCGACGCCCGCCTGATCGCCCCCGAGGAGGCGGCCGCCGCCGTCGCGATCGTCGTCCGGAAGGAGCTCCGCGTCGGCGACGCCGACCTCGCCGACCGCGCCGCCCGCCTCCTGGGCTTCACCCGCTCCGGAAAGCGCCTCGTCGAGCTCATCGAGGCGGGCCGCGACCTCCTCGCGAAGCAAGGCACGATCGTCCGTCGCGACGACTCCTGGGAGCTGCCCTGATCACTCCGACAGCAGCCAGCATCTCGACTCGAAGACGGTCTCCCAGCCGAGCCGCTCGAGGATCGGGGCGGAGGTCGCCTCGCGCGCCTGGGTCACGGCCAGGCCGATGCCTCGCTCCCGCAGCCAGGCGAGGCGGGCGTCGATGAGCGCGCGGTAGAGGCCGCGCCCGCGGAAGCGCTCGAGCACCTGGGCGCCGACGAGGTAGCCGTAGCCATCGCGAAGCAGCATCCCGGCCGTGGCGGCGACCTCCTCTCCGACGGTCGCTGCGAAGAGGTGGGCCCGGCGCGGGCGCTCCCGCAGCGCCTCCCGATGCGTCGTCCGCTCGGCGTCGAGCTGCTCGGGAGGGAGGCCCCAGCCGGCCGTCGCCGTCCGGAGGAACGCGTCGAGGGTCGTCTCGTCGACCTCCTCGATCCGGACGCCGTCGCGCGGCTCGGCCCGCCGAGCGTCGGACGCGATCGCCATGCCGCGGACATCCCATCCTTCGAACCCGCGGCTCGCGAGTCGCTCGCCCGTGTCGGCGGGCTCCGTCCACGGCCCGACGCACCACTTCACCGGGAGGCCGAGCTCACGGTAGGTCGCGATCGTCTCGTCGATGATCGCGTCGGCCTCGCTCGCGTCGAGGTGCGAGTGGGCGACCTCGTTGAGATACGCCGAGCCGGTCGACGGCGTGACGATCTGATACCAGCCGGGTCGCTCGATCACGCGGGTGTCAGCGCGGAGGAGACCGCCGCCGGTCGGCGCGTCGATCGCCGCGTCGCGCCGCTCGGCATCCGTCCAGGATCGCGCTGGTGCCATCGCCGCCTCCTCACCCCATCGTAGGCTTGCAACCGCCCCCGCCGCGACCGACGATGCCCGGGTGAGCACCGAGACCCGGTCCGCCGCCCCCGCCCCCCGCCGTATCGGCCGCTACGACGTCGTCGACGAGGCGGGCCGCGGCGGCATGGGCGTCGTCTACCGCGCGCGCGACCCCCAGCTCGGCCGCGACGTCGCCGTCAAGATGATCCTCGGCGCCGCCGCGTGGAACCCCTCGGAGCACGCGCTGTTCCTCCGCGAGGCGAGGACCACCGCCCGGCTGAGCCACCCCGGGGTCGTCCGCGTCCTCGACGTCGGCGTCGAGGCGAGCCTGCCGTTCATCGTGATGGAGTGGGTCGAGGGCCTGAGCCTTCGCGACGAGCTCGACCGCGGACCGCTGCCCTTCCCGCGGGCGGCCGAGGTCGTGCGCGACGTCGCCCAGGCGCTCCACGCCGCCCACGACGCGGGCGTGATCCACCGCGATGTGAAACCCGCGAACATCCTGATCGACCGCCGCGACGGGCGCGCTCGCCTGACCGACTTCGGCCTCGCCCGCGACCGCCGGCACGGCAGCCCCTCGAAGAAGGCGGAGGTCATCGGGACGCCCTCCTACATGGCGCCCGAGCAGGCCGCCGGGGCTCGAGGCCGCCAGGGGCCCGCCTGCGATGTGTGGGGGCTCGGCGCCGTCCTCTACCACGCCCTGACCGGCCGGCCTCCCCATCGGGGTCGCGACGCCCGGGACACGATCCGCCGCGTGCTCGAAGAGCGCGTCGTGCCCGTCCTCGAGCGCGACCCGTCGGTCCCCGAGACGCTCGCCGAGATCGCCGAGCGATGCCTCTCGCGCGCCCCCGAGCTTCGCCCGAGCAGCGCGCTGATGGTCGCGGCCGCCCTCGATCGCTGGCTCGCCCAGGCGCGGCCGTCGCCGCCCACGTCGCCGCGGACGAGCGCGGGCCGGTCCGAGCTCACCGACACCCAGCGGTTCGCCGCCGCCGGCCTCGCCGCGTTCGTCCTCGCCGCGGGCGCCGGCCTCGCGATCCTCTCGCTCTCGGGCCACAGGGAGCCAGCGGGGACGACGGCGAACGTCTCCGGCACCGACGAGCATCCCGCGCCGCCAGCGATCGGCGAGGTGGACCGCGGCGAGGCGCCCGACGCGGCGCTCCCCGATGCGATCGAGGCCGAGGCGCTCCATCTGATCGCGAGCGGCGAGAGCGCGCGGCGCCGGGGCGAGCTCGAGACGGCATCGACCGACCTCGACCGCGCCATCGCGCTCGCCCCGGACCTCGCGGAGGGATGGGCCGGCCGCGGCGCCGTCCGCCTCGACCTCGGGGAGCTCTACGGCGCCGAGCGCGACCTCGAGCGGGCCCTCACGATCGTCCCCGACGCGGTCGAGTATCTCGTCCTGCGCGGGCGGATCCGCTTCGGTCGCCGAAACGTGGACGGCGCCCTCGCCGACCTCGACCGCGCCCTCGCGATCGCGCCGGCCCTGCCGGACGCCCTCTACGCGCGAGGCGCCATCCTCGCCCTCTCCAGGCGCTACGCCGAGGCGCGCACCGACCTCGGGGTGTTCCTCGCGATCACGAAGGCCTCGGGCGACCCGCGCCGCGCCGAGGTCGCCGAGATCCTCGGGAAGCTGCCGGCGAGCCCGCGCGGCGACGATCGATGATGAGCCCGCGACGCCGCCTCGCCGTCGCCGTGGCCGTGCTCGCCGCGACGGCCACCGGCATCGGCATCGCCGTCTCGCTCGGCCGGTCCGGCCCGTCCGGCGACAGCCGCGCGAGGCTCCTCCGCCCCGACGACGCCCTCGCCGATGGCGGCGCCCGCACCGCCGCGACCGCGATCGGCATCGCTCGCGCCGCCGTCTACGGCGAGCCGGAGCCGCCGGCCGACGCGATCGCCGAGCTCGGCCGGGTCGCCGGCGCCCGCGTCTTCTTCACCGCGTACGGGATCGGGCCGCCGAACGACGCGGCCACCGGCCGCGGCGAGTCCCTCCTCGAGTCGACCCGCCGGGCCGCCCGCGCCCTCGCCGACCGGCGGGCGGCGCCGGTGTGGATCGTCGATCGACCCCGGCTTCGGCTGAAGCTCGACGTCGTCGTCGGCGACGTCGATGCGCGCTTCGAGAGCGACCTCGACGGCGACCGTCTCGCCGACGTCGGCCTCGACGGCTACTGGGTCGAGCGCGGCGACCACGCCGGCTGGGTCCTCCCGTCGGAGGTGCTCGAGGGCGGCCTCGCCACGCTCGACGACGGCGACGAACACGGCGAGCGAGGCGTGAGGCGAAGCGCGGTCATCGACGCCCTGAAGCGTCGCGACGCCGACCTCGACCTCCCGCCCGACCAGCCGTTCGACTACGTGCGCCTGCGCACCTCGAGCTGGATCGAGCGGCCGGGGACCGGCGACCGGCCACGCGAGCCGCTCGCCCTGTACCGGATCCACCCCCGCGAGCGCGACGAGCCCACGCCCGGGCTCCTCCTGCAGCGAGCCGTCTGGGCCACCGACGCCCTCTCCGCATCGATCTCCGCCGAGGGCGAGATACGCTACGTCTACCTGCCCGACCGTGATGCGGAGGGACCCGGCTACAACCTGCTCCGCCACGCCGGCACGACCTACGCCCTGCTCCAGGCCTACGACCGGACGCGCTTCGAGCCGTATCTCGACGCGGCGGTGGCGGCGATCGAGTTTCTCCTCGAGCGGCACACCCGCACCGATGTGCGCCACGGTCCATCCGGCGGCGGAGCGACCCGGTGGATCGACGAGACCGAGCGCGAGTTCGTCAAGCTCGGCGGGCCCGGCCTCGCCCTGCTCATGCTCACCCAGTACTTCGAGGCGAGAGGCGAGCCCGACCGCTGGCTCGAGGAGGCCCGCGAGCTCGCGCGCTTCGTGGTCGCCCAGCAGCTCCCGACCGGCGAGCTCATCTCGTTCGCCTCGCGCGACCCGAGCGGGACCCCGAGCACCCGCCGGAGCGTGTTCTATCCCGGCGAGGCGATCCTCGGGCTCATCCGGCTGTACGCCTGGGACTCCGACCCGCGCTGGCTCGAGACGGCCGAGCGGGCGGCCCGCTGGATCATCGAGGTTCGCGAGGGAGGAAAGGACGCGACCGAGCTCGAGAACGATCACTGGCTCATGATCGCCCTCTCGTATCTCTTCACGTTCACCGACGACCCGCTCTTCTACGAGCACGGCCAGAAGCTGACGATGGTCGTCGCGCGACAGTTCGCCCGGAACCTCGACGCCGCCCGACGCTACCCCGACTACCGCGGCGGCTACTACGGCCTCCCGCGTTCGACGCCGGCGGCGACGCGAGGCGAGGGGCTGACGGCGGTGCTCGACTCGACGAGGGTGGCCGGGTCGAGCCTCGACAACGGCCTCCGGCTCCTGCGCGAGACGGTCACCCACCAGCTCACCGCCCAGTACACCCCCGAGAGCTCCTACTGGCTGCCGAACCCCGCCGAGGCCTTCGGCGCGTTCCACGGCGGCATCCTCGACACGTCGATCCGGAACGACTTCATCCAGCACAACCTGAGCGCCGTCCTCGGCCTCGAGCGACACCTGCGCGCGGCGAACGGGGAGGTGGTGCCCGGCGGCCCGCTGTGGACGCTCGGCCGGGCCCGGGGCGAGATCGCGGCGTTCGGGGGAGTCCCCGCGGAGGAAATGGCGCGGCTTCGGGCGGCGAGCGTCGCGGTGCGGGGGCGGATGCGGTGGGAGCTCGATGATGACGAGGGTGGGGACTGACGGGCCGACCGCTCCCGGCTCTGGAGCACGCTCGATGATCGGCATCCCCGATCGATGCCTCACGCAGGGCGCGGTCTCCACGGCAAGCATCGACTCGGCGCCGACCGGAACGGTCCGCGTAATCCGCGTAATCCGCGGTTTCGTTCTTTCGGCGGAGAACAAACAACGAGTTGGAACCGCGGATTACGCGGATTACGCGGACTGCGATTGCGAGTTGCCGACGTCCGGGTTCACGACCGTTGCGCGAGGTCCATTCCAGGAGCGCCAGGACACGGTACACGAAGCGACCCCGGAACCATCCAGTCCCGGGGTCGATCGCGAGTGCTTCTCGTGCGGCTTCCTGCGTTCGAGTCGCCGCTACTTATTCAGCTCCTCGAGCTCCTTCTTGAGACCATCGAGCGTCTTCCGCGCTCCCGCGTTCTTTCCGAAGAGCTCCTCGAGCTTGTTCACGCCGGCCTCGAACGCCTCGGCGTTCTTGGTCTCGCGGCCGTGGGCGATGATGCCCAGGTAGAAGCCCTGGGCGATCCGCTGGCTCTGCGGCTGCTTGCCGGCCTCGTGCTGCTCGAAGAACTCCTCGCCGGCCACCGCGAGCGCCGCCTGGTCCCGGCCGATGCTCCTGAGCTTCGCCTGGATCTCGAGGTCGAAGAGCGCGCCTTCCCACTTCGTCTTCTGCGCATCGGTCGCGCCGGAGAGCTGCTCCATCGCGGCTCGCGCGTCCGCGGACGACTGGTAGCGGCCGAGGCCGAGCTTCTTCTCGAAGACCTCGAGGGCCGCCTTCTCGTCACCGCCCTCGGCCTTGGCCGTGAGCTCGATGAAGGCGTAAGCGTCCTTCGCGGTCGCCGCGAAGCCGGCCGCGTTGCGCTCGGACTGGTGTCTCGCGACGACGTTGCCGTCGGCGTCCATGAAGACGAGGTAGGGGAACCCGCTTCCGCCCTTCTCCTGGAGGAGCTTCGGGTGCGGGTCCGTCGCGACCCGCGACGTGATGTGACAGAAGAGAACGTATTCCTTCGCGAACGAGGCGAAGTCGTCTTGCAGGAGGGGGCCCCCCTCCAGTTGTGCGCAAGGGGGTCAGTAGGCGTAGGAGCGGGTGAAATAGGCGAAGATCAGCTTCCCGTCATTCTTCGCGGCCGCCTTGGCCTCGTCGAAGTCGGTGATCCAGTCGGCCTTCTTCAGGAACGGCTCGGCGAGCTTCTTGTCGCGCTTGGCGACGAGATCGTCCTGAGCGGCGGCGAGCGCCGGCGTGCCGACCACCAGGGCCAGGGCGAGCCCGGCGGCGATCGAGAGTCGCATCGTGGTCTCCTCATGAGAAAGATGGGGCCCGGTCGCTCCGAGCTCGACCCGCAGACCGTAAGGAGTGCCCCCACGGGAGTCAACGAACAATCGTCCCGGATGAGACGAGCGTCGGGGCAAAACGCTGCACGAAGCGGTCAGCGCAGCGGCTAGACCAGGCGAGGGACACGGAGAGGAGGTCGTCGAAAAAGAGAGAGAGAGGAGACGCTCATGGGGCTCCGCGCCCGCATCGCGATCGTCGCGATCGCCACGGCCTCGGTCGGGGCGATCGGCCTCGCCGACGCCCACGCCGATGTCCACCTCCGCCCCAATCCCCAGGGGGCTCTCGCCGGCAAGACGGTCGTCTTCAGCCCCGGCCACGGCTACATGCCCGACAATGGCCGGTGGCGGTTCCAGCGCGGCGTCGTCCACGACCTCCGCGAGGACATCCACACCAACGAGATCTTCACCGAGTACGTCCAGCGCTACCTCCTCAACGCCGGCGCCCGGGTCGAGAGCTGCCGCGAGCGGAGCTTCCAGCTGAACGAGGTCGTCGTCGACGACGGCGGCGCCGGCTTCAGCCAGACCGGAACGTGGACGACCTCGAGCAACGTCTCGGGCTACGCGGGGACCGGCTACCGCTGGGCGCCGACCCGCGGCAGCGCGACCGCGACCGCGACCTTCCGCCCATCGATCCCCGAGTCGGGGCGCTACCCCGTCTACGTCCGCTTCACCCGCGGCAGCGACCGGGCCACCGACGCCCGCTTCGTCGTCCAGCACACCGGCGGCGAGACCGAGTGCCGGGTGAACCAGCAGGGCATGGGCGGGCACTGGCAGTTCATCGGCGAGTTCCATTTCGACGCGGGCACCGCCGGCGCGGTCGTCCTCGACAACACCGGCTCCGACGCGAACAAGGTCGTGATCGCCGACGCCGTCCGCTTCGGCGCCGGGATCGGCGCGAGCGGCCGGGCGCGCTGGGAAGAGGGCGCGAAGGCGTTCATCCCGTTCAAGGGCTTCTCGAGCACATCGGGCGAGGTCACGATCCGCCCGCGCTACGCGACCGCGCTCGCGGGCGGCGACACCTCGCGCTGGCGCGACGACTTCATCTACGTCGCGCTCCACAGCAACGCGAGCGGCAGCGGCAGCGGCTCGAGCGCCCGCGGGCTCTCGACGTTCGCCTACAGCAACGGCCGCACGCCCGGCTGGGGAAGCGCCGGCGCCCGCCACTACACGAACACGCCGTCCTCGCTCGAGGCGGAGAGCGACCGCTTCCGCGACACGATGCACCACGAGATCCTCTCGACGGTGCGCGGAACGTTCGAGCCATCGTGGCCCGACCGGCGGACCCACCGGATGAACTTCGGCGAGCTCCGCGAGGCGCGGAACATGCCGAGCTGCCTCATCGAGCTCGGCTTCCACGACAACGTCGACGACACGGGGCTGCTGAGCAACACCGACTTCCGGCACATGGCCGCCCGCGGGATCTACAAGGGCATCGTCCGCTACTGGGACCCGGGCGCCACGATCATCCCGCTCGCCCCCGACGGCGTCCGCGTGACCAACCTCGGCTACGGCCAGCTCGAGGTCTCCTGGGACATCGTCGACGATCCCCTCGAGCCCTCGGCCTCGCCGACCGGCTTCAAGGTCTACACCAGCCGCGACGGCTACGGCTTCGACGAGGGCATCGCCGTCCTCACGACCAGCCACGTCCTGACCGGGATCGCTGCGGGCGAGAAGATCTTCGTGCGGATCGCCGCCATGAACGACGGCGGCGAGAGCCTCCCGAGCCGGATCGCCGGCGCGCGGGTCGGCGAGCCCGGCACCGACGCGATGCTGATCGTCGATGGGTTCGATCGGCCGTGGAAGCACACCCACGACAACATCCAGGCCCGCTGGGTCGGCGACGAGGTCGTCCGGCATCTCGACGCGCTCGATCAGGCGCGGTCCGGCCCGGCGATCGACTTCGCCCAGAACGAGACGATCGGCCGCCGCAGCGTCGACCTCGGCCAGTACGCCCTCGTCGACTGGCAGCTCGGGCGCGAAGGCTCGATCACCAAGACGTTCGATCCCGACGAGCAGCTCCTCGTCGAGGACTACCTCCGGGCGAGCGGCACGATCCTCGTGAGCGGCAGCGAGCTCGCCTGGGAGCTCGACGGCCTCGACCGGGGCCGGCGGTTCCTCCGCGAGGTGCTCGGCGCCCGCTACGTGAGCGACGAGGCGGGAACGCGGGTCGCGAACGCCACGCCCGGCGGACCGCTCGCGGGCCTCGGCACCGTCCTCCTCGACGACGGGACGGGCGGCAGCTACCGCGCGTCGAGCCCCGACGTGATCGCGGCCGAGGGGCCAGGCTCGGTCGCCGCTCTCTCCTGGGAGACCAGCGGCGCGCCGGTCGCGGCCGTCGCCACGCCCGCGACCGCGTTCGTCGTCGCCTTCCCGATCGAGGCGATCGTCGACGAGGCCGTCCGGCGCGACCTGGTCGCGCGGGCCATCGACATCCTCCTGCCCCCGACGACGCCCGGCGGCGGCGGTGGCGGAACGGCGCCCGGCGGCGGAGCCGGCGGCTCGACCGGCGGCACGCCCGGGAACGGATCCGGTGGAACGACGGGCGGCGGGTCCACGACGCCGACGACGCCGAAGCCGGGCGCGTTCGGCGGAGGCGGTGGTGGCGGCGGCGGCGGCTGCGTCGCCGCGAGCCCGGACGCCCCCGCGGCGCCCGAGGCGGTCGTCCCGCTGATCCTCGTCCTCCTGCTTCTCGTCGTCGCTCGTCGCCGGCGCTAGCCGCTCGTCGCCGGCGCTAGCCGCGCTAGCCCGCATTATTCAGGAGCATCGGCTCGTGAATCATGCGGGCAGGGCATGTCAACTTCGCTCAGGTCGATCAAGAGATGGAACCACGGAGGCACGGAGCAGCTTCGGATGATGCCCCGTCGCGGACCGATCCCGGCGCTCCTTCTCTTGGCTCCCGTCGCCTCGCGTGACCGAGACCGAGAGGGAGCCATCCCTGGAGCCGGTCGGCTCGCGCGAGCCGG
>JAJDCQ010000176.1 GCA_029260755.1 Planctomycetota bacterium | reverse complement strand
CAGCTCGCACTCCGCGTAATCCGCGTAATCCGCGGTTCCAACTCGTTGTTTGTTCTCCGCCGAAAGAACGAAACCGCGGATTACGCGGATTGCGCGGACTGTTCCGGTCGGCGCCGAGTCGATGCCGCACCGGAGATTCCGGCGTTCCTGGAACGACGACGAATCTCACGCCATCCCATCGCCGAGAACCGTACAGAGAACGGGCGGAGCCGGCTGGCTCCGCCCGTTCGATCTAGCGTTGTGACCTCTTCGTGGGGTTCGGACTACTTACTCGTCGTCGTCCGCACCCTCGAGCGCCCGCGAGAAGCCGAGCGCGCTGCGGTCGTCGTCCTCCTCGTCCGCGTTCCGGGCGCTGAGCGTGCTCGCGCCGGTCCACGGCTGGAGGTCGTCGGCGTCGATCCAGCCCGTCCGCACCTGACCGTCCTTCTTGTAGCGAACGGAGAAGAAGCGGCCGAACCACGGCGTCCGAAGGCTGCCTTCGATGCTGACGATGTCGTCGGCGTCGAGACGGTCGACGCCCCACGCGAACGGGAACGGACCGTCGACGACGCGAACCGAGCGCTGACCGCGGTTGGGGTGCGCGTCGAACGACACGCCGACCAGCTCGTTGCCGTAGGGGAACGCCACGACGCTGACGCGCTCACCGCTGAACTGGGCGATCGCCCCGCGGATCGCGTTTCCGACCACGTCGTAGGCCATCCGACGACCGACCGACAGGGTCGGGTTCCGGACGTCGCCACCGGCGGTGCCGAAGAACAGCTGAGCCTTCGGGCTCACCAGCTCCTGGACGTCGATCGCGGCGCTGTTGGTGCCGGGCGTGCTCTTGACGGTGACCTGACGGCCGTCGAGCAGACGGAGATACCGCATCGTCTCTTCGTCAGCGTTCTCGACCAGGAGACGCGGCTCGAAGGCGGGCGGCATCGGGCGGTGGTCGCCACCGTCACGGGTGTTGAGCAGACGGGTCGCGATGTAGACCCGGTTGCCCTCACGCTCGACGGTGCCGAAGAGGAGCGCCTCGGGCGCGCCGACGGTGAGCCTCTTGGTGAAGCTGTTGCCGTGCTCCACGTTGAAGCGGACCTGGTAGTCGCCCTGCTGGAGACCGCTCACGCGAACCTCGGACTCCCAGCCGGTGATCGGCGGCATGATCGAACGACGATCGGGCTGCACGCCGTCCGCGAACGGACGCGGCTGCGGGAACGGACCCGGGCGGAACGACGGCTTGGCGTAGGCGTCGATCTGGATCACGTTGATCGGCGGGAAGATCTCGAGCTGGTGCTGGCTCACGACGACCTCGTCGAGATCCATGCCGAAGGGCCGCAGGCCCTCGACCTTGATCACGAGCTCTTCGCCGCTGGCGAGCGTCTCGGGAACGACCGTCCGCTCGAGGATCTCGAGGGTGATCCGGCTCGCCGTCTCGGTGACGTTGATCCGGCGGTTGATGTGGTCCTCACGACCGTTGCTCGCGTTGAGGCGGACGGTGTAGAGACCGGCGTCGAGCGGGCCGACGTCGAGCTTCCGACCGTCGATACGCGCCTCGGCGTGGTCGGGGTCGCTGCTGTCGCGAACGAGCGCGTCGACGAGGATCTGGTTCTCGGTCCACGGCGCGACGAATCCGCCGGGCTGCGGACGGCTGCCGCCCATGCGGGTCGCCTTGCGGACGCGGAAGTCGACGAGCTCCTCGCCGGCGTTCAGCGCGACGTCGAGCCCGAGGATGACCTGCTCACCCGCCGCGGCGTCCCGGGGGACGTCACTGCTGGCCTGGATCAGGCCGTTGCGGGTCTGGACGGCGTCCTTGACGACGAGCTGACGATCGAAGCTGTCCGCACCGCCGAGCTCCGCGTTGAAGCGCAGGGTGTAGAGGCCAGCGTCGAGCGGGCCGACGTCGAGCTTCCGGCCGAACGGGCGCGGGAGAGCGCCGCGGCCGGTCTCGGTCGCGAGCGCGTCGATCATGATGATCTCTTCGGTGAACGGCGCGGGGAACCGGCCGCCGCCGCCGCCGGTGCTGCCCTGACGGGTCACGCGGCGAACGCGGAAGTCGTGGAAGATCTGCGTCGGGGAGAGCGTTCCGTCGAGGCCGAGGATGATCTCGTCGTCCGCCACGCCCTCGGCGGGGATGTCGGAGGACGCGTCGATCTTGACCGGAACCGGCGTGATGCCGTTGCCGACCTGCTGGGTGATGTCGAACTTGACGTCGCCGCTGAACTTACGGAGACGAACGATGTGGAACGGCGACGTCAGCGCCATCGTCACCATCTCGTTCGGACCGGGCGAGCGCTCGTTGATGCTGACGACGAGATCGTCGCCACGCGAGGTGATCCCGGTGATCGTGGTCGAGTAGCCGCCGGTGCTCCGGCCGCCCTGGAACCGCGCGATCACCATCTCCTCGTCGAAGTCGACCGAGGGGACGGGCTGCGGCAGGCCCATGTGGAACTGCGGGCCCTCGTGCTCGCGGTAGAGGCGCTCCCAGTCACGGGCGTTGCGCACGACGACGCTGCGCGTGTCGCGAATGGCGCTCATGACGCCGCGCTCGACGTCCTGGAACGTCACCGGCGCGGGGTGCTCGTGGACCGTGACCGTCAGCTTGCGCTCGAAGCGGCTGCCGTGGCCGAAGTCCTCGTTGAAGATCAGGGTCCACTCGCCCGGGGGGAGCGTGCCGAGGTCGACCTTCTCGGTGAACGGCGACGTGATGCCGGCGCCGATCATCGGGCGGACGTAGGCGTCGATGTGAATGATCTTGGCAGGGGGAAGGGTGACCAGGTCCAGCCGGCGGACCCGGACGGCGTCGAAGATGTCGGCCGAGCTCTTGATCCCGTGAACTTCGAACTGGATCTTCTCGCCCTGAGCGACGGAGTCGGGCGTCTGGGTGACGCGGCCGATCTCGACGGCCTTGCTGCGGGGGAGTCGGAGGTTTTCCTGCGCGAACGCCTGCGTCGTGCCGGTGAGCACGATGGCGGCGGTCGCTACCATCAGCGATCGATGGAGCTTCATCGGGGGTCTCTTTCTTCTGTGGGACCGGCCTGCCCCCACCGATTCGGTGAGCGTCCACGCCAGCCCCGGGCTCGACGGTCCTGGGGAGGTCCCGCCGCGGGTCACTTCGTTCGTGTCACGGCCTTCGTGGCCTGGCGGTAAAGAAGCGAGTGCCGTGCCACGACGGCGGAAAGAGCGACGAGACGATCGGGTTCTTTGAGCACCAAGGACTTGGGCTCGTGAGGCGGGCCGGGGGCGGCCCGAGAGGACGGGGCGAACGTCCTCACCGGGAACCGCTACGAAACGCTTCCGGACGAGATGGTGGCGCCCGACTCCGGCCGGATGGGCATCGCTTGATCGCCGGCCAGCCCCATGCTTCGATCCTGCTGTGAGCGCGCCCCGACCACCGCGACGCCGCCGCTGCGGCCGATACGAGATCCTCGGCGAGATCGCGCGAGGCGGGATGGGCGTCGTCTACCGGGCCTTCGACCCCGCCCTCCAGCAGGAGCGTGCCCTCAAGGTGCTCCTCGCCGGCAGCTACGGCACGCCCGAGCTGGTCGAGCGCTTCCTCCGCGAGGCGCGCGCGCTCGCCAGACTCCGGCATCCCGGGATCGTCGGGGTGTACGACGTCGGCGTCGACGAGGAGCGACCCTTCCTCGTGATGGAGCTCGTCTCCGGAGGCTCGCTCGACGGGAGGACGGGCATGCCGGTCCGGGAGTCCCTCGCCCTGATGGACCGGATCGCCCGGGCGGTCGACTACGCTCACGGCGAGGGGATCGTCCATCGAGACCTCAAGCCGGCGAACGTTCTCCTCGACGGGGAGGGGCAGCCGCTCATCACCGACTTCGGTCTCGCCCGCGACGTCGCCGCGCGCGACGCCCTGACCCGGAGTGGCCAGGTCATGGGCACGCCCGCCTACATGCCGCCCGAGCAGGCGTCGGGCGAGCTCGACCGGATGGGACCGCGCTCCGATGTCTACTCGCTCGGCGCGATGCTCTACGAGCTGGTCGCCGGCCGCCGCCCCTTCGCCGGCCACGACGCGATCGGGCTGCTGAACGCGATCCTCAACAAGCGCCCCGAGCCGGTCCGGGCGCTCCGGCCCGAGGTGCCGCGCGACGTCGAGACCGTGATCGACGTCGCGATGGCGAAGGAGCCCGAGGACCGCTACGACAGCGCCGCCGCCCTGGCCGCCGACATCCGCCGCGTCCTCGAGGACCGTCCGATCCACGCGCGGCGGGCGACCGGCCTCGCGCGCGTCGGCGCGACGATCCGGCGCCGTCCGCTCGTCTCGGCCGCCGTCACGCTTCTCGCGCTCGTGGCCGTCGCCGCAGGCGCCTTCGGCATCCTCGTCCGGGCCGAGCTCCGCCGGGCCGATGCGATCGTGCGGGAGGCGCGCGGCCTCGAGCTCGCCCGCGGCGACGACCCGGACGACCGGCGCGAGGCGAGGGCGCTCCTCCTCGCGGCGACGGCCGAGGCGCCCGACCGCGTCACCGGCTGGCGCGGCCTCGCCCGGCTCGCGCTCGAGCGCGATCCGCCCGACCTCGACGAGGCCGCCGCCGCCGCCGCGCGCGCCGACGCGCTCGCCGACGATGCCGAGGTGAAGCACATCCTGGGTCGGGTCCACGAGGCCCGCGGCGCCTGGAGCGACGCCGCGACCAGCTACCAGGCGGCCCTCGAGCGCGGCTGGCGGCGCGACCGGATCGAGGTCCGGCTCGGGCGCTGTCAGCTCCGGGCGGACCGCGCCGCCGAGGCGATCGTCGCGCTCGAGGCGGTCGTCGTCGCCGGGCGTCCCCGAGAGGAGCGGACCGAGGCGCTCGCCCTCCGCGCCGCCGCGTACGACGCGGTCGGCGCCCCCGCCTCCGCCGAGGAGGACCGCTGGACCCTCCTCGCCCTCGATCCCGAGTCGCCGCGCGGCGGCGTCGCCCTCGCGGCGATCGTCGAGGCGCGCGTGCGCGCCCTCGACGCGCCGGGGCTCGTCCGGCTGTGGGAGGAGGTCTACCGCCGCCTCGGAGACGGGACGATCCAGCAGGTCATGGACTCGGACTACGAGCGCCTCCTTCACGCGGTCGACGCTCGGGCCGGCGACGGCAGCGCGATCCGGGCGGCGATCGCGCTCGCCCTCTTCGCGCGCGGCGGCGCGCTCGAGCGGCTCCGCGGGGTGATCGGCGAGGCCGACCCCGAGCGGTCACCGCCGGCGCCGCTCCTCGTCGAGGCCGCCCGCGCCAGCCTCCGCGGCCGCACCGTCGGCGGCGCGCTCGACATGCTCGAGGCGTGGGCGGCGGCCGCGCGAGGCGCCTCGCTCGTCGACGACGGAGCCGACGGGGCGCGTCAGGCGCTGACGCTCCTCGAGGCGGCCAGCGAGCTCGGCGACCGGGACGCGGCGACGCTCCGCCGCATCGCGACCGGCGGCGGGCGGCTGCTCCGGGCGAGCGTCCCGATCGCGGTCGCGGTCGCGGCGACCCGCCACGCGGGCGGAGCGGGCGATCCCGATGACTCCCTCTCGCCGGCCACGACGGCCGAGCTGCTCGAGGCGTCCGCGGCCGACGACGACCCGCTCGTCGCCGCGACGGCCGGGGCCGCTCGATCGGCGATCGCGATCCTCTCCGACGACGACGAGCCGAGCACGAACGCGGGCGCCCGACTGGCCCTCGCGCTCACCCGGATTCCGGTCCGACCGCCGCCCGCCGCCCTCGGCGCGGCCCGCCGGCGCCGCGCCGCCGCGGCCGTTCGCGTCGCGGCCGACGCCGGCGGTGGAGAGGCGCTCGCCGATGCCGCGCACCTCGCGATCGACTCAGGGAGCCTCGAAGCGGCCCGCGCCGACGTGGACGCGGCGCTCGCGATGGGCTCGGCCGGCGCCGGGGCGCGCGTCCTCGCCCCGCTCCTCGCCGCCCTCGAGCGGCGGGCGGGTCGCGAGCCGCCGGCCGATGAGCCGCGACGGCTCGCGCAGCTCGCGCGCCGCGATCCGGCGAGCGCGGCGCGGGCGGACGAGCTCGTCGCGTTCCTCGAGACCCACGACCTCCTCGCGCTGCCCGCGGCGAACGGGATGGTCCGGATCCAGGTTCCCGGGGACGCCGAGCGCCTCGATCGCGCCTTCGAGGTCGTCTCGCCCCGCCCGGACCAGCTTCGGCTCTCCGGAGGGATCGCGGTCGAGGCCGCGCTCAACGTGACCTCCCGCTTCGCGCTGAGCGAGGTCGCCAGCGTGTCCGTCGAGATCGATCCGGCGCCGCGCGTCGGCGTCTCGGTGGATGCCCGGATCGACGCGCGCGTCGGACGGCAGTGGGGGTACGAGCTCGACTTCCATCAGCGCCATGGATCCGACCTCATGATCGACCGCGCCCGGGTCGGCAGCGCCGCCGCCGTCGGCGACGTGAGGCGAGTCGGAGCGAGCCTGACCCGCCGGCGTTTCGACGGTCACGACGACGGCGTCGCCGTTCGACGGGCCGTCCCGGTCGCGCGCCTCGCGCCCGGCGACGGCCGGGCCAACATCGCCGTGTACGACGAGGGCCGGCCGTTTGTCGGCACGATCCGCTTCGAGCTGCAAGGGCGGCTCGAGCATCGCGCCCCCGCCTTCGTCCCCGCCGAGCGGCGCGCGTCCGTCCCGGCGCCCGGCGCTCTTCCGGTGATCGCGAGCGGGCCGCATCGGCCCGCTCCGGTCCCGCGCGACCTCGCCGAGCTGCGCCAGGGGGGCGCGAGCATCGCCTGCCTCGGGCAGTGGGTCCACAACGACCGCAAGGCCCATGGCGTGAGCGTGACCACCCTTCGAGAGGACGTGATCGTGCGCGCGACGGTCACGATGCCCGCCGGGCGGGCGAACGGGTCCGAGGCCGCCGGGCTCGCCCTGATCAGCGAGGCCCGCCCGTACGACACGGTGCTCCTCGGGATCGAGGCGAACGGGTCCGGCGCGCCCACGCCCTACCGGGTGTGGGTTCGGAGCAAGCGGATCCACGAGTGGGAGACGACGGTCGCCGTCTTCCCCTGGTCCGATCGCTCCGCCGACCTGGAGCTCGAGCGCCGCCGCGACGGGATCGTCGCTCGCTTCGCCCGGCCGGGCGAGCCGGCCCGGGAGATGGTCGCGTTCGCGTTCCCGCTCGACGGCCCGATCGAGGCGTGTCTCTTCGGGCGGAGCTGGGGGCTCGAGCGGCCGGACGCGCCCGTGCCGGCGCGCTTCGCGGGCGTCGAGATCCTCGTCGTCCCTCGCTGAGCGATCCTCAGTCGGCGACCCAGATCCCGGTCGCGTTCACGATCAGCACCTTCGGGTCCGGGCGCGGCCCGACGGTCCCCTGGACGACGACCGTCGCGAGCTCCTTCGCCCCGAGCTCGCGCAGGCTCACCGCGAGCGGGCGCCCGTCCTCGCCGACGACCTGGATCGTGGCCGTGTTCGCGAGGATGTCCTCGGGCGTCTCACAGCAGTAGTCCCACGGCGCGGTGCAGCCGTCGCCCTCCTTCGAGTCACACGAGTCCATCGCCTCGTCGGCGATCGTCATCGCGGCGCGTCCCTCGACGAAGGGGGCGAACGTGCCGCCGATCCGGCCGCGGAGGACGATCGTCTCACCCTCCTTCGCGCTCGCCTTCGCCGCCGAGACGCCGAGCGCCTCGCCGTCGGGCGAGGTGGCGAGCTTGAGCCCGCCGGGCAGCCCGGTCGCGGGCGTCTGCGCCGTTCCCGCCGTCTCGGTCCCGCCCGCGGTCGGTCCGTCGGCGGGACAGCCGGTCGTCACGCCGGCCAGCAGGGCGAGGGCGATCACCAGTCCGTGCTCTCTCCGAAGCTTCATCATCATCTTTCTCTCCTCCTGTCGCCCGTCCGGGCGTCGTGTTCGATCGGTCGATCCTAGACGGCCTTGAGCCCTTCCGCGACCGGCATCCGGAGGCATCGCAACGCGGGCGGCAGCGCGCCGAGCACGCCGAGGGCGAGCCCGGCCGTGAGGCCGATCGCCATCACCGGGCCGTCGATGACCAGGCCGAACGCCCCCATCGAGATCCGGACGGCGATGCCGTCGAGCAGGAGCAGCGCACCGGCCGAGGCGAGGAGCGACCCGGCGGCGGCCGTCAGGACCGACTCCTGGACGAGCGCGAGCAGCAACGCGGGGCGGGTGAACCCGACCACCTGGAGGGAGGCGAGCTCGCGCGCCCGGGCCGCGAACGCGGCGTAGAGGGTGTTGAGGCCTCCGAAGAAGGCGCCGGCCGCCACGAGCGCCGCGGTGATCCAGACCATCACCTGGACCGGGCCGTAGAAGGCGAGCACCTTGGCGTAGTACTCGCCCTCGTGCATCGCGACGAGCTCGAGATCGAGCCGCTGCTTCGTGAAGAGGTCGACGTCGGCGAGCTCGGCGTCGCCCTCGAGGGTGAGCACGACGCACGAGACCGACTCGCGGCGGGTCGCGACGAGCAGCTCCTGGAGGTCGCACCAGATCTCCGCCTCCATCACCGTGTCGGGCGCCTCGAACCGCCCGACGATCGTCCAGGGGCGCTCGGCGATGCGCAGCGTCCGGCCGATGGCGAGGTCGCCGTCGTCGATCCCCATGCGCGTTGCCGCGAGGCGTCCGACGAGGAGCTCCCCCGGCCCCGGCGCGCGGCCCTCGATGATCCGGACCTGCGGGTGGACGAGGAACGCCTCGGCCTGCACGCCGCGGAAGTTCGCCAGGAACCGCTCGTCGTCGCCCTCGCGCCGGGCGACCAGGGCGACGTGCGCCTCGGGCGAGACGTAGGCGACCCCGAGCCGCCGGCGCACGCCGGGGATCGACGCGGCCGCGATCCCGGTGACGGCCCGCCGGATCTCGCTCCGCTCGATGCTCTCCTCGCTCCCGGCGCCGAGGAGGATCACGTTCCGGTCGTCCCCGGAGTGCCCGAGGCTGCGCCCCATCCCGCGGACGAACCCGGCGGCGGCCAGGACGAGGAGGACGACGAGGCCGCTCCCGGCGACGCCGAGGGCGAGGTTGAGCGGGCTCCGGGCCATGTTGCGGACGCCGTACTCCCAGGGAAGCAGTCCCAGCATCATCACCATCATCACGTCGCCCGGAACGATCCGGCGATCGGGATCCGCGCCGCCCGGATCGCCGGCGCCAGCCCGGCGACGAGACCGAGGGCGAGCGACAGGGCGAGGCCGGCGCCGATCAGGTCGGCCCCGGCGACGAAGTGGATCGAGAGCCCCTCGTTGCTCAGGCTCAACTGTCCGAGCGCGAGGAAGCCCGCCGACAGACCGATCCCGAGGGCGCCGCCGGCGACGCTCAGGAGAACGCCCTCGAGCACGACCAGCCCGGCCACCTGCCCGCCGGTGAAGCCGAGCGTCTGGAGCACGCCGATCTCGCGGACCCGGTCCTGGACCGAGAGGACGATCGCGTTCGCGACGAGGGCGAGGACGGCCGCGAGACACCCGAGCCCGACCCAGCGGGTGAAGCCGATCAGCTCGATCACGTCGGCGGCGGCCCGCGCGACGAACGCCTTCTCCGACCGGGTGCTGGTCGGCTCCTGCGCGGCGCGGAACTCCTCGTCGATCGCCTCGGCGACCGCGGTGAGCCTCGCCGCGTCGTCGACCCGGACGTTGAACTGGGTGACGACGCCGTCGTCCTTGATGGAGGGCGAGAGCTGGAGGAAGTCGAGGTCGACGTAGGCGACGTTCTGGTGCTGCGGCTCGTCGGAGTCGAACACGGCGGCGACGGTCACGGTGACGCCGTTGCCGTCGAAGCGGTCGCCGGGCCGGAGCCCGCGGCGCTCGGCGAAGGTCCTCCCCAGCAGCGCGGCGTCCGAGCGCCGGAGCCAGTCCTCGAGCGATCCGGCGACCATCTCGAACCGTCGCCCCTCGCCCGCGGCGAACCGCTCGCGCCGCACGCCGCGGAAGGTGATCACATCGAGGCTCGCCCGGCAGTTGTTGACGGCGATCCGCATCGGGACGACGTCGGCGACGCCGCCGATCCGCCGGATCCGCGCCTCATAGTCCTCGGGCAGGCGGCTCGTGAACGGACAGAACCGGTCCTGGCGATAGACGACGAGGACGGTCTCGTCGGCCGACGCGCGGGTCGCCTCGCGCACGCCCGCCTGGAGGGCCCAGACCGAGCCGAAGAGGAACATCGCCGTCGCGACGCCGAGCACGGTCAACGCGCTCGCCGTCCGTCGGCGCACCAGACGCTTGGCGACGACGGGCAGGAGGCGCGGGCGCGGGATCCACTCGGGGATCATGGGCCGCTCCCGGCTTCGCCCGCTTCAGGGGCGGGCGTCGCGCGGATGATCTTGCCCTTGTCGATCCTCACGAGCTCGCCGGCCCGCTCGGCCGCGGTCTGGTCGTGGGTGACCATGACGAGCGTCTTGCCGAGCTCGGTGTGGAGCTGATCGAGGAGATCGAGGATCGCGTTGCCGGCCTCGCGGTCGAGGTCGCCGGTCGGCTCGTCGGCGACGATGATCGTCGGATCGGTCACGATCGCGCGCGCGATCGCGACGCGCTGCTCCTGACCGCCGCTGAGCTGGCGAGGGTAGTGGTCGTGGCGGTCGGCGAGGCCGACGAGCTCGAGGGCGAGGGCGACCTTGCGGTGGCGGTCGGCGCGCCCGAGCGGGTGCAGGAGCAGCGGCAGCTCGACGTTCTCGTAGGCGGTCAGCACCGGCACGAGGTTGTAGAGCTGGAACACGTAGCCCAGCGCGTGACGCCTCCAGCGCGCGAGGTCCGAGCGCGACATCCCGGCGATGTCCTGACCGTTGACCCGAAGCGTCCCCGCCGTCGGCGTGTCGATCCCGGCGATCAGGTTGAGAAGCGTCGTCTTGCCGCTCCCCGACGGGCCCATCAGGGCGACGTAGGCGCCCTCGGCGATGTCGAGGTCGAGGTCGCGGAGCGGCGTCACCTCACTCTCGCCGCGGCGGTAGGTGTGGGTGAGCCCGCGGCATTCGATCATTGCCGTGGTCACGGGCGTCCTCCCTCCGGCGTCGACTCACCGGTGACGCGGACCCGCGCGCCGGGCTCGATCGCCGCGTCACCGTCGGGCAAGACGTCGATGAGCCGGTCGCCGGCGACGATGCCCTCCACCGCGTCGACCCAGCCGTTCTCCTTCACCGAGCCGGTCCTGATCGCGCGCTGGACCGCCACGCCGCCCTCCACGACGAGCACGCTCGCCCGGTCGCCGCCGTCGCGGCGCAGGAGCCGCTCGGGGACGAGAAGGCGCTCGGCCCGGGCGGAGTCCGTCGAGCCCTCGGCGCCGCCGGTCGGCGCCGGCGCGAGGAACTGGGCGCGCGCGAGCATCTCGGGCTTCAGCTCCGGCGTCGGGTCGAGGATCCGGACCTTCACCTGGAGGGTGTTCTTCTGGAGGTCGGCCTCGTGGACGATCCGGCTGACCTCGCCCTGGAAGACGCGGTCGGGCAGCACCTCGACGACGATCCGCGCCGCGTGGCCGACGCCGACGCGGGCCGCATCGGCGAGCGGCACGTCGACCCGCACCTGGAGGTGCTCGGGGTCGTACATGTGCATCACCGTCGCCGACTTCGCCGAGTCCATCGCGAAGATGACCTTCGAGCCCGGCGCGGCGTGGCGCTGCGCGACGATCCCGGCCATCGGCGCCCGGATCTCGAGCCGCTCGACCCGGAGGGCCGCCTCGTCGCAGGCGGCCTTCGCCTCGTCCGCGGCCGCCTTCGCCTGCTCGAGCGCGCGGCGCTCGGGGATCAGCAGCCGGAGCGCCTCGTCGGCCGCGTGCCGCTCGGCGGCCGCCCGCTTCGCCTGCGCCTCGAGGACGGTCGCGTTCGCCTCGAGGGCGTGAAGCTCCGCGCGACGCGCGTCGAGCTGGAGCCTGGTGCGCACCAGGGTGAGCTCGTCGACGACCTCGGCCGCGACGAGCGGCTCGTCGCGGCGCACCTGCTCCTCGAGCTCGCGCACGCGCGCCCGCTGCGCGGCGACCGTCTCGAGGTTCATCGCGACCATCGCCGCGCTCTCCTCGACCCGCGCGGCGGCGACGTCGGCGGCGCGGCGGCGCTCGACGAGCGTCTCGAGCTCCTCCGCGGCGGCCTCGCGCACGGCGACCGCGTCGCGGAGGTCGGCCTCGGCCCGGGCCAGGGCGAGGCGCGCGTCATCGGGGACGAGGCGCGCGACGACCTGGTTCGCCTCGACCGCCTGGCCCTCGAGGACGAGCACCTCGGCGACGATCCCGTCGGTGAGCGCCGAGACGAACGTCGGGAACGGGTCGGGCTCGACCCAGCCGGCCGCCTGCGCGGTGACCGTTCCCGCCGAGATCTCGGCGCCGGTCAGCGCCTTCGCCACGACCGGGACGACGCGGACCGGGGTCGCCGGCAGGAGCGCGTCGCGCGCGGCGAAGGCGAGCACGCCGCCGAACGCGACGAGGACGCCGGCTGGGAGGACGACGCGCGAGCCGAGCCGCGGGCGCGGGGCGGGGATCGCCGTGGGCGGCGGACGGGTGCTTCGAAGACCGGAGATGTCGGCGGGCATGGCGGGGCTTCCTCGAGGAGGACCATCGCGCGATGGAGGTCCACGACCGGCGGCGCGCCGCGTGCGCGCCGCTCGAGGAGGCGTCTCTAGAGCAGGAGCGGGCGGGAGGCCGCCGGTGGCCCGAGCGCGCGAGGCGGATCGGCGAGCGAGACGACGCGGAGCGATGCCGGCGCGACCGGCCCCGACGGCGCCGCCGCGGGGGCGCGGCCCGGAGTCGAGGCGCGCTCGTCCGGATCGACCGGCGCGTCGAGCGCGACCGCGACGCCGACCAGCACCTCGACGCAGCACCCGCACCGCGGGCCATCGTCGTCGGGTGCGGGGGCCGCCGGGGCGCAGCAGGCGTCGGTCGCGACCTCGGCGGTCGACGCGTCGCCCTCGACCGCGATGCACACGCTCAGCCGCAGGGGCGACCCGGCGGTGAGGAGGGCCGCGAGGACGGCGAGGGCGAGGATCGGAAGACGGTCACGCATCGCCACCCATTAATGCGGCCCGCCCCGGACATGTCAACGCCGGCGAGGGGATTCCGGACGATCAGCGGGTTGTCATCGGTGGTCATCGGTCGCCCCACATCAGTCGTCCGACATCCGGCCGATCGCCTCGTGGACCGCCTTCGACAGCTCGGGGGCGTCCTTCCGGCCGAGCAGCTTCACGATCTTCGGCAGGGCGGCGCGCGCCTTCAGGATCCCGAGCGATCGGACCGCGCCGATCACGACGGCGTCGTCGTCGCTCGCGAGGAGCGCCTCGAGCTCGGAGATCGTCTCGCGGCCTTCCTTCGTCTCCGCCTGCCACGCGTCGAACTCGGCCCGGGCGTCGCGGAGCTGCTTGAACGTCTGGAACGCGTCGTGGGCGGCCTTGCGGACGTCTCCGTCCGGGTCGGCGAGCAGGTCGCCGAGAAGCGGGATCGCGGGCTCGTAGAGCTCGTCCCGGAACCGCAGCAGCGCCTGCTGGCGCCACTCGGGCCACTCGATCTCGGGGAAGTGCGCCGCGACGGCGTCGGTCCAGGCGCGGTCGCCCGTCCAGCGCTGCACGAGGGTGAAGGCGAGAGCGCCGCGGATCGTCTCCGATTCGCAGCTCGACCAGAGCCGCTCGATCATCGCGAGGGCGTGATCGGCCGGGAGGCCGGCGGTCGTGACGATGTAGGTGAACGCCGCATCGTCGGCGCTCTGGCCTCGGCGCTCGAGGTCCTCGGCGAGGATCGCCGGCTCGAGCATCGTGACGACCTCCGGAGGCGCGACCGCCGCCAGCTTGGCGAGGGCTTCCAGCGCCGCCTCGCGGAGCCCGTTGACCGAGTCCCACGAGTACGCGTCGAACTCCGCGAAGTCCTCGCCGTCGCACCGGAGGACCGCGATCACGCCGTCGAGCGCGGCGAGGTCGCCCTCGTCTCGCACGCGGCGGAGCGCCTCCGTGACCCGGGGGTCGGCCGGGTTCGCGAGGATCGCCTTCCGGAGGGCGGGGAGGAAGCTCGCGTCGAACGTGTCGGAGTCGGAGAGGACGGCCTCGATGTAGTCGAGCTGGTCCTCGCCCTCGAACAGCTCGAGCGCACCGAGGACCGTCGCCGGGTCGGCCTCGGCGCCGCAGAGCGTCCGGTAGAGCGTCTTCTGAAGGCGGTGGCCGTCGAGCTCGGCCGTCCGCTTCGCGAGCGCGCCGAACCGGTCCGGCAGGTAGCCACGCCGGGCCGCGTGCTCCGCGAGGGTCTTGTAGCTCGAGTGACTGACGCGCGTCGCATCGTGCCGGAGCAGCGCCTCGAGCGCCCGGGCCTCGGCGTGGCGGGCGATCATCCGGAGCCGCGACGGGCTGGACGGGAGGCGCGGCGTCTCGAGCCAGCGCAGCACGACCTCGAGGACGCGGACGGCCTGGGCGTCTCCGATCTCGACGGAGCTCTCCTCGGCGCCCAGGAGCGAAGCGAGGACCGACTCCGCGGCGATTCGGGCGCCGCCGCCCGCCTCGATCGCGTCGAGGAGCGGGTCGAGGAGCTCGTCGGCGCGTCCCGCCAGCTCGGCGGCGTTCGAGGGGATCGACGCCAGCCCGGTCACCGTGGCCGCTCGGGTCGCTTCGTTCGCGCCGGGGTCGAGGAGGATCTCGAGGAGCGTCGCGACGGGCTTCTCGACGTACCAGGCGATCCACTCGGCGGCCGGCTGGCTGCCGCGCTTGCACGCCTGGGCCATCACCGCCGCGATCTCGTCGTTTCGGTCGACCGTGCCGCTGACGAGCTCGTCGATCGCCCGGTCGCGAATCGCCGGGACCGCGTCGCGCGCGCCGACGACGAGGATTCGCCAGTCGGTGGTGGCGTCGACGACGGCGCGGCGGACCGAGGGGTCCTTCGCCCGGACGCCCCGGACGAGCGCCTCGTGGGCCTCGGGGATCGTCTGGGCGAGCTGCTCGAGCAACTCGGCCGAGGCGGTCGAGTTGCCGATCGGCGCGGAGATGCCCGACTCGCTCAGGACGCCGGCGTCGATGAGTCGGCGCTGGTGGGGCGTGAGCAGCGTCGCGGCGTGCAGCGCCCGCTCGAGCTCCGGCACGGCGGCGGCGCCGAAGAGCTGGATGTCCTCGAAGGCGATCTCGGCCGTCGCGTCGTCGCCGGTGCAGAGCTCACGGACGAGCGCGTGGAGGCGCTCCGCCGTGCCGGGCTCGAGCGGCGCGGACGGCGCGGACGGCGCGGCGCCGTCGCCGCGGCGCTCGCGGAGCAGCGTCACCGCCTCGCGCGCCCGCTTCGCGGTCGACGTGTCGCCCTCGGCCTCGGCCGCGGCGAGGGCGGCCTCGTAGAGCTTGATCGCGCGCTCGAAGTCGCGCTCGTGCTCCGCCGCGTAGGCGGCCCGCTCGAACGTGACCCGCGCCGCCTCGCGGACGCCGTCGTTGGACTGCGCGGCGGCCGGCGCGGCGCCGATCGCGAGGGCGAGGGCGGCGCCGATCGCCGGTGCGGCCCAGCGCTTCGTCGTTCTGGTCGTCATTCCGATTCTCTCCCGAGGGCTGGACGGGCGGCGGGGGTGCCGCCCGTCGTCTGCCAGGGAAGGTAGCCGCGATCCCGAGCGCGCTTGTCAACGTCAGGATCGGATGATGTAAAACGGTGTGAACGCGCCGCGAAACCTGGTCTCATCAGCACTTGTCTCTACGGATCGAGTCGATAACCGAGGCCGTGGACGGTGACGAGATGCCTCGGCCGACCCGGCTCCGGCTCGATCTTCTGGCGCAGCTTCGCGACGTGCTGGTCGACGGTGCGCGTCGTCGGAAACTTGTCGTGGCCCCAGACCTCCTCGAGGAAGCGGGTTCGGCTGACCGGTCGCCCACGCTCGCGGTAGAGGAGCTTCAGCATGTCGGCCTCGCGGACGGTCAGCGGCGTCGAGCCCTCGGCGCGGACGACCGCGAGGGCGGGGACGTCGACGCGCGCGTCGCCGACCTCGAAGGAGTCGGGGACCTCGGCCGCGTCGGTCGCCCGCCGCCGAAGCCGCGCCCGGACGCGCGCGAGGAGCTCGGCGAGGCCGAACGGCTTCACGACGTAGTCGTCGGCGCCGAGGTCGAGGCCGCGGACGCGGTCGGCCTCCTCGCCCTTCGCCGTGAGCAGGATGACCGGCACCTCGCGTCCCTCGGCGCGGAGCGCCTCGAGCACCTCGAAGCCGCTCACCTTCGGCATCATCACGTCGAGGAGGACGAGGTCCGGCGCGCTCGCGCGGAGCGCGGCGAGGGCCGCCTCGCCGTCGGCCGCGACGTCGACGCGGTACCCCTCGCGCTCGAGCGCGTAGATGAGGCCGGCGCGGAGCGACTCCTCGTCCTCGACGAGGAGGACGTGAGCGCGCTGCTCGCTCGAACCGGTCACGCCTCGTCTCCCGTCGTCGTCCCGTCGTGAGGAGCCGGGCCGGCCGAGGTGGCCGGCAGCTCGATCCGGAACCGGCTCCCCCCGCCGTCGCGCGGATCGAACGCGGCCCGCCCGCCGTGGGCCGCGGCGATCTCCGCGACGAGCGCGAGTCCGAGGCCCACCCCCGGACGTTCCCGGGTCAATTCGTCGCCGCCCCGAAAGAACGGCTCGAACAGGCGGTCCGCGTCGCCCGCGGGGACGCCGACGCCTCGGTCGGCGACCTCGATGTGGACCTCGCCGCCCTCGCCATTGCCATCCACGCGCCGGACGGCGATCTGGATCGCGTGCGGCTCGGTCGAGTACTTCATCGCATTGTCGAGCAGGTTGAGGACGCAGCCGGCGAGGGCGTCCCGGTCGCCGGAGACGCCGGGCAGGTCGTCGTCCGCCTCGACCTCGACCGAGAACCCCCGTCCGCGGGCCGTCTCGGCGAACCCGTCGGCGACCGACCGGGCGAGCTCGGCCGGCGCGAGGTCCTGCCGATGCACCGGCGCGGCGCCGCGCTCGAGCCGGGCGAGCTCGAGGACGGACGCGACGAGCCGGCCGAGCCGATCGCTCTCGCCGACGATCCGTCGCGCGAACTCGCGGGCGCGGTCGGGCTCGATCTCGTCGCTGTCGATCAGCTCGGCGAGGAGGCGGACCGATGCGAGCGGCGTCTTGAGCTCGTGGGTGACGGCCGCCACGAACTGCTGCCGGCCGCGGGCCGCGGTCACCTCGCGGTTCACGCCGCGCACCGTGGCGACCGCGGCGATCGATGCGACGAGGAGCGCCGCGACGGCGAGGGCGATCCCGAGCCGCATCCGCCGCGCCTCGGCGGCGACGAACGCGTCGTGGTCGGCGCCGAAGACCTCGAGGCGGACGTCCTCGAGCGGGGCGGGAGCGGGCTCGGCGAGGAGCGGCTCCGGCGGGAGCGCCTCCTCGCCCTCGCCGTCGCCGGCCGTCGCGAGCGGCGCGCCGTCGAGGGTGAGCCGCGCGACGAGGCCGAGGGCGACGAGCGAGCGGACCTCGGGGCGACCGAGGGCCGCCCGGGCGAGGTCGCCATCGGTCGTGGCGCCGACCTCGCGGCGGCCGTCGGCGCGCGCTCTCACGGTCGCGACGATCGCGATGGGCGGGTCGTCGGGGCGTCCGGGCTCGGGCCGCAGGGCGAGACGGATCGTCGCCGGCGGGTCGCCCGCGCCGGGCGGCGGATCGCGCTCGACGTGTCGGCGCCAGGCGGCGGCGATCCGGCGACGGCGGCTGCGCGCGCGGTCGAGCGCGTCGAGGGCGGCCGCGGCGGCCGCATCCTCCGCGGCGAACGGGGCGTCCTCGGCCGCCGCGATGGACGCGACGAGGCGCCCGCGGACGCGCGCGGCGAAGAGGCCGACGGCGACCTGATCGGCGTCGATGTGCTCGGCGACGACGTCCGTGAGCAGCCCGAGGAGCAGCGTCGTTGCGCGCTCGGGCTCCTGGTCGCCGGCCGAAGCGGCCGATCCGGTCGTCTCGATCAGGAAGAGGCGGGCGGCGAACGACCGTCGGAGCCCCGAGCCGTCGAGGGCGCGCGGGTGCTCGCCGACGAGGCGCGCCCACGCGGCGCGGGCCTGCTCGAGGCGGCCGCGCTTGCGCTCGAGCGCGCCGAGGGCGGTCAGACCGGCGGCCCGCGGTCCGCCGGCGCCCGCCCGCGCGACGAACGCGGAGAGCTCCCCGGCCGCGGCGTCGAGTCGCCCGGCCGACTCGTGGCGCGCCGCCGCCGAGAGCGCCGCGTCGAGCGCCGCCGCCTCGACCGCGCCCCGCTCGGGATCGGGCGGGCGCGCGCTCCCGGGCGCGGCGTCCGCGGGGCCCGCCGGGGCGAACGCGATCGGCGCGCCGTCGGCATCGACGACGAAGGTGGTCGCCGCGGCGGCGCCGTCGGGCAGGGCGGCGCTCGTCGCCGCGAGCGCGTCGATCACCCCGTCGGCGGCGACCCGCGCCCGCGCCCGGTAGCGGGCATCGGCCCGGCGGGCGTCCTCAATGAGGAGACGGACGCCCCCGAGCGCGAGGGCGGCGCAGGGGATGAGCACCCCCGCCAGCCAGGGCCACATTCGCGTGCGACGCATGAGATCGACCTCGGGTTACCGCCCCGCGGACCGGGCGTCAAGACCGGATCGAGAATGGCTGGACGGGTCGCCGGGCGCGAAGCTAGTGTGCTCCGTCAGAAGTGTCGTGACATGTTCGGCGAGGCATCGTGGTCGCTGGCGAGGAGCGAGGAGCGATTCAACCTCATGGAGGTTCTGAGCGACGAGCGACGAAGCCAGCGGCCGCGAGGCCCGGCGAGATGTTGCGAGACTTCAGACGGGGGACACTAGGTTCGAGGCCATGACCGAGTATCGAAATCCGATCCCGACCGTGGACGTCGTGATCGAGCTCCTGAACGACGCGGGCGACGTCCGAGGGATCGTCCTGATCGAGCGGAAGAACCCGCCGCCGGGGTGGGCCCTCCCCGGAGGATTCGTCGACGAGGGCGAGCGCCTCGAGCGCGCCGCCGTCCGCGAGGCCGAGGAGGAGACCGGTCTCGACGTGGAGCTCATCTGCCAGCTCCATACCTACTCCGACCCCGCCCGCGACCCGCGCAAGCACACGATCAGCACCGTGTTCGTGGGGCGCGCGCGGGGGGAGCCCGAGGCGCGCGACGACGCGGCGAACGTCGGCGTCTTCGCCGACGGCTCGCTCCCCGCGGTCCTCGCCTTCGACCACGCGACGATCCTGGCCGACTACCGCCAATGGCGGAAGACGGGCGAACGCCCCGCGCCGCGGCTGCCGTCTTAGCCCGCATAGCGGCTATCAAGCTGGCTCGAGTGACCGCGGACCCACCGACTTCGCCTTCGGCGAAAGGATGAAACCACGGAGACACGGAGGGCACGGAGGACTCACGGAGAAAGACGCGACCAGCTCAGCCCGGGTTGGTTGGCTTCGCCTCCGCCGAGGGGATGAACCGCGGAGGCACCGACGCACGGAGGAGCCTCGGAGGGGATCCGGCTCTTCGACCGCTCGGCGCGCCCTCCGTGAATCCTCCGTGCTCTCCGTGTCTCCGTGGTGACATCCTGCTCGCCGAAGGCGAGCCCATCGGCACGTGAACGAGCTTGATAGCCCCTCTGCGGGCTAGAGGCCCCGGCCGATCAGCCCTCGAGGTCGTGCTCGGCCTTCGGTGGCGCCTCCAGCCCGAGGACGATCCGGCACGTCCGCGACCGCGCGTAGAGGACGAACGCGAGGGGCGCGAGCACCTCGAGCAGCTCCGCGAGAACGAAGAGCGCGAGCAGGCCGACCATGATCCAGAACTCGGCGGGGTCGACGTGACTCGAGGACTCCAGGCGGTCGAGGACCCGGGGCCCTCGAAACGCCGCGGCCTGGCAGAGGTCGATCACTCCGAGCGGAATGGCGCCCGCCGCGAAGACGAACACGAGCCAGCGGGACCACCGCTTCCGGTAGAGCAGCCCGAAGCCGGCCACGACGAGGGCGAGCCCGACCGGGAGGCTCAACACGTTGTAGACCATCGACCAGAGATAGACCCCCTCCGAGTCCCAGAACTCGCTCCGGCCGGGCCCCATCGTCCCCGATCGATCGAAGATCGGCACCAGGAGCAGCCCGAGGAAGACGAGGATCGTCGAGGCGGCGAGCATCGAGAGGCCCCAGAGGAGGATGATCGCCGAGGCCGCGACGTGTCGGGTCGGCGGAGGCGGCGCCTCGTCCTCGCCATCGGTGACGACCGGCTCCTCCCCGGACGGGACGAACTCGAACGATCCGTAGGGGCCGTGGGCGGTCACCGCCGTCGCCGTCGACCCGGGTCGGCGGACGCGAGCTCGATCGGGAGGCGGCGCGCCGCGAGGTCGGCCGGACCCGACCGCGCCGTCCGGACGAACGCGGCGAGGCGGAGGTGACGCTCGCCGATCGTGCCGGAGAACGACCCGTCGGCGTTGTTCCGGAACGGACGCCGAGCGTGCGCGTCGTTCACCGCGACGATCACGTGGACGTGCCCGTCGAGCATGTCGGCCAGGTCTCGCTGACTCGGGGCGGCCTCGCCGCGCCGCCCTCGGTGCTCGGTGTGGCTGTGGAAGTCGCCGACGAGCTGCAGGCCGTCGGGGAGGTCGTTCGTCGCGTCGAAGAGACGACGATGGGCGGCCGGGTCCGCCCGCGCGCCGCCGAGGCGCCGCTCCGCGTCCTGGTAGGCGATCGCGGCCTCGACGACGAACCCGGCGCCATCGCGGCGCCCGATGAGGAGGCCGACGCACTCGCGCCGGTAGACCTCGATCGAGGCGAGCGCCATCGCGACGAGGGCGGACTGGCGCAGGGCGAGGGTGGCCACGGGGGCGGCGGGCTTCGGGGCTGACTTCGTCTTGGGCATGCCGGCGATCCTAGCGGGTCGTCGGGGGTGCGGCCACCGCTCGTTGCGCCCGATGGAGGCTGAGGACTAGCATCCATCCATCGGGGAGGCTCGGGGAAGCCTCCCGTCTTCGATCCCCGAACCCGGGATTCCGGCTTGCTCGCCTTCATCGAACGGGTCGTCGCCGACGTCGCGACGAAGCTGCAGGTGGTGGGCGCGCGCGAGGCCGACGCGCTCCTCGCCGAGATCGAGGCCGAGGGGCCCGTCTCGCGCGGCTCGCGCGGCGCGCGCTCCCGCATCATCGATCGGCTCGTCACGACCGGCCGGATCACGCGCCGCGACGGCGACCGGCTCGTCGACTTCGCCCTCCGGGTCCGGATCTGCTGCCGCCGTTGCGGTCAGCGGCTCGACCCGGCGCGCCTCGGAAAGAGCGCGTCGATTCTCTGCGACCGGTGCCTCAGCCTGATCGAGGCGACGACCGCGGTCACGATCAGCAGCGCGGGCTTCATCTCCGACGAGGCCGAGCCGCCGCCGTCCACGCCGGGGCTCGAGGAGAGCGAGGCGCCGACGATCCTCCAGAAGCCGCCGCCGACGCTCGGCCCGAAGAGAGGGCCGAGGACCACGGCGCCGAGGCGCGGAGCGCGCCGCGGGCCCGGGACCACCCAGCCGATCGCGCCCGACGACCCGTTCGGAGCGATCATCGCCGCCGCGGCGGCCGACGACGCTCCCGAGAGCGACTCGAGCCTCACGATCTCCGACCCCGAGTCGCGCCGGCCGTTCGAGGACCCGGACGCGTTCGTGGCCGATCCGGGCGTCATCGGCGACTACAAGCTCACCAGCGTCCTCGGCGTCGGCGGGATGGGCGTCGTCTTCCTCGCCGAGGCGGAGGATCAGGGCGGCACGCCGGTCGCGGTGAAGCTGCTGAGACGCCACGGCAAGGAGGGCGAGTTCGCCGGTCGGTTTCAGCGCGAGGTGGGGAACGCGCGGCGACTCGAGCATCGGGCGATCGTCGCGGTGAGAGACTTCGGGGCGTGGGGCGATCACGCCTTCATCGTCAGCGAGTGGGTCGACGGGCTCGACCTCTCGACGGTGATCCAGGTCGCCCAGACCTTCCCGCCCGAGCGGGCGCTCACGATCGGGGAGGAGCTGACCGACGCGGTGGCCGCCGCTCACGGAAACGGCGTGATCCACCGCGACATCAAGCCGGCGAACGTGATCATCGATCGCGCGGGGGAGCCCCACCTGACCGACTTCGGGCTGAGCCGCCACCAGCTCGACCGGAGGATCACCCGGACGGGGATCATGGTCGGGACGTGCGAGTACATGAGCCCCGAGCAGGTCCGCGGTGACCGGGAGATCACGGCGCGCGCCGACGTCTACGGGCTCGGCGCGACGCTCTACGAGATGCTCTGTCTGCGACCCCCGTTCCAGGGGTCGGCGGCGCAGGTCATCACGAAGATCCTGACGGAGCAGCCGGAGCGACCGAGCTCGGTCCGGCCGGGACTACCGACGGTGCTCGATGCGGTGATCGAGCGAGCCATGGCGAAGGATCCGCGAGACCGGTTCGACGGGGCTCGGGCGCTCGGTCTGGCGATCGCGAGGGCGCGCGAGCGCGCCCGGGGATAGAGGCGATGGCGAAGAAGAAGACGGCGAAGAAGGCATCCTCCAGGGGGAAGAAGGCCACGAAGGCGAAGGCCAAACCCAAGGCGAAGGCCAGACCCAAGGCGAAGGCGAAGGCCAAGCCGAAGACCAAGGCCAAGCCGAAGGCCAAGGCCAAGGCGAAGAGCTCGACCAGCACCTCGGGCCGGCGCCGGGCCGCGAAGGCCCAGACCGCGGTGAGCCGATCGCGGAGGACGCGACCGGTCGCGGCCGGCAAGGTCGTGACCGGGCCGTCGCGACGCAAGGGCAAGGGGCTGCCGGCCGACTTCCGCGAGCTCGTCTACCGCGTCGCCGCTGCGTGCCGCTGGGAGGCGAACGACTTCGACGACCTGATCCTGCTCGAGGTGCCCGTCGCCGGCGGGCGCCGCCAGAAGATCAGCGTGATGGAGGACAAGGACATCGTCGACCAGCCGATCGCCCGCTACTGGACCGTGATCGGCCCGAGCAAGGCGATCGAGCCCGCGTTCTGCCTCGAGGCGAACGCGTCGATCGCCTACGGAGCGCTGGCGACCCACCGCGGCCACCTCGTGATGATGGACACCCAGCTCATCTCGGACGCCGATCCGCTCGAGGTCGGCACGTCGATCGCGAGCATGGCCGCCTACGCCGACAGCTGGGAGAGGCGTCTCTTCGACCGCGACATCTACTAGGCGACGGCGGCGTGCCCCCTCCTCCTCCCGATCCCGTCTCGGCGACCGGCGCCGGTCTGCCCGAGTCGATCCGCGCCGCCATGGCCGACCCGGCCCGGCGCGTCGGCCGGTACGTCGTCCTGTCCGAGCTCGGACGCGGCGGGATGGGCGTCGTCTGCCGCGCGTTCGACCCCCAGCTCCGGCGTGAGGTCGCGCTCAAGATGCTCATCGCCGCGCCCGGCCCCGGCGTCGAGCGGCAGGTCGAACGCCTGATCCGCGAGGCCCGGGCCGCCGCGCGCCTCCAGCACCGGGCGATCGTCTCGGTCCACGAGGTGGGCGATCATCAGGGTCGGCCGTTCCTCGTCATGGACCTCGTCGAGAGCCGCACCCTCGACGAGATCGTCGCCGAGCGCGCGCTCCGGCCGCGGGTCGCCGCCGAGCTCGTCGCCGAGATCGCCGACGCCCTCGCCCACGCCCACGATCAGGGGATCCTGCATCGCGACGTGAAGCCGCAGAACGTCCTCGTCGACGCCGAGGGGCGTCCGCATCTGACCGACTTCGGGCTCGCTCTCGAGATCGGCGGCAAGGACCGGCTCACCCAGACCGGACAGCTCGTGGGGACTCCCCTCTACATCTCGCCCGAGCAGGCGCGGGGCGACCGAGACGCCGTCGGTCCGCTCTCGGACGTCTACTCGCTCGGAGGCGTCCTCTACTTCGCCCTCACCCGGCGGCCGCCGGTGGCCGGCGACACCCTCGTCTCGGTGATCCACTCGGTCCTCCACGAGGAGCCCGAGCCGCCGCGAACGATCGACGCGACGGTGCACCCCGACATCGAGCGGATCGTCCTCAAGTGTCTCGAGAAGGAGCCGGCTGGCCGATACGCCTCGGCGGCGGAGCTCCGCGACGACATCCGCCGCTTCCTCGACGGGCAGGCGATCCACGCCCGCCCCCTCGGTCGGGGCGAGCGCGTCGGGCGCTGGGTGCGGCGCAACCGGGCGCTCGCGCTCACCGTCGCCGGGGCGACCGCGCTCCTGCTCGCCCTCGGCCTCGCCCTCGTCGTCCGCGAGGTCCGCGCGACGGGCGCGATCCGCGCCGCGCTCGAGGTCGCCGAGCGCGAGCGAGAGGTGGCGACCGCACGCCAGCGCGACGCCGAGCGCGAGCGCGAGCGCGCCGTCGACGAGAGCCGCCGGGCGCGGGAGGCCGAGGAGGAGGCGCAGCTCGCCCGGGAGCGGAGCGAGCGGCTCCTCGCCCGTGCCCTCATCGAGAAGGCCGAGCGCCTCCGGGCCGACCGGCGCCACGGCGAGGCGGCCGCCCTGTTCGCCGGCTACCTGGCTCACGCCGAGAGCGTCGAAGCGCGCGGGGGGCTGGCCCTCGCCCTCTCCCAGATGGCCCGGCTGGAGTGGTCGACGCGCCGGCACCTCCCCGCCGGGCCGGTTGCCATCGACCCGGAGGCCCTCCTCCTCGCCGTCACCGACGTTCGCCGCTCGACCGTCCGGATCGTCGACCTCGAGTCGGGCGAGGCGGTCGCCGTCCTCGCGCTACCCAGCGTCGTCGACGGGCTCGCGATCGCGCCGGACCGATCCCGACTCGGGACCGGCGGCGAGGTCGTGCGGCTCTGGGATGTGGCGTCGTCGACGGAGATGGCGCGGTTCGAGCCGCCGGAGCTCGGCTCGAGCCGCCTCATCGGGTTTTCGCTTGATGGAGCCTCGTTCGTGACCGCGAGCCGCACCGTCGTTCGCCGACACGATGCGTCGACGGCGGAGGTCACCGCCGAGCGGCCGCTCCGCGGCGGCGACGTCGCGCCCTGGAGCAGGCTCGGACCCGACGGCCGCGTCGCGGTCGTCGGGGCGGACGGCCTGGTCCGGATCCTGGCGTTTGGCCAGGAGGACGACGAGGATCTCGTCCTCGAGGCGACGTCGCCGTACGAGGCGAGGTCGTGCGCCTGGGGCGCGGACGGCGCGCGCCTCGCGGTGGCGACCGCGGACGGGTCCCTCCTCGTCTTCGAGACCGACCGCGGCGCCCCCGTGGCGACGTGCGCCCTTCCGGGCGTCCCGGCATCGGTCGCCTTCCCCCCCGGCGAGGGTCGGGGTTGCTACGTCCTCGCCGCCGACGGCGGCCTCGCCCTGATCGACGTCCGGACCGGCGATGAGCTCGGCCGGCTGCGCGAGCCGACCGGCGCGAGCGGATGGCTGGGCGTCGCCGAGCGCGCCGGCCGCGTCGTCGCCGCCGATCCGGCGCTCGGCATCGATCTCTGGGACGCCGGGACGGGCGAGCCGGTCCTGCGGAGCGAGGGCGAGTCGATCGCCGCCCCGGTCGTCGGATGGACCGCCGACGGTCGCCGGGTGGTCGCGATCGCGGGCGCCGAGGCTGACCGGGTCACGATCCGCGACGCCGCATCGGGCGAGGAGATCGGCCACGTCGAGCTCCGGGGCGGCGTCGCAGCCGCCTCGTGGAGCGCGGCCGCCGGACGGCTCGGCCTCGCCTTCGTCGACGCGGGCGCCATCCGCGTCGGGTTCGTCGATGTCGATGCGGCCGACCGAGCCCTCCGCGTGGTCGACGCCGAGCTGCCGGGGAGCAAGGCCGACGGCCTCGCCCTCGACCCCGCCGGACGCCGGGCGGCCGTCGTCGTCGACGGGCGCCTGCGCGTGATCTCGCTCGACTCCGGGGAGCTGCTCGCCGAGCCGAAGCAGGACGACGGCGAGCTGCTCGTCCTCGGCGTGGTGACCTGGAGCCCGGACGGGCGGTCCGTCCTGGACGTGCCGCGCGCCGGCGACGGCTACGAGAAGGTCGTCCGATGGAACGCGGAGACCGGCGCCCGGTCCGGACGCTTCGGCGCGTGGCAGCTCGGTAGGCACACCGCCCTCGCCATCGAGCCCGCGGGCGATCGGCTCGTCGCGACGAGCACACGCGACTTCCGCACCTACACCCTCGAGGCGAACAAGGACGAGGGCGAGGTCGTTCGAGGTCACGAGGGGCGGATCGTCAATGATGTCGCCTGGCGCCAGGACGGCAGCCGCTTCGCGACCGCGGGCGACGACGGCGCCGTGCGGATCTGGGACCCCGACGGCCATCCGGTCGAGACCGTCATCCGCTTCGAGAGCGCGGCCCGGAGGGTCGCCTGGAGCCCGGACGGGAGGCGCCTCGCGACCGTCTCCGACGACGGGGTCCTCCGCGTGTGGCGCCTGGGGGACGGCCTGGCGCCGGTCGCCCAGCGCGTCGCCGGCTACAGCGAGGTGGCCTTCGGACCGGACGGACGGGTCGCGATCCACGGCTGGGGCAACGGCTACATCCTCGACCCCGTCTCGGGCGAGGAGGTCGGTCACGTCGACGAGGTGGCGCCGGGCGTGGCGCTAGGGCTCGAGTGGACCGATGACGGGCGCCTGGTCGGCTACGGCGAGACCGTCCGGTTCGGAGACCCCGACACCGGCGAGATCGTCCGGGAGCTGGTGCGGCCCGACGGGAGCCGAGGGCGGGTGTTCGTCAGCCCCGACGGAGGCGCGCTCGCGTTCCTCGACGGGTCGGGCGTCGGGATGCTCGAGCTGGACGACGCCGAGGCGACTCCGCGAGTCGTTCCGCTGGAGGCTCCGAGGACGCTCGCCTGGGACGCCTCCTCGGCGTGGCTCGCGGTCGTCTGGCAGGGCGGCATCGCGCTCGTCCCGAGGGCGGCGGGCGGCGAGGTCCGACGGCTCGAGATCACCACCTCCGGCGAAGCGAGGTGGAGTCGCGACGGGCGCTTCCTCGCCCTCGGCGGCGGGTTCGCGGGAACCGCCGTCGCGATCGTCGAGCTCGAGCGAGGCGAGGTCGCCGCGGTCCTCCGCGGGCATCGCGCGCGGGTGACCGCGGTCGACTGGAGCGACGACGGCGAGCACCTCGTGACCGCCTCGCACGACGGGACGGTCCGGGTCTGGCGACGGAGCGGAGTCGCCGTCGCAGCCCTCGGCTACCACGGAGGCCCCGTCTACGACGCCGCGTGGAGTCGAGACGGCCGCTTCATCGCGTCGGTCGCCCGAGACCCCGGCCACGCCCACGTCCTCGACGTCGCGCGGATGGGGCTCCTCGAGCCGGCCGCCGCGATCGCCGCGCGGATCTGGCGTCAGGCCGAGCTGCGCGCGCAGGGGCTCGATGCGGTGCCGGTCGTCCGCGATCGCCTGACCTCCGCCGGCGACTGACGCGGCCACCGCGAGGCGACAGCGGGCGGCGCGGTCGGTT
Organism: Planctomycetota bacterium; assembly: GCA_029260755.1. GTDB lineage: Bacteria > Planctomycetota > J058 > J058 > JAJDCQ01 > JAJDCQ01. The sequence goes on along the minus strand of JAJDCQ010000176.1, from coordinate 1,239 downwards.
ACCTTCGGGCGCGCCCGACCGGTCGGAGGGAGCGCCGAGAATGACGACGGACCAGACCGATGCCCTCGCCGCTCGCCTTCGATCGGGCGAGCTGCACGACGACGTGATCGACCTCGCGGCCCACGTCGGCCACGCCGGCGCGCTCGAGCTGCGCGGCCGGCGGGCGTTCGACGGGTGGGACGACCGGCTCGCCCGGGCGGGCGATCGCGCGCGTCCCGGCGGAGCCGACCGCTGGCCGCTCCTCGCAGCCCATCCCCCCGTCGAGCCGGATGATCGTCTGCTCGAGGAGTGGGCGAACGGACTCGCCGACTGGGGGCCGTTCGTCCTCGCCCTCGGCGGGCTCGCCGCGGTCCGGGCGGCCCTGCCCGCCTACGACGCGGGGACGGCGGCGCGCCTCGCCCGCGGCCTCGACGACGACGGCGTCCCGCCCGCGCGGCTCGTCGCGACGGTCGGCGCGTTCCTCGCGTGCCCCTGCGATCTGCACGCGCGCGCCCTCGGCGATGCGAACCCCCACGGCGCGGAGGCGTTCCTCTCCGCCGACCGCGGCCCCGGCGGTCGGGCGGAGACGGACGGCTGGTGGTGGTGCTGGGAGGCGTCGCTCCTTCTCGCCCACGCGACCAGCGCGATCTTCGCCGACGAGGAGGCCTTCCTCGCGCTCCGGGGCGAGGTCGGCGCAGCGGTCGTGATGGCACGGCGCGCGATCGCCGACGTCGCCCCGGAGGTGGCCCTCGCGACAATCTGCGGCGCGGTCCGCGACGCCGTCGCCCGCGAGGCGCTCGGGCTCTCCTCGCCGCTCGCGGCATGGGCACCGACGGCGCACGCGCTCGGCGTGGGCCGCGCCCGGATGGAGGAGGGCGACCTCGCCGGCGCGAGCGCCGTCATCGACCGCCTGATCGCCCGGGAGCCCGAAGCGGCGATGGTGCGGCTACGCCGCGCGGAGCTCCGGATGCGCGCTGGCGACATCACCGGCGCACGGGAGGATCTCGACCGCGCGCTCGATGCCGACCATCTCCACGACGACCTCCCGATCGGCCGCGGCAGCTTCGCCGAGCTCGCGCTTCGTCACGCGGTCGAAGTGACCCTCGGCCCCCTCGGATAGGCTAGGAGACTGTTGCAGAATGAGCGTGAAGCGACGACTCGTCGCAAGCTCCTCGCCGTCGCTTCACTCGCGGCGTCTCGCCGGACATCGCCGCGCAGGCCTTCGTTCCGCGGCCTCGCGAACGCCAGACGGGTTCCCTC
>JAJDCQ010000175.1 GCA_029260755.1 Planctomycetota bacterium | reverse complement strand
GGCGTCTCGCCGGACATCGCCGCGCAGGCCTTCGTTCCGCGGCCTCGCGAACGCCAGACGGGTTCCCTCGGCCGCGCGCCTCGGCCTGCACGACGCTGTCTCGACGAGCCGCTCGCGTCATTCTGCAACAGCCTCCTAGGGCGAGAGCTCCCCATCCGGCTCGCTCCTCGCCAGCTCCGCGAGCGCCCCCTCGATCGCCGTGAGCAGCTCGGGCTCCTCGTCGAGGAAGGCGAGCGTGCGCTCGCGCCCGTGGCCGATCCGGTCGCCCCGGAACTCGAGCCAGCCGCCGCCGACCTTGCGGACGACGCCGAGGTCGACGGCGAGGTCGAGCAGGTCGCCGCGCCGATCGATCCCGCGGTCGAAGAGGATGTCGAGCTCGGTCTGGCGGAAGGGCGGGGCGAGCTTGTTCTTGACGACCTTCACCCGCACGCGGTTGCCGCGGTGTCGGTCGCCGTCGCGCAGGGCGTGCAGCCGCCGCAGGTCGATCCGGACCGAGGTGTGGAACTTGAGCGCGCGGCCGCCCGGCGTCGTCTCGGGGTTGCCGTAGAGGACGCCGATCTTCTCGCGGAGCTGGTTGATGAAGACGAGCGCGGCGCCGGCGCGGTGGACGATGCCGGTCAGCTTCCGGAGCGCCTGACTCATCAGGCGCGCCTGGAGGCCGACGAACGTCTCACCCATCTCGCCCTCGAGCTCCGCCTTGGGGACGAGCGCCGCGACCGAGTCGACCACGATCACGTCGACCGTCTCGGAGCTCGCCAGCATCTCGACGATCTCGAGCGCCTGCTCGCCGTAGTCTGGCTGACTGACGAGGAGCTCGTCGGTGTCGACGCCGACGCGCCGCGCGTAGCTCGGATCGAGGGCGTGCTCGGCGTCGATCATCGCGGCGACGCCGCCGCCGCGCTGCGCGTTGGCGATCACGTGGAGGGCGAGCGTCGTCTTGCCGCTGCTCTCGGGACCGAAGATCTCGGTGATCCGACCGCGCGGGATCCCGCCGATCCCGAGGGCGAGATCGAGGCTGAGCGCGCCGGTCGAGATCGCCGCGACATCGGCGCGCGCGTCGCCGCCGAGGCGCATGATCGCGCCCGGACCGCAGCGCTCGCGGATGGCCTGGATGGTCCGCTCGAGCGACGCGCGCCGCGAACCCGCGTCGCCGTCCCCCGGGCGCGAGGGTGAAGGCATGGGTCGCATTCTGCCCCCCCGACGGGGCGCGGGGCAAGAGCGCCCCGCGTCAATCGACGACGTCGTAGCGGAGCACCGTCCCGTGGTCGGTCCCGACGAGCAGCCGACGTCCGTCGGGGGAGAGGGCGACCGACGTCGGCGTCTGCATCGCCCTGGAGAAGTCGAGGCGGCCGACGACGCGCTCGCCCTCGACGTCCTTCACCACGACCGCTCCCGCGGCGGCGACGGCGACCCGCGAGCGTCGACCGTCGAAGGCGACCGCCCGGACGTCGGCCTCCGCGTGGAACGGCCCCATCGCGTGGTCCGCCTCCGGCTTCGCGACGAGGACGCCGCTCTGCACGCCGACGAAGACCGTCTCGGCATCGAAGCAGGCGACCGAGGTCATGACCGCATCGATGATGATGTCCCAGGCGAGGAGCTCCCCGGTCGCGACGTCGAAGATCGAGATCTTGCCCTTCGACGTGACGGTCGCGAGGCGGTCGTCGCCGGGCGCGAACGCGATCGCCCGGACGGTCCCCTCGCGCGTCGGCTGCCTCGAGGCGATCTCCGTCCGCTCGCCGGTGGTGAGGTCCCAGATCACGACCGCATTCGCCGCCCCGCCGGTCACCGCGCGCCGCCCGTCCGCCGAGATCGCGACGGCCTCGAGCCCCTCGGGACCCTGGAGCGTCCGGGGCTCGTCCCCACCGGTCAGATCGATCACCCGCGCCGAGCCGCCCTCGGCGTCGACGCCGATCACCCATCGCCCGCCGCCGACGGCCACGCGGCGGAACGGTCCGCCCTCGACGAGGCCGACCTCGGCGTCCGTCTCGACGTCCCAGACTCGAAGCGCTCGATCGATGCCCGCGGTGACCGCGAGCTCGCCGTCGAGGAACGCGAGCCCGTGAACGGGTCCCGGCGATCCCGGCGGTGGATCGAGCTCGACGCCGCCCTCGTCGAGGTCCCAGCGCCGGACGGTGTGGTCGGCGCCTCCGGTGACCAGGCGCCGGCCGTCGGCCGAGAACGCGCACGCGGTCACGGCGCCCACGTGCCCGACGAGCTCGAGCGTTCTCTCGCCCGAAGGGACGTCGTGGATCCGGACGAGCCCCTCGTCGCCGGCGACGGCGAGCCGATCACCGTCCGGCGAGAGGGCGATGCCGCGGAGCGGCCGGTCGCTCGAGACGACCGATGCCGCCGGAACGTCGGGCCGATCGACCCGCCAGAGATCGACGGCGCCGACCTCGGCGGCGAGCGAGGCGACCCACCGACCGTCGCCCGAGATCGCGGCGACGGCGCTCTCGACCGCGAAGCGCGCGACGGGCGTCCGACCGACGAGATCCCAGAGCTGCAGCTCGCCCGCCGAGCAGGCGAGGAGCCGGCGGCCATCCGCGGAGAGATGGAGACCGTCGACGGGACCCTCGAGTCTCCCGAGCGGCTCCGAGGTGCCCCGAGGCAGATCCCAGACGAGCAGCTCGCCCGCCTCCCCGCCGGTCAGCGCGAGGCGCCCGCCGGAGAGGAGCGCCGCCGCCCGGACCGGCTCCGCCGGGTTGGGAATCGGCGAGCCGGTGGGCGGAGCGCCGACGGGGAAGACGATGAGACCCTGCCGCCCCGCGAAGAAGAGGGTCCGACCCTCGGGCGTCAACCCCGCCGCGACGCCGAACGGTCCGGGCGCCCCGCTGAACCCGGCGGACGGGAGGCCCGCCTCGAGGACGACGCCGCTCCGCGGGGGCATTGTGACGAGGACCCGCCGATCGTCCCCCGCGGGAACGAGGCGACCGGGCGGCCCGGCGACCTTGTGACGACGCCGTCCCCAGACCGCGCGAAGGGTCAGCGCCGCGTCCCCGGCCAGAGCTTGGTGGTCGGCGAGCGCCTGCGCGGCGACGCCCGGATCCGGCGCCCCGGTCGGCCGGCGCAGCTGGGCATCGCTCTCGTGGTCGGGCGCCGCCGAGGCCGCGGTCGGGACGACGCCCGTCGCCCCGCTCGCCGATGGCGACGTCACCGCGACGACGCCCCCTCTCGGTCGATCCGGGACCTCCGATCCCCGGACGGAGAGAACGACGGCTACGGCGCCGACCGCGGCGAAGACCGCCCCGACGGCCACCGCCCCGGCGATCGCCAGGCGCGAGCCGAGCGCGCCCGCCCCCTCGCCGTCGTCCCCCGCCTCCCCCGCATCGAGCGCGGCGAGGAGCTCCGCCGCGTCGCGCGGCCGCCGCGCACGGTCCGGATCGATGCAGCGACGGATGAGGCGCTCGAGCCAGCGAGGAACATCGTCGCGGACCGCGGCGATCGGCTCTATCCTCCCCTCGGTCACCTGGATGAGCAGCTCGAGCGGCTGGGTCGCGCGGTGTGCGACGCGCCCGGTCAGGCACTGGTAGAGGATCATCCCGAGGGCGTAGACGTCGGCGGACGCGTCGACGGTCTTCGCGTCGCGCATCTGCTCGGGCGCCATGTAGCCGAACGTGCCCTTGAGCTCGCCCGACCTCGACAGCGACGCGGTGCCGGTCTCGCCTCGATCGAGCGAGCCGTGGATGTGCTTGGCGAGGCCGAGGTCGGTGACGAGCGCGCGGCCCGACCCATCGAAGAGGACGTTCGCGGGCTTCAGGTCGCGATGGACGATCCCGCGGGCGTGGGCGCCGGAGAGCGCCCAGGCGAGGCGACGTCCGAGCGCCACGGCGTGCGCGACCGGCAGCGGGCCGCCGCGACCGAGCCGGTCGTGGAGGGTGCCGCCGGTGAGGAGCGGCATGACGAGGTACGGGCCGAGCGGCGAGGTGCCCGCGTCGAGGAGCGGGACGAAGCCGGCCGCCTCGCCGAGCTCGGTCTGGAGGCGGCGCTCGCGGTCAAACCGCTTGACGAGCTCGGCCCGGACGTTCTGGAGCAGCTTCACGGCGACGATGCCGCCGTCGGGAGCGCGCGCGCGGAGGACCGTGCCCATCGCGCCGCGGCCGACCTCGTCGAGGGCGAGATAGGGACCGATGACGATCGCGCCGGCCGGAACGCCGGACCGGAAGTCCGCGGGCAGCTCCGGCGAGGGACCGTGAGGCGTGGACACGGGGCCTCCGGCGAGGCCCGCCCCGATCACGGTCGGCGCCCCGCCGGAGTCCACTCTAGCAGTCGGCGGAGTCCGTTGCCGACGCGAGCAGCGCAACCAGCTCCTCGTGCCCGGCCTTGGTCGCGAGGTCGGCCGCCGTCTTGCCGTCGTCGCTCCGGGTCCCGGGCCGCGCGCCGTGCTCCAGGAGCGCCCGCGCCATCGCCGCGTCGCCGTGCCGGGCGGCCGCGTGGAGCGGCGTCCAGCCGCCGCCCTGGGTCACGTTCGGATCGGCCCCGCGCGCGAGGAGAGCCGAGACGGTCACGGCGCTCCGACTCGCCGCCGCGCTGGCGGGCCTAATGCGAACATCCGAGACCTGACCCCTTGCCTTCCCAGTACCACTTCGCCTGCGACGGCTGCCGCACCCGCTCGGTGATCGCGCAGTTCACCTAGCAGCCTGAGCGCCGGGGTCGAGCAGCCCGCGGTCGATCTCGTCGATGCTGCGGCAGCCGGCCAGCGCCATCGCGAGGTCGAGCTCCTCTCGCAGGTGCTCGAGGACGGCGGCGACCCCTTCCTCGCCGTCGACGGCGAGCCCCCAGAGGATCGGCCGCCCGATCAGCACCGCCTTCGCGCCGAGGGCGAGCGCGCGGAGGACGTCGACGCCCCGACGGATCCCGCCATCGACGAGGACCGGGCTCGCCGCGCCGACGGCGTCGACGATCGGGGCGAGGACGTCGGCCGTCGCGGGCGCGCCGTCGAGCTGGCGGCCGCCGTGGTTGCTCACGATCACGCCGGCGGCGCCGTGGTCGACGGCGCGCCGGGCGTCGTCGGGGCGGACGACGCCCTTCACGAGCACCGGCAGCTCGCCGGCCACGCCGCGGAGCCACTGCAGGTCCTTCCAGCCGAGGTCGGGGTCGAGGAGCGTCCCGACGTAGGCCGCCAGGCCGCTGTCGCCCGCGACGGCCTCGAGCCGCTCGTGACCGGCCGGGAGCAGGTTCTTGATCGGCAGGTCGTCGGGGAGATGGAACCCCGTCCGGACATCGGCCTCGCGCCGGCCGAGGAGCGGGGCATCGACGGTGAGGACGAGCGCGCGCGCCCCGGCCGCCCTCGCCCGCTCGACGAGCGCGGCCGTCACGTCCCGATCCCGGTAGATGTAGAGCTGGAACCACAGCGGCCCGCGAGCCGCGGCGACGACATCCTCGATCGACTCGGTCGCCAGCGTGCTCAGCGTCATGAGCGAGCCGGCGGCCGAGGCCGCCCGGGCCGTGGCGAGCTCCCCGTCGGGATGGGCGAGCCCCTGAAACGCCATCGGCGCCACGATGAGCGGCACGGCGAGGTCGTGGCCGAGAACGCTCGTGGCCGTCGATCGCTCGCCGACCTCGGCGAGGACGCGGTAGTGGACGGCCCTCCGCTGCCACGCGCGCTCGTTCTCGGCGAGGGTCGTCTCGTCGCCGGAGCCGCTGGAGTAGTAGGCCCAGGCCATCGGCTTCAACCGCTGGCGGGCGATCTCCGCGAGCTCCGCGAGGTTCAGAAACGTCGTCATCGACCTTGCCTCCGGAATTCATCGGGATGCGGGAGCGGCGCCGCGACCCCCGTCTCGTGCTGCCGCCGATGGGCGGCGCGAGCCAAGTCCTGCCAGCCACTCCGCTCACCGAAGCGGAGCTCGTACCCGCGGACCACCGGCGCGAGCTCGCCGAGGAGCGTCAGCAGCTCGTCGACGGTCGGCCGAGCCGACGGACAACAGCGCGCCGGCCCGTGGCCGTGACGCTCGTGGACGAGGTTCTCGAAGTCGATCCACAGCGGCCCGCCCTGCTCGAGGATCCAAGGGGCGACGCCCTCGACCGCCGTGATCCGCGCGCAGCGCTCCTCGCTCGCGAGCCTGACCCGATGCGCCTCGAGGACGAGGTCGACGATCGCCTCGAGGCCCCCGCGGTCGGGGTGTCTCCGGGGAAGAGCGAGTCGCACCTCGGCGGCGTAGATCGCGACCGCGCTGTGGCGGCGCTCGATCGGCGCCGCCCGATCGGCCGCGAGGGCGCCCTCGAGGAGCGTCGTCGCCCCGGACTCGTCCCCGAGCGAGTGCCGGAGCCAGCCGACGATCGTGCGGGCGTGGACGTCGACGGGCCCCGCGACCTCGACGGCCGCGCGCGAGAGGCGAGAGACGAGCTCGGAGTCGCCCTCCCCCGACGCCAGGACGCTGGCGAGCATGGCCAGCGTTTGCGGGTTCGCCCGCTCTCGCCGCGCGAGCTCCGCCTCCGCCCGCTCGCGTGCCCACTCGGCGCCGACGCGCTTCAGGATCTTCGCCATGGTGAGCGGCCCGTGGAACATCGACGCGTCGACGACCTCGAGAAAGACGGCGAGGGCGAGCGACCGCTCCCGACCCCACGTCTTGCGCTCGGCGACGACACCGCCGAAGCCGTCGAACACCTCGAGCTGGAGCGCCGCGATGACGTCGACCGGCAGGTCGACGGGGCAGTGCTCCGCTCGCGCGAGGACGTCGACGATCGCCCAGCCGGCCTCGGGGCTCTCCCGGTGTCGCTCGATGAACGCGCCGTGACAGAAGGTGTGGAAGGCGGCGGGCCAGCCCGGCCGCGGCCCGACGCCGTGGCTCCGCAGGGCGTCAGAGAAGCAGCGAAGGGCGAGCTCGAATCCGTCGGCGCCCCGGGTGAGGGCGATCCGACCTCGCCGCTCGAGCAGTCGCCCCCGGGTCGCGTCGTCCAGCCCGGCCGCGTGGTAGAGCGCGCCGAAGGGGCGATCGTCGAGCGGCATCGGCGCCGCGTCGGAGTCGGCCGTCGCGCGCGCGAGGCTCGCCGCCGAGAGCGGCGAGGCGACCACGACCGGCTCGGCGCCGTGCAGGACGACGGCGAGCTCGGCGAATCGACCGCGACGACGGAGCGCCCCCTCGGCGAGGTCGAGGAGAGGGCGGCGGACCGCGCCGCCGGGCCGGAGGGCGAGGGCGAGGCTCCGCGCGAGCTCGTCCTCGGGCGTCTCCGCCGACCGTACGACGATCGCGTCGGTCAGCTCGACGACCCGGATCCGGGCCGCGAGCTCCTCGCCGTCGGCGGTGGTGGCGTCGGCCGCCGCGTCGGAGGCGAGCCGGCGGAGACGAGCCCGCTCGGAGTCGCTCAGCCAGCCCCGGGCCGCCAGCGCCGTCTCGAGCTCCCTCACCGCGCGGCGCGGGTCCGCCCCGCCGCGACCCGCGACCGCCGCGACCGCCAAGGCGAGGAGCGTCGCGAGGACGAGCCCGCTCGCGAACCGGGCGGGCCGGGAGAGGCTCCGCCAGCGGCGGCCGACTCCGGAGAGCGCCGAGGGCACCGCGTCGACCGACTCGCCCCGGAGCCAGCGGTCGAGGTCGGCGGCCATCGCCTGCGCCGAGGGGTAGCGATCGTCGACCTCGCGCGCGAGCGCTCGCCGACAGATCGCGGACAGCGGGCTCGGAACGGCTCCGTGAACGCGCTCGAGCGCGGGCGGGGCGCCGCGGAGGATCGCCGCGACGAGGGCGACGCCCGCGTGCCCCGCGAAGGGAGCGCGGCCGGTGAGCGCGACGTAGAGCAGGCCGCCGAGGCCGAATACGTCGGTCGCCGGGACGATCTTCCCGCGATCGCCGCGGAGCTGCTCGGGCGCCATGAAGAGCGGCGACCCGACCGCCGCCCCCGTCTCGGTCAGCCGCTCCTCGGCGGCGTCGTCGAGCGCGATCCCGAAGTCGACGACCCGCGGATCGCCCGCCTCGTCGATGAGGATGTTGTCGGGCTTGATGTCGCGGTGGACGATCCCGTGGGCGTGGACGTGCTCGATCGCGAGCGCGACGTCGCGGACGAGGCGGGCGGCGGCATCGGGCGCGAGGGGACCCTCGTCGAGCAGCTCGCCGAGGGAGCGTCCCGCGATGAGCTCCATCGCGCACCACGGCGTCCCGCGCTCCTCGCCGCATCCGAAGACACGGACGAGCCCGGGGTGACGGTCGACGCGGGCGAGCGCCTCGGCCTCGCGGGCGAAGCGAGCGACCGCGTGGAGACGCGCGTGCGGCGCGAGGCGGTGCGCCAGGACGACCTTGACCGCGTGGAGCGCGCGGGTGTCGACGTGCCGCGCGCGCAGGATCGCGCCCATCCCGCCGCGCCCGATCTCCCCCTCGACCTCGTAGGGTCCGAGGCGTGCGCCCGGCTCGATCTTGAACGGAGATGGGCTCAACCGGCCCTCCGAGAACGGGCCGCGATCGGTCGCGGGCCTCGAAGTGGAGAATAGCCCGGTCCGGAAGGGTGCGCGACGAGGCGCGTTCGCGCCATGATCGGGCGTCCCCTGTCCGGCGGAGCGCAGTCCCATGGCCCGACGAGCCGGTCGCCACGTCGCGCTCCTGCGCGGGATCAACGTCGGCGGCAAGAACAAGGTGCCGATGAAGGCGCTGGCCGCCATGTTCGAGGCGGCCGGCTGCGCCGACGTCGTCACCTACATCCAGAGCGGCAACGTCGTCTTCGGCGCCAGCGCCGCGCTCGCCCGGAAGATCCCCGGCGCGATCAGCGCGGCGATCGAGGCGGAGCTCGGCCTGCAGATCCCCGTCATCACGCGCACCGCCGCCGAGATCGCCGAGGCCGCCCGCCACAACCCGTTTCCCACCGACGACCCGGCCGAGCACAGGCTCCTCCACGTCGGGTTCCTGCGCGACCGCCCGCGGAAGAGGCTCGTCGCCGCCCTCGACCCCGACCGCTCGCCGCCCGACGCGTTCGAGGTGCGCGGCGCCGAGATCTACCTCCACTTCCCGGGCGGCAGCGCACGGACCAAGCTCACCCCGGTCTACTTCGACCGGGTTCTCGAGACGATCGGCACCTGGCGCAACTGGAGGACGGTGCGGAAGCTCCTCGAGCTGACCGGAGGCGGCGATGGCTGATGAGCCGGAGATCGTCTTCTTCCCCACGCCCGCGCACCTGCGCCGCTGGCTGCGGCGTCACCACGCGAAGGCCGAGGTTCTCCACGTCGGCTTCCACAAGAAGGGCAGCGGCGAGCCATCGATCACGTGGGCCGAGGCGGTCGACGAGGCGCTCTGCTTCGGTTGGATCGACGGGGTCCGACGCTCGATCGATGCGACGCGCTACCAGGTCCGGTTCACGCCGCGCCGACCGACCAGCAAGTGGAGCGCCCGGAACATCGGCCGGATGGAGGCGCTCGAGGCGGCGGGACGGATGACGGCCGCCGGGCGACGGGCATTCGAAGCTCGCCGCGGCGACGCCGACTACTCCTACGAGGACCGGAACGCGGCGAAGCTCGACGCGGCCTCGGAGCGCGAGCTCCGGTCGAACGCGAAGGCGTGGGCAGACTTCGGGGGGCGGCCGCCGTCGTACCGCAAGGCGGCCATCCACTGGATCACGAGCGCGAAGCGGGCCGAGACGCGCGCCCGTCGCCTCGCGACCCTCATCGCCTGCTCGGCGGAGGGCCGCCCGATCCCGCCCCTGACCCGACCGACGAAGAAGAAGAGCTGACTGCCCTGGGGCCCGCCGGGTTTGCGGTCGCGGCCGCCCCGCTGCCATCATCGTCCCCGCATGGACCGACGCAGCGGCCTACGACCTGTCCCGGGCGCCGACCCGCCGCCGAGCGGCGCCGCGTCGGGCGGCCACTCGGGCGGCCACCACTCGGGGTCGACGTCCGGCTCGTCGCGCCGGCGCGGCGGCGGGCTGCCGCGGCCCGGCGACCGCATCGGTCCGTACCAGCTCGACGCGTTCCTGGGGATGGGCGGAATGGGCGCGGTCTACCGGGCGCGTCGCCTCGAGACCGGGCTCGTCTCGGCCGTCAAGATCATCCGGAGCGACCTCGTCGCCGCCGACGCCCAGCTCGCCCTCGACCGCTTCCGGCGTGAGATCGAGGTGATGAAGCGGGTGGAGCGCCACCCGGCGATCGTCAGCGTCCACGACTGCGGGCTGGAGGGGCGGCTGCCCTGGTGCTCGATGGACTTCGTCGAGGGGGCGCCCCTCTCGGATCGGATCGCGCGGCAGGGGGCGCTCCGATGCGAAGAGGCGGCCGAGATCGTCGCCGAGGTCGCGCGCGCGACCCAGTTCGCCAACGAGCACGGGATCGTCCATCGCGATCTGAAGCCGCAGAACATCATCATCGACCCGGCGGGGCGACCGCACGTCCTCGACTTCGGGCTCGCCTACGACGCGTTCTCCGCTCGCCTGACCCGGTCGGGCGACATGGTCGGCACGCCCGCGTTCATGGCGCCCGAGCAGGTCAACCCGGTCGTCGGCGGCATCGGTCCGCGGACCGACGTCTACGGCCTCGGCGGAATCCTCTTCGCTTCGCTGACCGGGCGCGCGATGTTCGGCGAGAGCGACACCCAGAGCGTCCTGATCGACGTCGCGAGCACCGAGGCGCCGCGCCCGAGCCGCTTCAACCCGGGCGTGCCGAGCGAGCTCGAGGCGATCTGCCTCCAGGCGCTCGAGAAGGCGCCGTCGGCTCGCTACCCGAGCGCCCTCGTCCTCGCCGAGGAGCTCGAGCGCTGGCTTCGCGGCGACGACGTCGAGACGAAGAGTCGGGGTGAGGTCGCCCACCTCGTCCGCCGGGTCGGACCACGCACCCGCGGGGGACGCGCCGCCGCGCTCGCCCTGGTCGGCGCCGGGTTGGTCGGCATCGCGGCGGCCGTCTTCGTCTCGGTCGGCCTCGGCGACCGGCGTGATCCCGTCGCCGAGCTGGCCGCGCTCGAGGAGCGCTTCGATGCGGTCGGCGAGCTCGACGCGACCGAGCGGGCGCTCCTCGATGAGCTCGCCGAGTCGTCGATGATCACCGGCGTGCCCCACCTGGCGCGGCGGGCTCGCGTCCTCGAGCTCCTCGGCGACCGCGACGAGGGGACCGTCGCCGAGCTGGCCGTGATCGCCCGGCACGGCGGCCTCGTCGATCGGGCGATCGCGGCGCGCGTCGCCGCCGGGCTCGCGCGTGATGGGCGGATGGCCGCGCTCGAGCGGTTCGCGTTCGGGGGCGAGCCGATGGTCGCCCTCGCCCCCGAGGTCGCGATTCGGCTCGCCGAGGCAATGGTCGAGGACACGCGCCTCGCCCCGCCCGAGGACGACGACGCGTTCGCCGCCTTGATCGCGACGCCCGGGCTCGCCGCAGCGACCGCCGGGCACCTCCGGCTGCGGCGCGCGGATGCGCTGCTCATCGGCGAGCCCGGCCCGGAGCTGGTCGATGAGGCGCTCCTCACGATCTGCGCCGCGGCGATCGAGCACGGCGTTCATCCGCCACGGCTCGCGGAGCCCGTCCGTCGGCGTGCGATCGAGGTGTTCCTCGACCACATCCAGGGAGACCTCCGCGTCGCGTGGGCGATCAACGAGCTGCTCATCGACGTCGACGGCCTCGACGAGACGATCCACCCCGAGTTCCACCAGGCGATCGAGGAGGAGAAGATCTCCCAGTTCATCGCCTGGCAGCGCGCGATGGGACGCGACCGGATCGACGCCGATGCCCTCAGCGGCCTGCGCTTCCGCGCGTGCCTCCTCGGCTTCGGCCGCGCGCACGTCGACGGCGGGATGGGCGCGATGCGGGACAACCCCCAGGTCATCAAGATGCTCCGCGCCCTCGCGAACGAGGAGCTGGGGAAGCCGCCCGAGAAGCGAGAGGGAGCCGTCCTCGTCGTCCTGGCGCAGATCCTCGCGCCGAGCCAGACCCAGGACGAGCGAGACAACCTCGCCCTCGCCTGGCTCCGCACCGCGGCCGATCGACCGCGGAGTCGCCTCCGCGCCGAGATGGTGATCGACGCGACGATCGCACGCTCCCTCTTCCGGCTCGGGCACTACGAGGCCGCGCTCCCGCTCGCCGAGCGAGCCGCCGAGGACAACGCCCGGACGCCGCCCGATCGACTCCCCTGGCCGATCGCGCCCGCGCTCGTCTCGGCGATCCTGGTCCACCTCCACGGGGGAGGCGGGGACCCCGAGGCGCTCCTTCGCGCGGCGGCAGTCCAGCTCGACGCCCTCGAGCAGCAGCGGCTCGTCGACGCGCACCACGAACCGAAGGGGAAGCGCTCGTGGGACCGCCCGAGCGGGCATCGCCGCGGCGGAGACATCGTGACCTGGACGGTGCTGCTCCTGGCCCGGCTCCGCGACGCCGGGCCTCCCTTCTGCTGCGGCGGCGACGGCGGGCAGCGGAGCGCGTCGACCGAGGAGCTCGTCGAGGCGGCCCTGAAGATGACCATCCGCGGCGACGATCCCGAGTGGGTGATCGCGCACATCGTCGAGGCCGACGCGCTCCACCACGAGCGTCACGGCCGCCACGACGAAGCCGAGCGACGGCTCGGCGAGGCGATCGAAGGCGTGGCCAGAGCGGACGACGAGGACGCGGGCCAGCGTCGGTTCCGCCAGCGCCTCCACGTCGCCCGCGCCCGCCTCCGGCGCGAGCTCGGACGGGAGGCCGACGCCGCGGCCGACGACGCCGAGGCGGCCCGGCTCGGTCGGTAGCGCTTCACGAGCTCGGCGAACCGCGAGTCGGCCTGGACGCGCTCGAGGTCGGGGCGCTCGCTCCGGGGTTGCCTTCGGCAGCGACCTGGAACGCGCCGCGGCAATCTGTGAGATCGGTGGAATCTGTGGCCTAACTCGACTGCACCGACGACCTCTCGCAGAGCAGGAGCCGCGAACAATGGCGGGGCTCACTCAGTCGGGACGCGCCGCGAGCACCCGCCGTCGGCCGAGATGATCGGCGAGCGAGGTCGCGCCCGAGAACGCGACGTACCAGAAGAGGGTCGCGGCGAAGAGAAACGCCCCCATCCAGATCGTCACGAGCGCCTGATACTGCCCTCCGGCCAGCTCCGCGGGCGATGGCGCGGTGGGCGAGTTCGCCACGACGTGGTACATCGCGAGCGACCCTGCGGCCCAGCCGAAGAGGCCGACGGCACCGCCGAGCCCGCCGAGGGCGAGGAAGCCGGTCGGACGGCGGACGGCCCGGTAGGTCGCCGCGTGGTAGCCGGCGACGGCCGATCCCGCGTCGCCGCCTCCCTCGATCGATCGGATGGCCCGGTCGGCCTCGCGTCCGGTCGCCCCGAACGCGGTCCCGGCCCGGATCGCAGCGAGAAGCCAGGCGGGGATCTGGAGCAGGCCGATCAGGATGATCGCCAGGCCGCACACGCCAGAGTACTTGAGCATCTGAAGCAGCGAGATGTCGTTCTCCACGATGGCGACCTCCTCGGTCTGAGAGCCGAGGAGATCGTCGCACCGGGAGTGACACGCGTCAAAGACGAGAAGGCGAGCTCGCTCAGCTGCGGAGACGCTCGATCCGGAGCTCGATCTCGGTCAGCAGCTCGGCGATCTCCTCGAGGCGACCGGCGGCCGAGAGCCCCTCGAGCTCGCGCTGGTAGATCGAGAGCTCGCCGGCCGCCGCGTCGCCGAGGCCGACGGCGAGGGCGCGGATCCGCTCGCCGCGGGCGGCGAGGTCCTTGCCGAGGCGCTCGCGGACGCGGATCTCGGCCGGGTCGACGAGGCCGTCGTCGTCGAGGTCCATTCGCGCGAACAACGACCGCGACCCGGGGAACTCCGACGGCGAGAAGGCCCCGTCGCCGTCGGCGTCGCGCTGCTCGAGCACCGCGAGGAGCGCCTGGGCGGTCGGCCCGTTCCGGGGAACATCGGCCCGGGCGCCCGGGCTGGGCGCGACGCCCGGACCCGGCGGAGCCCCGCCGCCCTCGAGCTCGCGCCGGCGGCGGCCCTCGAGCGCCGCCGCGTAGAGGATCCGGTAGACCTCCTCGCCGCTGACCTCGCCGTCGGCATCGGCGTCGAACAGCCCGAACGCCGCCTTGCCCTCGGGCGTCACCTCGTCCTCGGTGAGCGTGCCCGAGAGGTCTCCGTCCTGGCCCTCGAAGACCTTCGCGATGTCCTGCTCGACCCGGGCGGCGGCCGCCTCGTCGTAGGTGAGCTTCCCGTCGCCGTCGCGGTCGAGGCGCTCCCAGGCCATCTCGGGGCCCATGTACTCGCCCTTCGCGATGACGCCGTCGCCGTCCTTGTCCGCCTGCCGGAACCGCTCCTCGAGGTCGGGGCGCCGGTAGCGCCCGATGATCCGCTCGAGCTTCGCCATCCCGTGCAGCTCGGCGGCGTCGACCGCGCCCGAGCCGTCCTGATCGATGATCGCGTAGAGCGACTCGTGCAGGACCAGCTCGGTCGGCGAGAGGACGCCGTCGCCGTCCGCATCCCGGTCGGCGAGCGCCTTCCGGATGGAGTCGGGGACCTCGTCGTCGGCGAGGGCGACCGACGGGGCGAGGAGGGCGGCGGCGAGCGCGGGGAGCAGGAACGAGGTCGGGCGGCGCATGGCGGGTCTCCTTGGCTGAGCTGTCGTCAGGGTGACACCGAACGCACGCGCCATGCCAGCCGGCCACCGCGGGAGTTACGCCCTGGAACGACAACGATCGTTATCGCGGCGGCTCGCCCGGCGACAAGGATCGTTATCGCGATCGGGAACGCGTGTAAAGACTCGCCGCCGGCGCGACGTTGGTTCCCGGACCCGAACGAGGGAGGACGAAGGGAAGGGGCCCGCGAGAGAGAGACCGACCGATGAGAACAAGCGCCCTGATCGGCGCGACGGCCGCCGCGGCCATCGTGCTCGGCGGCGTGACCGACGCCCACGCCGCCCCTCCCCGGATCCGGCGGATCCGCCTGTTCGACGCCGACGCCGACCGACCGCTCCGTCGCCTCCGTGACGGCGACCGGATCGACCTCGCCAAGCTCCCGACGGCGAGCCTGAGCATCGTCGCGGAGCCGCGCGGCGGCGCCCACGGCGTGCGCTTCACGCTCGACGGCGTCGCCGTCCGGACCGAGCGCTTCGCCCCCTACGCCCTCTTCGGCGACCGCGGCGGCGACCTGCGCGGCGGCACGCTGAGCCCGGGCAAGCACGTCCTCCAGGTGACCGCGTTCACCGGTGCGGGGACGAGGCGGCAGGATGGCCCGACCCACCGGGTGAGCTTCGAGGTGATCTCGTCGAGCGGGGCCGCGACGCCGCCGCCACCTCCGCCACCTCCCCCGCCTCCGCCTCCACCTCCCCCACCGCCGCCACCGCCGCCACCGCCGCCACCCGCCGTCGCGGCGGGAGGCCTCCTCCTCCCGATCGAGGTGCTCGGCCCCGACGGAACGGTCGAGACGCGCCAGCTCGACCTGCCCTCGCTCGCCGGCGGCGAGCGGCTCGCGCTCCGGATCCACGGCCTCCTCTACGAGGGCAAGGCGGCGATCCGCGTGAACGGCGGCGCCTGGATCTCGATCACCAACGCGACGGCCGACCTCTCCCGAAAGGGGGTGGCGACCGGCGGCATCGGCGGCGGCCTGACGACGCACCGCCTCACCCTCGACGCCGCCGCCCTCGGCCTCCCCCTCCGGGCCGGGGGCAACGACGTG
Source organism: Planctomycetota bacterium (assembly GCA_029260755.1). Lineage (GTDB taxonomy): Bacteria > Planctomycetota > J058 > J058 > JAJDCQ01 > JAJDCQ01. Next base: position 8,387 of record JAJDCQ010000175.1, on the reverse strand, counting down.
CAGCTCCGATTCGACAGCCGACCCGGCGAGCCGTCGATCGGCTACCGGGTGATCGACCTCGACGTTCTCGACGCCGCCGGGCGGTCGCTCCTCCCGCCGGGCACGATCGTCCGCGACGACCCGAGCCGCTGGACCGCGCCCCGGCCGAACGCCGCCGACGTCGCGCTCGGCGAGCAGCTCTGGCGAACCGCCACGATCGTGAACCCGACGAAGCCCGGCCGTCCGGTGATGGCGGTGACCTGCACCGACTGTCATGCCCAGGACGGGCTCGACCTGAAGTACTTCAACTACAGCAACCGGTCGATCGTCGAGCGGGCGAAGTTCCACGGGCTCAGCCAGCTCGACGGCGAGCGGATCGCCAGCTACATCCGGACGCTCCCCCACGACGCGGCGCCGAACGGGCGGCCCTGGAACCCGCCGTATCAGCCAGGGCCCGGCCTCGACGCACGGCCCGTCTCGGAGTGGGCGGCCGGCGCCGGCCTCGACGCCGTCACCGAGAGCTTCGACGAGACGCTCGCGCGGATCTTCCCCGGCTCGGTCCGCGCCGACGGCTCGCTCGACCCTCGCGCGGTGACGCCGGCCGCGATCGCCCCCGTCGCCGGCAACCCGCGCCTGAACCCGCGCGAGCTGCCGATCCCCGTCCAGCTCTTCGACTGGAACCACTGGCTCCCACGGACCCACCCGAAGGAGGCGCTCGGCGCCCGATTCGAGACCCACGACGTGAACCTCATCTACGGCCAGCTCCGGAACCAGCTCCGCCCCGGCACGCTCTCGCCCGACGACGTCCGCCTGCTGCAGCGCTGGGGCCAGGCGCGGATCGACTTCCATCAGCGCCACCAGAAGGTGAAGGCCGCCTGGCCGGGGACCGCCGAGGAGGTCGAGCGCGCCCGCTACGACGCGGCCCTGTGGCTGCTCGTGAAGAGCTTCGAGGTGCACCGCGAGCTCGACCTCGAGGGACAGGCGCCGACCTTCTTCGCCGGGCGGCCGATGATCGAGCCGCGAAGCTGGACCAACGACTTCGCGTTCAAGACCTCCACCCACAACCTCGCGATCCGGCGCGACATCGACTTCGGCATCCACGAGGGCGGCGAGCGCGTCTGGAGCTACACCGACTTCGTCTGGTACTACCTCTCGGCGCTCCTGCAGCCGGGTCACGGCCACAGCAGCAGCAACCGGCCGGTCGACTGGAAGTACCTCAACAACTCGATCCGGGGCATCGGCGACCAGTTCCCCGGCGCCGGGATCCTCCTCACGTTCGACCACGCCCGCTGCCTCCAGCTCCAGAGCCGGTCGCGCCCGACCGATCGAAGCGGGGCCTGGAAGCTCGACGACAACATGGTCTGGGCGTTCGCCGGCGCGTCCCCGGGCGGTCAGGACAGGTGGCGAGGACCGGCGATGCACGCGGCGCTCATGAACGCCTACGTCGAGAACTTCCTCGACCAGGTCGACCGCTTCACCCCGGCCGAGCTCCACGCGGGCGTCGAGGGCTTCTCGCCGGACCAGGTCCGGACGGGGAGCAGCCACGCCCGGGCCGAGGTCGACCGGCTGTGGGACGCGATCCCCGAGCTCCGGCGCAACGGCCTCGACCCGGCCCGGCTCGATCGGCTCGTGGCGTGGTGCGCGTCGGTCTGGCCGCGGGTCGACTGGAGGAGTCGCTAGTGTCCTGAGTCGAGGCCAGGCGTCGGGGCACCCCGGGGCCCGGTTCTCGACCGGTCGCGCCGGGGCTAGAATGCCCCTACCGTGATCGAGGCCCCGAAGACGCTTTTCATCTCCGAGCTGGTGCCCGAGGCGCTCGCCAAGGTCGAGCGGCGGATGCGCGCGGGCACCAACCGCCGCGCGAAGGGCTACGACCCGTCCGAGGAGGGCTTCCTCGGCGACGACGAGCGCCTGGCCGACGTCATCGAGCGCGACGAGGCGACCCTCGCGTCGCTCGGGGTGACGCCCGAAGCGATCGCCGACTGGCTCGACGCGCTCATCGGCCTCGCCGCGCAGCGCGAGCGCCTGCTCGGCGACGAGGTCGACGGCGCGACCGGCCTCGTCCTCGGCCGCTTCCGGGTCGAGACCGACGTCTACATGGGCAGCCAGGACTGCCCGTTCTTCTACGTGGAGACGCCGCGGACCGGCGGAGGCCGCTACATCAGCTCGTGCGGAAGCGGCTCGACCGAGCACCGGATCCGCGACGAGACGACCGGCGCGTCGCTCTTCCTGACGGGCCTCCACCCCCACCTGATCCGGGCCCACCACTTCTTCGAGGGGGCGACGTCCTACCGCCTCGAGCCGGCGCGGGCCGTCGAGGTGCTCGGGCTCGGCGAGGCCGCCGGCGAGGCGCCGCCCCTGGTGAGCGAGACGGTCTGGGAGCTCGGCTCGTCGTCGAGCGAGTGGACCGGCGCCCTCGCCACCCACGAGCGCAACCAGCGTCTCCGCTCCGAGGGCATCCCGCGCGAGCCGCTGCCGGGACTGATCGTCTGGACCTCCGATGACGAGGGCTGGATGGCCGCGCCGATCCCCGTCGCGATCGAGGAGCCGCTCGAGGTCGACGGGGCTCGCCTCGATCCGGGCGTCGTCTTCTCCGGCGGCGCCCAGCTCAGGCGGCGGACGATCGAGCGCTACGCCGACCCGATGCCGCCGTCGGTCGAGCAGGTTCGCGAGGCGCGCCGGCGCGCGGCGGCGTCACGCGCGGAGCGAGGGACGCCGTGAGCGAGCGCGACCCGACCCGGATCAGCCCGACCGCCCACTACACGGGCTACGTCTGGTACCGAAACGGCATGTCCCACCCGTGCCTCAAGACCGGGCTCGGCCGGCTGTTCTACGCGAGCCTCGGCCCGTCGATGCAGGCGAGCCGCCTCGTGAACGGCGGCCTCACCGTCGAGACGTTCCTGCTCCAGCGCCACAAGATCATCGACCACGTCCTCCGCCGCGAGATCGACGCGGGCCGGGTCGGTCAGATCGTCGAGGTGGCGGCCGGCCTGTCGCCGCGCGGGATCCGCTTCGCCCGCGACTACGCCGCGCGCGGCCTCGTCTACGTCGAGGCCGACCTCGCCGACATGGCCGCGGACAAGCGGGCGCGCCTCGACGGGGCGGGGCTGCTCGGGCCGCGCCATCACGTCGTCGCGACCGACCTCATGCGCGACTCGGGTCCCGAGTGCCTCGCCGAGGCCGTCGGGTCCCACCTCCGCCCCGACGTCGGAACGGCCGTCGTGACCGAGGGGCTGATCATGTACTTCGACCGCGCGATGGTGGAGACGATGTGGGAGCGCCTCGCCCGCTTCCTCGAGCCCTACCCGCACGGCGTCTACGTGAGCGACCTCCACGTGGCGGCCGAGCTGCCGCGACGGATCAACGTCCGGATGTTCATCCAGGGCCTCCGCGTGTTCGCCGGCGGCGCCGAGGTCCAGTACCGCGACGCCGAGGAGGCGATCCGGGCGCTCGGGCTCGTCGGGTTCCCCGAGGTGACCCTCCACAGCCCGGCCGACCACGCCGACGAGCTCGACATCCCGCGCACCCGGCACCCCGATGTCGTCCGGGTCGTCGAGGCGCGCGTCCGGCCCGTCGAAGACCCCGCGTAGCCGACCGACGACCTCCAGACGGCGGAGCCCCGCTCAGCCGGTCACGATCTCGTCGAAGAGCCGCCGCGCATTGCCGCCCATCCAGGCGGCCCGCACCTCGTCGCCGATCGGCAGCTCGCCCATCTCGGCGACGAGCGTCGCGGGCGGCCGCCCGACGAGGAACCAGCCCGAGCCCCAGAGCACCTTCTCCCGGACCGTCGTCTTCCCGAAGCGCAGGAGCGGCTCCCAGCCGGTCCCGGGCTCGGCGAGGTAGCGGGGACGGTGGGCGGAGAGCTCGAGCCACACGTTCTCGTACTTCCAGGCCAGCAGGGTCGTCTCGAGCACCCAGGGGTAGCCGGCGTGGCTGACGATGATCTGGAGCTCGGGGAAGTCGGCGGCGATCTGGTCGATGTGGCGGGGGTGGCCGAGATCCGAGATCCGGCAGCTCGTCCAGTTCGCCGAGCTGTGGATCGAGACGGGGACGCCGAGCTCGACGCACTTGGCGTAGAACGGGTAGTAGCGGCGGTGATCGCAGGGCAGGTCGATCATGAACGGCCGGACCGAGAGCCCCCGGAAGCGGCGCTCGCGGACGCACCGCTCCAGCTCACGGACGCCCTCCATCCCGCTCGCCACGTCGGCGCCGGCGAACGGCAGGAACCGCCCCGGATGCCGCTCGGCCAGGCCGGCGACGAGGTCGTTCGGGATGAAGGTCTTGCCGCAGCTCCCCTTCTCGTCGAAGCCGGTGATCATCGCCCGGTCGATCCCGGCCGCGTCGAGGGCCGCGATCGCATCCTCCTCCGACATCGAGAACGCGCTCGCCCGCGCCTGGATGCTCGCCTGCTCGGGGGCGTCCTTCCAGAACACGCGGATGTAGCCGAGCATCTCGTCGGGGAAGTTGGCCGCGATGTGCTCGACGATCCCGGGCGTCGGGAAGAGCGGGGCCCACATGTCGATGACGTCGGTCATGGCGTTGGTCTCCGTCGTTCGCGTGAATACCTACAACCAAGCTACCTGCGGCCCTCGAACGGGCAACGGCACTTGGCGGTCTTGGCCCCTTGGCGACCCTTGGCGTGAGGAATCGATCGGCGAAGCCGATCACCCCGCGGTTGCGCGATTCCGGTGACGAGTTAGGTCGACGATCGGGCCACCGAGCCGTAGCGGTCCGGTCGAGGATGGTGCCAGGAGCTTCCCGCAGCGAGACCGTCCGCATCCGGCGACGCCCGTAAGTGACTGTCGCCGCGAGGGCCCCGAGCCGAGCTCGTTCGGTATGGCGCTTGCCTACTCTCCGGTCGACGGAGCCAGGAGGAGCCCGACCGTGACCATCGACCTCGGACGTGATCGTGTCGCCGCCGCCGTGCGCACCGCGTGGGCGATGATCCTCGCGCCGCTTGCCGGGGTCGCCCTGTTCGGCGCGCTCTTCTTCGGCCTCTCGCTGATCCAGATGGCGCTCACCGGGTCGCCCGGACCCGACCCCTCGTTCGCCCTCGGGGCGCTCGCGGGGTTCGTCGGCCTCGCCGGCAGCGCGCTCGCATGCGGAGCCGGGGACCGCGACCCGCTCGCCGCGGCCGCCGGCGGGACGGCGGCCGGCGCCGTCCTCGGCGCGTTCGGCGGGGTGCTCGCCGCCGCGTGGCTCGGGGGCGGAAGCGGCATGGAGCTCATCGCGGTCGGGTCGCTCCTCGCCGCCGGCCCGATCTCGGGCTTCGGGATCGGCGGCGGCGGCGCGGCCGTCGGCGAGGCGCTCGCCCGCCGCCTCGAGCCCGAGCCGGCGCGGGCCCGCGTCCTCGTCTCCTAGCAGGACCCTCACTTCCCGCGACAGCGCTCGCCCCGACTTCCGGTCCCCGGTGACTCAGGGGGGAAGGGTCACGCGCAGCCGCCCGGCCGCGCGCCCTTGCCAGCGAGACACCGGTATCGGAGATTCCTCGATGTCCACGACGCTGGTCGGGGCCGTGGCGCCCATCCGCGCCGCGCGCGCCGCGGTCCACTCACCGAGCCAGAAGGCTCCGGGGGCGCCCGCCTTGATCGAGGCGAAGAACCTCAGCAAGACCTTCTTCGTCCACAAGAAGCAGCCGGGGCTGCTCGGCTCGCTCAAGGCGCTCTTCCGCCGCGAGACGGTCCGCAAGGACGCGGTTCGCGACGCGTCCTTCACGGTCGGCGAGGGCGAGATCGTCGGCCTCGTCGGCGCGAACGGGGCGGGCAAGACGACGCTCGTGAAGATGCTCGCGGGCATCATCCACCCGACCGGCGGCGACGCGACGATCCTCGGCTACCGGCCGTGGGAGCGCGACGATCGGCTGCGCCAGCAGATCGCCCTGATCATGGGCCAGAAGGCGTCGCTCTGGTGGGACCTCCCGGCCGCCGACTGCTTCATGCTCCTGAAGGAGATCTACCGGATCCCCGATGACCGCTTCCGGACGACGCTCGACTACCTCGTCGAGCAGCTCGACGTCGGCGACGAGCTCCACGTCCAGATCCGGCGGCTCTCGCTCGGCGAGCGGATGAAGATGGAGCTGATCGCCGCGCTCCTGCACCAGCCGCGGGTGGTCTTCCTCGACGAGCCGACGATCGGCCTCGACCTGACCGCCCAGCGCGCGATCCGCGAGTTCCTCCTCCGCTACCGCGAGGAGCATCAGCCGGCGATGATCCTGACCAGCCACTACATGGAGGACATAGAGCGCCTCTGCAAGCGCCTGGTGATCATCCGGTCGGGGGAGATCGTCTACGACGGCGCGCTCCAGCGGGTGGTCGAGACCTACGCGGGCCACCGGGTCGTGACGGCGCATCTCCGGCCGACGGGCGAGGGCCGCCTGCCGATGCCCGAGAAGCTCGCCGCGCTCGGCGAGGTGATCGAGCACGCCGAGACGATCGTCCGGCTGCGGGTGCCCCGGAGCGAGGTCGCCGCGGCGGCGGCCGCCGTGCTCGAGGCCTTCCTGGTCGCCGACTTCGCGATCGAGGAGCCCGAGATCGGGACGATCATCGAGAAGCTCATCGGGCGTCAGGGCGCCGACGTCACGCCGCCGGCGGAAGGAGAAGAGGGAGAGGGGGCGACGGACCGATGATGCGCGCCCGTCTGTTCCTCCACGTGGCCAGCCTCGAGGCTCGCAAGGCGATGACGTACCGGGTCGACTTCTGGATCCAGGCGATCCTCGGCTTCGCCGTCGGCATCGTGATGCCCTGGTTCCTCTGGACGGCGATCTTCGCCGAGAGCGGGCAGGAGGAGATCGCCGGCTTCCGCTTCGAGGGGATGGTCCTCTACTACGTCGCGATCGCGCTCCTCAACAAGCTCATCCGCGGGCCGGATCTCCTGAGCGCGGTCAGCCAGGACATCTACGAGGGCGCGCTCAGCCGCTACCTCGTCTATCCGGCGGGCTACCTGCCGTTCAAGTACGCCCAGCACGTCGGCTGGATCGCGCCGTTCTCGGTCCAGCTCGTCCTGTTCGGCGGAGTCGTCCTGTTCTTCGTCCCCGATCCGGCGACCGCCGGCCTCTCGTGGACGGGGATCGTGATGGCGGCGCCGGCGATCGCCGTCGCGAACCTGCTCTTCTTCCTCATGTCGTACCCGCTCCAGGCGGTGGCGTTCTGGGCCGACAACGTCTGGAGCCTCGGCGTGCTCCTGCGGTTCGCCGCCGGGCTGCTCGGCGGCGGGATGCTGCCGCTCGCGCTCTACCCCGAGTGGGCGCACGACGCGCTCCTCTGGTCGCCCTTCCCGGCGGTCTTCCACCTGCCCGTCAGCGCGCTCCTCGGAAGGCTGTCGCTCGCGGAGTGGGCGCTCGGGCTGGCCGTCGGGCTCGGGTGGTGCTTCGTGATCTTCGCGATCGGGCAGCTCGTCTGGCGGCGGGGCGAGCTCCGCTACACCGGCGTCGGCATCTGAGCGACCGAGGACCCAGAGAGACATGCTCCGCTACCTGAGGCTCTACGCCGCCTTCGTCCGCTTCTCGTTCAGCCGCGCGATGGAGTTCCGGCTCGACTTCTTCTTCCGGATCGTGATGGACTGCGTCTTCTACGCGGTGCAGCTCCTGTTCTTCGCGATCATCTATCTGCACACCGACGCCCTCGGCGGCTGGAGCGAGGATCAGATCATCATCTTCGTCTCCGGGTTCTTCCTGATCGACGCGATCAACATGACGGTGTTCAGCAACAACATGTGGTGGCTGCCGATCTTCGTGAACAAGGGCGAGCTCGACTACTACCTCGTCCGGCCGGTCTCGACCCTGTTCGTGGTCAGCCTGCGCGACTTCGCGGCGAACTCGTTCCTGAACCTGGTGATCGCGAGCGGGATCCTCATCTGGGCGCTGGCACGCTACCCCGAGCCGCTCGGAGCGCTCGAGGTGACGACCTACGTCGGGCTGATCATCCTCGGCTCGGTCCTCTACTGGATGATTCACCTCATGTTCCTGATCCCCGTCTTCTGGCTCCACACCGACGGCGGCCTCCGCGGGCTCTTCTTCGAGGTCGAGAAGCTCTCCGAGCGGCCCGATCAGATCTACGGGCCGTGGCTGCGACGGACGCTCCTGAGCCTCCTCCCTCTGGCGCTCGTGGCGAGCTACCCGGCGCACCTGCTGTTCGAAGGCTTCACCATCGGCCGGCTCGCGTACGCGCTCCTGGTGACGGCGGCGACGTTCGGCGTCACCCTGCTCTTCTGGCGAGCCGGCCTTCGGAGCTACGCGTCGGCCTCGTCCTAGCTAGTTAGTTCCCGTCCGGAAATGGCCGAATCTCCGGACGACAAGCAGCGAGCTCCCGTCCGGAAACGAGCAACGGACCAGCCATACAAGAGACGCGCTCGCACTCTCCGCCGTGATCGCGTCGCGCCTCCCTCCGCCTCCCCTCCTGCAATCATCCTTGCCG
>JAJDCQ010000174.1 GCA_029260755.1 Planctomycetota bacterium | reverse complement strand
CCCGCTCCGGGGAGACCGGTGCCGGGGATCGGCTGGCCGGTCACGGGGTCGAACTGCTGACCGGTGCGCGGATCGCGCGGAAGCGGGCGACCGGTCACGGGGTCGAGCGCTTCGCCGGTGACGGGATCGCGGGGGAAGCCGCCGACCGAGCTGCCGCCGGTGCCGGGGAGGCCGGGCGCGCTCGGGAGCGAGCTGCCGCTCCCGGCGCCGCCGCCGCCGCTGCCCGTGCTCGGGACGATCTGCCCGGTGCGCGGGTCGAACTGCTGTCCGGTGATCGGGTCGCGGGGAAGGGGCTGACCGGTGACGGGGTCGAGCGCTTCGCCGGTGCGCGGATCGCGCGGGAAGCCGTCGGCGCCGCCGCCGCTGCCGCTCCCCATCGAGCCGCCGAGCGGGCTCGTGCCGCTGCCGCTGCCCGAGAGGTCGTCGACGCCGCCGGGCGCGCCGGGGAGACCGGAGCCGCCCGTCGAGCCGCCAACACCCGGGCCGCCCGAACCCGAGCCCGCCGTGCCGCCGCTGGTTCCCGCGCCGGGGAGGCCGGCGCCGCTGCCGGCGCCCGCGGCCGAGCCGCCGCCGGTGCTGCTGCGCGCCAGCGCCTCGTTCTTCGCCTGCTGCGCGGCCTGGGCGGTCGCCTCGAGCTCGCGCATCTTCTGAGTGTAGTACGCCTCCTCTTCGGCGGTCAGCTCTTCCTCGCCGAACAGGAGTCCCTTGATCCAGTTGTAGAGGCTGACCGCCTTGTCGATGACGTAGTTGGCCGCGGCCACGACCATCTCGGTGTAGTCGGTCTCCTCGACCTCGGGTTGACCGTTGAGCTCGGTCTCGACCCGGCCGGTCAGACCGCCCGCGTTCCGGTTGGCGGTCTCCGCGGCATCGAGCCGCTGCTCGCCTTCACGGATCTCGGCCATCTCGCGCTCGAGCGCCGCGTCGGGCACGTCGGCGAGGACGGGACCCGCGGTCCCCAAGATCGTCGCGAGAGCGAGCGCGCCCACGAGCAGGTTTCGAGTTGCCATCGGTCGACTCATCATCGTTGTGCGATCCCTTTGCGCAGCCTCTTCCGGGTGTCCCCTAAGCGACTGGCGTGCCCAAACTCCGATGTAGACGGTGAGGGAGGTTGTGTCAACGACCCCCTCGAGATGGCACCTCTGGCGAGACGAACGAGAGACGCAACGTGTCTAATTGGTACCGAAGGGCACACCCGAACACAATGAGAACATCCGTCGGGTGCGGCCGTCGTTCCGCCGGTTCAATGTCCGTACCGCTGCGCGATCGGGTAGCGCCGTCCCGTCCCGAACGCCTTCGAGGTCACCCGCAGCCCGGGCGCCGCCTGGTTCCGCTTGTACTCGTTCCGGTCGACCTTGCGGATCACGTCATCGACGACCGCGCGGTCGAAGCCGCGAGCGGCGATCGCGGCGGGATCCTCGTGGCGCTCGATGTAGGCGGCGAGGATCGCGTCGAGCACCTCGTAGGGCGGGAGGCTGTCCTCGTCTCGCTGATCCGGTCGAAGCTCGGCCGACGGCGGCTTCTCGATCGTGGCGACCGGAATCACCTCGCCGTCGCGGTTCCAGTGGATGGCGAGCTCGTAGACGAGCGTCTTCGGCAGGTCGGAGATGACGGCGAGCCCGCCACACATGTCGCCGTAGAGGGTGCAGTAGCCGACGGCGAGCTCGCTCTTGTTGCCGGTGGTGAGGACGATCCGACCGGTCTTGTTCGAGATCGCCATGAGGAGCGCGCCGCGGGTCCGCGCCTGGAGGTTCTCCTCGGTGACGTCGAACGGGGCGTCGCCGAAGACCGGCGCGAGCCCGTCCAGGAAGCTCGCGAAGATCGGCTCGATCGGGACCTCGCGGAGCTCGATCCCGAGGTTCTCGGCGAGGGCGCGGGCGTCGTCGCGGCTGCCGGCTGACGAGAACCGGCTCGGCATCGAGACGCCGACGACGTTCTCCCGGCCGAGGGCGCGCGCGGCGATCGCCGCGGTCAGCGCGCTGTCGATGCCGCCCGACAGCCCGACGATCGCGCCGCCGAAGCCGCACTTGCGGACGTAGTCGGCCGTTCCGAGGACGAGGATCGCCGCGAGGAGCTCGTTCGCGTCGTCCTCGCGCGCCGGTCGCGGCGCGGAGGCGTCGCCGGGCGCGCCCGCCGTGACGCGACCCGCTCCGCGATCGCCCGAGGCGGTGACCTCGACGAGGACGAGGTCGGGCTTCGCGTGCGCGCCGCGCGCGACCAGCTCGCCGCGCGCATCGACGGCGAGCGAGCGTCCGTCGAAGACGAGGTCATCGTTCCCGCCGACGAGGTTGCAGAGCAGCATCGGGACGCCGTGCCGTCGAGCGTGACCCGAGAGGAGCTCCTCCCGGACGGCGGGCTTGCCGAGGTCGAACGGGGACGCCGAGATCACCAGGATGGCCCGCGCCCCGATCGCGACCGCGTCGGCCACCGGGTCGCGCCGATGCCGGCGGCCCGCGTCGTCGCCGGCCATCGGCCCCTCGGCGGTCCACATGTCCTCGCAGATCACGACGCCGAGCGGGAGACCGTCGACCTCGAACGGATCCGCCGCGCGGTCGGCGGGCTCGAAGTAGCGGTCCTCGTCGAAGACGTCGTAGGTCGGCAGGAGGCACTTTCGCCCGACGACGCGGGGTGGCGCCCCGCGCTGCAGGAGCGCCGCGACGTTCACGAGGGGACGCCCCGCCGACGCCCCGCTCGGCTCGACGGTGCCGACGAGGGCGGTGATTCCTTCGGGGAGGCGCCGCGCGAGATCGTTGGTCGCCGCGCGCGTCGCGGCGACGAACGCCGGGCGGTCGAGGAGGTCGCGAGGCGGATAGCCGGTCACCGCCAGCTCGGGGAAGACGACGAGGCGGGCGCCCGCGGCGGCGGCCTCCTCCGCGGCGGCGATGATCAGCGCGGCGTTGCCGGCGTGGTCCCCGACGGTCGTGTCGATCTGGGCGAGGGCGAACAGCACGCGCGCGCTCCTGAAGTCGCGACCGCCCGCCTGAAGTCGCGCGGACGGCGGCCCCTCGGGGCCGCTTGTCACCGTGTCCGGCCGTTGCTAGATTGCCTTCCGGAACGCCGACGCAAACTCCTCGGGAGGGGGCACATCGCGGTGGGTAACCGATTCGCGATCATCTCCGATCTGCACGCCAACCTCGAGGCGATGCAGGCGGTCTACCGGGTCATCGACAACGAGGGAATCGACGAGATCGTCTGCCTCGGCGACATCGTCGGTTACAACGCCGATCCCAAGGCGCTGGTCAACCTGACGCGGGAGCGCTGCAAGGCGGCCATCCGCGGAAATCACGATCGCTACGTTCTCGGCGAAACCGCGACCGACGTCAAGGAGACGAAGGCCGAGGTCATCGACTGGACGCGCAGCCAGCTCCCGCCGACCGACCTCGAGTGGCTCAGGTCGCTCGAGGACGCGATGGTCTGGGAGGGCGACTTCATCCTCTCGCACGGAAGCCCGCGCGACATGGACGAGTACATCCTCTCGAGCGACGTGATCCAGGGCAATCTCCGCCACATGCGCGACACCTACATCGGCGTCGACGTGGCGTTCTTCGGGCACAGCCACTTCCCGATGGTGATCGGCGGCGGCAAGGTCGAGCAGAAGTTCCACGGCGACTCGACGACGGTGGAGCTCGACCGCAACAAGACCTATTTGATCAACCCCGGCAGCGTCGGTCAGCCGCGCGACCGGAGCCCGAAGGCCGCGTTCGGGATCTTCGACCGCGACGCCTGGACGATGACGATCCGACGGGTGCCCTACGACATCAAGAGCGCCCAGAAGAAGATCCGCGACGCGCAGATCGACGTCAGCCACGCGATCCGACTCCAGCACGGGAAGTGACGATCCCGGGCGCGCCGGGAGCAGACGAAGGAAGCCGACCCATGGCCGAGGAGCAGGGGGCAGCAGGAGAAGGCGCCGGCCAGGCCGGCGGCTCTCCCGCCGCGACGCCCGATGAGCGAAGCGAGGCGCTCGCGCGCCTCGAGCGGCTCCAGACCGAGCCCCAGCCCGAGCCACCGCGCACCGAGCGTCCGAGCTGGCGGCGACGGAAGGTCCTCGTCGACAAGCAGCTTCAGTTCACCTACGCGGGGATCTACGTGATCACCTCGGGGCTGCTGATCGCGGGCTTCGTCACCCTCAACGTGCTCTTCTACTTCCTCTTCCGGCGGATGCAGGCGCAGGCGCTCCGGTCGGGCGCGTCGATCGACCTCGGGAACGACTTCTACTTCTACGCGGTGATCAACATGGTCTTCGTGATCCTGGTGATCATCGGGATGGCGTTCTACGCGATCGTCCACAGTCATCGCATTGCCGGTCCGGCGATGAGATTGCGGCGGTCGCTGACGCAGCTCCGGCAGCGCGACTATCGCTTCCACCTCCAGTTCCGGGCGCGCGACTACCTCCAGGACATCGCCGAGCACGTGAACGGGCTCACCGACGAGCTCCGGACCCGGGACCAGAGCATCGCCGAGGCGGCGCTCCGCCTCGAACGGATGGCGCGCGAGCAGCTCGCCGAGCTCGACGATGACGAGGTCGAGGAGCTGCAGCGAGCGGCCGAGCTCCGAGCGATCGCCGACGCGCTCGCGAACCAGGTGCTCCCGCCCGAGGCGTCGCCTCCGGTCGCCTGACGCGCCGCGTAGCCGACGGCGAACCGGCGACGCCCCTCCGTCTCATTCCCGAGTCGCGGACCGGGTTCTGGGCGCCCCTCGTCCGGGATTGGCAGAATCTGGGAAAGAGCTCGGTCGCGAAATGGGACTCGATGATCTTCGAGTGTATCGAAACTGTAATGAGTTACACCTGATCGAATTCGAATCTCAACACGTGGTACCCGCCGTGCTATAATCTCGGTTCGCACCGGAATTCACCAACTCCACGGGGTCGCATGCTTCTTCATCATCACCTCGACGACCAGCTCGTCGTGAGTCCGCTCCAGGCCGTCGATCGGCGCGGGGCGCTCATGGAGCTGGTGCAGGCGCTCGCCGATTCCGGGCGAGTCGCCGATCGTGACGCGTTGCTCTCGCTCGCGCAGGGGAAAGCGCTCACCTCGACCGTGATCGATGAGGGTGTCGCGGTGTCTCGACTGACGGGCGTGCCCGTCCTTCGAAGCCTGGAGAATCTGGTGCTCGGAATCGGGCTCTCGCCCCAGGGCGTCGACTTCGACGCCTGGGGAGGTCGCCCGGTGCGGGTCGTCTTCTTCCTGGCTCAGGCCGAGGAAGATCTCACTCGCTACGCAGAAGCGCTCTCGCGGATCTTCCTTCCAGCTGATCGCGCGAGACGAGTTCCTGGAGAGTCTGCTGGCGGCAGCGTCCCCCGCGGAGATCGTCGAGGTCTTGACTGGCCTCGAAGGATCGCCCGAGGACGCGCCGATCCCGCTGGTCGCGCCGCTCGCTGCGGCCCACTGACGCGGGAACGGGACCGCCGGCCCTAGAAAGGGAGTCCAAACGTGGCCGTATTGAGTGCGCCGAAGACCCGAACGAGCTACGTCGAGCTCGTGGCCAAGGTCCGCTCCAAGGGGGGCGATGAGGGCTTCGTCGATCGGCGTGGGGTTGCACGGATCCGCCGTGGGGGCGGGAAGGTCGACGTCTTCTTCCCCGACAAGGTCACCCGCGGCACGACGACCTACCGGCGTCGCCTGTTCATGGCGCCCTTCCTCTCGGTCCTCGAGAAGCAGGACGCCGTTCGCGCTCGCGTCGCGAACTGACCTCCTGACGGACCGACGGCTCTGACGCCGCGGCATTCGCTGCCGGCGAGGGCCCCTCGTCACCGCTTCGAGGCTCCCGTCGCTCGCTCGCCGAGCTCCGGGAGCCGCGGTGTGTACGGGGGAGCGGCGCGAGCGGGCCGACGTCGTTCCTGGAACGGAGCGCATGCGTCGGCAATGGAGTCGCGTGTGGGCAGCTCGCAATCCAGTCAATCCGACGATCCGCGGTTTCACTCGTTCAAGGTCGAGAGAGACCGGAACCGCGGATTTCGCGGATTACACGGATTGACTCGGGCGTCGCCGAGCCATTGCCGACGCGGCGCGGTGCTCTGCCCGAGACTCCTGTTCCTGGAACGCGCGCACATGACTGCCTTCGCGTTCGTCGCCAATCCCCGGGCTACCGGAGGAGCGGCGCGGCCCCGGCCTGAACGCGCGCCTGGGCGTCGACGAAGTCGCGGAGCGCCCGGACGAGCTCGGCCGGCACCTGCACATCGCGGACACGCCGGGGCGGCTCGTTCTTGCCGAAACCGACGACGGGAACTCGGATCCTGGGACCCTCGGGGTCGGCGGGGTCTCCAGGCAGCTCGACGAACTTCTCCGGCTCGCCCACGCCGTAGCGCGCTCCCCCCTCGGCGAACACGTGGAGGGTGCCGCCGGCGAGGTTGAAGGAGACCCCGAGCTCGGGGACGTGCACCTCCCGGATCCAGGAGCCCATCCCGTGGCTCGCGGCGAGCGACCCCTCGAAGACGTGAACATCCCAGAGGACCCCGTGCAGCGGCTCGCCGGCCTCCTTCGGGGCCGCCTTCGGAGGTGGGCTCGGAGCGGGCTCCTGAGCAAGAGTGATGCCTGCTCCGAGGAGGAAGCAGGCGGCGAAGACGGCGAGGGCTCGGGGAAAGCGGACGGGCGGGATCATGGCGATCTCCTTTCGAGTGGTTGCGGTCGCCATGATCTCTACCCGCGGGCCGGTCGATCACTCCCGATCCTCGCCCGGCCGGGCCGGCTCCTCGCGCTCGGCCGCGCCGAGCTGACCGATCAGCTGCTCGATCGTCGCCGCAACCCGGCGGACCGCCTCCTCGTCGCCCTGAGCCGCGCGACGACGGAGGAGCTGCATGAGCTGCCCGAGGCGGGCCTGGATCCGGGCGATCGGGCTCTCATCGTCGCCGCCCCCGGCTTCACCCTCGCCCGGCGAGGCCGGACCGCCGAGCAGCTCGAGGACGCGGTCCGCCTGCCCGAGCGCCGCCTCGGCGTCGCCCGCCTGCGCGCGCTCCCGAAGAGTCTGCATGGCGGTCGAGACCGCCTCGCGATCGAGGGTGCCGTCCTCGGCCCGAGCGCGAATCGTCCGCTGGATCGCCTGCATCTTCTGGTGGAGGGCCGCGCGCGCAGGCTCGGGACGCGGGCGGGCGTCGTCGCCGTCGCCATCCCCGGCGACGGCGGAGGACCCGAACGCGAGGATGCCGGCGAGCAGCAGGGCGGCGGGCAGGGTCGGGGAGAGGGTCTTCATGGGAACGCTCCGTAGGTCTCGGTGGGGTCGTCTCGGCGGCGCGCCGGTCCGATCCGCCGCGCCTCGAGCGTTCCTTCCGGAGACCGACGCAGCGCATCTCGGTCTTGCGAGTTACTTACGAGGGGACGACGGCCCGAGGCTCAGTGGGCATGGCCACCCGACAGGCCGAGCGCGGGGAACATGTCGGCGAGCCAGAGATAGACGGTGACGAGCGCGAGGAGCAGCGCGACCGCGTAGACGACCGCGAGGAGCGGTCCGTGGCGGGCTCGCCGTCGGGCGAGCGCGTCGCCGAGCACGGCGGCGAGGAGCGGCGCCGGGGCGAGGGCGAGGACGAGGACGAGGGCGTCGAGCGGGCCGACCGGGTGCGTGCCCTCGTCGTCCCAGGTGCCGAGGGCCGGGCCGAGGAGCGCGCCGGCCGCGGCGAGCCCGACGACGAGCGCGACCGTGATCGCGACGACGCGGCCGAGCGAGCGCGTCCCGTCGCGGCGGGCCGGCCCGGCGACGAGGAGGGCGGGCGGCACCGAGGCGAGGACGAACGCGGCGATCAGCGCGGCGATGCCGATCCTCCGGCGCACGATGTAGCGATGTGCGAAGTCGGCCAGCTCGTGGGCGCGCTCCCGCTCCTCCTCCCGTTCGATCAGCTCGTGGGCCGCCTCGGCCTCGACCGCGACGAGGTCCCAGAGCTGGAGATCGGCGGCGCACCGGGCCGCGAGGAGGACGAGGTCTCCCCGGGCGCCGTCGGGCAGATCGTCCGCCTCGAGGGCGGCGAGAGCGATCGCGCGG
>JAJDCQ010000173.1 GCA_029260755.1 Planctomycetota bacterium | reverse complement strand
CCGAGGGAACCCGTCTGGCGTTCGCGAGGCCGCGGAACGAAGGCCTGCGCGGCGATGTCCGGCGAGACGCCGCGAGTGAAGCGACGGCGAGGAGCCTGCGACGAGTCGTCGCTTCACGCTCATTCTGCAACAGTCTCCTAGTCCTAGAGCGATCCCGCGTCGGCGTCGGGGCGCCGACGCATCCGGACGAGCATCTCCCGGCTACGCGACGGCGCGGACGGGGCGTCCTCGATCGACTCGACCTCGAAGCGCGGCTCGAAGACGCGGCGGACGTCGTCGCGGGTGACATCGAACGGCGGGCCGTCGGGGTTGCCGTGGTTCCAGAGGAGCGCGACGAGGCGCCCGTCGGGAGCGAGGGCGGCGGCCATCGACCCCGCGTAGCGCTCGCGCGCCGCCGGCGGCAGGGCGCAGAAGCAGGTGTGCTCCCAGACGAGGTCGAAGCTTCCGCGGAGTGACTCGGGCAGCTCGAGGACGTCGGCGACCACGCCCTCGACGCTCACTCCCGCAGCGGCGGCGAGGGCGGCGCACGCCTCGAGCGCGCGCGGCGCGAAGTCGACGGCGGTCACCCGGTGACCCGCGACCGCCCACGCGATCGCGTCGTGGCCGCGGCCGGCGCCCGGGACGAGCACCCGCCCTCGTGGCTCGTCTGCCGGCGTGGCGTCGAGCAACTCGACGAGGGCCGGCGGCGGACCGCCGAGGTCCCATGGGGTGTCCTCGTTCGCGTAGCGAGCGTCCCAGGAGCCGGGCTCGTCGACGGTCATCGGGACACGCTCACTCGTCGTCGGGCGCGCCGCTCCGGAGGATCAGGAGCGAGAGGCCCTCGACCTGGACGCGGCCGCCCGAGGCGACCCGCCTCGGACCGGTCCGGACGGGATCGGTGCCCGCCTCGTCGCCGTCGGCGACGATCGTCCAGCCGCCGGCCGTCTCCGGCAGGGTCACCTCGGCGGCGTCCTCGCGGGCGTTGAGGACGATCGCGACGCGCTGCCAGCGCTCGCCGGGCAGGCCGTCGCCGTCGAGCCACCACGCGATCGTGCCGTCGGGCGCCTCGAGGAAGTGGAGTCGCCGGCCGGGCCCGATGATCTGGTCGCGCCGGGTGAGGCGCAGGACCGGGTGCGCCTTCCGGATGGCGATCAGCCCGGCGGTGATCGCGAACGTCTCCCGATGGCGCTTCTTCCAGGTCGCCCAGCGGATCGCGTTCACCGCGTCCGAGCTCTGGTACGAGTTGTGGTCGCCCCCCTTGGTCCGCTCGAGCTCCTGCCCGGCGTGCAGGAACGGGATTCCCTGGCTGAGCAGCACCGTCGCGGTGGCGAGGCGGTGGCGTCGGCTCGTCGCCTCGCCGGGTCGGGTTCCCGAGCCCGCCTCGGTGAGCTTGTCGTGCAGCGTCCGGTTGTCGTGGCAGACCACGTAGTTGATCGACTCGCCCGGGTCGGCGGCGAACCCGCCCGCGCCCGTGTTGACCGCCCCCTCGATCCCGTTCTTGACCTGGTCGGCGTGGTGGCGGCTGGCGGTCTGCACCCAGCCCTTCTCGCCGTCGCCGTTGCCGCCCTTGATCGCGTTGCGCATCCGGTCGTTGAACGCGGCGAAGCCCTTGCCCTGCTGGGCGCCCTTCTCGGTCTTGCGGATCGGGGTCGCGGCGGCCGTCCACGGCTCGCCCCAGACGAGGATCGTCGGGTCGACGCGACGGACGGCGCCGACGACGGCCTCCATCGTCGGCGTGTCGATCAGGCCCATGAGGTCGAACCGGAAGCCGTCGACGCCGTACTCGCGCGCCCAGAGGACGCAGGCGTCGACGACGAGCTTGCGCACCATCGGGTGCTCGGTGCGGAGCTCGTTGCCGCAGCCCGAGCCGTTCCAGAAGCAGCGGTCCGCCGGCTCGAACGGGCGGATGCGGTGGTAGAAGAACGGCGCGACCTGGTGCAGCGGCGCGGCGCCGTCGGTGTGGTTGTAGACGACGTCCTGGATCACGCGGAGGCCGGCATCGTGCATCGCGCCGATCAGCGCCTTCGCCTCGAGGACGCGGCTGTCGTCATCCCGACGGCTCGCGAACTGACCCTCGGGGCTGAAGAAGTGCCGCGGCATGTAGCCCCAGTTGAACTGATCGGCGTCCTCGGCGTGCTCCTCGAGGTCGCTGCTCCAGGCCTGGAACGGGAGGAGCTGGACGTGGGTCACCCCGAGCTCGCGGGCGTGGTCGATCCCGGTCGCGAGGCCGCCGCTCGTGCGGGTCCCGCGGCGGGCGAGGCCGCGGTAGCGACCCTGCTCGGCGGTCGGGACGCCGGCGTCGCGGGCGGAGGTGGCGTCGCGGATGTGGAGCTCCCAGACGACGGCGTCCTCGGGGCCGAACGGGCCGTCCTCGCGAACGACGTCGAGGAACGCGGGGCGCTCGCCCGGGTCGAACCCGTCCGGACGCGTGCGCTCGTGGTCGATCACGAGCGACAGGCCGTGCGGGGCGACGACGCAGGCCGCGTAGGGATCGGTGACGACCCGCTTCGGATCGAGGCCGGGGCCCTCGAGGCGATAGCCGTAGGCCTTGCCGTGATGATCGCCGTCGAGGGCGAGGGCGAACGTGTAGTCGTCCTCTCGCGCGAGCGGGTGCGTGCTCACCGACGGAGTGTCCGTCCCATCGTCGGTCGGCTCGTCGATCCCGTCGGCGCGTGCGTGGAGGACGAGGGTGACCGACGTCGCGGTCGGGGCGAACAGCCGGAAGGTCGTGCGCTCCTCGCTGGCGAGCGCGCCCATCGCCCGCGGGCACCGGTAGCTCCCGAGAGCGCCGTGACGGAGCACGCCGCGCGGGACGAGGTCGGTCCGCGGCGCGTCGGCGTCGGCGCCTGACGGGCCGCTCGCGGGCGTGTCCGGGGCGTTCGTCTCCCGAATCGCGATCGTGTAGACGCCCCGGCGGGTCAGGCTCGCCTCGGTCTCGAGGACGAGGCCGGTCGCGCCGAGCCCATCGAGGCGAAGGTTGCCGCCGCGCGGGCGCCACTCGTTCTTGCGGTCGGTGAACTTGAACTCGCGGGCGCGGCGCAGCGTCCGGAGGGGAACGCGGACGACGAACGCGCGCTCGGCATCGTCCCACGCCATCCGCCAGCGCTTCTTGCCGCGCGCCTTCTGCCAGCCGTTCCAGTCGCCGGCGAGCCAGATGCCGCCAGCGGCGTCGAGCGGGCCGCCGTGGCGGTCGGGGTCGAACAGGAAGACGAGATCGTCGCCGTCGCGCCGGACGCCGAGGTCGCGGGGGTCGGGCGTGGCCCGGACCGACCGCACCGGCACCGGCGCCCCGTCGGGGTCGGTGATCTCGAAGGTGTCGACGGGTAGAGCGTCCGCGCGGCCGCCGTCGAGGACGACGTAGGCGGCCCGCGGCGCGTCGATGTAGGCCTCGCGGATCGTCAGGGTCTCCCCCCGCGGACGCTTCGGCTGCGCCCGCACGGCGGTCCCGGAGCCCAGGGTCACGACGAGCAGCGCGGCGGCGGCGCCGAGCGCCCCCACCGCCAGATTACGGCCTCGATCCACCACGTCATCTCCCTGCGGTCTCGCGACTCCTCATCTTCCAATGCATAGGTGTCCGGGCCTCGTCGGACCGGACACCTCGAGATGACTGGATGATGATAGGGAAAAGGGGCGACCGGGGTCAGCCGCCGCGCTCGGCCTGGACCTCGTCGATGGCCGCCTGGACCCGCTCCCCGAGGACGGGGCCGTCCGCGTCGAGGAGGTGTCGATACCAGCGGATCTCCTCGAGGATCCGCTCGAACGAGGTGATCGCGTCCTGATAGCGGCCGCGGTCCATGGCCGCCATCCCGGCCTCGAAGAGGCGCTCGAGCTCGATCCGCTTCTGATCGCGGGCCGCCTGGCGCCGGGCGACCATCTCGTCGGCGACCATCTTCACCGTCGCGTAGCGCTCGCCGAGGAGCGCCTGGGTCTGCTGGAGGGCCTCGAACGCCGCCTCGTTGTCGGGGTCGGCGTCGAGGGCATCCTGGAACCGGGCGCGCGCCTCGCGGAAGTCGAGGGCGTCGTAGGCCTCCCGGCCCTCGGTGTAGTAGTAGTTGGAGACGCTCGAGGCGGCCTTCCGTCGCAGGGTCGACTCCTGGGCGTACTCGTCCATCAGGTCGTCGAACGGCCCGCGGGCGCCGAGGGAGACCTCGGTCGACGAGCTCGACGCCGGCGCCGCCGCGGTTTCGTCGGCGGGCGCGACGGGAGCCGGCCTCTCGGCGACGGGCGCCGGCTCGGACGTTGCCTCCGCGTTCGCTTCGGGTTGCGAAGCGGGCGTCGCGGCGCAGCCGGAGAGAGCGAGAAGCCCCGCCATCGCGAGGAACGAGAACGAGCGAGCGGCCATCGGGCAATCCTCCGAGGTCGAGGCCGCGGCCTCGACGACGGGATCATCCTGGGGCGCCCGTGTCATCGCCTTGCCATCGCCGGCCGGCAGCCGGGAGCGGGAGCCGCGGACTTCTGGGCGAAGACGTTGCCGACGGGCGATTCCCTTGGGCGTGCGGCCTGCTTCGGAGGTCGCTGGCGGGCCGAGCCGTGGTCTCCCGATCGGAACCTCGCAGGGCCAGCAGGAAGACGACACTGACCCCCAATGCGGGGCCCGGGGCGTCCGCGCGGTCCGAGGCCCGCCCGGGCTTCGCGCTCGTTTCGGCAGCCCTACGGCAGGCGAGGCGTCTCGACCTTCGTGACCGCGCCCTGGAGCCCGTCGCGCATGAACGCGACGAGGTCGGCCTTCTCCTCCTCAGTCAGGCCGAGCTCGCCGATCTCGCGCATCCGCTCGGCGAGCCAGGGGTTGTCCGTGCCGCCCTTGGCGTAGTGCTCGACGACCTCGGCGAGCGTCTTCAGGCTGCCGTCGTGCATGTAGGGGGCGGTGTCGCGAATGTTGCGAACGGTCGGGGTGCGGAACGCGCCCCGGTCCTTCTCGGCCTTGGTGTGGTCCTCGCGGCCCTTGTCGAACTTCGCCGCGTCGCCGGTCCAGCCGATGCCGAGGTTGTAGTAGAGCTCGTCGGTGAAGTTCTCGCCGGTGTGGCAGGTCGCGCACTGCGCCTTGCCGAAGAAGAGCACCCGGCCGCGCTCGGCGCTCTCGGAGAGCGGCGCGGCGTCGGCGGCGGCGATGATCTCGGCGCGCATCTTCAGGTCCGCCTCCTCGAGGTCGTCGGGGTCCGCCTCGCGCCAGGGCTTCGCCCGCTCGGAGAGATCCCACGGCGAGGCGCCGGTCACGATCGTGCGCTCGAAGCTGGCGATCGCCTGGGCGATCCCGTCGGCCGAGGCGGGCCCGCCGAAGACCTTCTCGAACTGGATCCGGTAGCCCTCGATGCCGTCGAGGAGCTTCACGGACTCCTCGACGCTGAAGCCCATCTCGATCGGGTTGCCGATCGGACCGAGCGCCTGCTCCTCGAGGGTGGCGGCGCGCCCGTCCCAGAACTGCGTCGGATGGAGCACCCGGTTCATGACGGTCGGCGCGCTCCGGCCGCCCTTCTGCCCGTCGATCCCGGTGGAGACGGGCGCCTGATCGGTCCAGCCTTTGGCCGGGTCGTGGCAGGTCGCGCAGCTCACCGTCTCGTCGCGGCTCAGGCGCTTGTCGAAGTAGAGCTGCCGCCCGAGCTCGACCTTCGCGCGGGTCAGTGGATTGTCGGCCGGGATCTTGCCGTCGAGCTTCGCGATGCCGACGGGGTTGCCCGGCACGAACGGCTCGTGGTTCTTCGCGTCGGCGAGCATCGCCTGGATCTCGGCGAGCGGGAGCGTCCCCGACTTCGCGACGTCGAGGGTCGCGGCGTCATCCGCGAGCGCGACGGCGCCCCCGATGAGGCCCGCGGAGACGAGGGTGACGGCGATGAGCTTGGTGCGCATGAGTTGGATGGCTCCGTGGCTGGGCTGAGTCTCTTCTATGGCGGTCCGCTCGCTCCGAAGTGCGGCCGAGCGCCCATTGTCCCGGGGCTCCGCGTGGACGCAAGGCTCGCCGGTCGGCCTCGTCGGCCCCGGACTCAGGCGCGTCGCGGCCCAGATCCTTCTCGTAGCTGTTCGTGCCCGCGAAGCCGCGCTCGCGGTTCATCAGACAGTTCGCGACGACGGATGATCGCTCGAGCGCCTCGCGCCCCTTCAGCTCACCGGTCACCGGTCGACGACGGGCCGCGCGGCCAGCAGTCCGCCCGGCGCGGCGAGCTCGCGGAGGATGCGTCGGGTGCCGGCCGTCATCGGTCGGCGGGCGAGGGCGGCGGAGATCGGGACCCACTCCGCCTCGAGCTCGTCGGTCGCGTGCGGCTCGGGGGCGAAGGGAAGCGGCACGATGAAGCAGTCGACGGCGAAGAACGGGCCGTCGAGGCCCGCGCCGCCGTGGGCCGTGCGCCCTTCGCCGACCACCCAGCGGGGGGCGACGTCGACCCCGGTCTCCTCGCGGAGCTCGCGGATCGCCGCGTCGCGGGCGGCCTCGCCCGGCTCGATCCGGCCGCCGGGGAAGGCCCACTCGCCCTGGCGGGCGCCGGAGAGACGCCTGCCGAGGAGGACACGGCGGCCGACGGCGTCGATCAGGCAGACGCTCGCGCCGAGGCGCGCGTCGGTCCGGTGCGACGGCGGGTCGAAGATGCGGACCTCGTCGGTGCTGCTCTCGCGTCGCCAGCCGCGGGCGGCCAGCCACTCCAGCGCGTCGCCGTCGGCGGCGGGCATCGCGACGCGCTCGCCGCGCGCGTCGAGTCGCGCGAGGACTGCGTCCCCGATCCCGCGCTCGCGCGCGGCGGAGACGATGAACGGCGCGACCCAGCCGTCGGACCGATCGCGGGCGAGCGTCCCGACGATGCGGGTCGCCTCGAGGATCGGCACGAGCTCGAGGCGGTCCGGCGAGACCGCGACGCCGAGCTGCTCGAGGCGAATCGACAGCGACGCGTGGGCCTCTTCGGACGCGGCGAGCCACCGCGGGGCGGTTTTCGCCTCGATGCCGAGGAGGGCACCGCCTTCGAGATGCACCGCGAAGGGACCGCCGCGGTAGCGTCCGACGGCCGCGCTCGCGGCGAGCGCCCGGATGATCTCGTCCGTTGCGGCGACCCCGTCGCTCGCGGGAGGGTCGACCTCGGCATCGCCCCCGACGACGATCCCGTGCGAGAGGGAGACGAGCGCGTCGATCGCGTCGAACCGATCGAGGAGTCGAGCGTCGCGGGCGTGGGTGGGCTCGCCGCGCACCGAGACGGAGGACGGCTCGCCGAGCATCCCCGAGGCGCGGAGGAGCGAGCGGAGCTCCTCCCCGTCGACCGGGGGCGGCGGCGTCGCCGGATCGTCGCGCGACGCTCCCCGACGCCTCAGGACGAAGTCGACGAGCTCGACGGCGACCTCGGCGCGCCCTCCGAGCACGCGCACGGCTGCGCCATCGGGCGTGACGAGGGTGACCGGGTGGGCAGACTCGGCGAGGTCGGCGAGGTCGTTCGCCACGGAGAGATCGAGGCGATCGCGGCCGACCTGACCGAGCGCCGTCGCGACGAGCTCCTCGTGCTCGACGCCGGAGAGGAGCTTGAAGCCGACGATGAACGCGTCCGGGCCGCAGGCGTCCCGGAGCGTCGCGAGGATCTTCGGCGTCCGGCGCAGGGTGAGGGTGAGCTCGTCCCGGTCGCTCCGGATCTTGCCGTCGGCGGCGACCGGCGCGTAGTCGGAGACGGCCGCCGCCATGAAGACGACGTCGGGGCGCTCCGCGGCGACCGTCGAGGCGATTCGCGAGGCCAGGTCGGCCGCGCTGCCGAAGGTCTCGACGCGGACCCGCTCGCCCGCCGGCGCCCAGCGGGCGGACGCGAGCTCGCGGCTGGCGAGGACCGTGACCGAGGCGCCGGCAGCGAGGAGCGCCTCGGCGATCGCCGCCCCGAATCGACCGGTGCTCGAGTTCGTGATCACCCGCACGTCGTCGACGGGCTCGCGCGTGCCGCCGGCGACGACGAGCGCCTGCGGAGCGCGATCGCGCGAGTCGATCGGGATGCTCATCGCGACACCTCGCCGGGCGCGTGGCCCTCGCATCGTCCGACCGGCAGCGCCGGGTACTTGGCGTAGCGCGCATCGTGGGCGGCGAGCTCGCACCGGAGAAAGCGCGACCCGCGCGCGCTCGTGACCGTCCGCGCGTGGCGGCAGCGTCCGCAGAGACCGGGCCAGCTCGGCGGCGCGGTCGCCGAGGACGGCGCGCGGTCGCGGCCTGGCTCGCGGGGCTCGTCCGTCACCGTCACCGCCCCGCGTTCGACGCGCGGGCGGACGGGACGACGGCATCCCTGGACGCGGTGACGTAGACGTAGCGGCGCGCCGTCGTGCTCTCGTCGAGCTGCAGCTCGAGCCGTCTCGGCGAGTCGGCGAGGAAGACGCGCGCGCGCACCCGGAGCTGGAGCGCATCCGTCGCCGAGCGGAAGCGCCAGCGCGTCCGGGGGCCATCGCCGCCGACCGTCTCGGCGCCGAACACGCTCGTCCGGAACGGCTCGTCGGCCGAGACGGCCGCCTCGCCCGAGCCGTCGGCGAGCTCCCATCGGGTCGCCCGGTCGACCCAGTGGTCGACGACGATCCGATCGATCGGCGGCGCGCCGGGCGCGGGACGCACCGCGACCTCGACCTCGACGAGGCCGGGATCGCCGCGCGGGTCGGGGCGGGTGGCCGCGATCGCGATCTCGACGGGTCGGAGCGCCGCCTCGCCCTCGAAGGCCCGCTCGGCGCGCGACGCGCCGGAGACGACGTCGAGCGACCGGCCATCGACGAGGAGGCGCGCGCTCGCTGGGATGGCCCCGGTTCGCGCCGAGAGGACGAGGGCTTCGCGCCCGGCGTCCGCGTCGATGCGGTGATGGACGACGAGCTGGCGGGGCGCCCCCGGGTCGTGACTCGCCCGCGCCGTCGCCCGGATCGAGAGCGACGCGGCCGCGAGCGCGACCACGATCGGCAGGATCAGGCCGACGCCCCACGGGACCCGGCGGGCCGCGAGCGACGCCGCGCGGATCTCGGCGGACGGGCTCGCGGCGGCGGATGTCTGGTCGACCGATGGCCTCCCGAGGAGCCCGTCCCGGAGGAACCGGCCGAGGGCGATGCCGACGGGCGCGAGGCCCGCGCCGGCCGCCGCGGCCGCGAGGAGCCAGATCCGGCCCGTCTCGGGAAAGGTCTGGGTGAGCGCCCCGTCCCGGTAGAGGCCGGGCCGGGTGAGGGCGATCACGCCGGGGAACGCGAGCAGGCTCGCCGCCGCCGCGAACCGAGGGCGAGAGGCGAGGATCGACCCTGCGCCGAGGCCGAGCGCGATCGTCGCGGGGATCGCCGCGACCTCCGGCACGCCCACCGCGACGAGCGCCCCCGCGACGAGCAGACCGCCGAGGATCCCGAGCGAGACGTGGAGCTCGTGGGCGTCGATCCGCCGCGCGAGCGGTCGGAGGATCCAGACGAGCACGACGACCGTCGCGACGCTCGCGGCGCCGGCGGCCGCGTAGGCGTCAAAGGGGGCGTGCCACGGAGCCGCCTCGCCTTTGAGGACGCTCGCCGCGAGAAACGGCGCGACGAACGCCGTCCCGGCGGCGGCGCCGGTGAGCTCGAGGAGGGCGAGACTCCGAAGGGCCGCGAGCACGCCCAGGCCCGACGGCCGCCGCAGGGCGCGCCAACCGCCGGCGACGATCCCGCCGAGGCCGACCAGCAGGGCCACGGCCACGAACCCGCGGGCGACCGCGCCCGGCAGGAGCCACGGCCCCGAGCCCGACGTGAACCCGAGTGGGTCGGGGAGGTGGACGGGCAGGAACGCGCCGTCGTCCGTCGGCGCGTCGAGGGCGCGGTCGAGGTCCTCGATGAACGCATCGACGAGGCGGGCGGTGTCGGCGAGGGCGCGCGGGTCGAGTCGCCCGGGGGCGTCGAGCGGCGTGTGGTAGCAGGGGTCGAAGCCCTCGTCACCGCGCGCGAAGAGATGGAAGGCCGCGACGTCGTTCCGTGCGAACGGCCCGTGATCGCTTCGCTCGCCCTGAGGGATCGCCCGGCTGAACACGAGGTGGGGCACCGGCACGACCAGGTCGACGCCGGTCCGGCGAGCCGCGCCGGTCATGGCGGCCGCGTGCGCGCGATCGATCGTCGGGCCGACGCCGTTGAGGGCGAGCCCGTGGGTGCCGACGACGTCGAGGCTGAGCGCGAAGACGACCGGACCGCCCGGCGCGTCGCGGGCGAAGGCGCGTGAGCCGAGGAGGCCTCGCTCCTCGCCCTCGAAGACGCAGAAGACGCGGGTGCGGGGCGGCGGTCCCTCGCGCCGCGCCCGGGCGGCGAGGCGGGCGGCCGTCTCGACGACGAGACCGACCGCGGCGGCGTCGTCGCGCGCGCCGGGGACGTCGGGGCCCTCGCTGTCGATGTGGCCGCCGACGAGGACGACCTCGGAGCTCTCTCCCGGGATCGAGACCCAGAGGTTGCGCCCGCGTCCGCCGAGCCAGCGCGTGTCCTCGGCGGGGCGCATGAGCGAGCCGCCGACCCGGATCGCCGGGCAGGCGACGGCGTCGAAGCCGTGTGCGTGAGGCTCGAGGCCGGCGGCGCGCCAGCGGGCCGCGACGGCGTCGAGACCCCGGGCGGCGCCCTCGGAGCCGGCGGGACGGGGCCCGATCTCGCCGGCGAGCTCGCGCGCGACCTCGAGGGCGAGGACGCCCGGCGGGCCGACGGGCGGAAGCGCCTCGTCGTCCTGGGCGCGCGCCGCGGTCGGGAGGAGCGCGAGCAGGACGAGCGGCGCGAGCGGTCCGAACGCCGATCGCCGGCGCTCCTTTCGGCGCACATTGATGATGACGATGGATGGGCGGGGGGCGGGGCGCATGCTCGATCGGACCGTATCAGGGCCCCAGAGGGCTCGCAAGACCTGCCGTGGCAAGGATCAGCCGCCGTCGCGCCCGTCCGGTCGCTGCGACCCGATCTTCCGGACGCGCCGTGACGATGCGACAATGGAAAGAGGGGGACCCCCTGGACCACGGCGCGCGGGACGCGTCGACGCGTGCGTCGTGGAGAAATCGATGCATCACATCTCGCCGCCGCGGTGATCCTCGATCGGAGGATACCCATGCGAAAAGACATCGAAGACACCGCGCTCCTCGCCGACGCCGCCTGGCTCCATCGCCTCGCCGGGCGGCTGGTCGACCGCGACGGCGCGACCGCCGACGACCTCGTCCAGGACGCCTACCTCGCCGCCCTCGAGGCGGGCCCGTCCGCGCGTCCGCGCCAGCGCGGCTGGTGGGCCACCGTCCTCCGACGTCTCCAGGCGAACCGACGCCGCGGCGACTACCGCCGCGATCAGCGCCAGCGCCGGGTCGCCCGCCCCGAGGCGACCGACGGCGTCGCGACCGTCGTGGCGCGGGCCGAGCTGCACGCAGGCGTCGTCGAGGCCGTCCTCGCCCTCGACGAGCCCTACCGGACGGTGCTCCTCGCGCGCTACTTCGACGATCGGAGCGCCGCCGAGATCGCCGCGAGTCAGGGCACGCCGGCGGCGACCGTGCGCAGCCAGCTCGCGCGCGGCGTCGAGCAGCTTCGCGCTCGTCTCGACGCGCGCTTCGGCGACCGCTCGACGTGGTCGACCGGGCTGGCCGCCCTCGCCGCGACCCACCGCGTGGCGCGCGGTCCGGGCGGGATCGCCCTCGCCGCGTCGGCCGTCGTGGCGGTGGCCGCGGCCCTCATCGCGATCGGGCTCGCGACCGGCTCGCTCGGCCGCGCCGACCGCGCCGATCCGCGCGGCGTCGCCGCCCTCGACGGCGCCGCGGACCGTCGCCCGGACGCGGGCGCCTCGCCCGCGCCGAACGCGATCGCCAACGACGACGCCGCCGACGACGAGGACCCACCGACCCGTCGCCCGGCGAGCACGCCCGCGCCGCCCGCCGGGCCGGACGCTTCCGGGGCGCCCGGGGTCGCCGGACCGGCCGCGGACGGCCGGCCGTCCGCCGCCCCGGCGAGCTCGACCGCGCCCGCCGATGCCGCCGCGGGACCTCGCGAGGCGACCGGGCCGCGCGCGGACCCCGGCGGGACGGTTCTCCTCGGCACCGACCGCCTCCGCGTCCCCGACCCGGTCCAGGCGATCGCGGTCTCTCCGAGCGGCGCCGAGCTCGCCGCCGTCTCGGTCCTCTCGCGCCGGGTCGTTCGCTGGCGGATGCCCGCGGGCGAGCCGCTTCCCCCGCTCTCCGCCGACGAGGCCGAGCCCGACCCCGAGCTCGAGGAGAGCCTCTTCGACGAGGACATCTGGGAGCTCTCCTTCGACCGGACCGGCGCGCGCCTCGCCGCTGGCGGATCCCGCGGCACCGTCTGGATCTGGAGCCTCGAGACGGGCGAGCTCGCCCGTCGCCTCGAGGGGCCGAGCTCGACCGCGGTCCGCAACGTCACGTTCCGTCGCGGGGCCGACGGCGCCAACGAGGCGCTCGTCGGCTACGCCAACGCGACCCTCGCCCGCTTCGACCTCGAGACGGGGCGCCTCGTCGAGCTCGTCCACGAGGGGAGCTGGTCTCCCTTCGACGCCGCCGCCGCGCCCGATGGGGCCGCCTGGGCCGCGCAGGACAGAGATGAGGGCGTCCTCGTCATCGGCGAGACCGGACCATTGGAGCCGCTCCGCCTTCCCGTCGAGGGGATGCTCTCGTTCCTCGACTGGAGCGGCGACGGCGCGTTCGTCGTCGCCGCCGGTGGCGAGCGCGCGACGCTCCACGTCTGGGAGCGGGCGAGCGGAAGCCACTCCGCCCGCCCGGCCGCCCCGCCCTTCGCGTTCGAGCCGGGGACGCGCCGCTTCGCCTACCACCGCGCCGAGGGCTCGGGGCTGACGATCGCGCACCTTCCGCGCGGTGAGCCGGTCCGCGAGCTCGCGTGCGGCGAGGCGCGCGTCCTCGCGTTCGGTCCCGACGACCGGATCTACGTCGGCGAGGCGACCGGCACGATCCGCGTCTTCGATCTCCGCGACGGGTCGGAGCTCCTCGCGGCGACGAACCACCGAGGCAACATAGCGCACCTCGAGGTCTCGCCGCGCGGCGACCGGATCGCGACGGCCGCCGACGACGTCCGGCTCTGGACGCCGGACGGCGTTCTCGTCCGCGTCCTCGAGGACGCCCGAGGCCCGCTCGCCTGGTCGGCCGACGGCGCCAGCCTGCTCACGACCGACCCCGATCGCCTTCGCGTCCTCCGGTGGGATCTCGGCGAGCTCGCGGCCGACCCCGACGCGGAGCCCGCGGTGTCGCCGCGCCACGCGGAGGCCATCTCGGCGGTCTCGGTCGCCCCCGACGGCAGCACGTGGGCGACGGCGTCGATCGATGCGCGCATCCGGATCTGGCGCGGGACCGACCTCGTCCACGAGCGCTCCGCCTACGGCCCGGACCGTGACGAGCTCGACGGCTTCTGGGTCGAGATGGACGCCGTCTCCGACCTCGCCTTCTCGGCCGATGGCCGCCTCCTCGCCGCGGGCACGCACGCGAGCACGCTCCGGACCTGGGACGTCGCGACCGGGGATCCCGGCGCCACTCACCGGGCGGACTCGAGTCGGGAGGCTATCTGCAACAACCAGCGGGCGAGCGTCGTGCGCCGGGTCGCCTTCGGCGGTCCGTGGCTGGCGTTCCTCGGCTCGGCATACGACGAGAAGGCGTGGGTCGTGGCGCCGGCGACCGGTCGGACGCGGGTGCTCGCCGCGGGGCAGCAGCAGGACGGCCTCGCCCTCACGGCCGACGGCTCGCGCCTCGTCACCGGGGGCGGCGGCGAGCTCCACGTCTGGGATCCGCGCACGGGCGAGCTGCTCGAGACGATCGGGCTCGATCGCGCCGCTGGCCGCGGGATCCGCCACGTCGCGATCGACCCGGCGGGGCGCTGGGTCGCGGTCGCGAGCGACGCGACCTGGGCGGCCGTCGTTCCCCTCCGCTGATCAGTCGAGGTCGATCGCGCCGACGAATGCGAGCCACTCCTTCTCGAGGGTCGCCTCGTCGACGTCCGGGAACGCGGCGCCCCACGAGCCGGGCTCGTCGCGGACCTTGTGGATCGCCTCGAGCATCGTGACGAAGCGGTCGCGGTACTTCCCGCCCTCGCCTTCGAGGAGGAAGTAGGCCAGCGTCGCCGCGATGTGATAGTTGTTCACGGTCACGAACTGCTGGTGGCTCTGCGCCCGGAAGCTCGCGAGGGACGGGAGCGAGCGCTTGTTGTTCTGGCACCAGGCGAACGGTCCCTCCACGAACCCCGCGCCCATCGGGATCATCCGCGGCTTCGTCAGGGTGAACGTCTCGCCGTCCCAGACGTGGTAGCCCATGTAGTTCGCGATCGCCTCGACCGCCCAGAACTGGTGCTGGATCTGGCGGCGCGCGTCGTAGTCGTGCTTCGAGTACTCGAAGACGATCTGGTGGGTGACCTCGTGGACGAGCGGCATCGCGAGCTGCTCGAACTCGTCGATCTTGATCGTCATGCCCGTCGCGTCCTTGGGCTCGTAGGTCACGAAGCACGGGTTGAGCTTGCCGCTCGTCTGGAGGTAGTAGGCGGCGCCCTGGATCTGCTGCGGCCCCGCCATCATCCCGCCGGTGAACTTCCGGGTCTGCTCCTGGAGGTCGACCTGCGTCTCGGTCACGATCAGCGGCAGCTTCCCGGTCGGCGCCCGCAGGTCCCAGGTTCCGCCGAAGCGGGCGAGGAAGTAGCGACGGTAGGCGCCGACGTAGGCGAGGATGCGGTTGGCCTTTCGAAGCGAAACCGTCGTGCGCACCTCGTGGACGCCGTCGGTGACGATCCACGGGTCGCTCCAGGTGGCGTGCTCTCGATCGAGCTCGGCGACCGTCGCGGCATCGCGCCACTCGCCCTCGTGGAGCTCCTCACCGGCCGCGAGCTTCTCGGAGACCGAGCGGCTGACCCAGCGGAAGTAGGGCTCGAAGTAGACGAGGTCGAGCTTGTCGAGGGCGACCTTGCTCTTGAGCTGGCTCTGGACGAGCTGGACGTAGCGCTGGTAGCGGTCGGGGTGGCTCTCCTGAACCGCGATCGCGGCGTCGGCGAGGAGGACGGCGACCTTCTCGTGCGACTTGGTCCGGCGCTTCTCGAGCTTCGCCGGGAACGAGTTCGAGATCTTCCCGCCGCGCTCCGCCTTCTTGACGACGCGCTCCATCTCCTTCGCCAGCTTCGTGGAGCCGGGGAAGGCGGCGATGCCGAGGGTGAGGGCGTTCCGCGCCGCGTCGTAATCCTTGCCGCCGGCCGCGAAGCGAGCGAGCTTCAGCAGCTCGCCCTCCGCCTTCGTCAGCGCCCTCTTCTCGGCCTTCTCGAGCGAGTCGGCCGCCGTCGGCGCCTGGCTCGCGACCGAGAGGCCGACCGCGAGAAGGGCGATCAGAGCGAGGGCGAGCGCGGTCGGACGGGATCCACGGGTGCGGGTCGAGAAGAATCGCATCGTCTTCGAGCCTCCGACGGGCAGTCTCGCCCGGCGGGGATTGATACGACGACGGGCGGGTCCCGTTGGTACGCCGACTGGACGGCGACGGCCCGAAATGCCCCACATCGCATTCGCGGACCGGGCGGCCCACGCCCGTCCGCTCGCGTGAAGTCGCGCCGCGAATTAACCTATCTCCAGAACCAGTGAGCCCTTCACGAGGAGGAACGACCCGTGCCCGTCGTCCACATCGCCAACGCCGGCC
This sequence comes from Planctomycetota bacterium, assembly GCA_029260755.1. Classification (GTDB taxonomy): domain Bacteria; phylum Planctomycetota; class J058; order J058; family JAJDCQ01; genus JAJDCQ01. Next base: position 106,296 of record JAJDCQ010000173.1, on the reverse strand, counting down.
CGCTCGACATCGAGCAGCGCCGCCGGCTCGCCGTCGAGATCACCGAGCTCGTCCACCAGGTGACGGGCAAGCCCCACGCCAGCGTCTACATCCGCATCGACGAGGTCAGCCGGGAGAACTTCGCCGTCGGCGGGAAGCTCCTCGCCGACCGGGACGCGGAGAAGGCCTGACCGGATGGCGCTCGCGAAGCTGACCGTGCTCGCCGGACCGCAGAAGGGGAAGAGCTTCGAGGTCGGGCTCAAGCGGTCGTACCTCTCGATCACCGAGTCCAAGGGCGTCGTCACCGACGTCGACATCCAGGAGGACGCGGCCGACGACGCGCGGTTCTGCGAGGTCGCCGCCCGCGGCGACGTCATCTCCATCAGGAACCTCCGTCCGTGGCAGACGGTCTCGGTCAACGGCGACAAGCGCTACGATCAGGGCGAACGGGCGACGGTGCGCGACGGCGACGTCGTCGTCGTCCGCGACGTCGTCCTCCGCGTCTCGATCGAGGCGGGCGCCGGCATGGACGTCGAGACGACGGGCATGCTCGGCGCCGTTCCGCCCGAGATGATGACCTCGAGCATCGTCGCCGAGCAGAGCCCGGCCGACCTCGCGAAGCTCGCCGAGAGTGGCGTCGCCGACTCGGCGCGCCTCGAGGCCGCCCTGACCTGCCTTCAGCTCGTCGGGGGCGCCGCCCTGAGCTCGACCGGGCCGACCCCGCTCCTGACCCGGTCGCTCGATCTCCTCGGCGAAGCGTTCCCCGACGCGAAGGGCGCCGTCCTCTGGCGCGTCCCCGGGAGCGAGTCGTTCCGACGGGTCGCGCGTCTCCGCCTCGAGGCGAAGGAGGTGCGCGTCAGCCGCACCGTCCTCAAGCACGTCCTCGAGTCGGGGACCGCCGTGTTGAGCGAGGAGACCCAGGCGGCAGGCCGTGTACCGCTGAGCGACAGCGCGACCGGGAGCGGAATGCGGTCCGTTCTCTGTGTCCCGATCGTTCGAACGGGCGCCGTCGCCGGCGTCGTGCATCTCGATCGGGGGGTCTCCGATCCCGCCGGGCGCTTCGACGAGGGCGACCTCGCGATGGTCCGCGCGACGGTCGCGACGATCGAGGCCGGGCTCGACGCCCTCGAGACGCGCCGCGCGGACCGCGCCGCAGCCGTCGACGAGGGCGCGGGCGACCTCCTCGCGGGCACGATCGCCCCCCTCCTGCCGGCCGAGGGGGTCCGGTCCGCCGACGTCCAGGCCGCCCTCGGCTTCGTCGGGCGCGTCATCGGCGACGGGTCGTGGGGCGCGGCCGTCGTCGTCGGCCCGACGAGCGGCGCGGCGTCGAGCACCGTGACGCTCAGCGTCGGCCTGGGCGACGTGGCCGCCGAGAGACCCGCGCGGGCGATCGGCGCGTTCGCCGCCCACGCCGCCTTTCGGGCGATGGCCCGCTCGGGCCAGGCGGCCCCCGCGGCGATCGTCGACGAGGTCGGCCGCGCGATCGAGGAGACCGGCGCGGGGGCCGGCGCGCGCATCGTCGCGAGCTGGGACGCCGGGCGCGGCCGCCTCTCGATCGCCACGGCCGACAGCATCAACGCGGTTCACTGGCAGGCCGCGACCGGCGCCGCCGACGTCATCCCCGTCCACGCGCCGGTGCCCGGCTTCGGCGCTCCCGAGAACGCGGTCGCACTCGCGGCCGGCGACGTCGTCGTCCTGATCCCGCTCAGCCTCTACGCCGCGATCGGCGGTGAGCGGGACCCGGCGCAGGTCAGCGCCGCGATCGGCGCCCAGGCGGCGGCGGGGGCGACCGCGGTCGTGACCGACCTGATCGGCAAGGGCCGGACGGCCGGGGCGGCGGGCCCGGCGGCGATCGCGGCGATCCGCCGAGGCTGATGCACGAGCCCGTCTACGTCGCCCTCGCCGAGAACCGGGCCCGGATCGATCGCCGGCACGGCGGCTATCGGTTCGACCTCGAGGCCGACGTCGCGTGGAGCCGACTCGCCGAGCCCGGCGCGCTCTTCGGCCCGACGATCGTCGAGGCGCTCGGCGTTCCGGCCGACGTCCTCGGTGCCGTTCCCGGCGCGGCCGAGCTCTTCGACTGGGCGTTCGCCCTCGCGACGTGCCGTGAGTTCGTCGCCCTCGAGGAGCTGATCCTCCGGTTCACCGAGCGCGAGCGGGCCGCCCTCGTCGCGCCCTCGCCGAGCGTCGAGTGGCTCTGCGAGGAGGAGCGCAAGCACATCGAGCTCTTCCACCGTCTCGAGGCCGACCTCGTCGGCCGCCGATCGGCGGACGACCTCGCCCGGTTCGAGCGCGCGTTCGCGCCCGCCGCCGATCTCCTCGGCGAGCTCGACACGCCGGACGCGTTCCCACGCCCGGCCATCGGCCACTACGTCTTCTGGCTGAACACCCTCTTCTTCGAGGAGTACACGATCTGGGTGCACGAGCGACTCGCCGACGACGGCGAGTCGATCCAGCCCGCCTGGCTCGATGCGCACGCGGCGCATCGTCGCGAGGAGGTGCAGCACGTCGTCACCGACGCCGTCCACCTCGATTGCTGCAACGTGAGCCCCGACGAGCGCCGACGGTGGTCGACCGCGTTCCTCGAGCGTCTCGAGCGCCGCTTCACCGCCTGGAGCGGCCTCGAAGGGCCGCTCGCCGTGGTCGCGGACGCGTTCCCGGAGCTCGCGGGGCGGCTCCAGACGCGACCGTTCCGCGAGACCGGTCTCTTCGCCGACCTCGTCGGCGACCGCCTCTTCCGTCGGACGCGCGCCGCCGCGCCGGCCGTCGCCGACCTCGCCGTCGCGCGGGCGCCGGCGCGGCCGCTCGCCGAGGCGCACGGCCCGCCCCTCGCCGCGCCGCCGGGCTCCGACGCGGACCTCGCCGGCGCCCTCCGCCGAACGGCGACCCGGTACCCGGGCGCCGGGATCGTGATGGTCGGCGACGATGGTCGGAGCGAGTTCACGAGCTACGCCGAGCTGCTCGAGGCGGCCGAGCGGGCCGCGGCGGGCCTCCGACGCCTCGGGCTGACCCGCGGCGACCTCGCGATCCTGCTCCTCGCGCGGAACGAGGACATCGTCCCGATCTTCTGGGGAGCCGTCACCGCCGGGATCATCCCGGTCCTCCTCGCGATCCCGACCACGGTCGAGTCCCTCGACGACGACCTCCGCAAGCTCGAGGCGGTCCACGCGGCGACGGGCGAGCCGCCCGTGATCGTCGACCCGATCGTCGGTCGGATCCTCGGCGGCCTCGACGCCGCGCACCCCCTTCGCCGCGCCCGCCTCGTCACGGCGCCGGAGCTCGCCGGCGCGGGACGCGCGACCGACCCGACGCCGGTCGGTCCCGACGAGACCGCGTTCATCCAGTTCAGCTCGGGGAGCACCGGCGACCCCAAGGGCGTCGAGCTCGGCCACGGCCAGATCCTCGCCGACCTCCAGGCGACGATCGAGCTCCACCGGGCCGGGCCCGAGGACGTCTTCGTCAGCTGGATGCCGCTCTATCACGACATGGGGCTGCTCGGGTACCACATCACGCCGCTGCTCGTCGGCGCGACGCAGGTGCTGATCCACCCCCTCCACTTCGTGCGCGACCCGGTCGTCTGGCTCGAGAAGCTCCACCAGTACCGCGGCACGGTGAGCGCCTCGCCGACGTTCGGCCTCTCGCGGACGCTCCACCGCATCGACCCCGCGCGCACGAGCGGGCTCGATCTCTCATCCGTCCGCTGCATCCTCGACGGCGCCGAGCCGGTGAGCATGGCGATCCTCGATGCCTTCTGCGACGCGCTCGCCCCGACCGGCCTGCGCCGTCAGGCGCTCTGCCCCGCCTACGGCCTGGCCGAGGCGACCGTCGCGGTCGCCCTCGGTCTCCCCGACGAGGAGCCCGGGACGGTCGTCCTCGACCGGAGGAGCCTCGACGCGCCCGACGGCGTCGCCGAGGTCGAGGCCGACGACCCCGACGCGATCGCGTTCGCCGACGTCGGGCCGCCGGTGCCGGGGATGAGCATCCGGATCGTCGATCGCGCCGGGCGCCTCCGGCCAGAGCGCGTCGTCGGCGAGATCGAGGTGGCCGGTCCCGGCGTGATGCGCGGCTACCGGAGCGATCCCGAGGCGACGGCCGCGACCATCCGAGACGACGGCTGGCTCCGCACCGGCGACCTCGGCCTTCTCCGCGACGGGCGACTGATCGTCACCGGACGTCGCAAGGACGTGATCTTCGTCAACGGGCGCAACTTCTACGCGCACGACCTCGAGGAGGCCGCCCTCGCCGTCGACGGCGTCCGGCCGGGACGGATCGCCGTCGTCGGCAGCCCCGACCCGGCGACCGGGCGTGATCGGGTGATCGTGTTCGTCCACCCGCGCCCCGCCCCGCTCCTCGCCGAGGCGGACGTCCTCGCCCGGCTGCGGACCGAGCTCGCCCTCGCGATCGGCTTCCCGGTCGACGAGGTCGTTCCGCTCCGCCCCGAGGAGTTTCCGAAGACCTCGAGCGGGAAGATGCAGCGCTATCGGCTGCGGGCGCGGTTCGAGCGCGGCGAGCTCGACGAGCGCCTCCGCCGCGCCGCCTCGCTCTCCGACGACGGCTCGGCCGGGCCGAGCGCGCCGCTGCTGCGCCGCCTGGATCGACGCCACGCCGCCGCCGAGCGCCCCGAGCCGGTCGCGCCGCCCGCCGAGGCCGCCGCTCGCCTCCGGCGCGACGACGAGGGGCTCGAGGACGTCGTCGCCGGCGTGTGGGCGGCCGCGCTCGGCCTGCCGCCCGAGCGCGTCGGCCCGACCGACGCCTTCCTCGCCCTCGGCGGCGGATCGCTGCAGGCGATCGAGGTGCACGGGCGCGTCGAGGAGCGGTTCGGGCTCCGCCTCGACCAGCGCGAGCTGCTCACCTGCGCGACGCCCCGCGCGATGGCGGAGCACGTCGCCCGCGCGCTCCGCGACCCGGCCGCCCGGTTCACCCCGGCCCGGCTCGCCCCGCCCGAGGCGCGAGCGCCGGTCGCGCGGCCGCGCCCGACCGACGGCGCGATCGCGGTCGTCGCGATGGCGGCGCGCCTGCCCGGCGCCCCCGACCTCGACGCGTTCTGGGAGCTGCTCCGATCCGGCCGCCGGGCGATCCGCGAGGTGCCCCCCGAACGCTGGAACGGCGCGGCGTTCCTCGATCCCGACCCCGGCGCCCCGGGCAAGACCGTCTCGGTGCACGGCGGCTTCCTCGACGGCGACGTCTACGCGTTCGACCCCGACCCGTTCGGGATCCGCGAGGACGAGGCGGCCGCGATGGACCCGCAGCAGCGCCTGTTCCTCGAGGTGGCGAGCGAGGCGCTCGACGGCGTCGTGCTCGACGAGGCGCGGTCGGTCGGCGTGTTCGCCGGCGCGGGAGGCAACGACTACTTCGAGCGCTTCACCGCCGACCCGCGCCGCATCGACGCCCGCACCGCCACGGGCAACCTCGCGAACATGGTCGCCGCGTCGGTCGCGGCGCGCCTGCGCCTGCGCGGGCCGGCGTTCACCCTCAACGCCGCGTGCGCCACATCGCTCGTGGCGGTTCACCAGGCGGTGGCGAGCCTGCGGGCCGGCGCGTGCGACCTCGCGATCGCCGGCGGCGTCGAGCTCCACCTGACGCCGGTCCCGTTCATCCTGTTCAGCCAGGCCGGCGTCCTCAGCCCGCGCGGACGGTGCGAGCCGTTCGGCCGCGAGGCGGACGGCTTCGTGCCGGGCGAGGGCGCGGGCTGCGTCGTCCTCAAGCCGCTGCAGCGGGCGATCGAGGACGGCGACCGCGTCCTGGGGGTGATCCGCGGGGGCGCGGTCAACAACGACGGCGGCGCGCTGTCGGCGATGGCGCCGAACCCGGCCGGACAGCGGGCGGTCGTGGCGGCCGCCCTCGCCGACGCGGGCATCGAGGCGGGGAGCGTCGGCCTCGTCGAGGCGCACGCGGCGGGCACGCGCGTCGGCGATCCGGTCGAGGTGCGCGCCCTGGCGCAGGTCTTCGCGGAGTCGGCGAGCCCGCCGACCGGGTCGATCCCGATCGGAAGCGTGAAGGGAAACGTCGGTCACCTCTACGTGGCGGCCGGCGTGACGAGCCTCATCAAGACGCTCCTCGCGCTCCGGAACCGCGCCGTGCCGCCATCGATCGGCGCCGCCGACGCCGACCCGCGGATCGGCTTCGCGCGGACGCCGTTCCGGGCGGCCGAGGCGCTCGAGGCGTGGGCGAGCCCGGCGGGAGGCGCCCCGCGGCGGGCGAGCGTGAGCAGCCTCGGGATCGGGGGAACGAACTGCCACGTCATCGTCGAGGAGGCGCCGGGGGCGAACGAGCCGGGCGAAGCGAGCGACGGCGAGGCGGGCGACGGCGCGCCGGGGAGGTCGGGGCGGGCGTTCGAGCCGCTCTGCCTGACCGCGCCGAGCGACGCCGACATCCCGAGGATGGCCGCGTCGTACCGCGACCTGCTCGCCCGCCTGCCCGACGGAGTCGCCCTGTCCGACGCGATCGCGCGGATCCACGACCGGGCCGACCGCTGGCCCGCGCGGCGCGGGATCGTGGCCGGGTCGCTCGACGAGACGATCGCGACGCTCGACGCGCTCGCGCGCGAGCCTGCCGTCGATCGTCGGGCGCCGCGGACGCCGCGCGTCGTCCTCGCGTTCGCCGGGCCGGGCTCGCAGTGGCCCGGGATGGCGGAGCACCTGCGCGAGGAGCCGAGCTTCGCGAGCGCGTTCGAGCGCGTCGCGGCGCTCGTCGGCTCGCGCCTGGGCCGGCCGCTCGGGGAGCTCGTGTGGGGAGGCGATGCGAACGAGCTCGACCGGATCGAGAACGCGCAGCCGGTCGTCTTCGCGATCGGCTGGGCGCTGGCGCGGTTCGTCCTCGCGCTCGGGATCAAGCCGGACGCGGTCCTCGGCCACAGCGCCGGCGAGTACGTGGCGGCGACGGTCGCGGGCGTCTTCACCCTGGAGGAGGCGGTCGAGCTCATCATCGCGCGAGGCCGGGCGATGGCGGCGACCGAGCCGGGTCGGATGGCCGCAGTGTTTGCGCCGGAGCACGAGGTGCGGCCGCACCTCGAGGGTCGGCGCGACGAGGTCGCCATCGCGGCGATCAACGAGCCGCGCCAGGTGGTGATCTCGGGGCGGACGCCGGCGGTCGAGGCGACGATGGCGTCGCTCGAGGCGGCGGGGATCGCGGCGCGGGCGCTCCGGATCGGCGCGGCGGCGCACGGGCCGCTCATGAAGCCGGCGCAGGAGGCGTTCGCGCGCGCGCTCGAGGGCGTGGAGCCGAGGGCGCCGACGATCCCGTTCGTCTCGACGATGACGGGCGAGCCGTTGCGGATGGCGCGGCGCGACTACTGGATCGACCAGCTCCGAGAGCCGGTGCTGTTCGCGCGGGCGGTCGAGTCGGCGGCGGCGGGCGGGGGGTGCGTGTTCGTCGAGGCGGCGGGGACGGGGTCGCTGAGCCACTGCATCGAGCAGACGCTGGCGGCGCGGGCGGACGTCTGCGCGGTGCCGATCGTGCGGAAGAGCCTGGGGGGCTGGGAGGGGACGGCGAGCGCGATCGCGCGGCTGTTCGAGGCGGGGGCGAGCGTCGACCCGCGCCGGCTGGTGCGACCGGGGGCGGGGCGGCGGCGGAGGCGGATCGCGTTGCCGCCGTATCCGTATCGGCGACGGCACCTCGCGATCGAGGCATCGCCGATCGACGGCGCCGCGCCCGACCCGACGCACTTTTCATCGGAAGCCATCCCATTCCCCCCATCGAGGGGGGGAATGGGGCGCAACGCGCCGGTTGCGCGCGACGGCGCGACCCGAGAGACCGCCGCGTCGATCGCCGGAGAGACCGCCGTGTCGATCGCCGGCGAGATCGTCGGCGAGCCGATCATGGAGCCCGTCGCGCTCCCCGACGCCGCCCCGATCCGCGACCACCTCGCCCACGACCGACCGATCGCGCCGGCCGTCCTCCTCATCGATCGCGCCCTCGCCGCGCTCGCCCGCGTTCACGGCGCGCCGCGCGGGCTCCGCGACGTGATCATCGGGCGCCCCCTCGCCCTCGCCGAGGACCACCCGCGCGTCCTCCGCGCCGCCGTCCTCCGCGCCGCCGACGGCGCCGAGCGCGTCGTCGTCTCGAGCCGCCTCGCGGACGCCGGCGACGATGCCGCCTGGACCGACCATCTCTCGGCAGCCGTCGCCACCGACCCGGACGAGCCCATCGACGATCTCGACGACGAGGCCCTCGCGGCGCGATGCCCGAGCCCCGTCGCGCCCCCGCGCGTCTACGCCCATCTCGCCGCGAGCGGGCTCTCCTACGGGTCGACGATGCGCGCACTCGGCCCGCTCCGTCGCGGCGAGCACGACGTCGTCGCCGACCTCCGCGCGCCGCGCGGCGCTCCGCGCGGGTTCGCCCTCGACCCCGCCCCCGGTGACGGAGCGATGCAGGCGATCGCCGCGCTCACCCTCGACCACGAGGCGACCGACGCGAACCCGTGCTTCCTCGGCTTCGCGATCGGCGCGGTGCAGCTCGGCCCCGCGGCGCGTCCCGGCGAGGACGACCGCCCCGCCGCGCGGCGGTGCCACGTTCGACTGCGGAGCGCTCTCGAACGTGACTCGGTGAGCTTCCGGGTCGACGTCACCCTCGCCGACGACGCGGGGCGGGTGCTGATCCGCCTCTCGAACGTGGCCCTCAAGCGCGCGACGGACCTCCCCAGGGTCGCCCTCCACGCGCTCCGCTGGGCGCCCGACGAGGCTCCCGCCGAGGACGCCGCGCCGACCGGGCGCGTCGTCGTCTCCGGATCGGGCGACGGCGCGGCGCCCCTCATTGCGCAGCGCCTCGACGCGGACGGAGTCGCCGTCGACCGTCTCGAGGCGGATTCCGACCTCGCGGGGCTGGCCGGCGCGCGGCTCGTGATCGTCGAGGCGTCCCACGAACGCCTCGTCGCCGTCGCCGCCTCGCTCGCCCGCGCCGGCGTCGAGCTCGCCGATCTCCTCGTCGTCACGACCGACCCGGGAACGGCCGGGCTCGTCCGCGTCCTCGCCGTCGAGGAGCCGGCCCTCCGGCCGCGCGTCCTCGAAGTCGAGCCCGACGCGTCGGCGACCGAGGTCGCCGACGCCACCCTCGGCGAGCTCCGTCGGGCGCGCGCGCGACTCCACGTTCGACACGACGGATCGGGCCGGCGCCTCCTCCCCCGCCTCGACGCGATCGCCTTCGACGCCAGGAGCGAGAACCTGGTCCGCACGCGCGGGCGGTGGTGGATCACCGGCGGCGGCGGCGGGGTCGGCCTGGCGATCGCCCGCAAGCTCGCCGAGGACGCATCGCGGATCCTCATCACCGGGCGGAGCCAGGAGCCGCCGCCGGGCGTGCTCGAGCTGATCGAGGCCGAGGGCGGCGCGCCCCTCTACGTCCAGGCGGATGTGGCCGACGCCGCGGCGATGCGCGCCGCGCGCCGCACCGCCGAGCTCCGCTGGGGGCCGCTCCACGGCGTCGTCCACGCGGCCGGCGTTCTGGACGAGGGGCTGATCCGCGATCGCGACCGGGGCGACGGACCCGCGCGGGCGCGCGCCGTGAGGCGCCCGAAGGTCGACGGCGCGCGCGTGCTGCTCGATGTCCTCGCCGACGCCGACCTCGACGTGCTCGTCCTGACGTCATCCCTCGCCGGGCTGTTCGGTCGGCCCGGCCAGGGAGACTACGCCGCGGCGAACGCGTGGCTCGACGGGACGGCGCGCCGGCTCGACCTCGGCCGGACGCGCGTGATCTCGGTCGGCTGGGGCCCGTGGAATCGCGTCGGCATGACCGCGGGCGCGGGGACGACCGAGCGGTTCGAGGAGGAGAGCCTGACGCCGCTCGAACGCGAACAGGGAGCCGCTGCGTTCCTGTCCGTCCTCGAGGCGGCGGCGCAGGGCGTGCGCCAGTGCACCGTCGCGATCCTCGAGCCGAGCCGCGAGGCGCGACTGCGGGCGGGGTTCGACCGCGCCGCCGCGCCGGCGACGGCCGTGCCCGTCGTGCCGGCCAGCGGCGTCGCGCCGATGGCGTCGCCGGCGGCGAGCGGTCCGCCGCCCCCGATCGGAGCGTTCGTCCGCGAGACGCTCGCGGCGGCGCTCCGGGTCGGCGCGGCGCAGATCGACCCGCGGACGCCGTTCGCGCAGCTCGGCGTCGACTCGCTCCTCGCCGTCGACGTCGTGCGCCGGATCGAGAGTCGCTACGGGGTGCGGCTCTACCCGACGCTGCTCTTCGAGCATCCGAGCCTCGAGGCGCTGACCGATCACCTCGAGGGCGAGCTCGCGAGCGCGGACTCGAATCGGATGAACTCTTTTCCCGTCGTGACGCCATCTCCCCCGATGGGGGGGGCTCGCGCGATCCACGATGCGCGGGACGCTGCGACGCGTGCGGCCGGTTCGGCCCCGGCCGGCCCGACCGACGATGCGATCCCGTCCGACGATGCGATCCCGTCCGACCTCGACGCGTGGCTCGTCGACCTCGACGCCGCCGGTCTCGCCCTCCGGCCCGGCCCCGCCCCCGAGCCCTCGCCCGGGCCGGGCGAGGTCGCGATCGCCGTCCGCGCCGCCGGCGTCAACTTCATCGATCTCCTCGGCGTCGCCGGCCGCCACCCGCGCATCGCCGCTCGCCGCTTCGTGCCCGGTCACGAGGTCGCCGGCCTCGTCACCGCCGTCGGCGCCGGCGTCGACGACCTCACCCCCGGCGACCGCGTCGCCGCGATGCCTCGCGCGGGCGGATGGTCACGCGTCGCGCTCGTGCCCCGCGGCGCCTGCGTCCGGCTGCCGGCCGCCACCTCGTTCGCCGATGGAGCGGGCATCCTCATCGCCGGCATGACCGCGATCGCCTGCCTCGAGCAGGCCGCCCGCCTCCGCCCCGGCGAGCGCGTCCTCATCCAGGCCGCCGCGGGCGCCACCGGCACCGCGTGCGTCCAGCTCGCCCTCCACGGCGGCGCGACCGTCTTCGGAACCGCCGGCTCCGAGGCGAAGCTCGCCCGCCTCCGGCAGCTCGGCGTCCACCATCCGATCGCCTACCGCGAGGTCGACTTCGCCGACGCCGTCCGCGACCTCACCGGCGGAGAGGGCGTCGACGTGATCGTAGACTCCCTCGCCGGCGACGCGATCGCCCGCGGCCTCTCGGTCCTCCGACCCGGCGGCCGCTTCGTCGAGATCGGCGCCGCCGGCCTCGTCCCGACCGCCGCGATCGACCCGGTCGCGCTCTTCGCCGCGGCGCAGAGCTTCCACGCGGTGAACGTCGGCCGCCTCGACGACCGGCCCGACCGCTTCGCCGAGCACGCCGCGCGCCTCCTCGAGCACCTGGCGAGCGGCGCGATCCGCCCGAGCGGCGGTCACCGCCTCCCGCTCGCGGAGGCGCCCGAGGCGCTCCGGCTGCTCCGCGAGCGCGCGAGCATCGGGAAGATCGTCCTCGAGATGGACGACGACGGGAAATCGCCGACGGAGCGCTGAGGCGGCCCGGGATCAATCTTTCGCACGGAGAAACGTTCAGGCTCCTGGCGATTCGTCGCTGGTGGCGCGCCGATCGGGCAGAGTGAGGCTGACCCGAGAGGAGGTCTCGCCCGTGCAACCGCTCGTTCGCCCCGCCCCACGCGCCGCCGGATCTCGCCCGGCCCAGCCTCGTCGTCGGACAGTCGCCGCCGTCGTCCTGTCCGCCTCGTGCCTCTTCGCAGGATCCGGCTGCGTCTCGACGATGGTCGAGGGCTTCGCCACCGCCCTCGAGCTCGCACCCGCGCCGACGCTGGTCCTCCTCGAGGGCTCGCCCGCCGGCGAGCGCGCCTACCGCCTCCGCGCCGAGTACGACGACGGCGTCGTCCAGGAGGGCATGCTCGCGCCCGGGTCGGACCGGCTCCAGTCGGTCGACGCCGCGTTCGATGCGCACGCTCCCCTCGAGCCGCTGGCGCAGCCGCTCGCGCCGCCCCGCGATGGGCCATTCTGGACCGGCGGCCCCCTCGTCGACCTCTACGCGAACGCCAGGGTGATCGCGCAGGTCGACCTCGGGCGGTCCCGGCGTCGCACCCTTTCGAGGCAGGCGATCTCCGCCCTCGTTCGGATCGCGTTCCTCCCGATGGCCCTGGCGGTCGATCTCGCGACGGCGCCGATCGGGATGGCCATGATCATGGGCGGCCCGTTCCACGGGCCGTGAGCGCCGCTCCGGCGCGCCTCGCAGCGCCCGCGTCGCCGCGACCCGAACTTCCAGACACGATCGAGCCGTGCGACAATGAAGTGAGGGGGCCCCCCGGACCACGGCGAGCGGGTCGCGCCGTCACGTCGACCCTGGTTCGCTCCGCGGCGCTCAGTTCCTTCGGGCGGCCTCGATCGCCGACTCGATCCGCGCCCCCAGCTCCCTCTCGAGCTGGGTCGACTGCTCTCGAGAGCCGAATCGATCCTCCCGAGACCAGACGAGGACGCTCTCCGCCTGCTCGATCTCGCCGTGCTCGAGCAGCAGCTCCGCCTTGATCAGGAGCGCGAACCGGCTCAGCTTCTGTATGCGCGACGAGTGACCCGAGATCACCGCATCGAGCTCCCGGAGCGCTTCCCTGGAACGATCGCGCCGCGCGCGCACCTCGCTCACGAAGAGCGCGATCTCCGGCGAGCGCTCGACCATCCGCGCGACGGCCGCGGTCGCCTCGTCATCCGGCGGTCCCCTCGCGGTCAGGATGTCGAGCTGCCGCTCGCGCGCCTCGGCGTCCTCCGCCGCGTCCGCCGGCGCGGCGAGGACACGGTCTGCGAAGAGGCGAAGGCTCCCGAGCATCGCGCCGATCTGGTTTCGGTAGGCGCTCGGGTCGCGCGCCTCGAGGATCTCGAGGAGGTCGCGAAACGCGTCCGCCGTCTCCGGGGCGACGTAGCGGCCCTGCCCCTCGGCCAGAGCTCGGAAGTGATCGAACGCGAGCGCGAGCGACCGTCGATCGATCCGGACCTGCTCCTCGCGCTCGCGCGCCCGCGCCCGCGAGAGCGTCCGCTCGGCGAGATCGATCAGCGACAGCGACTCATCGCCCCGCGCGCTCCCGGTGAGCTCCTCCATCCTCGCCCGGAGCATGCTCGCGAGCCCCTCGATCCCGTCCCGGACCTCCTCGCTGGCGATCGACGAGGCGTTCCGAAGCCCGGGCGCGGCGTGCGCCCGGCGCGCGATCCAGCCGAGCACCCAGGCGGGCAGGTCGCCGCGTTCCACCTCACGGTCGAGGAGCGCCTCGATCGGGCCCGCGGCATCGACGAGCGCCCCGGGGATCTCGTTCTCGTCGTGGAGCGTCCGCCGTCGGTAGAGCAGCGTCAGCGCGCGGCTGGCGTGGTCGACCTCCCACGGGCTCATCGAGAGCACCTCCGGCCAACTTAGACGTGCGATGACGGATCGGAGCGCGTCCTCCTCCGGCGCCAGCTCCGACAGACTCGTCGGATCCGGGCGCAGGGTGCCCGAGCGCTCGAGCACACCGACGAGCGCGAGGGTTGCATCTCCGCGGGCCGCCGCTGGCACGCGCCCGAGATTCGCCTTCAGGGCGCCTTCGACCAGGTCTCCCAGCCGCGCCAGCGCGGCGGGATCGGCGACGACCTCCGCGAGCGCGGCGAGCGCGACGAGCTGCGGCGACGGCTCGGACGCGATGTCGGCGGCCGTGAACGCGATGAGGCGAGTCTCGACGAACGCGAAGACCGCCCTCGCCGTCGCGGGCGACACCTTGTCGGCCCCACGGAGGAGCCCGTCGCGGCGCCAGAGGAGCTCCGCGAGGGTGACGAGCGTCGCGTCGTCCCCCTCGGCTTCCGTCCACCGATCGATCGCGCCGAGGATGCTCCGGGTCACGGCGTCGCGGACGGCGGCGGGCCCGTCCTCGGCGTCGGCGACCATAGCCATGAGGAGAGAGGTCGGCACTTCGATCCGGCGCGCGGCGACGTCGCGAGCGATCTCGTGGCGCTCCTCCTCGGTCATCCTGGGATAGAGCGCCGCGGCGAGCGCGTCGAGTCCCTCGAAGCGAGCGGCGCGGGCGACGCGCCAGAGCCCGAGACGCTCCGCCGAGTCGGAGAGCTCGAGGCGACGGAACATCTCGGAGCTCGTGAAGTCGTCGCCGGTCCGACCGCCTCCGAGGGCGGCGAGCGACTCGGCGAACCACCAGCTTCGCGCGAGGTCGTCGCGGGCCGAGAGCCGTTCGTCGTCCGCCCGCGCGAGGAACGCGTCGAGCTGCCGCGCCTGCTCGAGCCGCTCGGCGTCCGAGCTCGCCGTGACGACGTCGTCGACGCGCCGGGCGAGCTCCTGGCGCGCGGACCTCTCGCGTTCGACGTTCACCTCGGTCTCGACCCGCCCGCGGTAGGCCACCGACGCCAGCCACACCGAGAGCGCTCCTACGACGATGGCGAGCGCCGCGGCCGCCGCGACGCCGACGACGATCGCCGCTCGGCCGCGCCGACCCGACCGACGCCAGAGCCGGCCGAGCGTCCCGGGCGGGCGAGCCTCGACCGGCTCGCCCCGCTGCCATCTCCCGAGATCGGCGGCGAGGTCGAGGGCGCTGCCGTAGCGCCGCGCCGGGAGCTTCTCCAGCGCGCGCAGGCAGATCGCCTCGAGCTCGCGGGGAACGCCCGGCTCGTGGACCGACGGCGGCGTCGCGTCGTGGTCGTGGACGGCGAGGAGCGCCACGTGGGGGTCGCGATCCTTGATCGGCGGCTTGCCGGTCAGCAGCGCGTAGAGGATTCCGCCGAGGCCGTAGACATCGGTCGCCGGTCCGATCTCCGCGCCCGCCGAAGCGGGGTCGACCTGCTCGGGCGCCATGAACGATGGCGTACCCAGGATCTCGCCGGTCAGGGTCAGCCGCGACATGGTCGGGTCGAGGGCGAGGCCGAAGTCGAGCAGCCGCGGTCGCCCCTCGGGCGAGACGACCACGTTGGCCGGCTTGAGGTCGCGGTGGAGCACGCCGCAGGCGTGGACGTGGGCGACCCCCTGGGCGATCCCCTCGACGAGGCGCGCGGCCTCGTCCGCGGGGAGCGGCCCGGCCCGACCGAGGCGCGCCGAGAGCGACTCTCCCTCGGCGAGCTCCATCGCGCAGAAGAGCGTCCCGCTCTGCTCCCCCGCCGCGTGGACGCGGACCACGTTCGGGTGAGCATCGACGCTCGCGAGCAGCTCCGCCTCGCGCCGGAACCGCGCGACATCGAGGGCATCGGGCGGCTGGCCGCCCGGGTCAGGCAGGATCACCTTGAGTGCGCAGTCGGCCCCGGTCGCGACGTGCTGCGCGCGGTAGACCGCGCCCATCCCGCCTCGCCCGAGCTCGGTGACGATCCGGTAGTCGCCGAGCCGCCCGCCGATCGGAATCCCGGCTGGTTGAGCGTTCGTGACAGCCTCCTCACCGACCCGAGGAGGCCATCATAGCCGCGGCCCGCGCGGCCCGACCAACGCCCGGGCTCAGGGCGCGCCGACGATCGCCTCCGCCTCGATCTCGACGAGCCAGCGCGGGTCGAGGAGGCCGGCGACCACGACCATCGTGGCGGCCGGACGGATCGCGCGGAAGCGCTCGCCGTGCGCGTTCGCGACCGCCTCCCAGTCGTCGCGCGACGTGATGAAGACGCGCGTCCGGACGACGTCGGCGAGGGTGGCGCCCGCATCGACCAGCGCGGTCTCGATGATCTCGAGGCAGCGCAGCGCCTGGGTGCAGGCGTCGCGATCCTCCGCTCCGATCGGCGCCGTGCCGGCGACGAGCACGCGGTCGCCGACGCGGACGGCGCGGGAGAACCCGACCTGGCCTTCGAACGGCGAGCCGGAGGAGACGAGCTTTCGTTCGGCCATGACCTGGCTTCCTTGAGGCGCGCGCCGCGCGACGTCAGACTGGCGGGCGGGACAGACACCCTTCTATCTCAGCGAGCCGCGGATGCCAACGCCGGGCCAGGAGCACGGATCGTGAGCGACTGGGCGCCGCCGCCGCCCGACGCGACCTGGCCCGATGGCAGTCGGCCCGCGTCTCGGGAGGGCGAGACGGCCGAAGGCCATCCGCCGCCGACTGGCGACGGGCTCCCGCCGACCGAGATCGGGGTGACGCCCGGCGCCTCTCCCGGTGTCTCGCCCGCGCCGCATCCGGGCGCGCCTCCCGCCGGCCCCGACTCCGACGCGCGCCGCGCCGCCGACCTCGCGTGCGACGCCTACGATCGGGCTCGACGGGACGATCCGCTCTTCGCTCCCCACGCCGCCCTCGCGTTCGAGGCGGGCGCCGAGCTCGGCCAGGGAGGGATGGGGATCGTCCGTCGCGTTCACGATCGACGCCTCGGCCGCGACGGCGCCCTCAAGACGCTCCGACCCGAGCTTCGCGACGACGACGCGACCCGGCGCTACTTCTTCCGCGAGGCGCGCATCACCGCGCGCCTCGAGCACCCGGCGATCCCGAGCGTCTACGAGGCGGGGACCGCTCCCGACGGATCGCCGTATCTCTTCCTCCGCCTCATCGATGGCGAGCCGCTCGACGAGCGAATCGCGCGCCTCCACGGCCCCGAGGGGCCGGCCGACCGCGGCGAGCGCGACGCGGCCATCCGCGATCTCGTCGAGGTGATCGTCAAGACCGGCGACGCCATCGCCTACGCCCACGACGAGGGCGTCGTCCACCGCGACCTCAAGCCCGCGAACGTGATGGTCGGGCGCTTCGGCGAGGTGATGGTTCTCGACTGGGGGCTCGCGCGCGCCCTCCATCCGCCCGCCGGCGCGCCGGCAGGCGGCGTCGAGAACGAGGACGAGGAGCCGACGATCACCGTCGGCGCGAGCGTCTCGGCGACCGACGTCGACCTCTCGGTCGCCGGGTCGGTCATCGGCACGCCCGGCTACATGCCGCCCGAGCAGGCGAGCGGCGAGAAGGTCGGCCCGAGCGCGGACGTCTTCGCCCTCGGCGCGCTCCTCCACGAGGCGCTCACCGGCCATCCTCCGGTCCGGGGAAGCACGCCGCTCAACCGGATCAGCGCGACGATCCAGGGCAAGATCACTCGCCCCCGCCAGCTCGAGGCGCGGGTGCCCGCCGCCCTCGATGCGGTGGCCGCCGCCGCCCTCGCCGCCGACCCAGCCGACCGGACCCCGAACGCCGAGGCGCTCGTCGCCGACCTCCGCGCCTGGCTCGACGACGAGCCCCCGAGCGTCCACCGACCCTCGATCTGGGAGCGGCTCCTCCGCGGCGTGCGCCGTCGGCCGACCGCGACGGTCGGGTCGGCCCTGGCGGTCCTCGTCGGCGGGCTCGCCGTCGCGGTCGCGTCGAGCGTCGCGGTCGCCGAGCAGGAGCGGGCGAGCGCGGAGACCGAGCGGGCGAGCGCGGAGGCCGAGGCGGCGGCCGTGCAGACGATCCTCGCCGGGCTGACCGCCGCCGAGGCGCGCGCCCGCGCCGGCGCGAGCGGCGCCGAGGTCGGCGACCTCGTCGACCGGGCGCTCGAGCTCGCGCGCGAGCACGGCGCCGAGGAGGCGATCGTGATCCCGGCGGCGTCGGCGTGCGCCGAGGGAGGGCTCTTCGTGAAGGCGCGAGCGCTCCTCGAGCTCGCCGTCGACCGGCCCGACGATGCGACCGCCGCGGGCGGGGCGCGCGATGCGCTTCGCTCATCGCGCGCGGCCGTCGCCCTCGCGATGCACCACGAGGTCGAGCGGATCGAGCGGGCGCCGCTCGAGGCACCGCGCGCGTCCGACTGGATGGTCGAGCTCGTCCGGCGCGCCGACGCCGGCGAGCTCCCCGACGGCGACGAGCTCGTCATCGTCGCCCGGGCACGGCTCGAGGCGGCCCGTCCCGAGCCCGACCTCGACGCCGTCATCGCGCTCTGCGAGCGCGCCCTGCAGGCGGCGCCGCGGCGCGCGCCGATCCACTGGCTCCTCGGCTGGGCGCTCCTCGAGCAGGGGCGCGACCTCCCCCGCGCGTTCGAGGCGGCCACCCGCGCCGTCGCCCTCGACCCCGCGGACCTCCGGAACCGGTTCCTCCGCGCTCGGGCCGTCGTCGCGCAGCCGCTCGGTCCCGGCCAGCCTCGCCTCACCGGCGCGCACGCGCTCCGCGACGTCGCGTTGCTGATCGAGGCGTTCCCCGACTCGCGCGCGATCGCGCGCCTTCGCCTCGACGTGGCCGTCCACAACGACGCCACCGCCTGGATCATCCGCTACGCGACCGACCTCCTCGCCCTCGACGGCGGCGACGACGCTGAGCACGTCGAGCTCCGGGCGCTCCGGGCGAGAAAGCAGCTCGAGCTCGCGACGCTCACCCAGTTCGGCGGGGACAAGCTCTACGCGGACGCGCGGGCCGACTACGACGCGATCCTCGCGCGCCGGCCGAACGCCGTCGACGCCCTCGTCGGGCGCGCCCACGTCCGCGCGCGGACGGGCGATCCGCGCGGCGCCCTGGCCGACGCCGAGCTCGCCCTCGCGGCCTCGCTGACGCCACGGCAGGAGGCCTCGGCCCGCTGGGCGCGGGCGGTCGCCCTCGACGGCGACCGCGTCGGCGAGCGCGGTGGAGCGGGCGATGCGGCCGCCGCGCTCGCCGCGCTCGAAGCGGCCGTCGCGGCCGACCCGAGCCTCTGCGAGGCGTGGCTCTCGCTCGGCCCGCGCCGCCTCCGCGCCGGCGACGCCCCGGGCGCGCTCGCGGCGCTGGAGCGGGCGGCCGGCCCGAGCACCACCGTCGAGTTTCAGGTCGTCCGCGAACGGACGAAGGCCACCGCGTTCATCGAGGTCGGCCGGATCCTCACCGCGGCCGGGAGGGCGCAGGACGCGATCGCCCAGTACGACGAGGCGCTCCGGATCGCTCCCGCCTACGTTCAGGCCTACTACGAGCGCGGCAACATCCACCTCCAGCGAGGGGACCTCGACGCGGCGATCCGGGACTTCACCGAGGCGAGCGACATCAACGCGCACTCCTACGCGTCGTTCAACGGCCGCGCCGTCGCCCGCTGGCGGAAGGGCCTCATCGAGGAGGCGTCGGCCGACTTCGCCCGCGCCCTCGAGATCCAGCCCGATGACCCTTCGGTCCTCGCCAACCGTGCCCAGATGCGGGCGCAGACCGGCGACCTCTCCGGCAGCCAGGACGACCTGGTCCGCTTCCTCGAGGTCGCCCCGAACCACCCGAACGCGCCCGCGGCCCGCCAGCTCCTCGAGCTCGTCCGGTCGCGTCGCCGCGGAGGGCGTGGCCGATGAGCGCGGTCCCGCCCACCCGGCCGATCGACCGCGCCGCCCGCGCGGCCGCCGAGCACGCCTACCGCGAGGCCGCCCGCCACGACCCGCGGATCGCGCCCCACGCCGGGCTGGTGTTCGAGACGATCGAGGAGCTCGGCGCCGGCGGAATGGGCGTCGTCCTCCGCGTTCGGGATCGGCGCCTCGGGCGCCCGGCCGCCCTCAAGCTGATCCGCCGCGAGGCGGCCGGCGCCGGCGGCGTCGCCCGGTTCATCCGCGAGGCGCGGATCATGGCGCGGCTCGATCATCCCTCGATCCCGCCCGTCTACGAGGCGGGAAAGACCCCGCGCGGCGAGCACTACATCCTGATGCGCCTGATCGACGGCGAGCCCCTCTCCCGCGCGATCGCGCGTAGCCTGCGAGCCGGCGATGCCGAGCGCCGGCGGCTCCTCGAGGCGCTCGTGCGCGTCGGCGAGGCGATCGCCTACGCCCACGCGCGCGGCGTGCTCCATCGCGATCTCAAGCCCGACAACGTGATCCTCGGTCGGTTCGGTGAGGTGATGGTCGTCGACTGGGGCATCGCCCGGAGCGACGCCGACCCCGACGAGGCGCCGCTGCAGCTCGAGGCGACCGCCGCGGTCGGCGCGACCGAGCTCGCGGCGGCCGGTCTCACCCAGGCGGGGACCGTCCTCGGGACGCCGGGCTACATGCCGCCGGAGCAGGCGTCCGGCCGAGAGGTCGACGAGCGGGCCGACGTGTTCGCCCTCGGCGCCATGCTGACCGAGATCCTCACCGGCGAGCCGCCGGTCGCCGGCCGGGACCAGGTCCATCGGATCATGGCGACCCTCAAGGGCGGCATCGCGACGCCGCGGGAGCGGCGGCCCGAGCTCCCCGCGGACCTCGACGCCATCGCCGCGGCCGCCCTGCGGGCCGACCCGCGGCGCCGCACGCGGAGCGCGAGCGCGTTCGTGGCGGACCTGCGCGCCTGGCTCGCGGATCGCCCCGTCGCCGCCCATCGCTACTCGGCGCGCGAGCGACTCGCCGGCTGGACGCGACGGCACCCGACGGCCGTGCTCGCCCTCGCGATCCTCGCCCTCGCCGTCACGATCGTCGCGGTCGGCCTCTCGGTCGCGGCGCGCGCCCGTCGCCGGACGCGCGAGGCGGCCGCCGCGCTCGAGGCGGCCCGCGAGCGCTCGGAGACGCGTCGCCGGACGATCGCGAGCCTCGCCGAGGTGAGCGAGCTCCTCCGCCGCGGGCGCGAGACCGAGCCGGTGGAGCGCGCGGTCGCGCGCGGGCTCGCCCTGTGGGGCGAGGAGCCGCCGCTTCCGGTCCTCCTCGCGGTGGCGAGCGTCTACGAGGGCGCGAACCTGCGGGGCCAGGGGATCGCGACCCTCGAGCTCGCCGCCGCCCACCCGGGCGCCGAGGCGGACGCGGCGGTCCTCCGGCTCCACCTCCTCACCGTCGAGCGCGACGAGCCCGACGTCGTCCGCTCGACGCCGTGGCTCGAGCGCCTCGAGCGTCGCGCGACCGAGCGCGGCGACGAGGAAGGCGACCACGCGCGGTTCGCCCGGGCCGTCACCCACCACGCCGCCGGCGAGCTCGTCCGCGCCGCCGAGCTCTACGAGCGGGTCGCCGCCGCGACCGCCGACGGCGACCTCGAGGCGATCGCCCGGACGCACCTCGCCCTCGTCCTCCGGGCGAGGGATCAGCCCGAGGCGGCGCGGACGCAGGTCGAGCGGGCGACCTCGGCGCGGCCGAACGTCGCCCGCGGCTGGCTCGTCCGCGCGCTCCTCGAGGACGACCTCGCGGCGCGGATCGAGCACCTCGGCCGCGCGGTCGGGCTCGCGCCGCTCTCGGCCTGGCCCTACCTCCTGCGGAGCGAGGCGCTCGCCGAGCGGGCGCAGAGGCGGCCGAGCGAGCAGGCGAAGCTCGAGGACCTCGTCGCCGCGTGCGAGGACGCCAACAGCTTCCGCGGCCTGATCCGCGAGTCGACGCCGCAGCGTCGGAGCGCGGGCGACTGGGACGACGAGGTCGGCGAGGTCCACAACGACCTCGTCGCGCGGGTCGAGAGACTGGAGCGCAACTACTAGTCTGAGGCGAGCGAGCGCGAACGACCGCTCGCTCGACCGACGAGGAGACCTCCCCGATGTGGGACCGGCTGACCGACGAGGAGCGCGCCTGGAAGGGCGAGTGCGCCGCCTTCGCCCGCGAGATCATCGCCCCGGCGGCCCGCCGCTGGGACGAGCGGAACGCCTTCCCGCGCGAGATCCACGAGGAGGCCGCGGCCCGCGGGCTCCTGAACGTCGGCTTCCCGGCGGACCTCGGCGGCCGTGGCCTGTCGTGGAAGGCGCTCGTCGTCGGCGGGGAGGAGCTCGCGACCGCCTGCGCGCCGATCGCGTTCACGATGGGGTTCAACCACGGCTCGCTCCGTCCGATCACGGTCGCCGGCACCGAGGCGCAGCGCGCCCGCCTCGTCGGCGACCTGATCGCGCGCGGCGGCTACGCCTCGATCGCGATGACCGAGCCCGACCGGAGCGGCAGCAACCTCCTCGCCCTCGACACGACCGCGCGGCGGACGGCCGATGGCGGCTGGTCGCTGGATGGCGTGAAGTGCATGGTCGGAAACGGCGCCCGGAGCGACCTCTTCGTCGTCCTGGCCGAGGCCCACGACGGCGAGCGCCGCCTCGGGCCGACCTTCTTCGCCGTGCCGCGCGGCGCGGGCGTGAGCGTCGGGCCGAACACCGAGAAGATCGGCTTCCGCTGCCTCACCACGCCGACGATCCGGCTCGAGGGGGCGGTCGTCTCCGACGATGACCGGATCGGCGAGGTCGGCGGCGCCGAGACCGTCCTCGCGCGGACCCTCGACGTGATCCGCCTCGGCGGGACCGCGGTGATCCTCGGGATCGCCGTCGGCGCGCTCCGCGAGGTCGTCCCGTGGCTCTCGCAGCGGCGCGTCTTCCCCGACGAGCCGCTCATCACCAAGAGCCACGTCCGGCTCGAGATCGGCGAGCTCTTCACCGAGGTGCGGGCGGTCCGTCACTTCCTCTGGGACGCCGCCGAGCGCCTCGACCGCGGCGAGGCGGCCCACGTCGAGACCTCGATGGCGAAGCTCCGGGCGAGCCGGCTCGCCGTCGATGCGACGAACCGGATCCTCCAGCTCTACGGCTGGCGCGGGCTCGACGCGGAGTGGACGATCCAGAAGCGGGTGCGCGACGCCCGGGTGACGACCATCTACGAGGGCACGAGCGAGGTGCAACTCCTGATGGCGTTCCGCGAGGCGCGCCGCTCGGTCGAGCAAGCGGACGGGTGGCTCTAGAGTGAGCGCGAGGATCGTCCCCTTCACGAACAACCGGCAGGCGATCTACGACCTGCTCACGCGGGCAAAGCGCTTTCACTGCCCGGTGTCGGGCGTCCTCGAGCTCGACGTCACCGAGCTCCTCGCCGCGATCGAGCGCGCTCGCGGCGCGGGGCGCTCGGTCGGGCTGGTCGGGTGCCTCGTCCGCGCCACGGCCCTTCTCTTGAAGCGCTACCCGCGCCTCAACCACCATCTGTTCCACGGCCTGTTCCGGAAGCGCGAGGTCGCGTTCGACTCGATCGACTGTAACCTCGTCGTGATGCGCGAGGGGGAAGGCGGCGAGCAGCTCCTCTTCCCGGTCGTGCTTCGCGGCGCCGACGCGCTCACCCTCGAGGAGATCCAGGCGACGATCCGCCATCACAAGACCGCGCCGCTCGACTCGCTCCCGCAGATGGAGGCGATCCGCAAGATCGAGCGGGCGCCGCGCCTCGCCCTGCGATGGTTCAGCTACAAGGTGCGGAGCGACCATCGCTTCTACCTCCGCTACTTCGGCACCTACGGCCTGAGCTCGCTCATCACGCGCGGCTGGGGTCCCGTCGCCGGCCACGCGATCGCCAACACCGGGTCGAGCTTCTTCCCGGGGACGCTCTCGGACCGAGCCCTCGTCATCGAAGGGAAGGTCGTCGTGCGCAAGGTGCTCCACTTCATGATCGTGGCCGACCACTACATCCTCGACGGCCTCGACGTGATGGCGGCGTGCGAGCATCTGCGCGAGCTCGTGACCGAGCCCGGCCGCCTCGGGCTCGATGCGACGGGCGCCGGGGTTGAGCCCGAGGCCGAATCCGGCTAACACGGCGGGGACTCGTCCAACGCCCGCCGAAGGAGGCCTGCCCGATGAGGCGCCACTCGCTCGCGGCGATCGCCGTCGCCCTCGTGCTCCTGCTCGTCACGGCCGCCGCCGCCCGCTCCGACGAGGAGCTCCTCGGCCCGATGGTCGGCTGGGTCGGCCCGACCGAGGCGTGGATCTGGGCCCACGCCGGTCCGAGCCCGGACCTCGCGGTCCGGGTGTGGCCCGAGGGCGACCAGTCGGCCGCGCGCGTCGTGGCGATGACCGCGCGCGAGGAGGAGCGCTGGGCGGCGAAGGCGACCATCGCCGATCTGACGCCCGACACCGCGTACGCCTACGCGATCCTCCGCGGCGGAGCCCCGGCCGGCGAGAACGCCGGCGGTCGCTTCCGGACCGCGCCGCCCCCGGGCAAGCCGGCCGTCTTCACGATCGGCACGAGCTCGTGCACCCACGCGCGCCGGCACCCGCGCCAGCCGAGCTACCTGCGGATGCTCGCCGAAAAGCCTTCGTTCCACCTGCTGCTCGGCGACGTCGTCTACGCGAACACGACCGATCCCGAGCGCCAGTGGTTCGCGCACCGGATCCAGCGCAAGGTGCCCGAGTTCGCCGAGATCATCCGCAACGTCCCGACGATGACCATGTGGGACGACCACGACTACGGCTGGAACGACTCCGACGGAACCCAGCCCGGCAAGGAGCGGTCGCTCGAGACGTTCGGGCACCTGTGGGCGAACCCGGGGCGCGGCACCGACGAGATCCCCGGCGCGTTCTACGAGTTCTCGTGGGCGGACGTCGACTTCTTCATGCTCGACGGGCGCTACCACCGCTCGCCGAACAAGGCGCCCGACGACGACGCCAAGCGGATGCTCGGCGACGAGCAGTTCCGGTGGCTGATCGATCGCCTGAAGCAGAGCAAGGCGAGGTTCAAGGTGCTCGCCTCGGGCAGCACGTTCAACAGCAACAAGCACGACGGCTGGCGCGGCTACACGTTCGCCCGGCGACGCCTGATGGCGGCGATCATGGGCAACGACATTGATGGAGTCATCTATCTATCCGGCGACATCCATCGTTGCGCCGTCGTCCGCCACGCGCCCGACCTCACCGGCGGCTACCCGCTCTACGAGGTGATCAGCAGCGGGATCGGCAACGGGTTCAGCCGCGGCTTCGCGATGCTCACGTTCGACACGACGGCCGCGGATCCGAGCCTGCGCGTCCGGATCATCAACGAGGACGGCAAGATGCCGACCGACCGCACGATCCGGCTCTCGGAGCTGACGACCGGCGATGCGCCGAAGCCCCCGACGCCCGGCGACGCCAAGAAGGTCTACTAACTCGGGCAGGGCATATCAGCTTCGCTCAGGTCGATGAAGAGATGTCACCACGGAGGCACGGAGGCACGGAGCAGCTTCGGATGATGCCCCGTCGCGGACCGACCCGGCGCTCCTTCTCTTGGCTCCCGTCGCCTCGCGTGACCGAGACCGAGAGGGAGCGAGCCGGTCGGCTCGCGCGAGCCGGGATACGGCGCCCTCAGTCGCTTCTCCGTGTCTGAGCGAAGTTGATGGCCCATGCTCGGGCCTAGCGAGCCGTCCATGCGTGGGGGAATTCCCCATGCCTCGTCACGCGGCGGACGGCCGATCGTCCCACGGTGCGGCGGACTCTCGAACGGCGCCGAAGGGCCGCGCGACGGGCCTTCAGGCGGATCGGTCGATCTTCTTTGGGCGGCGCATCCAATCTTCTTGCTTCAATGTTGGGGAGTGCTACAATCCCCCCCAACTCGTGGCCGGGTAAGGCCCTCGTCGCCTGTCGAGAGCCGCTCGTCGCCGCGAATCTGCCATGCCGGGACTCAGGGGAAGGTCTCGGCGGTCTTCGTCGAGGTCGAGTCTTTCGAGGGGCCCCCTCGACCGGCGCCGGGCGCCGGCTCGCGAGCGCTCCCTCCCCATTCTCGATCGTGACGTCGGACTTCGAACGGGGGAAACGGCCGTGCTGAAGAAGTCGCTCGTCGTCACCATCGGTGCGCTGCTGCTGCTGCTCACCACCGCGCGCCCCGCCCATGCGGCAGGGTTCCTGATCTACGAGCAGGGTGTCCGCGCGACTGGTATGGGCGGCGCCGTCGTCGCCAGCCCGTTCGATCCCGCCGCCGGCTTCTACAACATCGCCGGCATCGCGTTTCAGCGGCACAACAAGTTCTTCGGCGAGAAGGAAGGCGCCCTCGGCATGCACGGGTCGATCCAGGCGCAGCTCATCGTGCCGACGACCGCGTACGACCCCGACCCCGGCTTCCAGCCGGCCGAGGCCGAGTATGCGGCCATCCTCGTCCCGCAGACCTACGGCAGCCTCGACCTCCACGAGAACTTCTACGTCGGCCTCTCCAATACCCACCAGTGGGGTCTCGCCCTTCGGTGGCCGGATCTCTGGAGTGGTCGGTATCAGAACACGAACGCCGAGCTCGCGGTCGACATGTGGAACGTCCACGCGGCGACGCGGATTCCGCTCGGCGGGGAGGCGGTCGACATCGGCCTCGCGGCCGGCGTCCAGATCGCGGTGCCGACGCAGTTCAGCTACATCAAGCTCCAGCGGAACTTCAACCAGGACTTCCTCGGTCTCGAGGACGCGACCGTCCGGATCAAGGGTCACCTCGAGAAGCCGCAGTTCGGCTACGTCCTCGGCGGCCTCGTCAGCATCAACAAGACGGGCACGCGCTTCGGGATCAGCTACAAGAGCGTGATCGACGACCTCGCGATCGAGGGGCGCTTCCAGGTCCTCGGCGACGGCATCGGCCTGACCGACGGCGCGGACGCGGACCTCGACGCCGAGCTGCCGCCGGTCCTCCAGGTCGGCATCGCTCAGGACATCGGTCCGGTCACCGTCGAGGTCGACGTGCAGTGGACCGGCTGGAGCGTCTTCGACAAGGTCGTGATCAACGTCGACGACGCGACCGTCGGCGACATCGTCCTCGAAGAGAACTGGAAGGACTCCCTGGCCCTCCGCACCGGGATCGAGTGGAAGGTCTTCGACTGGCTCTACGTCCGCGGTGGCTACGTCTACGATCAGTCCCCGATCCCGAGCGAGACGGTCACCGCGCTCCTGCCCGGCAACGACCGCCACGTCGCGAGCGTCGGCTTCGACCTGCGGTTCGGCCCGAGCACGATCGAGTTCAGCTACATGCACGTGTGGATCCACAACCGCCGCAAGCGCAACGTCGAGGGCCTCGAGGACGGCGGCACCGCGAACGGCAACTACCGGAGCGGCGCCGACCTGTTCGGCGTCGGGCTCCGGCTCGACCTCTAAAGGCGACGACACGGGCGGAACGGACACACACACACCGAGACACACGACCCCCGCCAACGCGGGACGCGGCCCAGACGGGCTCAGGTGGAGGAAGAACGGATGCGCGCAGCTCAGAGCTTCCGGACGATCGTAGGAATCACGGCCCTCGTCGCGCTGATCGGCGCCGGCGGCTGTGACTCCGGCGGCGAGAACAACGACTTCTTCCTGGTCCAGGTGGGCCAGGTGACGGTCGACAACGCCGACCGGGTTCTGCCCGACGGTCCCGACGCCGTCGGTGGTGTCGGGGACTTCTTCATCTCGAACGGTCAGGTCACCGTCATCATCGACAACGTCGATCAGGATCCGACGACCGGCGACGCGGACCCGATCCAGAGCACCGCTGGTCAGTCGGGCGGGTTCATCATCGACCTCGCGAGCTTCCCCGCTCTCGACGACGACCAGCTCAACCAGAACATCCACGGGTTCCTCGGGATCGACATCGGCGACCCCCTCGACCCGAACGACGATGCGATCATCAGCCCGTTCTTCCTCGTCGCCCGTTACACCCAGATCGAGATCGTCCGCAAGCAGGCCGACCGTTCGGTCATCCGCGCGACCGGCGTGATTCTGTCGACCGACGCGGGCAACAACTTCAACCAGGGCGGCGGCATCCCGACCGGCGGCGCGGTCGACACGGGCGTCCAGGGCAACTTTCAGCAGATCAACTTCGGCGCCGACATCGACTTCGGCGACGACCTGCTCAACGAGCCGGTTCTCGTCAACGCCGGCACCGGCCTGCCCATCGTCATCCGGACGGACTACTCCCTCGCCCTGGAGGATCGCTTCATCGACAGCACGACGAGCGTCTTCAACCCGGGCGACCAGGACCTCTTCATCCAGCTCGTCGTCGACGCGATCATCACCGGCGGCAACAACGACAAGTTCAGCCCGCCGGCCGGGCTCGGCGGGATCGACGCTCTCAACGCCCAGATCGTCGGCGCGACCGGCGATGTGGCCGACGCGCAGCTCCAGTTCCTGACGCCGTTCGTCGCGCTGAGCGGGAACGACGAGCCCGCCGTCAGCTACGCCCTCTTCGACCAGCTCATCGGGCAGGTCGTCGAGCTCGCCGGCGGCGGCGACACGGTCGCGATCGCCGCGGGCGTCAACGGCGACGCGTTCATCCCCGCCGGAGCGGCCGGCCCCGGCGCGCTCCAGGGGCACAAGCGCCAGCTCGCGGTCGGGCGTCGCGGCGACGTCGGCAGCGCGATCGACGAGGCCGTCATCCGGATGGGCATCCAGTTCGTCCGGGACGTCGACCAGGACGGCGACGGCCAGGCCGACGTCGTCTTCCCGAACTCGATCGTCGACTTCGGCACGGTCGTCGGGGCGACCAACCCACCGCGCCCCGGCGCGCGCGTCGTGATCATCCAGGAGGACCCCGGCGTCTTCTTCGACGGCGTCAACATCCAGGAGTTCCTCGACGGCAACCTCGTCAACACCGAGGCGTTCTTCGCGAACTTCCCGGCCGCGGCCGGCGGCACGGTCGACACCGGCGTCGAGCACGTCTTCTGCGAGACAGTGACCGACTCGACCGGCTCGTTCCGGGCCGTCCTGCCCGACGGCGACTACCGCGCCGAGGTCACCGACGTTCAGCCGACGAACAACAACTTCGACACCGTCGACTTCACCATCCGCAAGAACATCCAGACGAACGTCTCGGTCAACCTGGACGCGGTCGGCACGATCGCGTTCGACGTCGACGAGGACCTCGGCGGCGGCAACCTGGCGGACACACCGGTCAAGCTGACCTTCGTCGGCCAGGGCGGCACCCCGAGCCCGAACTTCGGCGTCCTCCAGCGGGCGGCCGGCGTCGGCAACATCGTCCTCGACGCCGACGGCGAGGGTCGGGTGACCCTGCCGGACGGCACCTACGACGTGATCGCGACCCGCGGGATCGAGTTCACCGCGGCGATCGCCCAGAACGTCAATGTGAACGCCAACCAGGTCACCGACGTCGACCTCATCATCGAGCGGGTCCTCGACGTCAACGGGGCGACCCTGACCGACGGCTTCCTGTCGGTCGACACCCACATCCACAGCGGTCGCAGCTTCGACAGCCAGGTGCCGCTGAAGGACCGGGTCGTCAGCGCCCTCGCCAACGGCCTCGAGGTCATGATCTCGACCGACCACGACGTCATCAGCGACTACGGCCCGACGATCGCCGCCCTCGACGTGCAGCTCCAGAACCGCGTCAACGTCCAGGGGCAGATCACGAGCTTCATCGGCGAGGAGTCGACCGGCTTCGTCTTCCCGAACAACATCGACGGGACGCCGCTCTACCCCCTCGGCATCGGCCACTTCAACGCGTGGCCGATGTCGTTCCAGGCGGACCAGCGGAAGCGCGGCGCCGTCCAGGACGAGTTCCGCAGCCCGGGCGTCCTCTTCGACACGATCCGGAACGACGTCTTCGTCCAGGCCGACCTCCTGACGCCGATCATCCAGCTCAACCACGCGCGGGCGGCGACCGACCCGATCTCCGCCTCGCTCCTGGGCCGGGCCCAGAACACGTTCGAGACGCTCATCCTCGACCTGGCGCTGGCGACCGGCGGCGCGGTCAACATCGGTCAGGGCACGAACCCGGCGGCCAGCCAGGCGCCGGGCTTCGACCTCCTGAGCGCCCCGCTGACCGTCGTGGACATCGGCTTGATCAACAACATCGCGCTGAGCGGGAGCCCCCTCGGCACGACCAACCTGGACTTCGACGTCATCGAGCTCTTCAACGGCGCCCAGACCGACCCGACCGAGGACCTCGGTCGTGACCCGACCGGTGTCCTCGGGATCACGTCGCTCCTGTCGGAGATGCAGACGATCCGGGGCGACTGGTTCCAGCTCCTGAACGCGAACTTCCCGCGCACCGCGACGGCGACCTCGGACAGCCACTCGGTCCAGGATGGCGACGGCGTTGCGCAGTCCGAGGCGATCGGCGTGCCCCGGACCTACTTCCGGAGCAACGTGGTCGACCTCTCGACCCTCGACGTCAACGACATGAACGCCGCCCTCCTCCAGGAGGTCAAGGACGGCGGCGTGGTGAACGGCAACGACGCGTTCAACGGCGAGGTGTTCGGCACGTCGGGCCCGATGATCATCGTCGAGGTCGACGTCAACCAGGACGGCGTCGCCGACGGCACGCTCGGCGACTTCGTCCAGGATGACGGCGACGGGATCGTCGATCTCTTCATCGCCGTCCGGGCCGCTCCGTGGGTCCCGATCGACAACATCCGGATCATCTGCAACGGCGGCGGCCAGCCGGGCGTCGACGCCTCGGCCAACGGCGTCGCGCCCGATCCAATCGACGCGACGGACGGCGCGTTCGTCTTCCCCGATGTCCCCGACGTCGCGACGCCGGCCGACCCGTTCAGCAACGACCCGAACGACACGATCCGCTACCTGCGGAACGCGGCGAACCCGCTCACGATCGACTTCAACAACTTCCTCGGCGCCGGCAACGGCCTTCCGGCCGGCGTCGACGCGTGGATCATCGTCGAGGCGAGCAGCAACGTCTCGGCGAACGGGTTCTTCGGTCCTCTCGGCGATCCCGCCCTCGGCTCGACCGGGAGCATCCTCGACTTCGACGGCGACGGCCGCGCGGAGATCGCTGGCGTCTTCGACACCTTGAGCCAGGTCGTCGTGGCCCCGCCCGACACGACGGGCGATACCGACGACGGCATCTACAACGACATCTATCCGGGTCAGATCCCGTTTGGGTTCAGCAACCCGATCTTCATCGACCTGAACAACGACGGGGACTTCGACTCGCTCAACTAGAGCGAGTCCGGCCCTCCCGAGCCCGATCGTCGTGACCCGAGGACGGCTCGCCGCGCTCCTGATCGCCACCGCGGTGGCGAGCGGCGCGAGCGGAGTCGTCCTCGGCGTGTACGGGCTCCGCCCACCGCCGCCGAAGCTGCCGCCCAAGCCCGTCGACTACCGGATCAAGGGACTGACCAAGCCGCTCCGGCCGGTCGGCTTCCCGGGCGGCGCCGAGTTCGATCCGACCGGGATGATCAAGCCGGGCGAGGTCGCCCGCGCAGCCCTTCCTGGAGACACCCTGGCGTCGGTCGATGGCGTCGAGATCACGCGAGCCGACGCCCTCGGCCTCATCGCCGACGAGATGGCCGAGTCGGCGGTCGAGCGCCTGATCGACCTGCGCCTGCTCGAGCGAGAGGCCGACCGCCTCGAGGTCGAGGTCGACCCGGCGGAGCTCGAGCGCGAGATGGGCGCGATCGCCGGCACCGTCGTGAGCGGTCGGTTCCACGGGAAGCGCCACAACCTCCAGGCCTACCTCCGCAACACCGGCCGGACCGAGGCCGAGTGGAAGGAGAGCTTCCGCGTCCCGGCGAGGGAGCGGGTGCTCCAGCGGGCAGTCGTCGCGGCGCTCCGCCGGCCGAGCGAGGAGGACCTCCGCCGCGCCTGGGAGGAGGCCTACGGCCCCGGAGGGCGGCGCCGCACGGTTCGGAGCCTGCTCGTCTCGACCACTCCCGGCCTCTCGAGCCTCTACGACGCGGATCAGTGGAAGGCCGACCGCGAGGCCAACCTCGCCGACGCGAAGCGGCTGGCCGCCGACGCGCGCGCCGCCCTCGTCGGCGGGGAGACGCTCGCGGTCGTCGCGTCACGATTCCCCGACGGCCCTCCCGGCCTGGCCTCGGGTATCGTCGGTGCCGCGTCGCACGGTCGCTTCGGCCCCGACTTCGATCGGGTCGCCGAGGCGCTCGCCGAGGGCGTGGTCGCCGACGAGCTCGTCGTCTCGCCCCACGGAGTGCACGTCATCCTGTGTCCCGGCATCGCGGAGGAGCAGGCCGTCTCTTACCGCGTGATGCGGTTCGCTCTCGGCGTGCTCGTCGACCCACACGCCCACGGCGAGTCGGGCAGCCGCGCCGCGAAGATGCTCGCGGCCGCGAAGGAGGCCGCTCTCGAACGGGCGGGAGAGTTCCTCGATGTCGTCCGCGGAGGGACGCCCTGGACGCCGGCCGCCGCCCGCGCCGCCGACGCGGACGGAGAGGGCGGCGATGGGTTCGCCGAGATCGAGGACGCGTGGCTGAGCGCGGCGCCCGAGGCGCTCCGCGGCCCGCTCGCGACCACGGCGATCGGCGAGGCGTCCGATCCGGTCCTCGTCGGCAGCAACGTCCTCGTCGTGCAGCCGACGGCCCGGACGCGGCACCCCGACCGTGACCGCAAGACGATCGGCCACATCCTCGTCGCGACCGACTACCGGAGCGTGAAGGCGCGCAAGCTCGCCGGGACGATCGAGGCGCTCGCCGAGAAGCGCGCGCAGGAGCTGCTCGCCGAGGCGAAGACCTCGCCGAAGCGGTTCGCCGAGCTCGCCGCGACCGCGAACGAGGATCCGGCAGCCCGCGCCTCGAAGGGCCTCCTCACCGAGGTCGACCTGAAGCGCCACGGCGAGGACTTCGTCGTGGCCATCGACGCGCTCGAGGTCGGCGGACCTCCGACCCTCGTCCGGAGCCGCGACGGCTTCCACATCGTCGAGCTCGTGAAGGCGACCGACACCCCGTTCGAGATCGCCCGCGACGGGCTCCTCGCCAAGCTCACCGGAGAGCCTCCGACCCGCTCGGAGATCCTCAAGGTGATCGCGAACCTCCGGGCCAGGGCGCGGATCGTGATTGCGAAGCGCCTCACCCTCACGCCGAGCCGGCCGAAGGAGGCCCCGCCGCCGCCCGGCGGGACCCGCAAGCCCGCCGCCGGTGGCGCCGGCGGACGCTAGCCCGGATCAATTCATGAGTGGTGACCGACCACGTTCGCACTCGTCGACGACTTCGCTCGCCACTCATGAATTATCCGGGCTAGAGCCTCTGCGGCCTCTGCGTGAGGCATCGATCGGCGAAGCCGATCATCAGTCGTGTTCCTGGAACGGCCCGCGTAAAGGCAATGAACCCGGACCCTGGCAATTCGCATTCCGCGTAATCCGCGTAATCCGCGGTTCCCACTCGTTCGACGCCGAAAGAGACCTAACCGCGGATAACGCGGACTACGCGGATTGCCTCCGGTCAGCGCCGAGTCAATGGCTGCTCGCCCGCCCCTAGATCCGGCCGACGAAGTGCGTGCCGGCCTTGCCGTCGAGGGCGTCGCGCATCTTCTCGGCGGACGTGATCAGCCCACGCCGGCCGCCGCGCTGGAGGAACCCGTAGATCGCCTCGACCTTGGGGCCCATCGAGCCCTCGGGGAAGTGACCTCCGACGATGTACTGGTCGCACTCGGCCATCGTGACGGCGCCGAGGCGCATCTGGTTCGGCTCGTTGAAGTGGAGGTAGACCCCGTCGACGGCCGTGAGGATGATCAGCAGCTCGGCGCCGACGTCGGTGGCGAGGATGCTCGAGGTCAGATCCTTGTCGATCACCGCCTCGATGCCGACGTAGTCGCCGCTGCTCGCCTTGGTCATCGGGATCCCGCCGCCGCCGCCGGCCACGACGATGTGCCCGCCGAGGGCCGCCTCGCGGATCATGTGGCGCTGGATCACCTTGATCGGCCGGGGCGAGGGAACGAGGCGGCGCCAGCCGCGGCCCGCGTCCTCCTTGATCTGCCAGCCGGAGTCGGCCTGGCGCGCCTCCGCCTCCTCCTTCTCGAGGAACGGGCCGACGGGCTTCGTCGGCCGGCGCATCGCCGGGTCGTCGATGTCGACGAGCACCTGGGTGACCATCGTCACGACGTAGCGGCGGATGTTGCGAATACGGAGCTCGTTCAGGAGCGCCCGCTGGAGGATGTAGCCGAGGCTCCCCTCGGTCGCCGCGACGAGGGCATCGAGGGGCGGCGCCGGCTGGTAGTCGCGCGTCCGCTCGCAGCGCCCCATCAGGACGCCGACCTGCGGGCCGTTCCCGTGGGTGATGACGATGTTGTAGCCGCGATCGACGAGGACCATCAGGTGCTCGCAGATCGTCCGGGCGTTCTTGGTGTGCTCCTCGTGCGTCCCGATCTCGCCGGGCTGGATGAAGGCGTGTCCCCCCATCGCGACGACGACGGTCGGCGCGCCCGGCCCGCCGCCGGACGGCTTCACCTGGGGGTTCACTCGGTTGCTCTGGGTCGGCATCCGGGTCGAGTCCATCGACATCGGTCGGCTTCCTCTCGAGGCGCGCGCGAGGCGCGCCGCTCACGTCGGGTCAGAGGGGGTCTCGTTGCAGCGGCATCGTCATGCACCGCGGGCCGCCGCGGGCCCGGCTCAGCTCGTGCCCCTCGCACATGATCGCGTAGCGCTTGCCGTCGGTGAGCTTCACCTCGCGCTTGCCGAGGAGGAGATCGTCCTCGTAGACGACCTCCCACCCGATCCGGGCGAGCTCCTCGGCCGTGCGGACGTTGCGCTCGTAGCAGAGGATCACGCCCGGCGCGAGGGCGAAGGCGTTCGCCCCGTCGGTCCACTGCTCGCGCTGCTGCGCGATCGGATCCTCGCCCCCGCAGCGGATCGGCGTCAGCTCCATCCCGGCGCCGGCGAGGGCGTCGAGGAGGCTGTCCTTCGCCGTGTAGCTCACCTCGCGCTTCTCGAGGTCGACCTGATAGACGTCGACCTCCTCCACCCCGCCGGGCGCGACGGCCGGCTCGTAGACGAGGCACGCGTCCCGGTCGACGAGGGTGAAGACGGTGTCGAGGTGCATGAAGCTCCGGGCCTTGGGGATGTCGACGAGGAGGATCTTGCGGATCGGGCTCTGGCGCTGCTTGAGCTGAGTGGCGAGCCGGCGGATCGCGCCGCGCTCGGTCCGCGCCGAGACGCCGACGAGGAGGATGTCCTCGCGGGCGACGAGGACGTCGCCGCCCTCGATCGACGGAGGCCTCGCCCGGTGGTCGGTCGCCTCGTCCGACCCGTCGAGGAGCGGCGGCTGGCCGTCCGCATCCCGGAAGCGCGGGTGGTGACGGAACACCCACGACGCGATCAGCGGCTCCCGCGCCCGCGCCTCGGTGGCCATCGTCGAGATCGCGACGCGGTCGCCGATCACGACGGCCGGATCGCGCTGGAAGAAGAGGTTCGGCACCGGCGTGAGGAGGTAGAGCCGGGCGCTGTCGGCCGGCAGCGCCGAGACGTTGGGGCGCACTATGCCCTCGATGAGGTGCCCGGCCAGCTCGGCCGGCTCGGCCGCGTCGAGCTCGCGGAGCACCTCGTCGGGGAGGCTCGTCGCCGCCCGGAGCTCGTCGAGGATCGCCCGGCGCGCGTCGGCGTCGCCGAGCACCTCGACGAGGAGGTCGCGGACGAGGACGACCTCGTCGGCCACGAACTCGATCAGCCGCTGCAGCCGAAGGTGCTCCTCGCGTGCTCGATCGCCGTAGAGGATGTCGTCGAACAGCAGCTCCTCCATCATGGAGGGCACCATCCGGTCGATCTCCAGCCCGGGTCGGTGGATCATGACCGACCGGAGGCGACCGATCTCCGACGCGATGGCGAGGCTCACCCTGATCTCCTCGAGGTCCGACGGCGCGCGCTCGGGGAACGACCGGCGCGATGATCGGCCCGACGCGTCGCGATGATAGGGGGCGCGCCCGGACCGATCAACGGCACGACGCCCGGCCTTCATTGTTTCAGTTTTGACTGAGGGTTACGACAATGGGGTTGACACGCGGCCGCGACCCGGACGAAAATGCCCTGGAAGTGGCTCAGGTCAGAACGCCTGAAAGAGCCGCGCGCCTCGAGGGAGGCGAGCGGGAGGGCGTTCTCGATCCAGAATTTTCGGCCCGCCGGCCGATCGCAGGAGAACCTCGAAACAGTATGGCTAGAACCGATCTGATTGATGCCGAGGGGACGATCGTCGAGTCGCTCCCGAACGCGATGTTCACAGTGCAGCTCGAGAACGGGCACAAGGTGCTGGCGCACGTCTCCGGAAAGATGCGGAAGTACTACATCAAGATCCTCCCGGGCGACAAGGTGAAGCTCCAGATCAGCCCCTACGACCTGACGCGCGGTCGCATCACCTACCGCGAGCGGCACTAAGCGCCTCCTTCCCCATCCGGGAACCGCGCGAGTCGTGCTCTCTCGTCCGCGCCGACGCCTGCCGTCGGCCGGGCGAGCGCGTGTACGGGCCGTCGTCGGGCTGGCTCCCTCCGCCGTGAGTTGACATCATCGCCCGCCGAGCCCGCCGAGGACCCGCGGCGTGACGTCCGACCCGCCCCATCCCGTGACCGACGAGTCGCGCAGCGCGACGTTGAACCGAGGCTGCCTCCTCGGCGCCGGCTTCGCCGTCGCCGCGGCGCTCGTCGCCGCCTGCCTCGTCGGCGGCGTCTTCGTCGCGCTCGGCCTCGAGGCGAGCGAGCGCCGGCGCGCCGAGGACGACGCGCTCCGGGCGAGGTGCGTCGAGCGGCTCCGCCTGGTCGCCCTCGGCTCGGGGCTCTACGTGAACGACCCGGTCGGGCCGGGCGGCGCGACCGGTCACTGCGCCCACGCGGGCACCGGCGCCGGAGCCACCGCACCGGGAGAGGTCGGTGAGGCGTTCGCGCTCCTGATCCGGACCGCGTGCATCGACGACCCCGAGGCGCTGATCTGTCCGGCGAGCTTCGACCTGCCCGCTCCGCTCGGCGACCGCGCCGCGTTCGGGTTCGCCGACGACGACGTCCGCACGAGCGCCGAGTTCTCCTTCGGATGGATCGCCGCCGCCCTCGACGCGCGGAGCGCCGACGCGCGGACGATCGTGAGCGCCGACCGGAGCGTCGGAGACCCGCGCCCACCGGCCGACGGGGCGCACCTCATCCGGAACCATCGCGGCGGCCGGAACGTGCTCCGCTTCGACGGCACGGTCGAGTTCGTCTCCGCCGCCGACGAGCGCGACCGCGCCGAGGCGAGCGCGGCCCTCGCCGGTCTTCACCTGGCCGACCGACCCTGATCCATCTCGCCCGCAGATTCGACCGACCCACCACCCCCCGAGCATCAGGAGAGGCCTCCCCATGACCGTCGAGCGCAAGCCCACCGAGGCGAAGATCGTCGAGACCGAGCACGGCAAGCAGGCCGAGGGCGACGGCTGGTTCATCCTGAACGTCGCCGAGGCGACCTGGTTCGAGCACGACCAGTTCGGCACCTTCGCCCGGATCGAGGGCGAGGATCGCTTTCCGCACGTCGGCGTGAACGTCCACGTCCTCCGCCCCGGCGAGCCGGGCTGCCGCTACCACCGCGAGGACAAGCAGGAGGGGTTCCTCGTCCTCGCGGGCGCGTGCGAGGTGATCGTCTGCGAGGAGCGCCGGCCCCTGAAGCAGTGGGACTACTTCCACTGCCCGCCGGGCGTCGACCACGTCCTCGTCGGCGCCGGCGACGGCCCCTGCGCGCTGCTCATGCTCGGCGCCCGGGGCGACGCGAAGATCACCTACCCCGTGAGCGCGGAGGCGGCGAAGAACGGGGCGAGCGTGAAGGTGGAGACCGACGAGCCGAAGGAGGCCTACGCCGACGTCGACCGCCCGCGCCCCCGGACGGGCCCCGACTTCCCGTTCGCCTGATCCGTCTCCCCCCGTCGCATCGGTCGCACCGGTCCGCTCCGATCCGCAGCGGGGCAGAGGCGGCGTCGCCCCGACCCGCCCCCCGAGGGTCGCCACAACGGGAACGAGTTACGCCGTCCGACGAACCCGGCACGACGCGTGCTCACGGGAGGGGCGGGAAGGCGATCGTCGTCTTCCCTCACTTTCCCGAAAGAGGCGCGGTCGGGGACGCCGGGCACCTCCCTCCCGGCGTCCCTGGCCCGCCTCGCCCGGGAGAGTGGTTCTGGAGCAGGAGCGCCAGCAGTGGACTTGGAAGCCTGGAGCCCGCGATCCGCGTAATCCGCGTGATCCGCGGTTCCCGCTCGTTCAGCGCCGAGAGAGACGGAACCGCGGATGACGCGGATTGCGCGGACTGTCTGACGAACCGATCGGCGAAGCCGATCATCCCGCCGGCTTCCGGGCCAGCAACGTCGCCGTCACCATCCGCGGTCCCCGCTCGCCCTCCCGATCGATCACCGCCTCCCACCCCGCGAACGCCTCCCGGAGCTCGCCCGAGGCCAGCAGGCTTCGCGCCTTCCTCGGCTTACCGAAGCGGCGACGCTGTTCCTCGGTGTAGGTGTCCCAGAGGACGAAGCCTCCCGGCGTGACCGCGCGGCGGATCTCGTCGAAGAGGCTCCGCCTGAGAAAGCGGAACACGACGACCAGGTCGACCGACGCCTCGGCGAGGCCCGCTCCGTCGGCGAGGTCGGCGACCCGCGTCCGGATTGTCACGCCGGCTCGCCGCGCGAGGTCGTCGGCCTTCGCGAGCGCGTCGGGCAGGAGATCGACCGCCTCGAGGTCGAGCCCGGCCTCGGCGAGGACGACGGCGTCGCGGCCCGCGCCGCAGGCGAGGTCGACGGCGCGCCTCCCCGCGAGATCACCCCAGGCGCTCTCGATGAGGGGGAGAGCCTCATCGAGCGCCGGGTGACACCGCCAGAGGCGCGCCGTCGCCGGCCCCTTCGCGTCCGAGGCATCGACGTGGCTCGCGCCCTCGGCGCCCTCGATCGCGGTCACCTCGCGTCCGCGCGCCGCGAGGAACGCGACCGCCTCGGCGGCGCGGGCCGGGTCGTCGTCGAAGATCGCGAACGGCTCGCCCCGCGGCGGCAGCTCGTGCATCCGCGCGGCGAGCTCCTCGAGCGGCACGCTCGCCGCCTCGGGATGGTGGCCATCGCGGAATCGACCCTCGGGGCGGACGTCGAGGATCATCGCTCGGTCTCGATGAGCAGATCGACGATCTGTCGCCGATGGTCGCTCGCGCGCGAGCTGCGGAGGTCGTGACCGACCACCCGGACCCCGGCGGAGACGAGGACGTGGTCGACCTGGATCAGCGGCGCGGGCAACGGCCAGGTGTAGGGCCAGTCGCCGCCGCCCGCCCGCTCGTAGGCGAGGTCGAGGTGCCGGCGGAGCGGCCGGAGGTGGACCGAGCCGCGCGGCGTGTTGAGGTCGCCGACGACGATGATCGGCAGCCCGTCGCCGCGGCGCTCCTCGACCCAGCGCGCGACGGACGACAACGGCGGCCCGCGATGCACGAGCGGGTTCGACTTGATGTCCACCGCGACGAGGTAGACCCCGTCGCCCGGCTCGCGCAGCCGGACGGCGAAGACCCGGAGCCCGGGCGCGGGCTCGGGCGGCTGCACCCAGACGAAGTCGCGCGTCGCCCCGAGGAGCGCCATCTGGCCCTGCTCGTGGATCCGCCGGGCTCCACCCTTGCCGACGGCGCGCATGTCGTCGCCCCACAGGAGCGGGACCGGGTCCGGCGGCTCGGAGAGGAGCACGACGTCGGGCTCGTCGGCGAGGAGGGTCTCGGCGAGCAGCTCGGGCTGGAGCTTCCCCCGGTAGGCGTTCCAGTGAACGAGCCGGAGCCGTGCGCCCGCGGCGTCGTCGTCCGGGCTCGGCCCGCGCCAGACGACGTCGACCGCGACGATCCGGATCGACGCCACGACGACCGCCGCGAGCACCGCCCACCGCGCTCGCCGCCACCGTCCAAAGCCGAGGGGAATCCACACCAGCCCGACGAGGAGGACGAGCGGCGGGGAGGCGCCGTAGTAGACGACGGCGAGGGGGAGCGCCCGATCCTTGCTGACCGAGACGACGAGGAACGCCATCGCGAGGGCGAGGCCGAGGCGCTCGAACGCCGCGAGCAGCGCGCCGCGCCATCCCCGCGCCGGCGCGGGCGCCGGCTCGGTCACGTCGTCAGGAGCACCTTGCCGATGTTCTTCCGCTCCTGGATGTAGCGGTGCGCCTCGGCGGCCTGCTCCAGGGGGAAGGTCTTGTCGACGTGCGGCGCGATCTTGCCTGCGGAGAAGAGCCGCGCGAGCTCCTCGAGCATCTCGCCGACCATCTCGGGCTCGTCCCAGAGGTGCCCGAGGTTGACGCCGCCGACCTGGCGGTTGTCGTTCATGAGGGCGATCGGGCTGAACTTGGGCACGCTCAGGAACTGACGGAGCGCCCGGATGATGCTCCGGCGTTCGCCGCCGACCATGTTCGCGAACCCGAAGGACATCAGCCGCCCGCCGGCCCGGAGCAGGTCGTAGCCCTTCTTCCAGTCCTTGCCGCCGAGCGGATCGAGGACGAGGCGCACGCCCTTGCCATCGGTGATGCGGCGCACCTCCTCGGCGTAGTCCTTGCTCCGATAGTCGATCGGATGGTGACAGCCGCGCTCGCGGATGAAGTCGTGCTTCCCCGGGCTCGCCGTCCCGAAGATGGTCACGCCGTCGACCAGCTTGCAGAGCTCGATGGCCGCCAGCCCGACGCCGCCGGCCGCCATGTGGATCAGGACGGCGTCGCCCGGATGGAGGCTGCCCATCCTGTGGATCATGAAGTAGGCGGTCAGGTAGTTCACGGGGATCGCCGCGCCCTGCTCGGCGGTCATCCCCTCGGCCCGCTTCCGGACGTTCACCTGCGGGGCGCAGACGACGTCGGCGTGCCCTCCGAACCGGGTCAGCGAGCTCACCTCGTCGCCCTCGGCGAGATCGGTGACGCCCTTGCCGACCGCGTCGACGGTGCCGGCGACCTCGTAGCCGACGACGCAGGGCGCCTTCGGCCCGTCGGGATAGAGGCCCATCCGGGCCATGATGTCCGCGAAGTTGAGGCCGGTCGCCGCGACGCGGATCCGGACCTCACCATCCTTGGGCTCTGGGTCGGGAGCCTCCCGGACCTCCAGCACCTCGGGGCCGCCCCACCGGGTGATCCAGACCGCGCGCATCGCTCTCCCTTTCCTCGCTCAGGTCGATGAAGAGATGGAACCACGGAGGCACGGAGGCACGGAGCAGCTTCGGATGATGCCACGTCGCGGATCGATCCCGGCGCTCCTTCTCTTGGTTCCCGTCGCCTCGCGTGACCGAGACCGAGAGGGAGCCATTCCTGGAGCCGGTCGGCTCGTGCGAGCCGGGATACGGCGCCCGCAGTCGCTCCTCCGTGTCTCCGTGTCTCCGTGGTGACATCTGCTCGCCGAAGGCGAGCCCATCGGACCTGTGCGAAGTTGATCGCCCCTGCTCGGGCTAGTAGAGCTTCGCCTTCGGGTTCCGCGGGCCACGCTTGGCCGGCGTCGGCGTGGGCGTCGGCGCGCCGCCGCCCTCGGGCCGGGGGCGACGTCCGCCGCCGTCGCGCGCCTGCGGCCGCTCGGGCCACCAGTCGCTCATGGCGAGCTCCCAGGCGCAGTTGAAGGCGAGCCGCGAGATCTTCTCGAGCTTCTCGCGGTTGATCAGCTCGGCGTGGTCGCCGGGCTGGTGATACTCGCGGTGGAATCCGCTGAAGAAGAAGACCGCCGGCACGCCGCCGCTGATGAACGGCATGTGGTCGCTCCCGCCCGAGATCGACTGCGGCTCGGTCAGCTTCATTCCGACGGTGCGGTTCGCCCGCTTGGCGAGCGCCGAGAGGTCCTTGTTCTGGAAGGCGCCGATCACCTCGACGTCGTCGGTCGCGTTGCGGCCGATCATGTCCAGGTTGATCATCGCGACCGTCTTCTCGATCGGGAAGACCGGGTTGCGGACGTAGTGACGCGCCCCGAGCAGGCCCTTCTCCTCGCCCGCGAAGAGCATGAAGACGAGCGTCCGGCGCGGCTTGAGCGGGCTCGTCGCGAACGCCTGAGCGATCTCGAGGACGCCCGAGCTGCCGCTCGCGTTGTCGTCGGCGCCGTTGTGGATCCGGTCGGCACCGCCGCCGCCGATGCCGACGTGGTCGTAGTGCCCGCCGACCACGATCACCTCGTCGCGAAGGTTCGGGTCGGTCCCGCGGACGACTCCGATGACGTTCTTGGTCGGGAGCGGGCTGCGCGCCATCGTCACGTCGACCGTCGCCTTCAGGCCGTCGATCGCCCGGCTGCGCGGCTTCATCGACTCGTCGATCGCGGCCTGCCAGCTCTTCAGCTCGCTCATCCCGAGCCCGACGGTGCCGAGCATCCGATCGAGCGTCGCTTGCGCGACGTGCATCCCCGGCGCGCCCCCGTCGCTTCCGCGACCGCGCCCACCCGAGCTCGGCCAGCTGAAGACGAAGTTGTCAGCGTCGTGGTGGAGGGGGCCCGTCACGACGAGGACGCCCGCGGCGCCGTGCGCGATGGCGTTGTCGTACTTCGTCTGGAAGTAGGCGTGGCGCCGGCCGGCCGGGGTGCCGAAGTACTGCTCGGTGTCCTTCTCTCGCGGCGTATAGCGCAGGATCAGGGCGATCTTGCCCTCGACGTCGATCCCGGCGTAGTCGTCGTACCCCTGGTCCTCCGCGGTGATCCCGTAGCCGCAGAAGACGACCGGCGCGGTCACCTTGCCGTTCGGCGTGAACGGGAACGGCGTCGCCGTCTCGGCGGTGAGGTCGACGCGGCCCTCCCCGCGCGCGCTCGACCAGCCGAGGCCGCTCGACGCGGTCGGGGCGACGGCGGCGAGCTCGAACTTCTGGAAGTAGGTGCCGTCGTCGCCGACCGGCTCGAGCCCCCAGCTCTCGAAGAGGGCGGCCGCGTACTGGGCCGCGATCTTGAGGCCGTCGCTCGGCGTGTCGCGTCCGCCGAGGGCGTCGCTCGCGAGGAACCGCACGTGGGCGAACGCCTCGTTCGCGCGGATGGACTCGCGTGCGGCGGCCTGCGCCGCCTCGACGTCCTCTGCGTCGGTGGCGACCGCTCTGGTGGTGACCAGGGCGGACAATGAGAGGCTACCAATGATGAAGATCGATGCGGCGCGATTCATGAGAGCTCCCGGAACGGCGATACGGCGATGAGACGGGGCGCTCCGCCCCGTCGAGGCGCCGCATCCTAACGACGGACCGGGGGTTGGGCAAGATTTGGCGAAACGAGGCGGCCCGCGCGGCGTCCAGGAGATAGGCCCGAACGCGGGCTCGGACGGGCCGCCGTTGCGGGCGCCCGCCGGGCGCGCTACGCTCCCACAAGGTCATGCCGTTTCGAAGCTTCCTCACCAATCTCGAGCAATCCGGGGTCGCGTCGATCCTCGACGCCGAGCCGCCGACCTCCGAGGAGATCGCCGCCGCCGACCCCGTCATCGAGGAGGCAGACGCGGTCGCCCGCGCCGTCGGCCCGAGCCGCGCGCCCGCCCTCCATCGCGACGCCGCCCGCTGGGCGGCGGCGATGCTCTACCGATCGTGTCAGTTCCTCGCCTTCCGCGAGGTCAGCGCCGAGACGGTCACCGGCAGTCTCCAGGTCGCGTGCCCCGCGCCCGCCACCGCCGACGTCGTCTGGTCGGTCGATCTCGCCTTCCGTCACCTCCCCGAGCTGATTGCGCTCGGCCGCGGCGTCAGCGAGGACGACCCGCTCGTCCACGGCCTCCGCGACCTCGCCCGGCGCTGGCCGCTCTCGAGCGTCGGGGTCGCCGACCTCGGGCCGGTGTCGCTCGATCCCTCGATCACCGATGACCCCGCCCTCTTCGCCGTCTACGTCGATCGCGTGATCGACGCCGGCGACGCCAGCCGCCTCGGCGACCCGCGCGTCCGTGACGCGGTCGCCGCCGCGATCGGAATCCACGGCGAGCTCCAGCCCGAGCTCGCCGCCGCCCTCCGCACGGACAGCCAGGAGCCGACGACCCCATGACCGACCCTCGCCTCGAGATCGCCGCCCGGCTCGTCCGCGGCGTCCTCGACCCGCTCAAGGCGACCTTCGTCGGGAAGGACGAGATCGTCGACCTCCTCGGCGTCTCGCTCGCCGCCGGCGAGAACCTCTTCATCCTCGGTCCGCCGGGCACGGCGAAGAGCGCGCTCGTCCAGGAGCTCGCCCGCCGCCTCGAGGGGCGGAGCTTCGAGTATCTCCTGACCCGGTTCACCGAGCCGAACGAGCTCTTCGGCCCGTTCGACATCCGGCGGCTTCGCGAGGGCGACCTCGTCACGAACACCGACGGGATGCTCCCCGAGGCCTCGCTCGTCTTCCTCGACGAGCTGCTGAACGCGAACTCGGCGATCCTGAACAGCCTGCTGACCGTGCTGAACGAGCGGATGTTCCGGCGGGGGCGCGAGTCCCGGAGGCTTCCCCTCCTCATGGTCGTCGGCGCGAGCAACCACCTCCCCGAGGACGACGCCCTCGGCGCGCTCTTCGATCGGTTCCTCCTGCGGGTGCAGAGCGACAACGTCGCCACCGAGCACCTCGGGAGCGTCCTCGATGCCGGCTGGAAGCTCGACGTCGCCTCGCGCGCGGACGCCGAGCGCCCCGCCGGCGTGACGATGGACGACGTCCGCGCCCTCCACGGCCTCATTGCCGCCGTGGACCTCGGCCCGGCGCGGCCCGCCTACGTCGAGCTCGTCGGGCGGCTTCGCGACGGCGGGATCGCCGTCAGCGATCGACGGGCGGTGAAGCTGCAGCGCCTCGTCGCCGCGAGCGCGCTCCTCTGCGGGCGGACGACTGCGCGCGTCTCCGACCTGTGGGTCGTCCGCCACATCTGGGACACCGAGGAGCAGCAGGAGGTGCTCGCCGGGATCGTCGACGACGTCGTCAGCCGCGGCGCCGGCGCGGCCGCGGCCGACGCCAACGACCACCCGCGCGCCCGTCCGGCGGAGCGGCCCGACCCCGAGCGGCTCGCCGCCGACCTCGATCGGCTGGCCGCCGAGCTCGAGCAGACGCCCGAGTCCGACGCGCCCGGCCGCGCCCGCCTCCGCGACCAGGTGAGCCTCCTCGCCGGACGCTGCGAGTGGGTCGGCGGCGAGGAGCAGCGCGGCTTCCTCCGCGAGCGGATCGAGCGGCTCTGGGCCGCCCTCGGGACGAGGTGAGACGAGACCGTGAGCCCCCACCGCGACCCCGAGACGACCGGCCCCTGGGCCGTGTGTCTGCCGCCGCGCCGCGCCGGCGCCTCGGCGCTGCTCCGCCTCGGTCACGGCGTCTCGGTCCTCACCACGGCCGACGCGGTGTGGCTGCGAGGCGACCGCGCCGACGCGGGGACCGACCGGCTCGTGCGGCGCCTCCCGGGGAAGCGCTACTCGATCGGGCAGGACGGCCGCCTCCGTCCGCCCGAGGCGACCGTGCCGACCGCGCGCCTCCCCGCCGGCGTCTGGCGTCCGATCGAGACCTGGCTCGTCCCGGAGCCTCAGCCCGCCGCGTTCGGCGGCGCGGCGCCCGAGCGGGTGAGGATCGGCCTCGTCCGGAGCGAGCGGGGCGGCCGCGACCCCGACGCGATCCTGGTCCGGCTCGACGCGTTCCTCGAGTGGGTGGAGACGGCACCCTCGGTTCGGGTGCGTCGCCTGGCGTTCGCCGCCTCCGCCTCGCGGGCCCTCGTCCTCGGTCGTCCGCTGCCGCCGCTCCCCGGGCAGCGCCTCGTCGTCGCGGGCGCGGTCGCGTGGCCGTCCGGCTTCGAGCCGACGCCGATCTCGGATCCGACCGTGCTCGCCGCGGCCCTCGGCGTCGCCGCGCCTGGCCTCGCCCTCCTCGATCGCGACGGAGGCGTCGAGACGATCCCGGTCGAGGCGTTCGTCCCCGCGACGCGGAGCGCTCTCCGCGCGACCGCCGCGAACGCGCTCCGGAGCCGACCCCGATGATGCGGACCATCGGCTCGA
Source organism: Planctomycetota bacterium (assembly GCA_029260755.1). Taxonomy (GTDB): domain Bacteria; phylum Planctomycetota; class J058; order J058; family JAJDCQ01; genus JAJDCQ01. The sequence continues at coordinate 61,426 of JAJDCQ010000173.1, read as the reverse complement.
GCGCGTACCTCCGCCCGACGACCCGGTCGTTCTGGTCCTGGAGCGAGGACGGCGCCGTCCTCACCTGGTCCGACGGAACGACGATCGCGTTCCGCCAGGAGGTCGAGGCCGTCCTCGAGCGCCTCGCGCCCCGCGGCCTGCCTCCGTTCGGCGCGATCGTCCTACTCCTCGGGACGTGCCGCGATCAGTGGCACCGCGCGGCGTGGCGGAGCTTCGCCGCCCTCGCCGTCCACCTCGAGATGCGCGAGCAGCTCCGGAGCCTCGTCGAGACGTTCGACGGCGTCACCGAGATCCGGCCCGAGCTCCGCGCGACCCTCGCGGCGAAGCTCGCCCTCGCCGAGATGGTCTTCGAGGACGCGTCCGGCCGCGGCAGCCCCGACGAGGCGGCCACGATCCTCGCGGCCCTCGGCGACTTCGACCTCGCGATCGACCCGCGCGTCTCCTCGATCGACGAGGCGCGCTTCGAGCTCCTCCGCGCGCTCCGCGCCCTCGGCGGCGGCCTGCAGCGCGTCGACGAGGAGCGGCTCCTCCTGAGGATCCGGACCGGCCTCGACGCGCCGCCGGCGCCGCCCGACGAGCCCGACCTCGCGCCGTCCGAGCGGGTGCGGGCGCTCCTCGACCGCCTCTCCGACGACAAAGAGCTCGCCGGGCTCGCTCGCCTCGCGCGGGAGCTCATGGCCGCCGCCCACGTCCCGCGCGCGGTGAGCAGCCGGGAGGAGCTCCCCCTCGGCGGCGTCTCCGACATCGCGAACCGCGGCCGCCTCGACCAGCTCCTGGTCAGCGAGCTCGCCCAGGACGACCTCACCCTCGCGGTCCGGATCGCGATGAACGAGGCGCTCTACCTCCGGCGCGAGGCGCCGCCGCGGAGCCCGCGGGGCCTCCGCGCGATCCTCATCGATGCCGGCGTCCGGATGTGGGGCGTCCCCCGCTTCTTCGCGAGCGCCGTCGCCCTCGCCCTCGCCGCCGTCGCCAGCCCGAGCACCGAGCTGGTCGTGAGGCGGCCGACCGACGCGGGCGACCTCGACGACGTCGACCTCGGCAGCCGCGAGGGCCTCCTCGAGCACCTCTCGGCCCTCGAGGGCGCCCCCCACCCCGGCGCCGCCCTCGAGGCGTTCCTCGCCGAGACGGCCGCCCGGGCGCCGGACGGCGGGACGACCGAGGCGATCCTCATCACGCATCCCGATGCGGTCGCCGATCCCGAGCTTCAGGCGACGCTGCGCGGCCTCCCCGACCAGCATCGACTCCTGATCGCCACCGTCGACCGCGACGGTCGCTACCGCCTCGTCGCGCGCACCGCGCGGGGAACCAAGGCGGTGAGTGAGGCCACCCTCTCGCTCGACCAGCTCGCGCCGGCCGGACCGCGCCCGAGCGCGCCCCTCGCCACGCCGCGCGACGACGCCGGGGCGCCGGCGATCCTCGCCCTCGAGCCGTTCCCGCTCCTGCTCCCCCACTCGGTCGGCATCGCCCGGAGCTTTCACCACCCGCGCCTCGGCGCGGTCGGCGTCACCCGCGACGGCCGCTTCCTCCACTGGGAGGGGCCCCGCCAGGGAGCGCGCGAGCTGACCGCCCGGGTCCCGGCCGGCCGCCTCGCGGCGATCGGCGTGAGCGAGGATGCGACCGGCTGGGCGCTCGTCCGCGACCACACCGACGGACGGCTCCACCTCATCGTGGCCGACCTGTCGAGCGGCCGCTGCACCCAGGCCGTCCTCGACGCCGAGGTCGCGCGGCCTCGTCACGCCGTCCTCCGGAGCGGGCACGTCCTCCTCATCGGCGACTCGGTGATCGAGGCCCACGGCCTCGCGACCGGCCGCCGCGCCGGACAGCTCCGGCTCGAGGCCCTCACGCGGTGGGTCGGCGGCCGGTTCCTCCGGAGCGGCGAGACGTGGCTCACCGTCGATCATCGCGGCGGCACACCGACGCTCACCGAGGTGCCCGGCCCCGGCGGCGTCGCCTACCTGTTCGACCGCGTCGACGAGCCGGTCCCCTGGGCGGTCGGCGACTCGGGCGACGTCTTTCCGACGATCGGCGGCGAGCAGCCGGTGTTTCAGCTCCACCGCGTCTCGGCCGATCTTCGACTGGTCGAGGTGAGGCGCACCTCGTGTGACGGCAACCGGCTCCTCCTTCGCCTCCGCGACAAGAAGGAGGCGACCGAGTCGAGCTACGTCATCGACATCGCGAGGAAGCAGGCGCGGCTCGTCTGGCGCGACAACGTCCCCGACCTCGAGCCCGCCCTCTTCGACCTGACCCGCGGGCCGAACGTCCGCCGCAAGATCAAGGCGGTCGGCGTCGACGCGCTCGGCCGGCTCACCCTGATGACGACGAAGGGGTTCACCCTCCACCTCCACTACGACCCGCACGGCCCCGGGATCGCGCCCGTGACGTTCGAGGCGCGCGCGCCGAACGAGTTCACGACCTGGTACGGTCAGAGCTTCGAGGAGGTCGCCCCGGCGCCCGGCGCCCGGGTCTCGCTCCGGTGCGCCCGGTGGCCGAACGGGAGCTGCGCCTGGATCGACGGCCGAGGGCTGCTCCATTGCCGCAGCGCCGACGCGTCGATCCCCGAGCTGTCCATCGTTCTGACGGACGAGCCGACCGCGATCTGGTCGAGCGCCGGTCAGGTCACCGGGTCGTCGTACTTCGTCGGTGAGGCGACGACGAGCCCGCCGGACGAGGTGTGGCGCCACGTCGAGTCGTTCGTCGGAGGTCTCCGATGAGCACGCCGGCGGGCCACCCGTTCCGCCTCGCCCTCCGCCCGCGTCTCGACGCGGTCGCGGCCGCCCGCGCCTGGCTCCTGCCCGGCGGCGATCCTGCCGCGTGGCTGGCGGAGGTCTCGACCTGGAACGACCCGGCCGGGCTCCGCCTCTTCGTCCTGCCGACCTCGATCCGCGACCGCACCCCGAGCGCCGTCCTCGTCGTCCCGCGCGACGCCGACGCGGCCCGTCCATCGGCCTGGGCGCAGCCCTACACCCTCCGCGGCGGGCGACTGTTCCTGCCCTGCGATGCGCGCCTCTTCCCCGAGGTCGGCGACGACGAGCTCGTCCGCGCGCTCGTCTCCGAGGTCGCCGTGATCCACCCGGCCATCGGGCTGTGCGGCTTCGCGTCGGTCGAGGCGCTCGCCGTGGCCGACCTCCTCGCCCCTCCGGCGCGCTCCGCCCGGCGCCCCGAGGCGGCGGTCGAGGCGTGGGACGAGGCGCGAACGGGCGAGGCCGATCCGCCGCGCCTCGAGCGCGTGCGGGTCGAGCGTCCCCCGACCGTGGAGGGGATCATCGCGAGCGGGCGCGACGACATAGGCGATGGCTCGCCCTCGGACCTCGGCGAGGAGGACGACCCGCCGCCCGCCGACGGCGATCGGGACCCCGGGGCGGTCGGCCGCGCCGGGCGGTTCCTCGGGCGACAGCTCGCGAAGGGCGTTCGCTGGGCGACCAAGCCGGCCTCGGGCGACCGGGCGGGCGCGGGCGGCGGCGTTGGTGGCGAGGGCGTCGGCGAGGGCGTCGGCGAGGCTGCCGGCGGATCGAGCTGGGTCGATCGGCTGCACGCGTGGGCCGACCGAAAGGTCCGCTCGCTCTCGGACGCGATCGAGAACGCGCGCGAGCGCGAGCTCGAGCGCCTCCTCCACCTCCTCGAGACCGACCCCGACCGCGGCCTGCGCTACGCCCTGCCGATCGGCGGCGACCGCGAGCGCGGGACTGCGCCGCGCGGGATCGCCGACCCGGGCTGGCGACTCGGATCGCGGATGGTGGACTACGATCCGAGCCGGGTCGGCGGCGGCGGCGCGGTCGACCCGTGGGACGTCGGCTGGGAGGTCCGGCAGAAGCTTCATCAGCGCTACCGCGAGGCGGCGAACCGCGAGCTCGCGATCGGACGGCACCGGCGGGCCGCCTACATCTTCGCACAGCTCCTCGGCGACTACGCGGCGGCGGCCGCGGCCCTCGAGGAGGGGCGGTTCTACCGCGAGGCGGCCGAGCTGCATCGCCGGAAGCTCGGCCAGCCGCTCGAGGCGGCCCGCTGCCTCGAGCGCGGCGGTCTCCTCGACGAGGCGGCCGAGCTCTACGCCGAGCAGGAGGAGTGGGAGAAGGCCGGCGACCTTCGGGCGAGGCTCGGGCGGAAGAAGGAGGCGATCCAGGCGTGGCGGTGCGCCGTCGAGGCGCACCGGAGCGCCGAGGATCCGCTGGCCGCCGCGCGGATCCTCGAGGAGAAGGTGCGCGCGCCCGAGGAGGCGCTCGGCATCCTCGCGGTCGCCTGGCCCTGGGACACGCAGGCGGCCCGGTGCCTCGAGGAGCGGATCGACCTCCTCGGACGACTCGGTCGCCACGACGGCTGCGAGGCGCTCGTCGACGAGCTCGTCGGCGAGCCCGTCCCCGGGCCGCGTCGGGTCGCCTTGGCCGAGCTGCTCGCCGGAGCGTCGACCCGCTACCCCGACCGCGGCGTCCGCGCGGTCCTCTCGGATGCGACGCGGGTCATCGCCGGGCGCCGCCTGGCGCGGGCGACCGGCACCGCGGCGGATGAGGCCGAGGTCCACCAGCTCAGCAAGACGGTCGCGCGCCTCGTCCCCGAGGACCGGCTCCTCCTCCGCGACGCCCAGCGCTTCGCCGGCCGCCGCCGCGAGGAGGCGCGTCATCGGAAGCAGGTCGGGGCGAGCGATCCGGTCAGCCTGGTCGCCGAGCGCGCTCTGCCCGCGGGGGTGGTCTGGGCGGCGCTCGCCCTCGACGGCGCCGTCCTCCACGCGGTCGGGCACGGCATGGACGGGATCACCGCCGTGCGGACCCGGATCGACGTGGCGGGACCGTCGGCGCTCGAGATTCAGGAGACGCGCTGGCGGCTGCCGATCGGCCCGGAGTCGCGCCTCGTCCTCGCGGTTCCGCCGAACGCTTCGGACCCGGTCCTCCTCGCGGTCGCGCCCGGGACGCGGCTCCCCCAGCTCCGCTTCCCGGCGGCGGACGGGATCGGCGATGCGCGCGCGATCGGAGCGCCCGATCGGATGCCCGAGGGGATCCTGGCGGCCGCCTACGCGCCCGGCGGGGCGCTCGTGGCCGTCACCCTGATGGAGAACCACCTCGCCCTCGCCCAGCAGGGACGCGGCGGCGCCGGTCGGGTCCGCCTCCTCGCCGAGGCGCAGCGCGTCTACGACGACCCGCTCGACCCGTTCGCGCTCGGCGCCGCCCACGTCGCGTCGATCCGCGACGGCACGGCCGTCGCGTTCGGCCGCTTCGTCGGCGTGTGCTTCGACGAGGAGCTCCGCTCCGACGACAGCGGCGAGCGGATCCTCGGCCTGGCCGTCCCGCCGACGCCCGTCCGGCCTCGAATCGCGGTCGTCCACGCCGAGGGGGGGCGCGTCTACTGGACCGAACGAGGCCTCGAGGCGGGACCCCGCTTCGGCCAGGGCCTCCACGATCCGGTCGTCTGCTTCACCCGGGCCGGGCACCTGGTCGTCGCCGGCTCGCACGAGGGAAGGGTCTACCGCGCCGAGGACCGCGAGCTCCGCCACCGGGCGAGCTTCGATGGCCCCGGCGTGCCGCCGGTCGCGATCGCGGCCGGACCGGGGAGCAACGAGGTCGTCGTCCTGCTCCGCGACGGGCGACTTCGAGTGCACCGCATCACGGTGCCCTGACGGGAACGCCGCGCGGCTCGCTCAGGGTCTCCGCGCGAGCAGTCGAGCCTCGTGACGATCCTCGTCGCTCCAGCCCTCCTCGAGCGAGACGATCTCCAGGCCCGGAACGAGGCCGGCCGCCTCGCCCTCCTCGAGGAGGTAGGCGGCGCCGGGCCGGGGATGGCGCTGCAGGTTTCGCACCGTCGGCTGACAGAAGGCGAGCAGCCCGCCCGGGGCGAGCTCGCGCTCGAACGCGGCGAAGAGCGTCCGGTTCAGGTAGTGGAAGTCGACGACGAGGTCCCACGGCCCGGCGGGGAAGGCGGCCGGCTCGTCGAGGTCGACCTCGACCGTCGCGACCGAGACGCCCGCCGCGGCCGCGCTCGCCGCCGCGATCCGGAGCCCCTCGGCCGAGACGTCGGCGATCGTGACGTCGAGCCCGCGGCGGGCCAGCCAGATCGCGTGCCGGCCCGACCCGCCGCCGACGTCGAGGGCGCGGCCGGCGCGCGGGAGGACGCCGTCGAGCGAGACGAGGAACCGGGACGGCTCCGTCGTCGCGGCGCCGCGGTCCCGGTACTTGGCGTTCCACTTGTCGCGTTCGGCCTGAGACATGCGTGTGCTTCCCCTCGGGCGATGAGGATGTCACCACGGAGACACGGAGGACACGGAGAATTCACGGAGAGACGCGGGCAGCAGCTACTGGGTTGGCGTCGCTCCGCGACGAGGATGGAACCACGGAGGCACGGAGACACGGAGAGGCTTCGGTCCGACGACGTCTCCTCCTCGTTGGATCGTGGTCGCCTCGAGCCCGTCGAGGATGGCGCCAGACAGAGGATCCTCCGTGTCCTCCGTGTCTCCGTGGTGAACATCCTCTCGCCGAAGGCGAGCCCGCGGTCCGCCGCCGAGGCTACTTTGCGCGCTCCCCGAGGCCGAGGATGAACTGGCACCAGATCGCCGCGTTGTCGTAGAAGCCCGGCGGGAACTGGTGCCCCATCTCGTCGTAGACGTGCTTCACGACGAGCGCCTCGGCCTTCTCGAGCCACGCGGCGTCGGTCGCGGCGAGCTCGAGGTTGCCCGGATGCTCCTCGGCGCCGCTGATGATCACGAAGGCGCGCTTCCCGAGCGTCGCGGCGGCCGTCACCTTCTCGAGGTGGCTGCCCGACTGGAAGCCGGGGCAGAGGGCGATCGCGCCGCCGTAGAGCTCGGGGTCTCGGGCGGCGATCTCGATGGCGAGCTGGGCGCCCTGGCTGAAGCCGATCGGGATCACGGCGCCCTTCCTCGGCGTGACCTTCGCCGCGACGCGCTCGAGCGCGGCCGCGATGTGCTTCGCGTCGGCGTCGATGTCCTCGCTCCAGACGAAGCTGTTCGGGCCGCGGGGTGAGGTCGCCGACACGCTGACCAGCGCGATGCCGAGGGCGTCGGCGAGCGCCTGGTCGCCCTCGCCGCCGGCGAAGTCCTCGGGCTTGCTCCCCATCCCGTGGAGGCCGAGCAGCACCGGGATCGGCGTCCCGGGCGTGTAGCCCTTCGGCACGGTGACGACCTCGCGCCGGTGTCCGCTGCTCGCCCAGTACGCGTTCGCCTTCCCGATGAACGGAGAGAGCTTCGCCCAGCGGGCGTCCTTGCGGACGTCCTCGAGGTCGGAGTCCTCCTTCGCCCACTCGAGGTCGACGCCCTCCTCGAGGGCCGCCCGCTGGAGCCAGTAGAGGGACGCGTCGACGTCGCCGGCGAGCGCGTAGTAGCAGGCGAGGTTGTACTGCCCCGAGCTCGGGTCGGCCGCGACCGCCCAGTGCTGGAGCTGCACCGCGACCTCGGCGTCGTCGTTCTGGATCGCCTGCGCGGCCCCCTGGCTGAGGGCGGGGGCCGGGTAGCCGGTGAGGTCCTTGCCGTCGAACTCCTTGCTCGGCGCCTTGGGCACCGGGAGGTCGAGGGCCGGCTTCGGCTTCTCGCCCTGCGCGCGGGCGGGCGCCGGGACGAGGACGAGGGCGGCGACGAGGACGATCGCGAGGACGGGGAGACGAGGGGACATGGGGTGTTCTCCTGAGCGGCGCGGGCTCGGTCGGGTCCTGACGGCGTGCATCTTCGCGACGCCCGAGGCGAGCGCAAGAGCGGACCCGATCGCCGTCCTGATCCGTCGGGCGAATGAGTGCTTGAGACGCGCTTCGAACGGAGTAAGCTGGCGGGGCGATGATCGACTCGGCGCGACTCACCCGGCAGGTCGAGACCGTGGCGGCCGTCGACCTCGGGTCGAACAGCTTCCACATGGTCGTCGGTCGCTTCGTCGACGGACAGCTCCGCCTGATCGATCGCCTCCGCGAGCGGGTCGCGCTCGCCGCCGGCCTCGACCACGAGTCGAACCTGACCGAGGAGGCGCAGGAGCGGGCCCTGGCCTGCCTCCAGCGGTTCGGCCAGCGTCTCTCCGACATGGACGACGGCAGCGTCCGCGCGGTCGGCACGAACACGCTCCGGCAGGGTCGCAACGCGCGCGAGTTCATCGCGCGCGCCGAGGAGATCCTCGGTCACCGGATCGAGGTCATCTCCGGCCGGGAGGAGGCCCGCCTCGTCTACCAGGGCGTCGCCCACAGCCTCCAGCAGGACGGGGGCGGCCGGCGTCTCGTGATCGACATCGGCGGCGGCAGCACCGAGTGCATCATCGGCGAGCGGCTCGAGCCGCTCCAGGTCGACAGCCTCTACATGGGCTGCGTCTCGTACAGCCAGCGCTTCTTCGCCGACGGCGAGCTCACCGCCCTCGCGATGAAGCGAGCCGAGCTGTCGGCGGCGCTCGAGCTGCGGAGCACCAAGCACTTCTACCGGGCGCTCGGCTGGTCGAGCGTCGCCGGGTCGTCGGGGACGATCCGGTCGATCGAGGAGGTCGTCCGCGCGAACGGATGGTCCGACGACGGGATCACCGCCAAGAGCCTCGAGAAGCTCCGGAAGGCGGTTCTCGCGGCGGCGCGCGTCGACGCCCTCGACCTGCCCGGGTTGAGCAAGGACCGCGCGCCGGTGCTGCCCGGCGGGCTCGCGATCCTGCGGTCGCTCTTCCGCAGCCTCGGGATCGAGCGGATGCACGCCGCGACCGGGGCGCTCCGCGAGGGGCTCCTCTACGATCTCGTCGGCCGGCTCGCCCAGGAGGACGCGCGCCACCGGACGATCCGCGACCTCGAGCGCCGCTACCAGGTCGACGTCGAGCACGCGGCCCGGGTCGAGCGGACCGCCGTCTCGATCCTCAAGCGGGTCGCGGACCGGTGGAAGGTCGACCTCGAGGTCGGCGAGCAGTTCCTCGCCTGGGCGGCGCGCATCCACGAGATCGGCCTGGTGATCGCCTTCGCCGGCTACCACAAGCACGGCGCCTATATCGTCCGGAACGCGGACCTCCCCGGCTTCTCACGGAACGACCAGGAGCTCCTCGCCACCCTCGTCGGCATCCATCGGCGCAAGATCGCGCCCGACGCGTTCGACGCCCTCGCCGAGCGGCCCGGTCGGCTCGCCGCCCGCCTGGCCGTCGTCCTGCGCCTGGCCGTGCGGCTCAACCGGAGCCGCAGCGAGAAGCAGATCCCCGACGTCCGGGCCAAGGCCAAGGGCGACGGCCTCGTCCTCCGGATCCCCTCGCCGTGGTTCGACGAGCATCCGCTCACCGAGACCGACCTCCAGACCGAGGCGGGTTACCTCAAGGCGATCGGGATCCGGCTCGATGTCGAGAAGACCTGACCGTCAGCCGCGCGACGAGGCGCGTCCCTCGACGACCGGCCCCTTCATGCTCGCCCACTTCGCCGCGAGCGTCTCCTGCGCCGAGTGACGCTCGACGTCGTCGGCGAGGGCGGCCGGCGGCGTGTAGCTCCCGTCCGCCTCGAGGAGCCACGCCTGGCAGTTGTCGGCGAGGTAGTTCTCGAGGACCTCGTCGATCACGCGCTTGCGGATCTTGACGTCCTCGATCGGGAAGGCCGTCTCGACCCGGCGGAAGAGGTTTCGCGACATCCAGTCGGCGCTCGCCCCGTAGGTCCGCTCCTCGCCGCCCGCCCAGAAGTAGAAGACGCGGGTGTGCTCGAGGTAACGACCCAGGATCGAGCGGACCCGGATGTTGTCCGAGACCCCGGGCAGGCCGGGCCGGAGACAGCAGATCCCGCGCACGATCAGGTCGATCTCGACGCCGGCCTGCGATGCCCGATAGAGGGCCTCGATCACGTCGCGGTTGCTGAGCGAGTTCATCTTGGCGATGATCCGCGCCTTCTCGCCGCGGCGGGCCGCCTCCGCCTCCGCCTCGATGCTGGCGAGGAGCGAGTCGACGAGGGTGAACGGGCTCTGGAGCAGCCGCTTGAGCTCGCGCGCCTCGCCGAGCCCGGTGAGCTGGAGGAAGACCTTGTGCACGTCCTCGCACAGGTCGGGGTCGCTCGTCATCAGGCCGAGGTCGGTGTAGGCCTCGACGGTCTTGGGGTGGTAGTTGCCGGTCCCGAGGTGGGCGTAGCGCCGGATGGCCTCCCCCTCGCGCCGGAGCACCATCAGCATCTTCGCGTGCGTCTTGTAGCCGACGACCCCGTAGACGACCTGCGCGCCGGCCTCCTGGAGCGCGTTGGCGAGCTTGATGTTGGCCGCCTCATCGAAGCGCGCCCGGAGCTCGACGACCGCCGTCACCTCCTTCCCGGAGCGGGCCGCGTCGACGAGCGCCTCGACCATCACGCTCCCGGGGTCGGTCCGGTAGAGCGTCTGCTTGATCGCGAGGACGTCGGGGTCGACGGCCGCCTGGCGGATCATCTCGACGACCGGCGCGAACGACTGGAATGGGTGATGGAGGAGGACGTCGCGCCGGTCGAGCACCTCGAAGATGTCCGCCTCGCGGAGGAACGTCTTCGGCATCCCGGGGAACGAGCGCCGGTACTTCAGGTCCGGCCGGTGGAAGAGCTGGCAGACCGCCTCGAGGCGGTGGAGGTTGACCGGCCCGCCGACCTGGTAGAGGTCCTCGTCGCCGAGGTCGAACTTGCGCAGGAGGAAGCGCGCCATCTCCGCGGTGCAGCGCCGGTCGACCTCGAGGCGGACGGCGTTCCCGTAGCGTCGCCCCGGGAGCTCGCCCTTGAGCGCGTCGAGGAGGTCGGTGACGTCCTCCTCGTCGACCCAGAGGTCGCTGTCGCGGGTGACCCGGAACTGGTAGCAGCCGGTCGGCGTCATGCCGGGGAAGAGGGCGCCTATGTTCGCCCGGATGATCGCGCTCAGGAGGATGTAGGCGTCGGTCCCCTCGGCGACCTGGTCGCGCGGCAGGACGATCACGCGGGGGAGGCAGCGCGGGACGTGGACGACGGCGATCCCGCTGCCCCGGCCGAACGCGTCCTTCCCCTCGATCCCGACGACGAAGTTCAGGCTCTTGTTGATGATCTTCGGGAACGGGTGGGCCGGGTCGAGCCCCACCGGCGTCAGGACGGGGAGCACCTTCTCCTCGAAGTAGTCGGTGCACCACTTCCGCTGCGTCCGCGTCATCTCGCGGCGGTGGATTCGACGGATCCCCGCCTCGCCGAGGGCGGGGAGCATCACCTCGTTCAGGACGCGGTACTGCTCGGTCACGAACCCGTGCGCGCGGCCCGAGATCTCGTGGAGGATCTCGGCCGGCGTGAGCCCGTCGAAGCTCACCTTCCCGGGGTCGACGGCCGCCCACTGCTTGTGGCCGGCCACGCGGATCTCGAAGAACTCGTCGAGGTTGGTGCTCGAGATCGTGAGGAATCGCAGGCGGTCGAGGATCGGGATCGACTCGTCCTGGGCGAGGTCGAGGACGCGCTGGTTGAACTCGAGGAACGAGAGCTCGCGGTTGATGAAGTGCTCGGGCGCGCTGACGTAGTCGCCGTCGGCGGCCTGCACGTTCGACTCCGTGGCGGACGCCTCGCGCTTCGCGGCCGACTCGGAGGCCGATGCTTTCGGCTCGCTGGACACCGGTCTCTCCCTCTCGGTCTCGACGACGTCGGCGTCCGGGGTTCGCTCCACCGGATCGTCGGTCATCGCGACGTTCCCTCGGCGACCCGGCTCGAGACGCCCGAAGGGAGCCATGCTACGAGCTGCATCGCGCCGGCGCGAGGCTCGCCGCGAAGCCAAGCGGCGCCGCCCTTTCCGAGCGGGAAACGCTCGGCGGCCGCGCGATCACCCGCGACGAGCCACGCCGCGAGCTGACTCAGCGCGGGCGCGTGACCGACGAGGGCGACGCGCTCGGTCGCGAGCCCGCCGAGCAGGTCGAGGATCGACGCCCCCGGCGACTCCGCGAGGAGCGAGCTCGCCCGGGTCTCACCATCGCGGGCGAGGAGCGGAACGAGCAGCTCGGCCGTCTGGCTCGCGCGGAGGAGCGGGCTGTGGATGAGCAGCTCGGCGCCGACGCCGATGCGGGCGAGGGCGACGGCCACGGCGCGGACCGTTCTCTTCCCGGCCCTGGTGAGCGGGCGCGCGCCGTCGTCGCCGTCGGGGCCGGCGTCCGCGGCCTCGGCGTGGCGGATCAGCGTCAGCTCCACGGCCCGGCCTCCCTCTCTCTCGAACGCGCGTCGACCATCATCGCAGCGCCTTCACCAGCTCGCGGGACGCCCGCCACCCCTCGATCGCGCCGGCCGCGCCCTCCCTCAGGCGGCGCTCGAGGTCGCTCCGGAAGTCGGCGAGCCCGGCGCGCGCCGGGCAGCGCTCGAGGAGCGCGATCGTGACGGCGTGATCGTTGACGGCGCCGAAGCTGTCCTGGAGCCGCTTGATCGGCTTCGCCTTGCCGCCCGTCCACTCGAGCCCGTAGCGGACCCGGCGGAGGGCGCGCCGCAGCCGGTGGATCCGCTCGATGTCGCCGGCCGACCGCTCGGCGGCCTTGCCGAGCTTCCAGCAGCGCCGCGCGATCCGGCGGAGGCGCGCCGCGGCGCGGTCCGCGTCGACCGGCGGCGTCACCGACAGGCCGATCAGGAGGGCGCCGAGGCGCTCGTCATCGAGACACTCGATGAGCGTCGTCCGCGCGACCTGGTGCTCCTCGACGAGCCACGCCCGAAGCGGCCCGGGCAGGTCGCGCTCGAGGACGACGTCGAGGTCGCGAACCGAGCTCGCGCCGCGGCGGAGCCAGGCGAGGTCGTCGCGGAAGGTCCGCTGCCCGGCCAGGCGGAGCCAGACGTCGAGGCGACGGGTCGCGACCCGGACCTGATGCACGCCCTCCACATCGTCGCCGACCCTCGCGATCGGGATGTGCTCGCGCAGGTGGTCGAGCGACGGAGTCAGGGGAATGACGCTCAAAGAAGGCCTCGGGTCCCTCCCGGCAGCGCGCCGGAGACGCCCGACATCTTAGAGGAACGGCCGCGATCGAGCGAAGGGCCCCCCGTGAAGACTCGGTGAAGGATCCAAGCGGCTCGACGGCAGGAGCTTACCGCCGAGAACCGCTCATGCGGGCATCAGCTCGCCCATCAGCGGCTGGAGTCCGCTCATGACGGCGTCGTGCGATGCGCCGTTGCTCGCGACGAGGCCCTTGAGGTTCCAGAGGCCGGCGTCGTCGTAGCGGAGCGGCTCGCCATCGAGGTCGGTGATGCGCCCGCCCGCCTCGACGAGGATCGCCTCGGGGCCGCACGTGTCCCACGCCTTGCTCTTGTCCGAGGGGTTCACGTAGAGGTCGACCTCGTCCGCCGCGAGCATGCCGATCTTGAGGCCGACGCTCCCCTGCCCGACCTCCTGGTCGATCGCGAGGACCTCCTTCACCCGATCGATCTTGGTGCTCCGATGGCTTCGACTGACGACGAGGCGGCACGCGGACGGCGCGCTCGTTGGCGAGCAGCGCAGGTCCCGCCAGGTGCCCTCGTGGATCAGGCGCGCGCCGACCCCGGGCGCGGCGATGTAGAGCCTCCCCCCGACCGGCTGGTAGACGACGCCGAGTCGGGGCCGTCCGTCGAGGACGAGACCGATCATGACGGCGAAGCCGTCCTCTCCCCGGATGAAGTCCTTCGTCCCGTCGATCGGGTCGACGAACCAGGCGCGGGTCGATCCGGTCAGCTCGCCCGCCCGCTCGGGCGCCTCCTCGGAGATGACGAGGTCCTCGGGGAACGCCTCGGTGAGGCCGGCGACGATCAGGGCGCTCGCCTCGCGGTCCGCCCGGGTGACGGGTTCGTCCCCCGCCTTCTTGTCGACCTGGAGGTCGGTGCCGTGGTAGCGCAGCGCGACCGCGCCGGCCTCGACGGCGAGGCGGCGTGCCACCTCGAGCTCTCGGGACAGGTTCGGCTGGGACAAGGCCTCTCTCACCTCTCGTTCACGATGCCGAGGGTCACGAGCTGGCGTGCGCTCACGTAGGCGTCGTCGAACGCGCGGTCCAGCCCCGAACGACCCATGATCGAGTCGTCGTCGGGGAGCGGCTTCGGCCGCCATCCGAACGCGACCCCGAGGTCGTAGTAGAGCATCCGCGCCGGCCAGTGGCGACCGAGCCTCACCCCGTCCGGCGTGAAGGCGTTCGAAGGCTCCTCGCCCTCGAGCTCGATCGCGTCGAGCACGTCCGCCCCGAGGACGATCACCGCGCCGCGGGTGAGCGCCCGCGTCGAGAGGTCGTAGCTCGCGATGACCGACCCATCATGACCGGCGCCGACGCGAAGCGGCATCCGGGGCGCGAGCCCCGCGCTCGTCAGCACCGCGATGATCGGGAACGCGTCGGGGTCGTCCGGCGAGGAGGGGAATCCGACGCGGCTCTGCGCCTCCCGCACGAGCTTCTCGAAGCCGGGGTCCTCCGCCTTCTTGCCTGCGACGTAGCGCGCCTCGTAATCCTGGCGCGTCAGACTGCCCGGCGTCGCGCGGGCGACGATCTCGGACTCGAGGGTGATCCACTCGCCGAGCTCGCGGGCGTGGAACGCCTCGACCCGATCGACGAGCGCCCGGGCGCGCTCCTCCCAGCGGGGCGCCGGCGGCTCGCCGTTGGGATGAACGTGAACTACCCGGAGCGCGACGGTTCGGAGCGGCTGGTCGCCGCCGACCGTGTGCGCCTCCACCTCGACGCCGCGGACCTCACCGACCCAGATGTCGACGTCGAGCCTCCCCTTGTTGTCGTAGTAGCAGCCGAGGTAGTCGTTCACGCCGAACCAGATTCGACCCGACCGCCACGCGACGAACCGATCGCCCGCGCCGACGAGCCTTGCGGTGTGCCGCGCCTCGGGACCCGAGGGTGGCTCGTCGCCGATCCACGCGACGAGCGCTCCGTTGACCTCGAGCGACAGCCCGCCGGGGACGGCGGCATCGTCGAGCAGGAACGGGAGAGCGGGGACGCCGTAGGGCTGGCCGTTCGGGTTGGTCCGCGTCTCCCGCTCGTGGCCGAACTGGATCCCGTCGCGTGCGCGGATGACGACCGTCTCGCCCTCCTCGACCCGGAGCACGGTCGGGATCGGCGCAAGCCCGGGGTCGCCCGCGAAGCGGTCGAGCACCTTTTGCTCGAACGGCGGCGACGTCGGCGGGACGAGCGTCCCGCCCGCCTTGCAGTCGACGATCAACGTCTCGTGGCGGAACGGGGGCGGGTCGGGCTCGCCGCCGTCGTCGTCGTCGTCCGCGCCGCCCGCGCCGCCACCCCCGGCCGTCGTGCCCGCGCCCGTCGACGATGCCGGATCGGACGACGCCGCGACGCTCGTCCCGGCGCCCGTCGGTCGGAGCTCGTAGCGCTCCCCGCGGGACAGCCATCCCGCCGCGATGACCGCGAGAAGGACGACGATGATGCCCGCCGCGATCCAGCGCGTGGCGCCGATCGGCGGACGCCGCTTCGGACGTCCGCCCGGTCCGTAGCGGCGCTCCTCCTCGAGCCAGTCGCCGAGGAGGTCGGCGAGCTCACCGGCCGTCGCGTAGCGCCGCGCCGGCTTCTTCTCGAGGCAGCGAAGCGCGATCCTCGACAGGTCCGGATCGGCGCTCGGGCGGACCTTCCAGGGCGGGTCGGGCGGCTGATGGAGGACGGCGGCGATGAGCCCCCCGATCGACTCGTGGCGGTAGGGGGGGCGCCCGGTGAGGAGACGGTACATGATCGCGCCGAGGCCGTAGATGTCGGCCGGCGGACCGGCGTGCTTCGCCTCGCGGAACTGCTCGGGAGCCATGTAGGAGGGCGTCCCGAGCATCTCGCCGGTCCGCGTCTGCCCCTGCGCGTCGAGCACCTTGACCAGCCCGAAGTCGGTCAGGAGCGCCGTCCCGTCGCGGTCGATGAGGATGTTCTGCGGCTTCACGTCGCGGTGGACGAGGCCGGCGCGGTGGGCGTGGTCGAGGGCGTCGGCGATCTCGCGGAGCCAGACGACCCAGCGGGCCGGCGGAACGTCCTCCTCCTCGACGACGACGTCGAGCGAGCGCCCGTCGACGAACTGGAGGATCAGGTAGGGCTGACCGTCCGAGGACTGGCCGGCATCGTGGAGCCGGACGACGTTCGGATGCTGGAGGGCTGCGGCGGCCCGCGCCTCCCGGACGAGGCGATCGACCGCGCGGACCGGCAGGCCGCGCTTCATCACCTTGAGGGCGACGGTCCGGTCGAGGACGGTGTCGCGCGCCCGATAGACGACGCCCATTCCGCCACGCCCGAGCTCGGCGACGAGCTCGTATCGGTCGAATCGAGGGCGGGGCGCGACGTCACCAGGCCGGAAGGCGGAGTCCATCGCCTCATTCTACTCCGGCGCCGCGCCCTCGGGCGAACCGAGGAGCCGCTCGAGCTCCTCGCGCCGGCCGGCGAGCTCGAGCCGGCCGGCCGCGTCGGCGTCGCGCGGGTGCGGCAGGGCGATCGGGAGGTCTGCCCGGACGACGGCGGGGCGGTCGCTCAGGACGAGCGCCCGGTCGGCGAGGGCGGCGACCTCGTCGAGGTCGTGGCTGACGAGGACGACGGCCAGGCGCGGGCGATCGCGCAGCAGGGCGAGGAGGTCTCGATGGAGGCGGCGGCGGGTGAGGGCGTCCAGCGCCGCGAACGGCTCGTCGAGGAGGAGGACGTCGGGCTGCACGAGGAGGGCGCGCGCCAGGTTCACGCGCTGCCGCATCCCCTCGGACAGCTCTCGTGGCCAGGCGTGGACCGCGTCGGCCAGGCCGAGCTCGCCGAGGAGCGCGGCTGCCTTCGGAAGCGGCGCGGCCGCGCCGAGGCACTCGAGGCCGAACGCGGCGTTCTCGACGGCGGTCCGCCACGGCATGAGGCGTGGCCGCTGGAACACCATCGCCGGGCGCGCCTCCGGGGCGAGGACGACGCGCCCGGCGGTCGGCACGATGAGGCCGGCGACGAGGTGGAGGAGCGTCGTCTTGCCGCCGCCGCTCGGGCCGACGACGGCGAGGAGCTCGCCGCCGCGGACCTCGAGGTCGAGCCCGCCGAGGACGGGATGATCCTCGAGGCCGCGCCGGGCGTAGCGATGGACGAGCCCCTCGACCCGGACGACCGCCGCCTCCCCGGCCGGGCCTTCATCACGTCGCTCCGCGCTCATGCGGGGTCGGGGCGCCAGCGCCCGAGCCGGCGCTCGAGGACGCCGACGGCGCCGGTGGCGGCGAGGGTCAGCCCGGCGACGAGCGTCATCGCGGCGAAGAGGCGCTCGATCTCGAACGTCTCGAGGAACAGGAGCATGAGGTGTCCGACGCCCCGGCCGCTGCCGGCGAGCTCGGCGATGAGGACGCCGACCATCGCGTAGCTGATGCCGACCCGCAGCCCCGAGACGAGGAAGGGCGCCAGGCCCGGCAGCACGATCGCGCGCACCGTCAGTCGACGCGGGGCGCCGAACGCCCGGGCGAGGACGAGGAGGTCGGCCTCGAGCGCGCCGACGCCGGCCGCGACGCTCGTCAGGACCGGGAATGCCGCCATCATCGCGCCGAGGAAGACGCTCGCGCCCAGGCCGAAGCCGACCCAGAGGAGGATCAGCGGCATGAGCACCACCTTGGGGAGGGCGTGGAAGGTCACCACGAACGGCTGGAGCACCTGCCGGGCGACCGGGCTCCAGCCGATCAGGAGACCGACGCCGGCGCCGCCGACGAGCGCGATCGCCAGGCTCGCCGCGAACGCGGCCAGGGTGTGGCCGATGTCCGCGCGGACCGAGGCGAGGCCGAGCATCTCGACGCCGGCGACCGCGATGCGACTCGGCGCGACGAGGAGGACGCGGCTGACGAGCTCGGCCCGGCAGACGCCCTCCCAGACGAGGAGGGCGACCACGACCGAGGCGACCGAGATCCAGGGCACGCTCGAGGGCGACCCCGTGCGCGTCGGCGACGCCACGTCGATCGATCCAGGCGGGTCGTCGCTCACCGACCGCGCCCGTCCCCGGCGTCCGGGGGCTCGGCGAGCTCGGCGAGGACGCTGCCGTCGAGGAGCGCGTCGAGCTCGGCCTCGGCGGTGCCCGATGCCGGCGGACCGAGGAAGCGCTGGACGAGCTCGAACCCGGCCCGGTCGATCGCGAGGGTCGGCGACAGGAGCGACGGCCCCGCCGTCTCGTAGCGCTCGGCGGCGGCGCCGGTCGTGTCCGCCCGACTCGCCAGGCTGGCGGCGATCACCTCGAGGGCGCGCCCCCGGTTCGACGGGTCGCGGTAGCGCGCCGTCGCATCGGCGAGGGCGGCGAGGGTCGCCGCGACGAGCGGTCGCTCGGTCGCGAGGGTCTCCCGGCGGACGACCACGACCACGTAGGGGAACGGCTCGTCGGTCGCGGGGAGGTCGTCGAGGACGCGGAGGCCGAGCTCGGCGATCACCGACGGCGGCGCCTGGCTCGTCGTCGCGTCGATGTCGCCCCGCTGGAGGGCGGCCATCCGGTTGAGCTCCTTGCCGACGCTCCGGACGGTGAGGTCGGCCTCGTCGTCGAGGCCGGCCCTTCGCAGCGAGTAGCGGACGGCCACGTCCTGCGGGCCGCCGAAGAACGGCACGCCGACCGTGCGGCCGCGCAGCGCCGCGACCGACTCGATCTCCGAGCGTCCGACGATCCGGTGATAGAACCGGCCGACGAGCCCCCCGACGACGACGAGGTCGGCGCCGGCGCGGTTCGCCCGGATCACCGCGTCGCCGCCGGCGAGGCCGACGTCGATCCCCTCGCCGACGAGCGCGCGCATCGTCGCCGAGGAACCGCCCATCACGCGGACGTCCACGTCGAGGCCGCGGGCGGCGAAGCACCCCTCGTCCCGCCCGATCCAGGCGACGGCGTGGACGTAGGACGGGATCGCGATGCCGAGCCGCATCGGGATCGTCGCGCCGTCGACGGGTCGGCCGCCGCCGGGGCCGGGATCGAGGCAGGAGGCGGTGAAGGCCGCCGCGGCGGCGATCACGAGGGCGCCGATCGCGCCGAGGGCGAGGACGACGTAGAGACCCGTTCGATTCACCGCTTGCCTCGAATCACCGGCTCGGTCCGCGGCTCGTAGCCGGGGATCAGCTCCTCCCAGGTCGGCGGTCGATCGCGCCACGCCGCCTCGGGCTCGAAGAACAGCCGCCTGAAGAACGCGAACGAGAGCGAGCTCGCCTGGACCGAGCGCGGCTCCCAGAAGCGGACCGCATCGGGGTGGCCGGCGCCGAGATCGGCGAGGCTCGCCGGAAACCGCGGCAGCGCTCGGAGCATGAGCCGCCGGCCCGCGCGAAGCCAGCCTCGCCCGGCGACCGCGTCGGCCCACGACTTCCGCCGGAAGAGGACGCGGTCGGGGAGGATGCCGCGGTAGGCGCGCCGGAGGAGGAGCTTCCCCGGCCGGAGCGCGCGGGCGGCCGACAGGAGGCGCGGCCGCGGTCGGATCGGGAAGTAGGCGTAGGGGAGGCAGCCCGAGAAGTGGGCCGGGCTCACCCGCAGCAGCCCCGCCTCGCGGGAGCCCTTCTCGCTCCGGGTCACGTCGATGCACGAGATGAGGTGCTGGAACGCTTCGAGCTGCATGGCCTCTCGCATCGCCCGCGCGCGCGCCCCGACGCTCGCGGCGCCCACGGCGGCGGCGAGCGCCGCCGCCTCGCCCGGACCGTTCCGGGACGCTCGAGCGATCAGGGGCTCGAGGGCGGCGGGATAGAACGGCTCGATGGTGCGGATCACGCCCGCGCGCCACAAGAGGCGGACGAGGAGGTGGTAGAGGCGCGGATGCGGCGGCTCGAGCCCGGGATGGAGGAGCGCGAGCCGCCCGAGCCAGAACGAGCGCGTGAAGCGCCAGCGCCGCCAGACCGGTCGGAGCAGCGCCGCCGCCGCCGCCGGAGCGACCGCGAGCACCCGGGCGAGCTCGTCGAGGTACTGCATGTGGCTCCCGATCCCGAAGCCGGTGAGGTAGCGGTCGAAGCCGTCGGCGGCGATCCGCCGGGCGACGGGGAGGAGGAACGCCTTCGGCCAGTGGACCGGGCTCTCGTTCCGGTAGACGGTCTCGGGGATCGCGGCGATGAACTCGGGGTAGCCGATCGAGAACGTGCGGTGGTCGCGGATGCCGAGCGCGGCGGCGACGTCGCGGGCGTAGTCGGTCTCGACCGGGTGGCGCGGATCGTCGAAGACGTAGGTGTAGGCGACGACCGACTCCGCCCCGAAGACGCTCACGGCCGCCGCCGCGACGGCCGAGCTGTCGATCCCGCCCGACAGGGCGACGGCGACCGGCCGGGCGTCGCCGGCCGCGGCCGAGACGGCGCGCTCGAGCGCCCGTCGGAAGCCGCGGGCGAGCCGCTCGGGCGGCCCCTCGGGCGACCTCAGGGCGTCGGGGAACAGGAGCGCGGGCGGCGCGGCCCGTCGCGACAACGTGATCGCGTGACCCGGCGGCACCTCCTCGATCCCGGCGAACGCGGTCGCCCGCCCGGTGATCGGATGACCGACCAGGAGCATCTCATCGGCCGCGGCGAGGTCGAGGGCGCGGGGCACGCCGGGATGGGCGAGGAGCGGCCGCACGCTCGAGGCGAAGAGGACGACGTCGCCGACGCGGGCCGTGTAGAGGCGCTCCCCGCCGGAGAGCGACCGGGCGAGGATCAGCGTCGGGTCGACCCGCCCCGAGCGCGGTGACGGCGGCAGGGCGATCGCGAGGGAATAGTGCCCGTCGGGTGGGCGGGCGAGGTCGCCCGCCTCGATGGCATCGGCGAGGAGCTCCGCGAGCGAGCGATGCGGCGCGCCGAGGCCGGTCGCGATGAAGCCCTCGACCGCGAGGACGCCTCCGCCCGGTCGGTCATCGACGAGGCGTGGGCGAGCGGCCTGCACCCAGAGTCGACCGCGGAGCACCTCGGAGGCGAGGCGGCCCGGCGCGCCGAGGCGGTCGCGCATCGCCCGTCGCTCGGCCGGCGGGATCGCGTCGGCGATGGGCGCGTCGGTGAGGGACCAGGCGCCGCAGAGGTCGGTCAGGGGTTAGCCGACCGGCTGGAGCGCCGCCGCCTCGATCCGCTCGATCAGCTCGGCGCCGAACGTCGGGAGGAATCGCTCGCGCGTCGCGCGCGCGGCCGCGACGAAGCGGGCCCGCTCGGCGGAGTCGAGGTCGGTGACGGTCATCCCGGACCCGATCGCCTCGGCCTTGGCGGCATCGCCGTCGCGGACGCTCTTGCGCCGCTCGAACCGGGCGACACGGAGGGCGGCGCTCGCGACGACCGCGCGGAGGCGCTCGGGCAGCCCGGCGAAGAACGTCTCGTTCACGACCAGCGCCGTCAGGAAGAGGCTGTGGCCGGTGTCGGCGACGACGGGCTGGCTGCCCCGATGGCCCATGTCCCAGTAGCGCGGCCACGTCGACTCGGCCGCATCGATCTCGCCGCGGGCGGTCAGCTCGGGGATCTCCCAGAGGGCGGCCGGCCTCGGCATCGCGCCGAGCCGCTCGAAGAGGTCGACGACGACCGGGTTGGCCGAGGTCCGGATGCGCAGGCCGGCGATGTCATCGATCCCGTGGATCGACCGCTCGACGCTGGACAGGATCCGGTAGCCGCCGCTGTAGGTGAAGGCGAGGCCGCGGAGGCCGTGGTCGCGGAGGCCGTCGAGGAACTCGTGGCCGATCTCGCCGTCGAGGACCGACGCGGCGTGGTCGTGGCTCGCGAAGAGGAACGGCAGGTCGAGCGCCCAGAGCCGCTCGTGGAGCTGGCCGAGGACGGTCGTGTAGGTCTGGCTCATCTCCAGCTCGCCGCTCGCGACGCGACGGGCGACCTCGAGGGGCGGCACGCGCGTCCCGTCGCCGTACTCCGTCGGCGTCATGACGTGCACGTCGATCCGCCCGTCGCTCTCCTCCCGAACGATCTCGGTGAAGCGACGCGCGGCCTCCTCGAAGAGGGCGATCGGCTCGTGGGTGAGGACCCATCGGATCGTGTAGTCGGCACTCATCGCTTCGCTCCCCTTTTTCGTTGCCCGCGACTGCCTGCCTCTTGATACCGGCTCGACGCGCCGTCGGTCAAGTACGACATCGACATCGCGACGCGCGATGCTCGACCTCGCGCGCCGAATCACTCGACCATCGTCGAGTGATCGCGCGCCGTTCCCGCGAGCGCCTTCGGCGGCTGCTGCATGTACATGATCTCGTCGTAGACCGGCGCCATCATCGCGAGGAACGCGATGCCGCCGGCGGCGGCGACGGCGACGCCCGCCGCGGCGGCCGCGGCGGCCGGCTCGTCCCCGCGGGCGGCCGCCTTCTCGCGCGCCTGCTCCAGATGGGCGAGCGCCTGCTTCCGGTTCTCGTCGAAGTCCGCCTGGTTCGCGCTCCGCTTCGCCTTCTCGGCGAAGGCGCGGCCGAGGAGGAAGTGCGCCTCGGGGTCGTCGGGGTCGATCTCGATCGCCTCGCGGAGCTTCTCGATCCCCTTGCTGTGACGGCCGCGGGCCTTCCCGACGAGGAGACACGCCCGCTTCCGCTGGGCGTCGTCGTCGAGGGCGAGGTCCCGCTCGAGGAGGGCACAGACGACGTCCGAGAGGTCGATCGAGTCGGCGAGCACGGCCGCCTCGAGGACGAGCCCGGTCGCCTCCGGCCCGAGCGACTCGCGCGAGCCGATCACGGTCGGCAGGACCGCGAGGGGCATCTTCGCGGCGTCCGCGTCGCCATCGGCGGCCAGCCATCGCGCCGCGGCGACGAGCTCGGTGATCGCGGCGAGCGCTCGCGCGTCGTCGGCGTCGGGGCCGAGGCGCGAGCCGATTCTGGCGTAGATCCCCGCGAGGGCCGGGTGGGGGTCGATCTGCTTGCGGAGCCCCCGAGCGGCGGTGAGGAGGTCGCCGGCGTCGTCGAACGTCGCGAGAGCCCCGAGGACGAGCCCGACCGAGTCCGGGTCCTCTACGGCGAGCTCCTGGGCGACGCCCCAGGCGCGATCGAAGGCGACGCCCTTCTCGATCATCACCTCGAGGACCCAGCGAGCGCCTTCGTACTCGCCGCGGGCGACCGCCTCGAGCCCCATCTGCTCGAGGGTCGTCGGGCCGACGCCGGCGAGGCGAGAACGCGACCAGCGTTCGCCGCCGATGGAGACTCTTCCGAAGGTGCGCTTCAGCCAGCCGAACACGAAGGGAGGATGACGAACGCGGGGAGCGATTGCCAGCCGTTTCCGTCGTCGCTATTCTGCCGATCGACCGCGAGCCCGAGGAGCGACGCGATGCCCGAGGCGAACCCCACCGACCCGTCCGCGCCGAAGACGATCGAGGAGCTCGTCGCCGCGTTCCGCGACGCGCTCGGCGATCGGCTCCGCGCGATCTACCGGTACGGCGCGCCGCTCCACCGTCCCGAGGAGCCGACGTCCGACGGCGAGGCCGACGCGACCGAGCGCGGCGCGCGCCGCCTGCTCATCCTCGTCGACCGGGTCGACCTCAAGGCGCTCCGGCGATCGGGGAAGACGGCCGTCGCGGCGCGAAAGCTCGGCTTCAAGGTGCGGCTCGACACCTCGCCCGACATCCTCGGGTCGTCGGACACGCACCCCGTGTTTGCCCTCTCGCTCCTCGATACGAAGGAGCTGCTCCACGGCGACGACCTCCTCGCGAACCTGACGATCCGGCCCGAGCACCTCCGGATCCACGTCGAGCAGGCGCTCCGGACGCTCTTCCACGAGCTGACCGACGGCTTCCTCCACGCGCCGCGGAACGAGGAGCGCGTCACGCGCCTGCTCCGGCAGTGCGGGCGACGGCTGGTCTACCTCCTCGAGGGGCTTCTGATCCTGCGGGGCGAGCTCGACCCACCGACCGGGACGGTCGCGCCGCCGCGCGCCGTCGACGCGATCATCGCGGCGGCCGCGCCGGTCGTCGACGAGGCCGGACGCGAGCTGACGGCGCGGCTCTGGGAGCTCGCCGACCGCGAGGAGAGCCTCGCAGGCGACGAGCTCTACGCGACCTTCGGCGGGACGATCGACCTGCTCCGGGCGCTGATCGTGGTCGCGGACACGCACCGCGACTGACCGACCCGTCGCCGCCGACCGTGTCGCGCGATCAGTAGGGCGCCTTCTTCCCGGTCTTCGGGCGCTCCTCGGTCCCCTCGTCCGGCTCGGGCGGCTCGAGGTCGAGCTTCGGGTAGTAGGGCTTGTCGCCGAGCCCGGCCACCTTCATGCCGAACTTCACCGAGCGATCGAACGGCGAGTAGGACCAGTCCTGACGGTGGTAGTTCCAGCTGTCGGGGTTGAGCTTCTGCGACGCGGCCCAGTGCTTCTTGGCGAGCTTGGTCTGGTCGCGCTGCTTGAAGAGGGCGCCGAGGCGGAAGTGGACGTCGGCGCGGCGGAGGTCGTCGTTCCGCGGGGCGAAGCGCCGCCGAAGCTGCGCCGGGGTGAGGGCGTACTTGCTCTCGGCGCCGTTCTTCACCCAGTCGCGGAGCGCGGCGACGTAGGCCGCGCCCTGGACCTCGACGTTGCCGAGCTTGAAGTCCTGGCTGTAGGCGGTCTCGGGCGGACGAACGATCCGGCCCTCCTCGTCGATCCAGACGCCGGTCGGCACGTTCACCATGTTGAAGAGGGTGCTGACGGTGTGGTCGGGGTCGACGACCGCCGAGTAGGTGACCTTACTCCGCTCGTAGTGACTCCGGGCGGCCTTCCAGCCGTCGGTGTCCTCGGCCGCGGCGATGATCTCGAACCCGTTGCCGACGTCCTTGAGCTCCTCGTAGAGCTTCTGCCACCCGGGCAGATCGAAGGCGCAGCCTCACCACGAGGCCCAGGTGACGATGAACACCTTCTTCCCGCGGAAGTCCGAGAGGCGGACCGTCTTGCCGCTCTGGTCCTCGAGGGCGAAGTCGGGCGCGATCGCATCGTCGAAGACGCTCGCCCGCACCTGCGGCACCTCGGCGAACCCGAAGACCCGCTCGCCAGGCTCGGCGACCGACACCTGACCGAGCTGCTCGGCGAGGGCGGTGAGGTCGACCCGGGCCTTCTTGCCCTTGCCCCGGACGACGCCCTTGGCGCCGCGCTTCACCGGGATGCAGATCCGGTCGGTGCAGATCCCCTCGGGCTTGAGCTCGAGGCCGGCGACCTCGGGAAGCGCCGATGCCGTCAGCCAAAGATGGCCGTCGTCGTCGATCTCGGCCGCGTCGGTCGTGGTGGTGCGCGCGCCATAGACGACGGTGACGCTCTCGGCGTCGTCCGCGGGGGCGGCGGCGGGCCAGCCGACGGCGAGGGCGCAGAGGGCGCCCGCGAGGATGGCGGTCGGTCGTTTCACGGGGAAGGCTCCTTCTCTCGAGATTCCAATCGAAGCATCGAAGGCGACTCCTCACGCCAATCTGATGACGCGAGTGGCCGCTCCCAACGGGGAACGATCCACAGATTTCACAGATTACACAGATTAGGAGCTGCCGAAGGCGATCATCCCTCGCCGAAAGGCGGAGGCCGGTCTCTTCGGCTTCGGCATCGGCAACGACTCGGGGCCGCCCGCGGCAATCTGTGGAATCTGTGAAATCTGTGGATCGTTTTCCCCGGGACGGCACGAACATGCGCGTTGCGTTTTTCCAGGAACGCGTGTCCGGTCTAGCCGCGCGACACGCTGCGTCGTGCGCCTCGCCCGAGAACCCGAACTAATACAGGAAGGTCATCTCATCTCCCCCCATTGGGGGGGGCTCTGGGAAACCACGATGCCCGGGTCGCGCCGACCCCGATCGCGCGACGGCTCTCGCGTCTAGAGATCCGGCGTAGGCGCCACTGGACCGTCGCTTCGTACTCCGAGTCCACGCCGGGGCTCTCCTGCGTCCAGGACCCCTCCCCCGTCGCCTCGGCCACCACGCCGTCCTCGAGATCCCAGAGGACCTGCTCGCGCTCGACGGCGTCGATCGCGATCGACATCGTCTGCGGCTGGACGCCGCCGCCGACCCCGACCCCCACCGTCTCGATCAGCGCCCGGGCCGCGGTCGTCTTGTCCGCCGAGAGCTGCACCAGCCGACGGTCCCCGACGGCGACGACCGAGTCGAATCGACTGCGGCAGGAGACGTCGGCCGTCCAGTCGCCGCTCTGGATCCAGCCGGGGAGGTCGGTCTCCCACGAGTCCCCCGGGCCGACCGCCCGCGGCGTCGGCGGGAGGTGGGGAGGCGGGGCGATGAGCCCCTGCACGGCGGCCAGGATGAACCAGGTCTGATTCGCATCGCCGCCGCCGGACACCTTCAGCACGCCGTCGTCCGTCATCTCGAGCGTCATGCTCTTGCCCGAGGCGTCCATGGCGATGTCGCCGACGATCAGGTTCATGAACACGCCGCTGAAGTGGGTCCAGCACTCGCCGAAGTCGAACCGCACCTCGACCGGGATGCCGCCCTCGACCCGGACCACCTCGGCGGTCCCCTGCACGAAGTTCGCGTTGTCGGCGTCCGACTCCATCAGCCACTCGAACTCGAACCGCTGACCGGATGCGAGCGCGGGGAGGAGGAAGGTCGCCTCCGCATCGACGGGGGTCGCCCCCTCGATCGCTGGAATCGTCAGCTCCGGCGTCGTGCCGCACCCGCTCGCGATGGCGAGGAGACCCAGCGTCAGGGCGAGGCGGTTGGTTCGGTCCATGCGTTCTCCAGTGGTTCCTCGTTCGATCAGTGCGCCGACCGCTTCACGCTGCCCTCGAGCGCCTTGATCGCCTTCGCGATCGCCCGCTTCACGTCGCCGTCCGATTCGGCCTTCGCCCGCGCCCGGAGCATCACGAGCGCCTTGGCGCTGGTCGTCCGGGCGAGGAGCTCCGCGCCGACGCGCCGCGCTTGCCAATCGGATGCCTCGAGCACCGTCCCGAGGGCCGCGACGGTCGCCTCCCCCGAGAGGTCGCGCTTCCAGATCACCTCGACCGCCGCCCGGCGGACGTCGCCGTCTCCGTCGCCGACGAGGTCGACGAGGACGAGGGTCGCCGCCTCGCCCTCGACCCGGCCGAGGAGTCGGGCCGCCTGCGCGCGCACCTTCCAATCGGAGCTCTCGGCCGCCGCGGCGATCGGCTGCAGCGCCGGCGTCAGGTCTCGCTTCGAGAGCGCCGCGATCGCCGCGGCCCGGACGTCGCCGTCGCCGTCGGCGAGGGCGCCGGCGATCGCGACCGTCGCTCGGTCGCCCTCGACCCGCGCGAGGACGACGACGGCGTCGCGCCGCACCTGCCACGTCGAGCTCGCGAGCGCCCGACCGAGCGGACCGATCACGGCCACCCCGAGGTCGCGCGCGGCGAGCGCCTCGCGCGCCGCCTTGCGGACGTCGCCGTCGGCGTCTGCCATCGCCGCCGCGAGCACGGCGAGGACGTCGTCCCCCTCGGCGCGCGCGAGCAGCCGGACGACGTCGCGTCGAACCTGCCAATCGGCGCTCGCGAGGTGAGGCTTCAGCGCGGCGACCGCCTTCGCGTCGAGCTCGATCTCGCCGACCGCCTCGAGGGCGGCCTTGCGCACGTCGCCGTCGGGGTCGCCGATCGCCTTCGCGATCAGCGCGGACGCGGACGGGACCCCGGCCTTCACGATCAGCCGCAGCGTGTCGCGGCGCACCTGCCAGCTCGAGCTTTCGAGGTGCTCGCCGAGCACGGTGACCGTCGCCTCGTCGATCTCGCGGTCCGCGAGCGCCGCTCGCGCGGCGGCGCGGACGTCGCCGTCGGCGTCACCGATCGCCGCGGCGATGAGCGGCGTCGCGGCCTCGCCTCCGCCGGCCAGGATCCCGACCGCGTCGCGGCGGACCTGCCAGGTCGAGCTTCCGAGGAGGTCGCGCGCCAGCGCGAGCGCGTTGTCGTCGAGAGCGCGTCCCCTGGCCGCGGCGACGGCCGTCTTTCGAACGTCGCCGTCGGCGTCGCCGGCGAGGCGCAGCAGCTCGGCGGTCGCCGCCGGGTCGTCGATCCCAGCGAGGATGCGCGCGGCGAGCGCCCGCACCTTCCAGTCTGACGACGGGACCAGGTGCTTCCGGATCGGCGGGACGTCGGCTCCGTCGAGCTCGCGCGGGGCGAGCGCGGCGACGGCCGCCTTGCGGACGTCGCCGTCGGCGTCGGCGGCGCCTCGGACGAGCGCGGCCGTCGCGCCTCGCCCGGCGATGCGGCCGATGAGACCCGCGGCGGAGCGGCGCACCTGCCACTCGCCGTGGCCCTGGAGCGCGACGAGCGTCGCGAGGTGATCGTCTTCGAGCTCGAAGGTGAGCGCGACCTCGATCGCCGCCTTGCGAACGTCGCCGTCGACGTCGCCGACCCGCTCGAGGACGAGGCACTCATCCGCGGCCCCCGTCTGGATCCTCGCGAGCGCGCGGAGGCCGAGCCGACGCCGCACCCACGCGGGCGACCCGAGCGAGCCGCGGACGAGCTCGAGGATCCGGTCGGAGCTCTCGTCGCGCTCCGCCAGGGTGATCGCCGCGAGCTCGGCCGCGCTCGCGTCGTCCTCGAGCGGCGCCGCGAGGATCGCCCGGGCGAGCTCGAGGATCGCCGCGTTCTCGGGGAGGCGCCCGCGCAGGAGCGCGAGGAAGCCCGCCCGGTAGGCCTTGCCGGACGCGGCCATCTCCTTGCCGCGACCGGCGAGCACCTCGTCGACCGCCGCGACCGCCTCCGGCGACCTCGGCGCGTGGGCGAGGAGCCAGTCGGCGACGTGGTAGAGCCGCCGCGGCCGCGCCTCGGTCGGCAGGCTCGCGACGAGCCGGTCGATGACGTCGGCGCCGAAGAGCTCGACCCTGACGAGCTCGGGGAGCTTGCCCGCATCGAGGGTCGCGATGACGTCGGCATCCTCGGCGTCGGCCGGCACCCGGTAGACGTTCGCGGCCGAGAGGTCCCAGCCTCCGGGCGCCGTGGGCGCCTTCGAGGCCGAGATCCGGACGACGATCACGATCCCGTGGGCGCCGCCCTCGGCGCTCGCCCGGCCGACGACCCGAGCGCTCGTGCCGTCCCCATCGGCCCGGGCCTCGATCACTCGCCCATCGGCGAGACCGCTCTCGAGCGAGGCCGTCCCGATGGCCGAGATGCCCGACTCCTCGATCTCGGCAGTCACGGCCCGCGCGAGCCCCGCGAGCGGGGCGTCCGCCTCGACCCGCGCGGTCGCCGACACGACCGGGACCGGACGCTCGGCGGCCCGGAGCGCCGTCGCGGGCACCCGGTCATCGCCGAGCGCCGGAGCGGCGAGGAGCCCCAGGGCTACCACCGCGAGCGCGGCGACGGCGAAGTGGGCGGATGAGAGTCGTCGCATGAGATCCTCCGTTCGCGTGGCGTCGAGAGGCCAGCGTTCTACCAGGCGAGGACAGCGCCGCGCGAGGCCGCGAGGACGGCACCGCGCGAGGCTCGCCGCGCCCGGAGCCGCTTGCAACGGCGCGCCGCCGCGACCGAGAGTGAGCGCATGGGAGGAATCATGCGCCGCGCGTTCGTCGGACCTGCCGTCTCGCTCCTCGCCTTCGGCGTCGTGCTCGGAGGCGCGCTCGCCGTCGACGCGTCTTCCGACGCGGCGCCGAGCGCGCTGGTCGGCCGATTCAAGGCCGACGACGGATCGGTCCTGCGGATCTCGAGCGACGAGGGCGGCGGGTTCGTCCTCGTCCTCGGCGATGACTCCGGCGCTGCGCGCCTCGACGACGGAGCCCTCCGCGGCCGGTGGGACGGCGACGGCGACCGATCCCCGAGGGACACACCCGGCCTCGCCGGCGCTCTCCGCGAGGGCTCCGAGACCGACGCGCCGGAGGCGGACGCGCCCGCCGAGGGTGAGGGCTACCCGCCCGAGCGGGTGCCGCCGCCGTCCGCCGCGCCGGCGGGACCGATCACCGCACCGCTCGAGGCTCCCGAGGGACGTCTCGCCGTGCGCCTCGGTGGGCGCCTCTTCGTCCGCGAGGACGGCGCGCCGTGGTGGCGGCTGCCGTCGGGGACTCGCGCCGACCTCACCGCGCCCTTCCAGGTGATCGAGCTTCGACCCGAGCGGCGGGAGCCGTTCGATGCCTGGTTCGAGGAGCGATACGCCGGCACGCCGGTCTCCGAGCGCGACGCCCTCGCCGAGTGGGGGTTCGGCCGCCTCGGCTCCGACGAACGGACCTCGCTTCTGTGCGTCCACGCGAAGATGAAGAGCGACGAGGTCTGGAGCGTCGTCGGGCCGATCCAGTGGGTCGGCGACGGCGGCGTCCTCCTCTTCGAGCCGTCGATGCCCGACGCGCTCCTCCAGCGCTTCCTCTCCGACGAGGGCTTCGGCGACTGGTGGGCGGCCAGCCGGGACAGCCCGTGGGGGATGCGGAGCCGCTTCCGCGGCGTTCAGCTCCACTTCCGCGGCGGGCCGATCGTCAACGTCCACATCGACTTCGTGAACCCGGGCGACCCGCCCGGCGGTGGCACGACGAGCTGGCTCGAGGAGCTCGCCCTCGGCGCCGAGCACTTCATCGTCGACCTGCAGAACTGGAGCGAGAATCACACCACCGACCGCGTCCTGCGCGAGGTCCGTGACTCGGGGATCGAGGTCTTCGTCCCGTGACCGCGAGCGCGGGGCCCCCGCTCAGGAGGTCGTGAGGGCGAGCTTCGCCTTCTCCCACGCGGCGATCCCGCCGCGCAGATCGGAGAGGAGGTCGGGCTCGATGCCGCTCGCCTCGAGGACGCTCAACGCGATCATGCTTCGATAGCCCCCGGCGCAGTGGACCACGAGCGGCCCGTCGGGGACCTCGCCGAACCGTTCGCGGAGCTGGGCGAGCGGGATGAGGACCGCCCCCTCGATGTGCTTCGCCTCGTGCTCGCCCGGGTTCCGCACGTCCAGCACGACGGGCGGCGCGTCCGCCTCGAGGCGCTTGCCGAGCTCGGACGCCTCGATCCGCGCGACGGTCGCGACCATCTCGGCCTTCCCCTCGAACGCGGCCGGACCGCCCTCGAGATACCCCGCGACGTGGTCGAAGCCGATCCGGCCGAGGCGGAGGGCGCTCTCCCGCTCCTTGCCCGGCTCGGCGACGATGAGGATCGGCCGCTCGCGGTCGAGGACCGTTCCGGCCCACGTGGCGTACTTTCCGCCGAGGCCGACGTTGATGCTGTAGCGGAGATGCCCCGCCGCCCACACCTCGGGGTCGCGCGTGTCGACGACCTGCGCCCGCTCGTCGCCATCACGCATCTCGACGACGTGCTCGAGGGGGAGGGCGACGAGCGCCCGGTCGAGCGCCGCGTCGAGGGTCGGCCGGTCGCGCTTGTTCAGCGCCGCGTCGAAGGCGAAGTAGGCGGGCGGGCTCGACTGTCCCGCGGTGACGAGCTCGATGAACTTCGCCTTCTCCATCGGCTGGCAGGCGTAGTTGGTCTCCCGCTGCGCCCCGATCGTCGAGACGGTGTCGGCGCTGAGGCTCTTGCCGCACGCCGACCCGGCGCCGTGGCCGGGGTAGAGGAGCGTCTCGTCGGGGAGCTTCATCAGCTTGCCGTGGACCGAGTCGTAGAGGTGGCCGGCGAGCTCCTCCTTGGTGATCCCGATGCTCGCCATCAGGTCGGGCCGGCCGACGTCGCCGATGAAGAGCGTGTCGCCGGTCAGGACGGCGTGCGGGGTGTCGGCGCTCTTCGCGATGTCGTAGACGAGGAGGCAGATCGACTCGGGCGTGTGACCGGGCGTCTCGAGCACCTCGAGCCGCACGCCCGCGCCGAGCTCGAGGCGGTCGCCCTCGGCCATCGCCTCGAACGCGTACTCCGCCTCGGCCGCGGCGCCCATGTGGATCGTCGCCCCGCAGCGCTCGCGCAGCTCGACGTGGCCGCTCACGAAGTCGGCGTGGAAGTGGGTCAGGAGGACGTGGCCGATCGTCAGCCCGCGCTTCTCGGCCTCCTCCACGTAGACGCCGATGTCTCGCCGCGGGTCGACGATCGCCGCCTTCCCGCTCTCGGAGTCGCCGATGAGGTAGGACGCCTGCGCGAGGCACCCGAGGTAGAGCTGCTCGAGGATCAGGGTCATGGTCGCCTCCTCACTGTCGTGTCGACGTCATGGTAGTCGACCGCGGGGCCCGCGAGAACCCGAGATCAGTAGCCCTCGGGGATCGGGACGCCCCGGGCCTTGGCGTCCTCGAGCACCTTCTTCGATCCGGCGTCGTCCCCGGCGATCTGGCGCTCGATCGCGAGCTCGATCGCGACGGCGGCGCTCATCGGCGCGAGGGCCATCGAGATCCGGCGCCCGCTCTTGCCCACCGTGTTCGCCGCGATCGCCGCGGCGACCTCCTCGGCGAGCTCGGGGCGGCCGCGGACGACGAACGCCCAGTCGAGCGGGTCGGCCGACTCGGGGAACCGCGCGATCTCTTCCGCGCGGAGCTCGATCGAGCGCTGGACGTCGGCGTCCTCGAGCATCTGCTCGTGGCTCCCCGTCTGGCGCTCGTTGGCGAAGAGCAGGGCGAACATGTGCGAGCGGCTGAGGCTCCGCCGCGCCTGCCTGTGGACGGCCGTGAACGTGTGGCTCGAGCCGATCAGGCGTCCCGCCGCCCGGTGCAGAAGCGCGTCCATCAGCAGGCTGCGGGCGACGGCCGTCCCGCCCGAGGCGGCGAGCGACTCCTCCGCCAGGGTGACGAGGCCGTCGGGGTCCGCGTCGTCCTCCGAGGATGGATGACGGCTCAGGGCGAGGCGGGTCGAGACGACGTCCTGGATCGCGATCGCGATCGTCGCCGGGGCGCCCGCCTCCCGCGCCCGCGCCAGGTCGCTCTCGAGCCGGGGGAGCCGCGTCGTCCAGACCTCGGTGACCTCCTCGTCGCGCGCGCCGGCGAAGTAGCGACGCGCGCCGTCGATCTCCGCGCTCAGGTCGGGGCGGTTCTCCTCGACGCGCCGGAGCACCTCGGCCGAGAGCGCCTCGTCGCGGGTGAACGCGGCCATCTGGGCGAGGAGGCCGATCGGGCGGGTCCCCTTGGGCGAGAGGACGAGGACGCGCTCGAGCGCCTTGCGCGCCGCGATGAAGTCGGCGTTCGCGCGCACCTCCTCGATGAGCTTCGCCCGGCTCGCCGCGTCGACGTAGAGATGCCGGAGCAGGCCGAGGTCGGGCGAGGAGCGGAGGATCCCGAGGTCGATCCGGTCGCCGACGAGGTCGATCACCGTCCGGCCGAGGAGGTCGATGGCGAGGTTCTGGAGGAGGATCGGGTCGCTCGGCGCGATCTGGACGGCCCGCTCGAGCAGCTCGGTCGCCCGCCGGAACCGATCGGTCTCCCCGGTCGCGTGGAAGAGCGAGACGTTGGCGACGGCCGCGTTGTTGAGGGTGGTGGCGTCCTCGGGGAGCGACTCGTAGATCGCGACCGCCTCGGCGAACCCCTTCGCCGCGCCCTCGAGGTCGCCCGCCTCCATCGCGAGGTAGGCGCGCCCCGACGCGAGCGACGCTCGGGTCATCGGGTCGCTCGTGTCGCCCTTCTCGAGCCACGCGAGCCGGTCCTCGGCGTCGGTCGCGAGGACGCTCCGGAGCCCGGCCGCGGCGTGGCGCTCGGGGTCGGTCGTCGCCTTCCCGTAGGCCTCCTCGGCGAGCGTCCGCGCGTCGCCCTCGAGGCCGACCTCGCGCATCGCGCTGGCGACGTGGTGGAGCGACTCGGAGCTGCGGGCGTTGCTCGTCAGGAGCTCGTCGAAGAGGGCCCGGCCGCGCTCCTCCTTGCCGAGCCAGAAGCTCACCTGCCCGAGGAAGAGGCGGTAGACGTCGGTCTCGCCGACGGCGGACTGGATCGCGAGGAAGACCTCCTCGGCCGCCTCGAGCTCGCGCCGGCGCGCGTCGGGCTCGGCGAGGCCCTGGCTCCGGCGGAGCTTGACGATGCCGAGGTCGAGGGCGACCGGCACCACCGCGCCGGCCTCGTCGCGCCGGGCGGCCGCGACGTTCACCTCGGCGTCGGTCCCCATCTGCTCGAAGATCCACGCCCGGAAGAGCTGCTGCGCCTCCGCGTCGCTGACCGCGTTGCTGCGGTCGTAGAGGCTCTGCGGCGCGAGGTTGTCGTTGATCACCTTGGCGTAGAGCTGAAACGCCGTCTCCGAGATCGCGTCGAACCCGTCCTGGGCGAGTCGGAACGCGGCGAGCCGCGCCTTCACGTAGGGGACGAGGAGCGCGTCGGCCGCCTCGAGCTCGCCCGAGCGGGCGAAGAGCTGCCCGAGGACGCGCGCGCCCTCGGTCGTGCCGAGGCTCGCCCGGTGTGGCTCGAGGAGCGCGCGGCAGCGCACGAGGTCGCCCCGCCGCTCGAGGATCACGGCCAGGCGCCCGAGGGCATCGACGTTGGCCGGCTCCTCGGCGACGTGCGCCTCGAGGAGGCGCTCCTGCAGCGGCGGAACGCGGACCGCGTCGACCTTCGCCGCGATCACGTCGAGGATCGCCAGGGCCGGCCCGGGCTCGCCCTCGCCTCGCTTCTCGAGGACGTCGAGCCAGACGGTGAACGTCTCCGCCGGCACGCTCGCCTTGCCGTGGTCGTGCCCCTCGTGGGCGGGCGTCTCGCCGAGGAGGTCGGCGAGGATCGGGGCGGAGGCGGCGAGCGGCGCCGACGGGAGGGTCTCCCCGATGAGCTGGGCGAGGGCGTCGTTGGCCTCCTTCTGCATCGCGGGACCCGCGGCCACCTCGGCGTAGATCTCGGCGGCGGCCGCCCAGTCCTCCCCCTTCTCGGCCGCGGCCGCCTCGCCCAGGCGGACGCCGGCCCGGTAGCCGTCCGAGTTGACGTAGATGAGGCCCGGGACGCCGATCAGGACGACGAGGGCGACGAGGACGGCGATCACCCGTCCGGCGGGTGAGGAGGTCTCTTGGGTCATCGAGGGGGCGCTCCGGCAGGCGATCAGGGCGAGGGGCGACGAGGATGCCAGCGGAGGGCCGCCCGATCAACCTGCGATCGACCGGGCCCGATCGACCGGTCCGGACCGGAGAACCGTGGAACGGAACCGTCCGAGCGTGGTTCAATGAAGGGAAGAGAAGGAAGACAGAGCGGGCGAGCGCCTCGCTCCGGGACCGCGACGACCGTGACCACGCCAGCGACCGCACCGCCCGCACCCGATGAAAGCCCTGACCTCGCCACCGCCCTCCGCGAAGGCGGCAGCGCGCGGGCCTCGCTCGCGTTCGCCGCGACGGCGGGCGTGCTCGTCGTCTCGGTCGCGATCCTCTGCGTCGTCCTCGTCGGCCGGGCGGTCGAGGACCGTGTCCGGGCCGAGATCGGCAAGACGGCCGAGCTGCTCGGCGGGTCGGGCTTCCCTCTCTCGGACATCTCGCTCGCCCGGGTCGCCGATTACGTCGGCGCCGACCTCGTCGCCGTCGACCGGAGCGGCCGGGTCGTCGCGAGCAGCCTCGACGAGGACGGGCGCCGCGCGTTCGACGCCGCCCTCGCGAGCGGCGAGCTGCCGCCCGTCGCCGCGGAGGCGACCGTCCTCGGCGGGCGGCTCGGCGACACCGCCCTGACCGTCGCCGTGTCGCCGGTGCGGGCGCGCGGCGCGCCCGCCGTCCCCGGGGCGCCCGGCGGCGTCTACGTCCTCTACCCCGAGGACGTCGTCGCGCGCGAGCGCCAGCGGGCGGCCCTGCCGGTCGCCCTCGTCGCGGTGCTCGCCACGATCGGCGCGGCCCTCCTCGGCGCGGCGAAGGAGCGGGCGGACACGCGCCGGCGGATCGCCGCGCTCCTGCGCTCGCTCTCGGCGGCCGCCCACGAGATCAAGGGGCCGCTCGGCGCGATCCGCAGCCTCGCCGCGAGCGTCCGGTCGGGCGTGGGAGGCGGGGCGGCCGGCGAGACGCTCGCCCTCATGGAGGCGGAGGCCGAGCGGCTCGCCCTGCTGGTCGACGGGCTGAAGAGCGTCGGCCGTGAGGCGCAGCCGTTCCCCGAGGCGGTCCCCGCCGACGATGCGGTCCGATCGATGCTGTCGCTCTGCCGCCACCAGCTCGAGCACCGCGGCGTCACCGCGGAGCCCGCCCTCGCCTGCGACGGCGTCGCGATCGAGGCCGACCC
This sequence comes from Planctomycetota bacterium, assembly GCA_029260755.1. Lineage (GTDB taxonomy): Bacteria > Planctomycetota > J058 > J058 > JAJDCQ01 > JAJDCQ01. The sequence continues at coordinate 25,808 of JAJDCQ010000173.1, read as the reverse complement.
CGGTCAGCTCCGGCAGGTCGTCCTCAACCTCGTCCTGAACGCGGCCGACGCGATGCCGCGCGGCGGAACGCTGCGGACGCGCTCGCGCGTCGACGGCGATCGCTGGGAGCTGGTCGTCACCGACACCGGGTCCGGCGTCCCCGCCGAGGTGGCGCCGCGCCTGTTCGAGCCGTTCTTCACGACGAAGGAGCGCGGCCTGGGCCTCGGCCTCTACCTCGCGCGCCGCCTCGTCGAGCGCCACGGCGGCAGCCTCGACCTCGACGCCGATGGCGGCCCCGACGCGCCCGCGGGCGCGCGCTTCGTCCTGCGCTGGCCGCTCGCCGCCGCGCCGCGGCCGGCGCCGTCGGCCGCGCCGGTCGCGGCGGAGGTCCCGGCCCGATGAGCGCCGCGCGTGTCCTCGTCGTCGACGACGACGTCACCGTCTGCCTGGCGATCCGGACGACCCTCGAGGCCGCCGGCCACATTGTCGCGCAGGCGGCCTCGGCCGAGCTCGGCCTCGACGCGGCCCGCGACGCGCCGCCCGACCTCGTCCTCCTCGACGTCCACCTCCCCGGCCGGAGCGGGATCGACGTCCTGCCCGAGCTGACCGGCCTGCCGCGGCCGCCGTCGGTCGTCGTCATGACGAGCCACGCGACCGCCGAGACGGCGATCGACGCGATGGCGCGCGGGGCGAGCGCGCACGTCGAGAAGCCGATCCGGCCCGACGCCCTCCTCGCCGTCGTCGGGCGCGCCCTCGGCGAGCGCGCCGAGGCGGCCGCGGACGTGGCGCCCGACCCGACCGCGGGCGCCGCCGACGACGCCGGCCCACGCCTCGTCGGCCGCTCGGCCGCGATGCTCGAGCTCGGCGAGCGGGTCGGCGCGCTCGCCCGGACCGATGCCGGCGTGCTGATCCGCGGCGAGAGCGGCACCGGCAAGGAGCTCGTCGCCCGGGCGATCCACGAGCGGAGCGCCCGCGGCGGCCCGTTCGTCGCGGTCTCGTGCGCGGCGCTGCCCGACACCCTCATCGAGGCGGAGCTCTTCGGCCACGAGCGCGGCGCGTTCACCGGCGGCGACCGCGAACGCAAGGGGCGGATCGAGCGGGCCGATGGCGGCACGCTCCTCCTCGACGAGGTCGGCGAGCTCTCGCTCGGCGCGCAGGTCAAGCTGCTCCGCTTCCTCGAGGAGCGGACCGTCGATCGCCTCGGCGGAGGCGACCCGCGCGTCGTCGACGTCCGGGTCCTCGCCGCGACGAACGCGCCGCTCGAGGGTCGGGTCGAGTCGGGTGACTTCCGGGCCGATCTCTACTATCGCCTCAACGTGGTCACCGTCGTCCTGCCGCCCCTGCGGGAGCGGAAGGAGGACATCCCGAGGGTGGTCGATCACTTCCTCGCGACCCTCGCGCCCGGGCGGAACCTTCGCGTCGACGAGGCGGCCCTCGCCGCCCTCGCCGCCCGCGACTGGCCGGGGAACGTCCGCGAGCTTCGCAACGCGGTCACCGCCGCGCTGGTCGCGGCCGGCCGCGGCAAGGAGATCCGCGTCGAGCACCTCCCGCCGCCCGGCCCGCGCCTCGGCGGAGGGGCGATCGATGCCGAGGGCGGCGCCGCGGGCGAGCCCGCGGCCGCGGTGAGCGCCGCGGTCAAGCGACTCGTCGCCGACGCGCTCGCGCGACCCCGGGCCTCGGGCGGGGGCGGCGACGCGAGCGACGACGGGGATGGCGCCGATGAAGGCGGCGCCCGCCTCTTCGCGGACGTCCGCACGCTCGTCGAGCGGGCGCTCATCGAGGCGGCCCTCGACGCGAGCGGCGGCAATCAGGTCCAGGCCGCCCGCTTTCTCGAGATGAACCGAGCGACCCTGCGACGGAAGATGAAGGGCTTCGGACTGCTCTGACGTCGCCGCCGGTCGGTGTCGCGGCCGACGAGATCGCCCCCGCCGTCGCGCCCGGAGACCTCCCCCGCCCTGAGCGGCCCCATCCTCGGGCCCCTCCTCCGGTTGTGGGTTCGATTGCGCCTCTGGTGGACGCCCGATAGGCTGTGGGCTTCCTCCCGGAGAGTCGCCTTCCTTGGCCTCGGACCTGCCCGAGAAGATCGGCCGCTACCCCGTCGAGCGACAGCTCGGTCAGGGGGCGATGGGCGTGGTGTATCAGTGCCGCGACCCGGCGCTCGACGTGCCGGTCGCGGTGAAGGTCCTCCATCGGCACGCGTCGACCGACGAGGTGAGCGTCGCCCGGTTCCGCCGCGAGGCGGAGATGCTCGCGCGGCTCCGTCACCCGGGGATCGTCCGGATCCGCGATGCCGACGTCCGGATGGGCGTCCCGTTCATCGTGATGGACTTCCTCGAGGGGCGCTCGCTCGGCGCCGTCCTCCGCCACCAGAGCCGCCTCTCGCAGCGACGCGCCCTGCGGATCGTTCACGACATCGCCGAGGCGCTCCAGCACGCGCACGAGAGCGGGGTCGTTCACCGCGACCTGAAGCCGGACAACGTGATCCTCGTCCCCGGCGATCGCCTCGGGGAGGAGCGGCCGGTCCTGACCGACTTCGGGCTCGCCTTCGACGAGATCCGTCCGGCCGACCTGACCATCTCGGGCTACGTCGTCGGGACGCCGCTCTACATGTCGCCCGAGCAGGCGACCGGCGTCGGCCCGGTCGACGGGCTCAGCGACATCTACAGCCTCGGCGTGATCCTCTTCGAGCTGGTCACCGGCACCAACCCCTACGAGGCGCCGAGCGTCAGCCGCGTCATGCGCCGCGCCGCCCGCGCGATCCTGCCCGCGCCGCGCGCCATGCTCGCGTCGGTGCATCCCGAGGTCGACGCGGTGGTCGTCCGCGCGACCGCCCGGGAGCGCCAGGATCGGCCGGCGACCGCCCGGGCGCTCGCCGAGGAGATCGATGCGATCCTCCCGGACGTTCCCGACGAGGACTCCTCGAAGTTCGAGGTCCGGAAACGCGAGAAGCGGCGACACACCCACGAGCGCCCGACCTCGAGGCCGCTGCCGTTCGCCGTGCTCGTTCTCGGCTCGGTCGTCCTGAGCGCCGCGGCGGCCGCGGCCACCGTCTTGCTCGTGATGAAGCCAGCGCCCGACGGCGGCGGAGGAAACGGCGGACAGACCGAGAACGGCGGCGGCGGCGGGACGGCGTCCAGCGGGACCGGGACCGGGACCGGGAAGACCGGCGGCGGCGCCGGCGCGGGCGCGGGCACCACGGGCGGCGGCGGGGCGTCCGGCGGAACGACGCCTCCGCCCGACGCGGCGACGCTCGCCCGGGCCGAGCGCCACATCGGCCTCGCCCTCGCGGCGCTCGGACGCGTCGGCGGCGAGACCGAGGCGCTCTCCGAGGCCGATGCGGCGCTCGCGATCGTCGCCGATCACCCGCCAGCGAGCGCGCTCCGCGCCCGCGCCCTCATGCGCCTCGGACGGAACGACGAGGCGTCCGAGGCGTGGGAGGCCGCGTTCCACGCGCGTCCCGCGCTCCTCCTCGAGCACGCCCATCACGACCTCTCCCGGGCCCATCCCACCTGGCGCTCCCAGCGGACCCGATGGCTCGATGACGCCGCCACCCGGGCGGGCTCCGAGCTCCTCCGGACCGCCCTGCGGAGCGCGCGGCGCCGCCTCGACGGCGAGCGGTCGGGCGCCACCTCGATCTTCCGCGAGCTCGACGCGCTCGCGCGGGACCATCCGCTCGCGTCCGGAGCCGCCGAGCCGTGGACCGCGTTCGAGACGGCGGAGGGGGACGTGGTCGCGAGCGTTCACCTCGAGCGAGCCCTCTGGCTCTGGCGACTCGAGCGGTTCGATGACGCGATCGCGGCGACCGACCGCATCGCCGCCGCGCATCCCGGCTGGGCGACGGCCCAGCTCGTTCGCGGCCGGTTCCTCGCTCACCGTCGCCGGCTCGGCCAGGCCGACCGCGCCCTCGCCGCGGCCCTCCGGACCCGTCCGGACCTGATCGGCCCCTCGGTGACGCGCGGCTGGATCGCGCTGTGGGAATACCGCCCCGACGACGCCGATCGCCACTTCCGCGAGGCGCAGGCGATCGACGCCCGGTCGGGCGCCCCGGTCGCCGGGCTGGCCGTCGTGAGCGCGCTGCGCTGCTTCTTCACACGCGAGGGCCGGATGCCCGAGCGACGCCTCGGCCTCATCGATGATGCGGTGGAGCTGTCGCGCCAGGCGATGGAGCGGAGCCCCGAGTCCTCCGACGCCCTCCTCGGCCGAGCCCTCGCGCGCATCCTGACCGGCGACGTCACCGGCTCCGACGAGGACCTCGCGGCGGCGCTTCGGCGGGCGCCGAGCAACCCGCGGGCGCACCGGATCCGGATCGAGCTCCTCAAGGTGACCAATCGCGTCCGGCAGGCGCTCGAGGCGGCCGACGAGTTCGTCCGGCGGAGCCCCGATCCCGTCCAGGCGAAGCTCCTGCGAGCGGATCTCCTCCAGATGGTCGGCCGGTTCGACGAGGCCGACCGTCTCTTCGCCGAGCTCGACGAGGCGTGGCCGGAGGACCCCGAGATCCTCCTGCGCTGGGCGGAGATCTGGTTCGCGGCGTCGGTGCCCGGCGACCTCCGCGCCGCGGAACGATGCCTCGAGCTGACCGGGCTCTGCCGCTCGGCCGACCCGGACGCATTCGACCGATACAGCCGCGCCTGGTTCGGCTTCGACGCCGAGGGATCCTACGGCAACGTCGAGCGGGTCGTCGCGCTCTGTCGACTGCGCGAGCGTGACCTGCCGGCGAGCGAGGAGGCCGGACGGCTGCTCGAGTCCGGCGACGTCGTCGCCGCCGAGCGGGCGCTCCGCGAGGCGGCGTCGCGCGAGCCGCTCTCGCCGATCGGGCACGCCGAGCTCGCGGCGCTCTACCTCGACGTGGACCGCGAGGAGGTGCTCAGCGGCGCGCTCGGGATCGACGGCGCCGAGCTCGCCCGACGCGGGCTCCAGCACGCGCAGCGCGCCGGAACGATCCTGCGCGAGCCGATCGCCTTCGTCGAGTGGGTGCCGGTCTCGCTGGCGGCCGCCGCGGTCGGCGAGCTCCGGGTCGCCTCGAATCGCGAGGGCGCCCGCCGCGCCCTCCTCCAGGCGCGGCAGTTCCTCGACGCGCGCGATCGGCCGAGGATCGGACGCCTCGACGCGCTCGCGGAGCGCCTCGCGGGTCGGGCCCAGGCTCGCCTGGATGAGGGTGACTGAGAGCGATCTGCACCGGGACCGCTCTCGCCGAGCGAGAGCGGTCCGTTCCAGGAACAGGAGCCCCGGGCCGAGCATCGCGACGCGTCGACAGCGGCTTGGCGCCGTCCGGTCCAATCCGCGTAATCCGCGTAATCCGCGGTTCGGTCTCTATCGGCGTCGAACGAGTGGGAACCGCGGATTACGCGGACTACGCGGATTGCGAGCTGCCTGCTACAGGTTCATTGCCGTTGCGCGGGCTGTTCCAGGAACAGGCCCGTCTCGGCATCGGCAACGACTCGGACCCGCCCGCGGCAATCTGTGGAATCTGTGAAGTGAAATCTGTGGATCGAAATCGGGAGCATCGGAACGAACCATCCGTATCATCCCATCCGATCAAAACGCCTCGGGGGAGGGGACTCGATGATCGATCCGACACGGAGCAACGGCGCCGCGGTCGTCACCGGCATCGTCGCGGCGATCCTGGTGCTGTTCCTGCTCGCGCTCCTGGCGCTCCAGCCCGGCGGCGCGAGCCGGTCGGCGGTCGCCCGGAGCGCGCCGGAGGTCGACGAGCCGGTCGCGCCCACGCCGGCGCCCGAGACGCCGCCGGCCCCGGTCGCCGAGGCCGAGCCCGATGAGCCCGCCGAGCCGACCGAGCCGAGCGAGCTCGTCCCCGACGCGACCCTCTTCGGACACCCGGAGATCCCGGGAGCCGCGGCCGAGGAGCCGTCGGGCCTGACGATCTCCGGGCGCGTCATCGACGCCGCCGGGAAGCCGGTGGCCGGCGCGATGGTCCTCGCGCGGTCCGAGTCGGCGGCCGGTGGGCCCGGCGGCGGCGCCCGCCGGGTTCGCGGGAAGAGCTCGACCTCGACGGCGTTCGCCTTCGCCGGCGGCGGAGCGAGCACCGCCACGACCGACGACGAGGGGCGCTTCGTCATCCGCGGCGTCGACGAGACGAAGACCTACGCGCTCACCGCCCACGGCGCCTCGATGTTCGCTCCCGAGGGCTCGGTCGGAGGCGCGCGCGCGGGCGACGAGGATGTCGAGATCGTCCTCCCGACCGGCGCGAGCATCGCCGGGCGGGTCGTCGAGGGCGGATCGGGCGAGCCGGTCGCCGGCGCGTTCGTGTCCCTGCGCCCCGCGCCCGATGCGGGCGGCAACGTCCGGATGCGCGCGATCTCGTTCGGCGGTGGCCACGACGGACGCGGCGGCACGCCGACCGACGAGGACGGCCGGTTCGAGATCACCGGCCTCGCGGCTGGACGCTACATCGCGCGGGCCAAGAGCGACGACCACGCCCCGGGCGAGTCCGAGCCGGTCGCGGTCGCCGAGGGGCAGCGCGTCGACGGCGTCCTCATCGAGGTACATCCCGGCGTCTTCGTCGCCGGCCGCGTCGTCGACGCCGAGGGGCAGCCGATCGCGGGCGCCTCGGTCGCGGTGGCGAGCCTCGCCGGGCCGCGCGGGCCGATGAGCGCGCGGATGGCGGAGATGGCGGCGCTCGAGCAGGCCCGTCAGGACGCGGCGGCGCAGGCCGCCGAGGAGAGCGGCGAGCCGCAGGTGACGAGCGGCGCGCCGAGCATGTTCCTGATGGCGGGCGCCGACATCCGCATGGCGCGCACCGACGACGCGGGCGAGTTCCTCATCGAGCATCTCGAGCCCGGCCCGGCTCAGGTCTCCGCCGCCCACGCCGACCACGCGCCGGGCCGAGCCCGGGTGACCCTGCCGGACGCCGGCGGCGCCGACCACGTCGAGATCGTCCTGCCGCTCGGCGGTCGGATCGTCGGAACGATCCTCGGCCCGGACGGGCAGCCGCCGAAGGCCGGCGGCGCGAGCATCAACGCGCGGAGCCCGACCGGCGGCGGGAACGCCACGATCGACGCGGAGGGTCGCTACGAGATCTCCGGTCTCGCGGCCGGCCACTACCGGGTGAGCGCCCACTGGGGCGGCGGCATCATCGCCGTGGGCGGCGGCAACATGATGATGATGGCCATGACCCGCGACGACGAGGAGAAGACGCCGCGCAACCTGACCGAGACGGTCGTCGTCGAGGAGGGCGCGACGCGCGAGCTCGACTTCGACTTCTCCGAGGCGGGGAGCGTGCGCCTGGTCGGGAGCGCGCGGCTCGCCAGCGGCGCGGCGATCGCGAACGCGACGCTCCACATCAGCGCGCGGAGCGAGGGGATCGCCCTGCCGATTCGAGCGCAGACCGACGACCGGGGCGAGTTCGTCGTCGACGAGCTGGCGCCCGGCAGGTACAGCGTCACCGTCGGGATGGACCAGATGATTCTCGGCGGAGGCGGGGGCGAGGAGCTCGAGCTCGCCGCCGAGCCAGCCGAGCAGCGGGTCGACCTCGTCTTCGAGAACGGACGCGTCATCGTCCGGGCGGTCGACGCGGGCACGGGCGAGCCGGTTCAGGGGGTGAGCGTGCGCCTCGTCCCGACCGCGGGATCCGCCGAGGAAAGCGCGGGGCCGTTCGGCCGGCATGCCGGCTTCGGGATCACCGACGCCGAGGGGATCGCGACCGTCACGGTCGAGGCGCTCCAGCCGCTGCAGGTCCACGTGGGCGGCGGTGGATTCGTCACGGCGAAGGCCGGTCCCGTCACCGTTGGCCCCGAGGCGGAGACGCGTCTGCCCGATGTCCGCCTCGAGCGGGGCGAGAGCGTCCGTCTCCGCGTGATCGACGACGAGGGCCGGCCGATCCCCGACGCGACGGCGAGGCCGGTCGCCGGAGACGGGCTCCCCCGGATCGGCGGCTACGGGGGGGGCGGCGAGGACGGCGTGCTCACCCTCGGAGGCCTCGCGCCGGGTCGGCAGTCGATCCGCGTCGGCGCGAACGGCTTCGCCAGCAAGACCGTCGAGGTCCAGGTGCCGTCGGGCGACGCGCCGATCGACGTCATCCTCGAGACGGGCGGGACCCTGACCGTGTCCGTCGTCGACGGCGGCGGGCAGCCCGTCGCAAGCGCGAAGGTCACCCTCGAGGCCCTCGGCGCGAGCGGGCCCGGCGGCGAGAGCGGGCCGTCGTTCCTGCACCCGGTGAGCGAGACCGATGGGCTCGGCCTGTTCCGGCGCGACCACCTGGCCGAGGGACGCTACCGGGTGAAGGTCGAGCGCGAGGACGGAAGCTCGGTCCTCGGCGACGCGACGGTGCGGGCAGGCGAGGTCGCGAAGGTGTCGCTCGTCCTGCCGTAGCTCGCTGGGAGTCGTTGGCAACGACCTGGCGGCACCCGATCCAATCCGCGCGATCCGCGAAATCCGCGGTTTCGTTCTCTCGGCGCGGAACGAGTGGGAACCGCGGATTGCGCGGATTGCGCGGACGGCGCGCTGCTGGCTCCGGGTTGGTTGCGGACCCGTATCCAGGAACCGTATCGACCGCGAGCTCGCTCATGGAGCCCCGACGGTATTCCCCGCCTACTCCTCCGCCCCCGGCAGGTCCAACCGATCCCGGATGAACCGATCGATGTCGCCCTCGAGGACGGCGTCCAGGTCGCCGCTCTTTCCGCCCTTGAGCTCGTCGCGGACCCATCGGTTCGGGGAGAGGTTGTAGGTCCGGACGACGGCGTCGTCGTCCTTGCTCGACCGGGGCTTCCCCTCGGCCCTGGCCGCCGCGGCGGCTGCGTGGGCGAGCCTCGCCCGGAGGGCCGCCAGGGCGCTCTCCTTCGCCTCACCGGTCGCCTCGAGGCTTCGCCCCTCGATCGTGCGGTGGGTCGGGCGGTGGGTCAGGCGCACCTCGCTCCGGAGCTTTCGCCCGCCGAGCGAGGTCGCCTTCTTGATCGACCGCACGTTCGCGAGCAGGTCGGCCGGCTTGATCGGGAACACCTCGTCGGGAACCCAGGGCTCGACCTCGACCCGGACGTAATCGGTCCTTCGATCGCCCTTGCGGTCGCGCCCGCGGACGACCTTGTGGAGGCCGGCCTCGCCCTTGAGCAGCCCGGTCGCGCAGAAGCCCTCGACCAGCGTCGTCGCGCTCGTGAACCGCTTGTCGGCGTCGGTCGCCTCGAGGACGGACGTCACCCGGAACCCCTTCCGGCGCGCCCAGGCGATGAGCATCTCGTGGATCATCACGGCGTCGTCGTCGGGCGGCGCCTCGTCGCCGACCCGGCTGACCGTCAGATAGGCGTCCGCCCGGTCGCGCGGATCGCGGCACTTGGCGCCGTACTCGGCGAACTCGACGGCGGTGCGGAGCTCCTGGCCCCAGTCGAGCGCCTTGGTCACCTCGGTCCGGTGCCCGGGCGCGTCGCCGACCCGCTTCGCGAAGCGCTCGAAGTCGCCGTGGCGCTTGCGCAGCCGGCGCGGCGCGTCGAGCACGCGCTGGAGGACGTCGATCTCGGTGAGCACCTCGCGGGCGCGCTTGGTGTCGTCCCAGAAGGTCACCTCCCAGGTTCGCTTGAGGAGCGACTCCTTCCGCCCGGGGATGCCCTGCTCCTCGACCCAGCCCTCGAGCTTCTCGATCCGGTCGCCGAGCGACCCGGCCAGGGCGACGACCTCGTCGCGCGCCGGCTCGCCCCGCGCCGACCGTCGTCGCGCCGGGGCCGCGCTCTCCTCGGCGGCGACGGCGGTGCGCGGCTCGCGGACGCTGACCGAGACGCCGCCGCCCTCGGCCCGGATCGTCACGAGCGTCCCGGCCTGCCGGATGTTCAGGAGCCGTCGCGCGAGCGGCAGGAGGACGGTCTGCTCGACCTTCCGCTTGAGCGGGCGCGCCCCGTACTGGGGGTGGAAGCCCTGGTCGACCAGGAGCTGGACGACCGAGCTGTGGACATCGACGATCACGCGCCTCCGGCTGATCCCTCCGCGCATGAGCACGCGCCCGAGCTCACGCTGGGCGATCTTGCGCATGACGTCGAGGTCGAGCGGCTGGAAGACGACGACCTGATCGAGGCGGTTGAGGAACTCGGGCCGGAACGTCTCCTCCATCCGCGCGTGGATCGTCCGCGGCGACCCGCCGTCGCCGTCCGCGCCCGGGATGAAGCCGAGCGAGGCGCGGTTGAGGTCGCTCGCGATGTTGGACGTCATCACGATGATGGTCTGCCGGAAGTCGACCGTCTCGCCGCGCGCGTCGGTCAGCCGTCCGTCGTCGAAGACCTGGAGGAACAGATCGAAGATGTTGGGGTGCGCCTTCTCGATCTCGTCGAGGAGGACCACGCTGAACGGCTCCTGCCGGACGCGCGAGGTGAGCTGACCGTGGCCGAGGTCGCTCCGGTCGCCCGCCTGCGGGTTGCCGATCAGCTTCTCGAAGCTGAGGCCGTCCTTGAACTCGCTCATGTCGAACCGGATCAGCCGGTCCGCGCTGCCGAAGAGGAACTCGGCGAGCGCCTTCGCGATCTCGGTCTTGCCGACCCCGGTCGGTCCGACGAAGAAGAAGACGCCGAACGGCCGGGTCGGGTCGGTGACGCCGGCCTTGATGAGGGTGATTCGATCGACGATCGCGCGGACCGCCTCCTCCTGGCCGAGGACGTGCTCGGAGAAGAAGCGGTGGGTGCTCGCGACGTCGAGCGGCTGATCGTCGTCGACGAGGAAGCCGGGGAGGCCGGTCTGGCCGGTCAGGGCGCGGGTGACGAGGTCCGGGCCGATCACCGTCGCCGGCGCGGCGGCGGCCTCCTCGAGGCCGAGGCTGGCGAGCCGCCGCTCTTCGCGTGATCGGGCGAACACCTGATGCGTCAGGCCGACCGCCTTCCCCGGGTTCGCGATCCCCGGGAGGAAGCCGAACGAGAGCTCGAGGATTCGCTCGCGGGCCCCGTCGGAGAGCCGCGTCGGCGACGCCCCGTCGGGCTCGCCGCGGCCGAGGTCGGCGGCGACCGCCTCGATCACGGCGTCGGTCTCGTCGCGGTCCATCGCCTCGAGGCGGACGACGTGGAACAGGCGTCGGAGGCTCGCGATCGGCTCGATCCCCTTCCGGTAGGCCTCCGGCGTCGCCTCGCCGACCAGGCCGATCTCGCCCCGCTCGAGGTAGGGCAGGAGCACCTCGGCGAAGCTCTGGCTCCGCTGCGCGCCCTGGCCGGCGGAGGAGAGGTTCGCCACGTCGGGGACGTGCCAGACCGCGCGGCGCGGCGCCTTGATCGCGTCGACGAGCTCGAGGAGGCGCGTCTCCCACTCGCCCATCCACTTCGTCCCGCGCATGATCTCGCCGGTCGTCGCCTGGAGGATAGAGATGATCGGCTCGTCGCCGAGCTCGGGGGACGGCGCGACGAGGCGGTGGGCGACCTCGTCGACGATCGCCGTCTTCCCGCAGCCGCTCGGCCCGACGATGATCACGCTCCGCGGGCCGCGCCCCGCCGCGAGCCGGCTCAGGACGGCGTCGACGACCTCGTCGCGCCGGTAGGCCCTCCCCGCGTGCCCGCGCCGGGCGAGGTCGATCAGGTCGACGCCGTAGCGGGCGAGGACGCTCGGGTCGATCTCCAGCTCGCGCAGCTCGGCCAGCAGGCCGATGAGCGGGTCGAGCTCCGCGTTCTCCTCGCCGCGCAACGCCGTCTCGACGCGCTTCCGCACCGTCAGCGAGACCGGCCGGAGGGCGGCCCGGACGGTCGCCGGGTCGGCCCGCGACGCGACGGCGCCGGCCGCCCGCGCCATCTCGTCGTAGATCCACGGGTCGCTCTCGCGGTCGAACGCGTCGATGAGCGGGCGCATCGCCTCGGATGTGCCCGCGCGGATGAGGCCGGACGCCGCGGCCCGTCGGGCGGCGGACTCGCGGTCCGAGAGGAGCGAGACGAGCGCCTCGGAGAGCTCGTCCTCGGGCTCGACCTCCATCTCGCCGAGGGCGACGGCCGCCGCCGTCCGGAGTCGGGCGTCGTCGGACGCGATCAGGGTCGCGACGTCCACCCGGGCCTCCCGGGCGCGGAGGCGGCCGAGCCCGACGACGGCGGCGAGGCGGACGAGGGCGTGGCCGTCGTCGAGGAGACGGCGGAGCGGCTCGACCGCGCGCGCCTCGCGCAGCTGCCCGAGGGTGAGGGCGGCGATCCGCTTCGCGATGGAACCGCCGGCCTCGAGCACGTCGAGGAGCGGGGCGACGGCGGGGCCGCCGTGGGCGGCCGCCTCCTCGACGAGCCCCTCGATGAGCTCGTCGGAGGCCGCCTCGCGGACCCGCTCGATGAGGCGGACCAGCTCGTCGCTCACCGGAGGGCTCCGCGCCGGCGCGCGCGCCGGCCGGGTCGGTCAGTGATCGTGACCGTCGTGATCGCCTCCGTCCCCGTGATCGTGGCCGTCGTGATCGCCGCCGTCGCCGGCGTCGTGCCCGGGGTCGGCGCCCGCGTCGCCGTCGCCGTCCGCTGCGTCGTCCGCGGCGCCGCCCGTCTCGCCCTCGCCGTCGACCGGCTTGCGCCAGTGGACCTCGATGTCGAGCTCGGACCACCCGGCGCTGCTCCGCTTCACGATCTCGCCCTTCTCCACGAGGACGAACAGGGCGTCGATGCCGTCGAGCCCCTCGACGAAGGCCAGCCCCTCGTCGGGGCCCATCACCGAGAGGGCGGTCGCGATCGCGTCGGCGTCGGTGGCCGTCGAGGCGATGACGCTCACGCTCGCGACGCCGCGCTTCGCCGGCCGGCCGGTCCGCGGATCGATGATGTGGGTGAAGCTCTCCTCGCCGATCTCGTAGCGCTGCTCGTAGTCGCCCGAGGTGCAGAGCGCCTGGTCCCGGAGCTCGACGATCGCGACCGGCGGATGGTGGTCGTGGCTCTCCTCGGGGTAGCGCGGGTCGCGGATCCCGATCCGCCACGGCCGGTTCTTGCTGTCGCGCCCGCCCATGACGTAGAGGTCGCCGCCGGCGTTCACCTGGGCGTGGACGACCCCCGCGGCCCGGAGGGTGGCGATCGCCTGGTCGACGGCGTAGCCCTTCGCGATCCCGCCGACGTCGATCATCGCCTTCTTGCTGCGGAGCTTGATGACCGGGGCGCCCTCCTCGTTCTTCTCGAGGATGTAGCACTTGTCGCCCGTGGTCCCGCGGGCCTCCTTGATCGTCTTGTCGCTCGGCATCGCACCGTCGGACGCCGCCCGCTGCCAGATCGAGCGGAGACTGCCGACGCCGATGTCGAACGCCCCGTTCGTCTTCACCCGCCACGCCTCGGCGGCCGCGATGCAGGCCGCCGTGTCCGGCGAGATCGGCAGCTCGACCTTCCCGTCGATCAGGTTGATCGCGGTCACCTCGCTCCGCTCCCAGCCGAAGAGTCCGTTCATCCGATCGAGCGTCTCGAAGGCCTGGGCGACCGCGTCCCTGGCTGCCTCCTGGGTGACCTTCCCGACGGGATTCACGCGCGCCTCGACGCCGATCCGCGTGCCCATCAGCTCGCGGGCTTCGGCGATCGGGATCAGGTCGGTCTGGGCGGCGTTCGCCGCCCGCTCGCCGGACTCGCTCCGGCTGGCGACGACGACGATGACGGCGAGGACCGCGATGAGCGCCCCGCCGACGAGGAGCGGGGCGAGGTCGACCTTGCCGGCGGTGCGCCGGCGGCGGGGACGACTCCGAACGTGACTGCTCTTCATGGGTTGCTTCCTCCGAGGGGTCGAATTCTAGCCGGTCGAGCGCGCCGTGTCACCGGGCGACCCCGGCGGGTCCGGACGCGTTGACGCCGCGTTCGTGGCCTCCCTATACTGTCGCGCCCCGCGAGGCCCCCCTCCGAGTCGAGATGACCCAGCCCACCGATCCGTCGAGGATGACCGGCCCCCACCGCGGCCTCGCCACGATCCGGACTCGTGGCGGCGCCGGCGCGTTTCTGTCCCTGTTCGTCTTCCTCTTCGCTTGCTGGGTCCTCCTCTCCGACAAGCGCGACGCGTTCCACCTCGGTCAGGGCGCCTTCTCGGCCCTCCTCGTCACGTTCCTGACCTACGGCGTCATGTTCATCGGCGTCCGGCGCGATCGGAACGGGCAGAAGGTCAGCCGGTTCGTCTTCTCGTACCCGTGGCACCGGCTGCCGGGATACGCGGCCTGGCTCCTCTGGCAGATCCTGCTGTCGAACATTGCGGTCATCCGGGTGATCCTCGATCCGAGCCTCCCGATCTCGCCCTGCGTGATCCGATTCCGAGCGGACGTCGGAAGCGCCCTCGGCCGCCTCAGCCTCGGCAACTCGATCACCCTCACGCCCGGAACCGTCACCCTCGACGTCATCGGCGACGAGTTCGTCGTCCACGCGCTCACGAAGGAGGCGGCCGACGACGTCCTCACCGGCGTGATGCGTGACCGGGTCAAGGCGGCCTTCGACCTCGGCGATGCCGAGGAAGCGCTCAAGATCCAGCACTGGCACGAGGAGGCCGCGAAGCGCGACAGCGGGCGCCACGGCCGGGCGTCGCCTCCCGGCGAGGACGGCGCATCGTGAGCGAGCTCGAGGTCATCTTCTCCGTCGGCGCCATCGCCCTCACCCTGACGGCGCTTCTCTACCTCTACCGCGTCGCGCGGGGACCGACGGTCTTCGATCGGCTTCTCGGCCTGGGCGGCGTCGGCACGAAGGCCGTCGTCATCCTCGTCCTGATCGGCTCGGTCTACGGACGCCTCGACATGTTCGTCGACATCGCGATCGGTTACGCCCTCCTCAACTTCACCGGCACCCTCGCCGCAGCGAAGTACTTCGAGGAGGCCGAGGAGGACGAAGGAGCCTCCGCCGCGAGCGCTCCGGGGGCGGGAAGCCCGTGATCTTCTGGAGCGTCGCCGCAGTCATGGCGTTCGGCGTGTTCCTCCACGCCGTCGCGACCCTCGGGGTGATCCGCCTGCCGGACTTCTACACCCGGATGCACGCGGTCGGGATGGGCGACACCCTCGGGATCGGCGTCGTCCTCGCCGCCGTCGCGATCGCCCACGTCGCGACGGCCGACTCGCTCGTCGCCTCGATCCCGATCGTCGTGAAGCTGCTGCTCATCATCGCCTTCTACTTCATCGCCAACCCGACCGCGACGCACGCCGTCGCGCGCGCCGCCTTCACGACGCGCGGCGGCCCCGACCCGATCACGACCGAGGGACGCATCCAATCGGCCGGCGACGCGCCGGTCTCGACGCGGCCCGAGGCCGGGGGCGGTGGCTCGTGAGCCTCTATCTCAACTCGCTCCTCGTCCTCTTCCTCCTCGGCCTCGCGATCCTCGCGATCCGGACCAGGCGGCTCTTCACCTCGGTGGTGATCCTCGGCGCGTTCGGCTTCGTCCTGGCGCTCGTCTGGGCGAACCTCGGCGCGGTCGACGTCTCGTTCACCGAGGCGGTCGTCGGCGCCGGGATCTCGACCGTCTTCGTCCTCGCCGCCCTCCGTCGCGTGGGCGAGCGCGAGGTCGAGCCCGGCGCGAGCCGGTTTCAGGCCGGCGGCGGCGTCGCGCTCCTGTGCCTCGGGCTCGTCCTCCTGATGGCGAAGTCCGAGACGCGGACGGTCGACGGCCATGAGGTGCCGCGCCTCCCGGCGATCGGGGCCAAGGACAGCCCGGCGGCCCGCAACGTGTCGCCCTACTACATCGAGCACGCCGAGGAGGACGCTCACACGCCGAACATCGTCACGGCGGTCCTGGCGGACTATCGCGGCTACGACACGATGCTCGAGACGGGCGTCGTCTTCACCGCGGCGATGGCGAGCATCCTCATCCTCGGGGTCGGATGCGGCCAGGGGAACGGCCCGCCGCCCGCCGCTCGCGACGAGGAGTCCTCCTCGTGATCGGGATCACCGGCCGCCACGACTCGGTCATCGTCCGGACGGGCGTGCGCCTCCTCGCGCCGCTCGTGCAGCTCTTCGGGCTGTACGTGATCTTCCACGGTCACTACAGCCCCGGCGGCGGCTTCCAGGGCGGCGTGATCATCGCCGCGAGCTACATCCTGATCGGGCTCGGCCTCGGGCGCGATCGCCTCGAGGAGATGGTGAGCGAGGAGACCCTCATCAAGCTCGCCGGCCTCGGCGTCCTCGTCTACGCGGGCGTCGGCGCCTGGTCGCTCTTCTACGGGGCCGACTACCTCGACTACGGGGCGATCACGGCGCTCGACGACCGCGCGGACATGCGCCGGTCGCTCGGGATCCTCCTCGTCGAGCTCGGCGTCGCGATCACCGTCTCGAGCGTCCTGGTGCTGATGTTCCTTCGCCTCACCGATGACCGGGACGACCAGCCGGTGGAGGCGAGCGCGTGACCCTCGAGCTGCTGAACTACTACGTCTTCACCGCGCTCATGCTGGTCGGCCTCTACGCGATGATGACGCGGCGCCATCTGATCCGGAAGGTCGTCGGGATGATGATCTTCCAGACGGGGGCGATCCTCTTCTTCATCTCGACGGCCGCGAAGGTCGACGCCGACATCCCGATCGTCCGTCACGCCCCGGTGGTGATCGCCGAGGCCGCCGAGACGCACGACGATCACGACGACGACACCCACGGCGCGGACGACACGCACGGCGGCGACGACGGCCACGATCCGAGCGGCCACGGCGACGCCGATCACCCACGCGCGAAGGCGGATGACTACGTCAATCCGCTCCCGCACGTCCTCATGCTCACCGCGATCGTCGTCGGCGTCGCCACCCTCGGCGTCGCCCTCGGCATCATTCTCAGGATCCAGGAGCACTTCGGGACCCTCGACGAGGACGAGATCCTGGAGAAGCTCCGGTGATCGCCTGGGTCTCCCACCACGCACCGGTGCTCGTCGTGCTCCTGCCGCTGGCGGCGGCGCTGGTGATCCCCATCGTCGCGCTGCGGCGCCCGTCGGTGGCTCATCTCATCGCCACCGTCTTCGCTCTCGCGACGGCCGCCGTCAGCGTGATCGCGCTCATCACCGTCGTGCGCGACGGCCCGATCCACTACTTCGTCGGCGGCTGGACGGCGGTCCCGACGGGCCCGCCGTCGGACCTCACCGAGGTCGTCTTCGGCATCGAGCTCGTCATCGACCGAGTGAGCGGCTTCTTCGCCTCGGTCGTCGCGACGATGGCCGCCTCGACCCTCGCCTGGTCGCGCCTCCCGGTCGGCCACGAGCTCCCCGGCCGCGAGGGCGCCTTCTACTCGGTCGCGTGCCTCGTCCTCGTCGGGCTGATGGGCATGCTCGTCACCGCCGACATCTTCAACTTCTACGTCTTCCTCGAGGTGAGCAGCCTCTCGGGCTACGCCCTCGTGGCGGCGAAGGGCGGGCGCGCGGCGGCGGCGGCGTTCCGCTACCTGATCCTCGGGACGGTCGGCGCGTCGCTCTACCTCCTCGGCGTCGGGTATCTCTACGTCTCGACCGGCGTCCTCAACATGGGGCTGCTGTCCGAGGTGCTGCACCAGGGGTCGATGTCGCCGGTCGCGATCGCGTTCATCGTGATCGGGCTCGCCGTCAAGATCGGCCTCTTCCCGTTCCACTCCTGGCTGCCGGACGCCTACGCCGACAGCGCCGTCGCCTCGGGCGGGTTCCTCGCCCCGATCATGACGAAGGTGATGGTCTACGGGCTGCTGCGCTTCCTCTACACGATCCTCGGCGACGGCGACTTCACCGATGGCGACGGCGCCCTCGGGCCGGCCGCCCTCGGCCCGATCCTCACCTGGGCGGGAGCGATCGCCGTCATCGCCGGGAGCGTCGTCGCCTGCATCCGGAACGACTTCCGCCGCCTCCTCGCCTGGTCGAGCATCGCCCAGCTCGGCTACATCGTCCTCGGCATCGGGCTCGATCACCCCCTCGCCCTCGCCGGGGCGATCCTCCACGTCATGAACCACGCCCTCATGAAGGGCGCCCTGTTCTACGTGGCCGGCGCGCAGCTCGTCGCCGGCGGCGGCCGGAGCATCGATGACCTGCGCGGGCTCGGAGGGAGGCTGCCGGCGACCACGACCTGCCTCGTGATCGCCGGGATGTCGATGATCGGCGTCCCGCCGCTCGGCGGCTTCTTCA
The DNA here is from genome assembly GCA_029260755.1 of Planctomycetota bacterium. Taxonomy (GTDB): domain Bacteria; phylum Planctomycetota; class J058; order J058; family JAJDCQ01; genus JAJDCQ01. Next base: position 7,894 of record JAJDCQ010000173.1, on the reverse strand, counting down.
GCAAGTGGTATCTCCTGCGCGGAGCGCTCGAGCAGGGCCGATACGGAATCGCGGTCGTGCTCCTCGTCGGCAGCGTCCTCGCCGCCATCTACGTCTTCCGCATCATCGAACGGGCCTGCTTCGGGTGCCGCGATGACGAGGCGACCGACGAGCCGCCGTCGATGCTCCTGCCGCTCGGGCTCGTCACCCTCGGCGTGATCGCGGGCGGGCTGCTCTCGAAGACGGTCGTCGAGGTGGTGCTCTGGAGGCCGGTGCCATGACGTCGGTCGTGCCCGCCCTCGTCCTCGCCTGCCCGCTCCTGGCCGCCATCTGGGTGGTCTACGCGAACGCTCGTCCGAACCTGCGCGAGGGCGGGAGCATCACGTGCGCCGTCGTGATGGCCGGGATCGCCTTCAGCCTGGCGGTCCGGGCGCTCGAGGGGCCGGCCCTCGAGGTCGTCCTCTTCCCGCTCATCCCCGACCTCTCGCACGTGACGACCGCCGGCGCGACCGGCTACGCCGGGACGAGCCTGCATCTCCGGGCCGACCCGGCCGGGGCGCTGTTCGCCGCGCTCGCCGCGGGGCTGTGGGCGCTGACGGCCGTCTACTCGATCGGCTACATGCGCGGGCACGGCGAGAAGAAGCAGGCGCGCTTCTACTTCTGGTTCGCGATGTGCGTCTTCGCCGCGGCCGGGATCGCCCTCTCGGCGAACCTGGTCACCTTCTTCATCTTCTTCGAGATCCTGACGTTCTCGACCTACCCGCTGGTCGTCCACAAGGAGAGCGAGGAGGCGTTCGCGGGGGGGCGGAAGTACCTCGCCTACACCGTCACCGGCGGCGTCTGCTTCCTCCTCGCGCTCGTCTGGACCCACGCGGTCGCCGGGACGACCGAGTTCCGGCCGGGCGGCGTGTTCGACGCCGACGTCGTCGCGAGCGCGGGCGCGCCGACCCTCTGGGCGATCTTCGGCCTGTTCATCATCGGCGTCGGGGTCAAGAGCGCCGTGATGCCGCTCCACTCGTGGCTGCCGACCGCGATGGTCGCGCCGACGCCGGTGAGCGCGCTCCTGCACGCGGTCGCCGTCGTGAAGGCGGGCGTCTTCGGCGTCATCCGGATCGTCGGCTGGGTCTACGGTCCCACCCTGACGACCGAGCTCGGCGTCGGGACGGCGCTGGCCTGGGCGGCCGCGGCGACCATCCTGCTCGCGTCGCTGATCGCGCTCACCAAGGACAACCTGAAGGCGCGGCTCGCCTACTCGACGGTCAGTCAGCTCTCCTACATCGTCCTCGGCGCCGCGCTCGCGTCGAAGGCCGCCTTCACCGGCTCGGTGATCCACATCGTGAACCACGGGTTCATGAAGATCACCCTGTTCTACGCGGCCGGCACGCTGCTCGTGCACGCGCACAAGACGAAGGTGAGCGAGCTCGACGGGATCGGCCGGAAGATGCCGATCACGATGCTCGCGTTCCTGGTCGCCGCGCTCGGTCTGGCGGGCTTCCCGCCGATCGCCGGCTTCACGAGCAAGTGGAACCTCATGCAGGGGGCGGTCGAGGCGGGCCAGCCGCTGTTTCTCGGCGTGCTCATCCTCAGCGCGATCCTCAACGTCGCCTACCTCGTCCCGATCCCCCTCCGGGCGTTCCTGATCGCGCCGCCCGCGCCGTCCGAGGATGACGGCCACGGTGAGGGTCACGGCGACGGGCACGAGAACGCCCATCATGGGGAGCCCGAGGGTGAGGCGCCCTTCGCGCTGGTCTTCCCCCTGACCGTGACGGCGATCGTGTCGCTCGTGATCGGGATCTGGCCCGACCTCGGCGTCGGCTTCCTGTCGCTCGCCGAGGCGGCTCGCGACGAGGTGTTCACCCGATGAGCGCGGGCGACGGCGAGCTCCGCGTCCCCGGCTGGCTCTGGGCGGCCTTCGCGGCCACGGTCGTCCTCGAGGTCGTCGTGCCTTCGGGCGACGGCGGCGGTCATCACGGCGAGCTGCCGTGGTGGCACACCTCGCCTGGCTTCTTCGCGGCGTTCGGTCTGCTCGCCTGCTGGTCGCTCGTGATCGTCAGCCGGCTGGCCGGCAAGGTCGGGCTGCAGACGCCCGAGGAGGAGGCGGAGGGCGACGCCCCCGGCGTCGGGAGGGGCACGCATTGACCCTCCTCCATCCCGCCTTCGCCTACATCCTCGCCGCCGTCGCGATGCTCGTCATCCCGCAGCGGCTGCGATGGATCGCGTTGATCTTCCCGATCGCGGCGCTCGCCATGCTCGAGGGGCTGCAGGCCTCGGGCACGGTCGAGGTGGCCGGCCTCGTCCTCGAGCCGGTCCGCAACGACGCCCTCGCGATGTGCTTCGCGCGCATCTTCTCGATCATGGGGATCATCGGAACGGTCTACGGCCTCCAGGAGGAGAACCGCGCCGCCCTCGCGGCCGCGATGATCTACGTCGCGGGCGCGCTGATCGTCGCCCTCGCCGGCGACCTCTGGACCCTCTTCGTCGGCTGGGAGGTCAAGGCGATCGCGAGCGGGTTCGTCGTCCTCCTCGGCGGACGGGAGCGCTCGTTCCGGGCCGGATTCCGCTACCTCCTGATCCACACCGTCGGCGGAGGCTGCCTCGCGATCGGCATCTCGCTCGTCTCGGTCGAGGCCGGCAGCCTGTCGTTCGATGTGATGCAGCTCGACGCGAGCACGGCGTGGATCCTCGCCGGGTTCGCCCTCTCGGCCGGCGTCCCGCCGCTCCACGGCTGGATCACCGAGAGTTACCCCGAGGGCAGCCCGGCCGGAAGCGTCTTCCTCTGCGCGTTCACCACGAAGGCGGCCGTCTACGCGCTCCTCCGCGGCTTCCCCGGCACCGAGATGCTCATCTGGGTCGGCGTCGGCATGGCTCTCTACGGGGCCGTCTTCGGCATCCTCGAGAACGACATCCGCCGGCTCCTCGCCTACTCGATCATCAGCCAGATCGGCTACATGGTCTGCGCCGTCGGGATGGGGACCGACCTCTCGATCAACGGCGCGAGCGCTCACGCCTTCTGCCACATCCTCTACAAGGGGCTGCTCTTCATGGCGACCGGCGCGGTCATCTACGCGACCGGTCGGAGCAAGCTCTCCGAGCTCGGCGGCCTCTGGCGCACGATGCCGTGGACGTTCGGCTTCTACATGATCGGCGCGGTCTCCATCTCGGCCGTTCCGCCGTTCAACGGCTTCGTCAGCAAGTCGATGATCGTGAGCGCGGCGGAGCACGAGCACCTCGGGAGCGTGGAGCTGCTCCTCACCGTCGCGAGCGTCGGGACGTGGGTGCACACCGGGCTGAAGCTCCCCTGGTTCGCCTTCTTCGGAAAGGACCGCGGCGTGCGCCCATCGCGGCCGCTGCCGTGGAACATGATGGTGGGAATGGGCGCGGGCGCGGCGCTGTGCATCGGGATCGGCGTCCTGCCGCAGGTGTTCTACGCGATCCTCCCGAACGACGAGCCCTACCACCCCTACACCTGGCACCACCTGATCACGGGGCTGCAGCTCCTGATCGGCGCGGCCATCGTGTTCGTCCTGCTCCTGAAGCGGCTCGGCGGCGAGCCGACCGAGACCCGCGACACCCACGAGCTCTTCGCCGCGACCGGACGGGCCGGCGTCGGGTTCGCGCGGAACGTGGTCGTGCCGACCTTCGAGGCGGCGGCGTCGGCTCGCGACCGGACCGTCGCCGGCGTGGTCGCCTGGGCGGCCGATCCGCACGCGCGGCGCGCGCCGGTCGGGTTCTGGGTGCTGATCGCGGTCGCCGCGCTGGCCGGTCTCGTCCTGGCGATGCGCCAGCTCGGCTGAGCACCGCCACGGCGACGACGGGAGTCCGACCGATGATCCGCCGCGCCCTGACCCTCCCGGTGCTGCTCGCCGTCACCCTCATCGTCGCCGGATGCCCCAGGGGCGGTGACGGGGAGGCGGCGACCGAGACCGAGACCGCCGAGAGCCCCGAGGTGACTCGCCTGCGCACGGTCGTCGCCGAGGCGCTCGCGCGCGGCCTCGCCGCGGAGGAGGCGAGGAGGCCCGACGAAGCGCTGCCGGCCTACCGCGAGGCGAAGGCCGCCCTCGCCGAGCTCCGGACCGCGGCCGGCGACGACGGCTGGTCGGCCGCCATCGAGGAGCTCGCCCACGAGGACGCCCTCGACCCGTTCGGCACGACGGCGACCTTCATCGCCGCCGACCCCGAGCCGTGGACCGACGACAAGGTCGCCGCCCTCCTCGACGCGCTCACCGCGACCGAGACCGATCTCGTCAAGATCGAGGGTGAGTGGGTGACGCGCGAGGCCGCGATCGCCAAGGGCTGGGTGCCGTTCGAGGGCGAGTGGCTCGACGACGAGACGCGCGTCGCCCGCAAGATCGTGCGCTTTCGCAAGGGCTGGGCGAGCGCCGATCAGATCGCCGAGACGCTCGGCGCCGAGATCGCGTCGCTCACGGCGCGCATCTCCGCGATCCTCGACGCGGGCGACGACCACGAGGGCGCCCGACGGCTTCGCGCCGTCCTCGAGCAGCTCGACGTCGATCTCGACGAGGCGCATCTCGGCGGCGACCTCGAGGCGCTCGCGAAGCTCCCCGATCGACTCTCGCCGGTCGCGCGTCGGGTCGACGAGCTCATCGGCGACGACGACCGGCAGCGCTGAGCGCTCGATCCGTCCGTGTCATCGCGCCCCGGGGGTGGGGACATCGTTCACGCTGCCTGCAAGGAAGCTTTACACCCCCTCAGGGCGAGCCCGATACGCTCAAGCGCTTGGGGGCAGAGCCTTTCGAGCGAGCGAGAGACGAAGATCGAGCCGGAATGGCCCGGATTTCGGGCGAAGCGAAGGGGACCGTCCGCAGGTGGCGACGGTCCGAACGAATGCTCCAAGCTCTTCGCCTGTAATGCGATGACGCGTTCCTGCCCCACCTGGCCCCGTCCCGGGAGATGGACCTGCGATTGCGTGAGATGCCCACGCTCCGGTCTCCGGAGCATGGGTCGCGGGCCGATGGACGGCGAGAAGGGAGACCGCGATGGCGGCCAGGAACGGAAGCAGCCGATCGATCCGCGCGCGAGCGAGCGGACGCGGTCGGCCCGCGAGCGCGAGCGTGCGGACGACGCCGAACGGCGGCCCCACCACGAGCGCTCGCATGAGCGCCGGCGCCCAGCAGCACCAGCGGTCGATGCCTCGGCTCCTCCCGCCGCAGCCGACTCCGGCCGAGCGGCCGGCCTCCCCCCCGCCCGCGAGCATCGATGAGAGCTGGGAGGACAGCAACGCCGTCCTCCTGTTCAGCTCGGACGCCGACGTCCGTGAATCCGAGCTCATGGAGATCGATGACGAGCTGCTCGGCATCGCCGACGCCCCCGACAGCGACGAGCTCGAGCTCGCCAGCGGCGAGCTTCAGCCCGACGACGACGACGATGAGGCCGAGGTCCGAGACGTTCCGAAGCGGCGCGCCGAGGCGACCGTCGGCCATCGGCGTTCGGCCTCGCCCCCGACCCTCGAGCCCGACGTCCCGGCCCTCGAGCCCCTCGAGCCGCCCCCGATCGTCGACTCCGCGGACATCATGATTCCCGAGCCCGGAACGCCGTTCGGGTGCGAGGCGGTCCCGGTCGATGCCGACGCGATCGCACGCGACGCGGTGGCGCGCGAGATGGCCGTGCTCGCCGCCGACCGCGAGGAGGAGGCGCTCCTCGACAGCGCGCTCGGTCGCGCGGTGGCGATCGAGAACAACAAGCTCGAGCTCGAGTTCAACGAGCTGAAGTACAACCTCGACCGAGAGGTGGCGGCGCAGCGGAGCGAGCTCGCCCAGCAGGCGGCGGCGCTCGAGGCCGACCGGCAGAGCCTGTTCGACGCCCGCGAGAAGCTCGCCAAGGACCGCGTCCAGATGGAGCGGGCGATCGCCGAGCAGCGCGAGCGGGAGCTCGGCGAGGCCCGGGAGCGGATCGAGCGCGAGCGGACCGAGCACGAGGAGAAGATCTCGACGGCGCGAAAGAAGCTCGCCGACGAGACCGCGGCCGAGTGCGAGGAGCTCGCCAACGCCCGCGACACCCAGAAGCGGATGCTCGCCGAGCGGAAGCAGAAGCTCGACGCGGAGGTGGCCTCGGAGCTCTCGAAGCTCGCCGAGGAGACGGCCTCCGAGCGGAAGAAGCTCGCCGACGACGTCGCCGCGGAGCGGGCCGCGTGCGACGACTACGTCCGCGGCGAGCGGGCGAGCGTCGACGCGGACGTCGCGGCGGAGCGGGCGAAGCTCGCCGCCGAGTGCGACGCGCGACGGACCGAGCTCGAGAGTCAGCGGGCCGCGGCCGAGGCGGCCTTCGCCGCGCGCCGCAAGGAGCTCGACGAACGCGAGGCCTCGATCGAGTCCAGCATCGTGGCGGGCATCGAAGACCGCGCCGCCGAGCTCCGGGAGCGCCTCGGCGCCGAGCGCGCGAAGCTCGCCGGCGATCGGGCCGAGCTCGCGCAGGAGCGCGAGCGGCTCGCCGAGGAGCGGTCCGGTCTCGCCGAGGATCATCGAGGCTTCTCCGCCCGGCTCTCCCGGGTCGTCGACGACGCCGCCGACGCGAGCCGCGAGGCGATCGACCGCGAGCGCGACGGCCTGATCGAGGATCGAGCCCAGGCGCGGGCCGACCGCCAGGCCGTCGAGGCCGACCGGGCCGAGCTCGCCCGCGAGCGCGAGGCGCTCGCCGAGCGCGTCGAGGAGCGGGTGGCGGCCGAGGTCGCCCGCCTCGACGAGCGGCGGCGCGAGCTCGACGAGCGCGAGGCCGAGCTCGCTACCGAGCGCGAACGGAACGAGGAGCGCGTCCGCGCGGCGATCGAGCGCGGGCTCACCGTCGAGCGGTCCGAGCTCGCCGACGCGCAGGACGAGCTCGACGCGAAGCTCGCGGAGGAGCGCCAGAAGATCGCGGCCGACCGCCAGAAGCTCGAGGAGCGCGACGCCGCGATCGAGTCGCGCGAGCGCGACCTCGAGCTCGGCAAGCGTCAGCTCGAGGAGCGGGTGGCGGCCAAGGTGGCCGAGCGCTGCGAGGCGCGCTTCACCGAGGAGCGCGACAAGCTCCGCCGGAAGCAGAAGAACCTCTCCGAGCTCAAGACGACCCTCCGCGAGACCGCGGCGAAGCTCCAGGAGAAGGCCGGAGCGCTCAAGCGGCAGCGCGAGCAGCTCCGGAACGCCAAGATCGAGCTCAAGAAGCACGTCGAGGCATTCCGCAAGCGAAAGGACGAGCTGCGCGCGGCGATGAAGGCCCGGGGCATCCAGAGCGGCAAGTCCGCCGCGATCGCGAGCGGCAAGTCCGCCGCCGTGAAGAGCGGAAAGTCCGCCGCGGTGAAGAGCGGAAAGTCGTCGGCGGTGAAGAGCGGCAAGAGCGCCGTGGTCCCGAGCGGTCAGACCGCCCGGATGGCCCCCGAGCCCGGGACGCCCGGCAAGCCGACGCACCGGGTGAAGCGACCGAGCGCGACGCCGAGCCACGGCAGCGCCCGGCCGCGGCCGCGCCCCTCACCGAGCCGAAGCGACGCGGAGCTCCGCGCCGCGAGCAGCCGGCGCCGCACCCGTAGCTCGGGCCGCCGCCCCAGCTAGCAAGCCGACGAGCACGATCCGACCGCGATCGATCCCCGCGTCGATCCGCGGCCGCCCCGCCCCGTGAGCGGGAACGGGCCCGACCCGCGCGTCATTCATCTACTACCGAGCCCGCCACCTCGACCTTGGGTGAGTGGCCCGAGATCAGCTCGGGAGCAAGTCGCCTCGTCCTCCACCCGTCGCCGCCCCCTGCCTCGCATCGAGCCGGTCAGGTTCGATCCGCGGTCGGAGCCGCGGACCGAACCTCGGATCCCACCGCTGCGAGCCAGCCCGCGGGGGCAAGAGTACGAGTCCCTCCCGCGGGCGTGGCGTCCGGAATGCCATCCACTCACGGTCGCCCGCGACCCGCGCCGTCTCCGTTGCGCGGCGCAACGACC
>JAJDCQ010000172.1 GCA_029260755.1 Planctomycetota bacterium | reverse complement strand
ACGCCGCGGCGGCCCCGCCCGCTGGTCCCCTGGTCGGGGCGGGCCGCTCGCACCCGCTGGGGCGCTCCGTCTAGGCCGCCCCGGGGCGCGCGCTGGGCCCCCACGACGGTCACGCGATCATGCTCGCGGTCGCCGTGTCTCCCGACGGACGGCAGGCGCTCGCCGGATCGCGGAACGGGGCGGTCCGTCTGTTCGACCTCCCGGAGCCCGAACTCGAGGGGGCGTGAGGGTTCCCGTCGACCGGCGTCTTGAGAGATGCGCCCCGCCGCCTCGCCTAGTATCATTTCGCGCCCGAGGAGAGCCATGGCCGAATTCATCGTTCGAGGCGTCGAGCGGGCGTCCGAGAAGGACACGACGCTCGTCATCGATGCCGACACCGCCGCCAACGCCAAGGTGAAGGCGGAGCTCCGCGGCGTGATCGTCACGAGCGTCGTCGATCGAGACGAGGAGGAGGCCGGCGGTCGGGCCGGCGGCGCGGCCCCGCGATCGGGCGGCGAGCCCGACCGCCTCATCGACGCTCAGCCCGTCACCGAGGGCGACCTCTGGGCGGCGACGCCGTCTCAGTGGATCGCGTTCAAGACCTACGCGGTCTGCGCGTTCGTCGCGTTCGTCATCGTCGTCGTGGGCTTCTTCTTCTGGCCGCTGCTGATCCTGCTGCCGATCGTCGGGCTCGTCTGCGCGGTCCAGTACGTCCTCGTCGGCGCCGTGCGCTACCAGGTCTCGAGCGAGCGCCTGACGATCACCCGCGGCCTGCTGAGCAAGCACATCGACGAGGTCGAGCTCTTCCGGGTGAAGGACAGCGAGCTCCACCAGTCGTTCATCTCGCGCCTCGTCGGCATCGGCGACGTCATCCTCCAGACGACCGACGCGACCACCCCCGTCGTCGAGATGTGCTGCATCGCCAGCCCCGACGAGGTCCGCGAGACGATCCGGAAGCAGAGCCACGAGCAGCGGCGGCGCCGCGGCGTCCGCGAGATCGACGTCGAGTAGCGTCGTTCGTTCTCCTTTTCCGACGCGCCGTGATGCGGTGGTCCTCGAGCGGCGTAGACCTGGCGGAATCGGTCCGCCTCCGGCGCGGGCCGGCTCCCTCGATCCCGATCCCGAACCCGAACACCATCGAACCTTGCCAGGAGAGTCCCCGATGAAGAACGTTCCCATCATTGCGTCGCTCGCCGCCGTCCTCCTGCTCCTCGGCGCCCTCGCCGTCCGGGCCGACGACGGCCCCGAGGCCGAGGCCCGCGTCGTCGTCGAGCGCACGGCGATGCTCCGCCGGGTCGACCGCGTCTTCGACGACCTCGACGAGGTGGCGCACCTCCTCGATCGCCTCAAGTCCGACGCGAACGCGCGGACCCGCCTCGATGAGACCCTCCGCGATGTCCGGACGACGATCCGGGGCGTCCGCCGCGAGCTCGAGAAGGCGCCGCTCGCCGGCGCCCCGAGCGCGGCCCGGCCGGGTCCGGCGCGTCGGACCGGGGACACGCCGCCGGCGCCCGCCGCTCCGCCCGCGGCCATGGCGAAGGACGAGTTCGCGGCCTTCAAGAAGGCCGTCGAGAAGGAGACGTTCTCCGACGACAAGGCGCAGCTCGTCGTCGAGACCGTCCGCCACGGGTGGTTCACCTCCGAGCAGGCGGCCGAGCTCGTGAAGGCGGTCGGGAGCCAGTCCGACGCGCAGGTCGCGGCGGCGGTGGCCCTCTACCCGCGCGTCGTCGACAAGGTGAACTTCCACCGCGTCTACGACGTCCTCACCTTCAAGACGAGCAAGGACGAGATTCGCAAGAAGCTCGGGCTCTAGGATTTCGAGAGTTTCTCGATTCCCGTGATGCAGGGGCGGGGCAGCGGCTGATCCTCTTCGACGGGCGACCGAACGAAACGGCGCCCCCGAGGAGGATCGAACCGATGAAGATTGCTGCCCGCCGCCCCCGCCCCGTCAGGAGCCGCCGACCGGTGACCGCCCCGACCGACGACGCCGAGCTCGTCCGCGCGTACGCCGCGACCGGGAGCGAGGCCGCGTTCGAGGAGCTGCTCTCGCGCCACTGGGCCGACTCGTTCCGGATCGCCCGTCGGATCGTCGGCGACCCGGCGACGGCCGAGGACGTCTGCCAGCAGGCGTTCATCGACCTCGCCCGCGGCGGCGCCGCCCGCTTCGATGCGTCGCGGGCGTTCGCGCCCTGGTTCCGCGCGTTCGTCGTCCACCGGGCTCGCACCGCGATCCGCAGCCGGAAGCGGCGCACCCATCACGAGGACCGCGCGGCGGAGCGGCGCCCCGACGTCGACCGGACCGCGCCCGGCGGTCGGCTCGCCTCGCGCGAGCTCGCCGAGCTCGTGCACACCCTCCCCGACGAGGTGCGCGTCCCGATCGTCCTCCACTACTGGGAGGGGCTCACCCACCGCGAGATCGCGGCGACGCTCGACTGCCCCACCGGCACCGCGGCGAGCCGTATTCGTCGCGGGATGGAGCAGCTCCGGGAGCGCCTCGGGAAGGCCGGGTTCGCCGGGCTCGCGGCGGCGCCCATGGCGAAGCTCAGCGAAGCGCTCCGCGACGGCGCGCCCGAGCCCGGCGCGGCTCCGCCCGTTCCCGAGGCCGGACCGCTCCTCGCAACCGCGCGTCGCGGCAGCCTGCCCGCGGCCGCCGCGGCCATCGCGGTCGCGCTGCTGATGGTCGCCATCGTCGTCGGCCTCCTCGGCTGGGGTCGCACCCCGCCGCCGCCGTCGGTGGCCGGCGGCTCGCCGGGCGCGCTCGCGGGCGGGTCGGGCGAGACCGGCGACGCCGCTGCCGCGACCGGCGCGGCGGGCTCGACCGACGACGAGTCCGCCGACGCGGGCGCCGAAGGCGCGGACGACGACGGCCCGAGCGAGGACGGCGGCGGAACGGCGCTCGCCGTCGGCGATCCCAAGACGCCCGAGGAGGCTCCCGTCCGGCGACCGACCCCGATCGCGATCCACGTCGTCGACGACCTCGGCGAGGCCTACCCGGCCAACGTCGAGATCTACGCCCACCCCATCCAGATCGGCGAGGATGGAAACCCGATCACGCTGATCATCCCGCAGAAGAACCTGACGATCGCCGAGGGCAAGACCGACGCGACCGGGCGCGCGACGATCACCCTCGTCACCGGCCAGACCTACGGGTTCGACGTCCGGAGCGACACGAACGCCTACTACGACGCGCTTCACCACTACCAGTCCCCGCCGCAGTGGGACCGGCAGGGCAACCCGATGAAGTACGTCGAGCCGGCTCGCTTCCTCCCGCGTGAGATCTGGTTCGGGCCGCCGCTCGGCGAGGCGTTCGTGCCGAAGGAGGACGAGCCGATCACGATCGTGATGCCGAGGATGGCGAAGATCATCGGGCGGATCACCGGCGTGCCCCGCGACGCCATGAAGACGGTCGACGTCTCGTTCGACGTCCCTGGACATCGCACCAGCGTCAAGGGCTCGGCCCGCCCGAAGCCGAACGGCCGCTTCCGGACACTGTCGGTCACCGGCGAGGTCCACCTCACCGTCTCCGCGCCCGGCTACGCCCGGCAACGCCTCGTCCGCACCGTCGCGCCCGGCGAGACGGTCGAGCTGACCTTCCACCTCGAGCCGCCGACGATCCGTCTCTTCGGCAAGGTGACCGACCACGACACCGGCGACCCGATCGCCGGCGCCCGGCTCTCGGCCGGCCGCCAGTCGGCGACATCGGGTCCGGGCGGCGCCTACGAGCTCTGGCTCGACGAGGAGGCGGACGCGACCCTGCTGGTGACGGCGCCCGGCTTCTGCCGCCGCACCGTGGCGATCCCCGCGTTCCCGGGCGAGCGCCGGGAGAACGTCGGGCTCCAGCTCGCCGGCGAGATCGCGATCCGGGTGGTCGACGAGAACGGCGCGCCGGCGAAGGCGACGGGGGTCACCCTCGGCGTGGGGATGGACATCCGCGACATCGACTCGATCGACCTCATGACGGGCAAGCTCGTCCGGATCGACGAGCACACCACCGACTACGTCCGGAGCCAGTGGAACGGGTCGATGATCTCCGACTCGCCGAAGATCGCGGTCAACGGGATCACCGTCGTCTGGTGGGGCGGCAAGCAGCGCCAGGAGATGGGCACCACCGACGACGCCGGGACGATCGCGGCGAAGGGGCTCCCCGCCGGCCGCTACCGGGTCCGGATCGCCGACAACATGTGGAAGGGCGGCCCGTGGAAGGAGGTCGTCCTCGAGCGCGGCGCGCGGGCGGAGGTGAACCTGCGCATCGGCGAGGAGCCCGAGCCGAAGGGCGACGGTGACGCGGACGACGACGCCGCGGGCGACGAGGGCGACTGACCGATCTCCTTGCGCCCTCCGGGGCGCCTCGGTACCCTCGTCCGGGTCGCGGCGCGCGCGCGCCGCGGCCCCCTCTCATCGTGGGAGACCCCTGGGAGGCCCCGTGGGCAACACCGTCCACCGAACCGCCGTGGTCGCCGACGACGTCGAGCTCGGCGACGGCAACGAGATCGGTCCGTTCGCCATCATCGAGTCGGGCTGCAAGCTCGGCTCCGGCAACGTCGTGATGGCGCGGGCGCAGCTCGCCACCGGGACGAGCCTCGGCGACGAGAACCGGATCTACCCCGGCGCCGTCGTCGGCCACGAGCCGCAGGATGTCTCCTGGGAGCCGTGGCCCTCGTTCACCCGGATCGGGTCGCGCAACCGGATCCGCGAGTACGTCACGATCCACCGCGGGACGCAGGAGGGGAGCGAGACCGTCATCGGCGACGAGTGCTTCCTGATGGCGTACTCCCACGTCGCCCACAACGTCGTCGTCGGCGACCGGGTCACCCTCGTCAACAACGCGAGCCTGACCGGCCACTGCGAGGTCGGCGACGGGGCGATCCTCTCCGGCATGGTCGGCCTCCACCAGTTCACCCGCGTCGGGCGGCTCGCGATCGTGAGCGCGCTCAGCGCGGCGAACCGCGACATCCCGCCGTTCGTGATGTGCGGCGGCCGCCCCGTCGTCGCCCAGGGCGTGAACCTCGTCGGGCTCCGTCGGAACGGCTTCAGCCCCGACGCGCGCGCCGCCGTGAAGCGCGCCTTCAAGGTGCTCTTCCGCTCCGGGCTGAGCGTGCCCGAGGCGATCGAGGCGCTCGAGCGCGACTTCGACTCCCCCGAGGTGGCCGAGCTCGCCGCCTTCGTCCGCGACAGCAAGCGCGGCGTGATCGCCTACGGCGAGGATCGGATCGCGCACCGCAAGCGCAGCGGGATCGGCGCGACGGCGGCGATCGAGGGGATCGCTCCCGAGAGCGACGTCGCCGAGAGCGACGAGGGCTGATCCGCGTGCCCTTCCTCGACGCCGGCGCCGGGAGCACGATCGCGCTCGGCTACTGCACCAACGTCCACGCCGCCGAGACGCTCGAGCAGATCATCGCGATGCTCCGCGGCCCGGTCGCGGCCGTCCGGGCCGCGGTCGTCCCGGACCGGACGATGGCGGTCGGCCTCTACGTGCCCGCGGCCGCCCTCGCCGAGCTCCGCGCCCCGGGCGGCGAGGGCTTCGACGACGCGCGCCTCGATGGCCTCAAGGCGGCGCTGACCGACAACGGCCTCGCCGTCTACACCCTGAACGGGTTCCCCTACGGCGGCTTCCACGCCGACCGGGTCAAGGAGGCGGTCTTCCGTCCGACCTGGCTCGAGCCCGAGCGCCTCGCCTACACGGTTGGCCTCGCCGAGCTCCTCGCCGAGCTGCTCCCCGATGGCATCGAGGGCTCGATCTCGACGATGCCGTGCTCGTTCAAGGGGTTCGAGGTGACCCTGTCGGAGCGTCGGACGATGGCCGAGCGGCTCGTCGACGCGGTCAAGGCGCTCCACGAGCTCCGGCTCCGCACCGGGAAGACGATCGCCCTGGCGCTCGAGCCCGAGCCGCTCGCGATGCTCGAGACGACCGCCGAGGTCGTCGCCTTCTTCCGCGACCTGATCTTCCCCGACGCCCGCGTCCGGCTCGCCTACGAGCTCGGCCTCGGCGGGGCGGACGCCGACGCGATCTGCCACGACCTCCTCGGCGTCTGCTTCGACACCTGCCATCAGGCGGTCGAGTGGGAGGCGCCGGAGGAGGCGCTCGGTCGTCTCCACCGATCGGGCGTGCGGGTGGTGAAGGCGCAGCTCAGCAACGCGGTCGAGCTCCGCGACCCGGGCGGCGAGGGCGGCGCCGAGCGTCGGCGCGCCCTCGCTCGCTTCGACGAGCCGCGCTACTTCCATCAGGTCGGCGCCCGCACCGAGGACGGACGCGTCCTCCGCCGGGCGGAGCTCGGCAGCGTCCTCGCCGACGCGGCCGACGAGGAAGGCTCCGGCGCCGGCGCCGGCGGCGAGGGCTGGCTCGCGACGAAGGCGTGGCGGGTGCACTTCCACGTTCCGCTCCACCTCGACACCCTCGCCGGCGGGCTGCGCACGACGCGCGGCTGGCTCGACGAGGCGATCCGTCGGATGGTCGCGGTCCCGGCGCGGAAGCGGCCGACGGCGCATCTCGAGGTCGAGACCTACACCTTCGACGTGCTCCCCGACCGGGACCGCGCCGACGGCGCCGTCGCCGCCGACGTCGCGGACGAGATGGCCGCCGAGATGGGCTTCGCCCTCAAGCGCCTCGCCGAGGCCGGCATCGCCGACGCGGTCGGCCCGGCCGCGCAGGCGGCCTGCGGGCCGGCGGTGCCTCCGCCGCGCCGCCCGGAGCGCGGCGTCGTCTTTCTCTGCACCGGGAACTCGTTCCGGAGCCAGATCGCCGAGACGCTCGCCCGGGCGGTCGCGCCCGACGGGATCGCCGTCGCGAGCGCCGGCACCGTCCCGGCGGACGCGGTGAACCCGATCGCCCGGCGCGTCCTGCAGGAGGCGGGGAAGCCGCTCCCCGAGGCGGCGAGCCCGAAGATGCTCGCCGACCTCGACCCCGACGCCTACGACCTCGCCGTCACCCTGTGCAGCGACGCGGACCGGACGTGCCCGACCCTCCCCGGCGTCGCCCGCGTCCGCTGGCCGCTGCCCGACCCGGCGCGGGTGGCCGACGAGGAGGCGGCCCACGAGGTCGCCCGCGCCGTCCTCGGCGAGATCGAGCGGCGGGTCGCGCGCCTCTTCGAGTAGCCGCGCCGGGCGCGCGTCTCCGCCCCGCCTACTCGGGCGTGGCCGGCCCCTGGAGGGGCAGCCGCGTCACCAGCCATCGCCCGTCGACCCGGCGGCAGTGGAGCGTCTGCTCGGCGCGCTCGTAGTCGGCCTTCGCCCGGGCGGCGCGCCGGTAGCCGGCGAGGATCATCGAGCGCTGGAACGGGTCGGTCGGGTCGGCGTTCGCCGTGTGGTCCTCGATGTAGATCGACCGGTCGAAGTGCGCTCGCCAGGCGATCGTGACCGTCGCCTCGCCCGCCTGGTCCTCGGCGACGGACTCGATCGTCCACGCCTCGGGTTCGATCCACCCCCAGATCTTGCCGTAGAGCCACTCCTCCTCGATCGGGAAGATCCCGGCGAGGAAGCCGTCGAGATCCGCGTCGCGCCACGCCTCGAGGAGGGCCAGCACCGCCTCGCCGGGCGAGTCGGCGCCGCGCGGCCGCGACCTCTTCACCGGGCGCAGACCGGTCGTGACGTTCCCCTCCGGCGCGGCGGCGCCGCGGGTGAAGCTCCGCACGATCGGATGGGCGAAGCTGCCGCCGCGGAGGACGCGGGCATCCCGATCGGTCGGCGGGGATCGGTCGCCGGCCGCCCAGCGGGCGTACGCATCGGGGACGTAGCGGTCGGCGCACCACTCGGCCACGTTGCCGATCAGGTCGAGGGCGCCGGCGGGCGACGCGCCGCCGGGGAAGGAGCCGATCGGCGCGGTCAGGGCGTGGCCGTCGTCGTAGCCCTCGGCGATCGTCCAGTCGGGGAACGGCTGGCGGGTGCTCTCGTCGGCCACGTTCGCGCGCGGCTCGTCGTCCGGCGCGAACGCCTCGCCCCACGGGAACGTCCGCCCGTCGGCGCCGCGGGCCGCCTTCTCCCACTCGGCCTCGGTCGGGAGGGCGAGCCCCGCCCAGATGCAGAAGCGGCGCGCCTCGTCCCAGGAGACGGCCATCGCCGGATGGTCACGCCGTCGCTCCCAGTCGGTCGGCGTCCACGACTCCCCGCTCCGGCGGCGGAAGAGCTCGAGGTCGGCCTCGCTCACCTCGCGGCGCGCGATGAAGAAGGCCTCGTCGATCGTCCGTTCGTGGGCGGGGCCCTCGGCGGGTGACCCGTCGTCGCTCCCCATCACGAACGCGCCGGCGGCGACCCGGACCATCTCGAGCTCGAGCCCGTGGCCCGTGTCCCAGAGGTAGACGCCCTCCTCGGCCCCGCGGCGCATCCCATCGGGCATCGCCTCGCCGTGCCACCCGGGCTCCGGATCGAGGACGATCGTGACGGTCTCGGGATGGCTGCGGCGTCCGTCGGCGTCGATCGCGACAATCGTGATCGCGTTCGGGCCGACCGCGAGCGGAAGGGTCGAAGAGAAGCTCCCGTCGGGCCGGACGTCCGCCGCGCGTCGCGCGATCTCGACCCGCCGGCCCTCGCCCCCTCCGTCGACGAGGCGTCCGCGCGCCTCGACCGGTGAGCGGTGGACGACCCGTCCGTCCCGGAGCGAGTCGAGGCGCGGCGGCGTCGGGAGACCCGTCAGGGCGCGGGAGGCGCGGACGCCGCGATCGCGCTCGCGCATCGTGCGCACCGCGGGCGAGCGGTCCGCCGAGCGAGAGCCGGCGATGACCATCATGATCCGCTCCGCCTCGCTCGAGGTCGCGGAGCGGCAGCTTCCGCCGCGGACGATCTTGCGGGCGTCCTCGCCCGCCCGCTCGCCGTCGCCCGGACGGGCCGGGCGGTCGTAGAGACCGGCGCCGTCGCGGCACCACTCGCTGGCGTTGCCGATCACATCGTGGAGCCCGAACGGGTTCGCCCGGCCGCGGCCGACGGGGCGAAGCCGTCCGCCCCGGACGTTGGCGACCGCCTCCATCGCGTCGCGATCCTCGCCCGTCCACCACGCCGTCCGCGTTTCGCCGCGCGCGGCGTGCTCCCACTGGGCCTCGGTCGGCAGGGCGAGCCCGGCCTCCTCGAGGGCTCGCGTGGCATCCTGCCACGAGACCTGGCCGACGGGGTGGGCGAGGGCATCCTCGTCGTCGTTCGCATCGCCGTCCCCGGCGCCGGCCGAGGGATCGTTCCCGGTCAGACGCTTCCACTGGCCGCGCGTCATCTCGTGCTTCGCGATCAAGAAGGGCTGAAGCGAGACGCGCGCCGGACGACCGGTGAACGTCCACGCCTCGGGGACGAACGGCGGCGCCTCGATCGTCGGCGCGATCGCCGGCGCCGACTCGCCCTGCGCGAGATCGCCCGCGGGGATCAGGACGAGGACGACGCCCGTCGCGGCGGTGACCTGGAGCGCGCCGGACGCATCGCGCGTCGGGCGCTCGCCGCTGGCGGGGTGCCAGAGCTCCCAGAGGCCCGACGCCGGATCCGGTCCGATCGGGACGAGCCCCTCCTGGGCCTCGATGGCGAGCCCGTCGTAGCGCGGGCTGGCGGCGATGGCGGCGATCGCGTCGCGCCAGACGCGCTTGAGCTCGAGGCGTCGCTCCATCCGCTCGATCGCCCCCGAGGCGGCGAACGCCTCGAGGTCGGCGACGAGCTGCGCGAGCAGGCCGCGCTCCCAGGCGCCCTCGTCGCCGGACCCGGAGAAGCTCGCCAGGCGGCGGCGGTGGGCCGTCAGCCCGGCGACGAGCCGCCGGGCGTCGAGGAGCCAGGTCTCCAGCCGCTCGGTCTCGAGCGACGAGTAGGGCCAGAGCGCCTCGCCGTCGGCCTCGAGCTCGGCGAGGCGCTTGGAGTCGGACAGGCTCAGGAGCTGCCCGAGCCGCTCGACCGCGACCGATCGGGCCGCCTCCGCGTCCCGGCGCTGGGTCGTGGTGGCGTCGCGCGCCTCGCGCGTCTCCTCGCGCTTCCCGGTGATGGTGACGAGGTACGCCGTCGTCCCGAGGACGAGGGCGAGGAGGAACGCGGTCGCCAGCCCGATCACGACCGGGTTCCGCCGCCACGCGAGCTGCGCCCGGCGGAGCGCCGACGGCCGCCGGTAGAGGATCGGCTGATCGGCGAGGAGGCGGGCGAGGTCGCGCTCGAGGTCGACGGCGGATCCGTAGCGGTCGGAGACCTCGGCCTCGAGGGTGCCGCGCAGGATCGTCCGGATCTCCCAGGGGAGCGAGCGGGCGGCCGAGGAGTCGAGCGGCGGGCGCTCGCCGGCGAGCTTGCGCGCCTCCGATGTCGTCGCGTCCACCGCGTCGTGATCGAACAGACGCCGCCCGGTGAACAGCTCGTAGAACGTCGCGCCGAGGGAGTAGAGGTCGGTCGCCGGACCGACCTCGTCCTCCGCGTTCGCGGCGCGGACCTGCTCGGGCGACATGTAGGCCGGCGTCCCGACGAGCTGGCCGGTCGCCGTCCGCAGGGTGTGCGCCTCGCCGCGGCTCCGCGCGATCCCGAAGTCCATCAGCTTGAGGGTCTCGCCCTCGCGCATGATGTTCGCCGGCTTGACGTCGCGATGGATCAGGCCGGCGCCGTGGACGGCGGCGAGGGCCGCCGCGCCCTGCCGGAAGAGCTCGACGAGCGCGCGCGGCGTCGGCCGCGGCTCCTCGTTCGGCGCGAACAGCGTCTCGAGGGTGCCGCCCTCGAACCACTCGAGCGCGATGAACGTCTTCACCGGCGCCGTCCCGCGGAACGCCTCCTGGAACCAGGCCTCGTCCGGCAGCCCGTCCGCGGGCGCCGACCAGGGCTCCTCGCCGAAGCCGACGACGCCGACCACGTTCGGGTGCTGGAACTGGGCGAGGAACGCGGCCTCGCGTCGGAAGCGCGCGCGCGTCTCCGGCGGCATCCCGTCGCGGAGGAGCTTCACCGCCACCGGTCGCCCTGTGCTGAGCTGGACGCCGCGGTGGACGGTCGCGAAGCCACCCTCGCCGGTCGGCGGACCGATCAGGAAGTCGCCGAGGAGGACGCCCCGGAGGTCGTCGCGGCGCGCGTCGGGGGCGAGCGTCTCGAGGAGGCGGTGCAGGTCCTCCTCGCGCGCGCCGCTCCGTCCGAGGAGCGTCTCGAACGCGAGGAGGACGGCGCGTCCGTTCTCGACGTGCCGGCTCCGCCCGCCCGCGGAGACGTAGACGACCGACCGGTCGCGGGCGAGCCCGTTGAACGCCCAGCGCTCGCCGTCCTCCTCGATGAACCACGGCTCGGGATGGGCGGCGGCGGCGACGAGGTCGGCGCCGGGTCGCGCGGCGTCGTACCAGATCGCGAGGGCGCGGAGGCCGGCCTCGGCCCGGGTCCACCAGTCGGGATCCTCGGGCGCGCCGTGGGCGAGGTGGTTGCGGACGGTGATCGGCAGCGCGAGGGCGCGGCCGAGGGTGAGGCGCTTTCCGAGCGAGACGCCGACGAGCTCGGCGAGGGGGCGGAGCTCGCTCACGACCGCGCGGTCGACGCGCTCGCCGAGGAGCGTGAGGGCGGCGCCGGTGAGGCCGTCCTCGCGGAACGCCGCTCGCTCCTCCGGCGTGCCCTCGCGGCGGACACGCTTGCGCACCCGGCCGAACGCCTGGAGGAGGCCGTTCCACGCGCCCCAGGACGGTCGCTGGAGCCCGCCGACGCTCGGGACGAGCTCGCGGGCGGTGAGGCCCGAGCGTTGCCAGTCGGCCAGGACGAGGAGGGCGAGCTCGCGGAAGTCGCGCTCGAGGATCGCGAGGACGGAGGCGACGAGCTCGCGGCCCGTCGCGGCGAGCGCCTCGCGCATGCCTGCGCTGACGGGGAGTCGCTCGCTCATCGGGGCGCCGCTCCCGGAAGCCGGAGCGTGAGCCGCGGCGGCGTGGCGTCGCCTCGTCTCGCCGCC
The DNA here is from genome assembly GCA_029260755.1 of Planctomycetota bacterium. Lineage (GTDB taxonomy): Bacteria > Planctomycetota > J058 > J058 > JAJDCQ01 > JAJDCQ01. The sequence goes on along the minus strand of JAJDCQ010000172.1, from coordinate 25,533 downwards.
CGCCACGCATCCTCGGTCGGCGGGATCAGGCCGAGGTGCTCGCAGAACGCGGCGACGTCCGCGAGCTCGAGGCGATCGAGCCGGACGGGGCTGCCATGGTCGCGCCCGATCTGGCGAAACGCGCGCTCGAGGTCGGCGGCGTCGGCGGCGACGCGGTAGCCCTCGCCCTCGCCCCCGCCCGCGTCGACGCGCTCGGCGGGAAGCGGGATGCCGACGCCCGGGTCCCAGACGTAGGTCGGCGGCGTCTCACCGCGGCGGAGGCCGGCCGGGAGCGGCTCGTCCGACCAGCCCGGCCGATCGTCGAGGACGACGCGCACCTCCGCGCGGCGGGCGTCGTCGCCCGGACCCCAGGCGAGGGCGATCCGGTTCTCGTCGTCGTGCAGGTCGAGCGCGACGCGGAACGCGCCGTCGGCCTCGACCGCGACCGTCCGGTCGGCGACGCGGACGGCCCGGTCGGCCGGCGCGCGGCGGAAGCGACCGCGCAGCTCCAGGGCGCGCGCGTGGACGACCGCGCCCGGCCGCGGGTGCTCGATCGTCGGCGGCGGCACGAGCCCGGTCAGCGGGCGGATCGGGCGGAGCCCGAAGCACTCGTGACGGTCGGGTCGGGTGGGCGCCCCGCCGCGCGGTCCCGGCCGCCACGACATCCCCCAGGTGCCGGGGCCGCGCGCCGCCGAGCGCGAGTTCCGGAGGTTCACGTTCGCGGGGAACATCGACCAGACGAAGCCGCCCCGCAGGATCGGGAGGAGCCCCCGCGCCGGGCGCCACGTTCGCTCCCCGTCGCCCGGCGCGAGGGGGGCGTCGTAGTAGCCGTCGCGCTCGCGGCACCACTCCCAGACGTTGCCGACGACGTCGTGGAGGCCGAAGCCGTTCGCGCCGACGGTGCCGACGGGCAGCGACTGGATCTGCGCGAGGTCGGCCGCGCCGGCGAGGCTCTCGGGGTCGTCTCCGGTCCACCAGACGGTGCTCGTCCCGCCGCGCGCGGCGTACTCCCACTGCGCCTCGGTCGGCAGGTCGAGGCCGGCCGGCGGCAGGGCGGCGAGGCAATCCTCCCAGGAGACCATCTCGACCGGGTGCGCCGCGCGATCGGGTCGGTCGTAGCTGCTCGGGTTCGCGCCGAAGAGCCGCGTCCACTGGCCCTGGGTCATCTCGTACTTCGAGATCAGGAACGGCTGGAGCTCCACCCGGCGCGGCCGTCCGGCGAGGTCGGCCTCGTCCTCGCCCGACTGCTCGTCGACGTTGGGCGACCCGACCGGCCGGCCCGCTCGCGCCGACGTCGCCGCGCCCATCGCGAAGGCGCCGCCCGGGACGAGGACGAACACGAGGCCGCTCGCCTCGGTCGGGACGAGGCGACCGTCGGCGTCGCGCCGCGGGCGGTCGCCGCTGCCCGGGTGCCAGAGCTCCCAGAGGCCCGAGGCGGGGTCCGGACCGAGCGGGACGAGGCCGGGCTGCGGCGGCAGGGTCAGCCCGTCGTGGCGAGGGCTCTCCGCCCGGTCGGCGATGCGGGCGAGCGCGTCGCGCCAGCGCTCCGGCAGGTCGAGCCGCGCCTCGACGGCGGCGACGGTGTCGCCGAACGCGTCGAGGGTGCGGACGAGGTCGGCGGTGACGTCGTGCTCCCAGCCGAGCTCGGTCGAGGCGAACCGGCGCGGCTCGACGAGGTCGGCGAGGCGCACCGCGAGGGCGCTCGTCCGATCGAGGAGCGCGCGGGCTCGCGCGATGGTCCCGGCGGTCAGGACGCGGTCGACGTCGTCGACGAGGGCGGCGGCGAGACGGTCGACCGCGGAGGCCAGCCGCTCCGCGGGGGCGCGCTGCTCCTCCACGAGCTCGTCGCGGAGCGTCCGCGCCGCCCGGGCGTAGGCGTCTCCTCGTCCGGCCGGATCGAGCGCGCCGAAGCGCGCCCGCGCGTCCTCGAGCGAGGCGGCCTCGAGGGCGGTCACGAGGTGGTCGTCGAAGCGTCCCTGAAGCTCGCCCGACTGCGCGTAGGCGGTCTCGAGCTCGCTCGCGTCGCCGGCCTCGAACGCCGTCAGGCCATCGTCGAGGGCGCCGATCAGCCCGAGCGCGGCGGCGTCGAGCTCGTCGAGGAGCTCTCCCGCGGCGGCGCTCGCCGCGGCCACCGACTCGGGGGCGGCGTCCCAGACCTCGATCTCCTGGACGACGTACCACGTCTCCTCGGCCGCGGCGGCGAGGTCCGCGACGGTCGCCGTCTCGAGCTCCGCGCGGCCGCGTCCGAGGGCCGCGGCGAGGCGGGCATCGTTCTCGACGCGGGCGAGGCCCCGCCGCCACGCGCCGACCTCGCGGAGGGTCTCCCGGGAGAGGGCGTCGATCGCCGGGAGCGGCTCGCGGAGATCGGCGACGTCGAGAAGGGCGCGCGTGGACGCCCAGCGGTCGGCGCGGCGCAGCTCTTCCTCGAGCGCGTCGCGGAGCGATTCGGCGGCCCGCCAGCGCGCGTGGTCGGGGTGGGCGGCGCGGCGGCGGGCGGCGTCGGCGGCGTCCATCGGCGCCGCTCCGCCGCGGAGCTCCGCGAGGTGGCGTCGATGCCTCACGAGCCGCGGCTTCAGCCCGCGGGCCGCCTCCAGCCACCGGCGAACCGGGACGAGCTCGTCCGGGCTCGTCGGCCAGAGCGTCGGCGCCTCGGCGCGGAGACGGGCGACGACCTCGGCGTCCGAGAGGCGGACGACCTTGACCTTCCGGCCGTCGGCGAGCTCCTTCTGCTGGATCTCGACGTCGCGCTGGCGCGCCTCGTCGGCGCGCTCGGCCTCGAGCCGCCCCTGCTCGGCGGTGATCCCGGCGATGCTGAAGACGACGCCGGCCGCGGCGATCGCGGCGAACGCAGCGCTCAGGCGGACCGGCTGGCGGTTGCGGCGGTAGAAGAGGCGGGCCCGTCGCGGCAGTGACGGCCGGCGGTACTCGAGCGGCTCGTCGGCGGCGAAGCGCTCGAGGTCGCGGACGAGCGCGAGGGCGGAGGGGTAGCGGTCGCGCGGGTCGGGCTGGAGGCACCCCTCGAGGATCGTCTCGAGCTCCCACGGCAGCCCGGCGGTGATGAGGCTCGGGCGGGTCGGGGCGACGCCCTCGAGCTTGCGCGTCTCGACGGTGGCCGGCGCCTCGAGGTCGTGATCGTGGAGGCGTCGCCCGGTGAAGAGCTCGTAGAAGGTGGCGCCGAGGGAGTAGACGTCGGTGGAGAGGGAGACCTCGTCGCTCGCCTTCGCGGCGCGGATCTGCTCGGGCGACATGTAGGCGAGGGTGCCGAGCCCGGTCGCGGCCGCGGCCGCCGTCGCGGTCTCGGTCGCCGTGGCCGTCGGCGCGTCGCGGGGCGCTTCGCTCTCGTCAGCGATGCCGAAGTCCATGAGGACGATGCCGGTCGGGCCGAGCATCAGGTTGCTCGGCTTGATGTCGCGGTGGACGAGGGCGGCGCCGTGAACCGTCGCGATCGCGTCGGCCGCCTGCCGGAACAGCTCGGCGATCTCTCCGAACGGCAGGGCCGGGGCGCCGGGCTCGCCGCGTGCGAACAGGGCGTCGAGGGTCTCGCCCTCGAGCCAATCGAGCGCGATGAAGATCTTCTCGGGCGCGGTCTTGCCGAAGCACTCGTCGAACCACGGCTCGTCGCGGAGCGAGACGTCGCGCGGAGCCGTCCAGCCCTCGTTGCCGTAGCCGAGGACGCCGACGATGTGCCGGTGCTGGAAGCGGGACAGGAACGAGGCCTCCTGGCGGAAGCGCGCCTGCATCTCGGCCGACATCCCGTCCCGGAGGATCTTGACGGCCACCTTGCGCCCGGTGCTGAGCTGAACGCCCTCGTGGACGCGCGCGAAGCCGCCCTCGCCGACGGGCGCCCCGACGACGAGGTCGCCGAGACGAACGCCACGGAGCTCTGCCGGCGCGTGGCGCGCGAGGAGGCGGGCGAGGTCGCGCTCGTCGGCGCCGGCGCCCCCGAGGAGCGCCTCGAAGTGGCGCCAGACCTCGTCGGCGACGTCGTCCCGGACGACGCTCGCTCCGGCCGGGCCGTCGTAGGTCGCGGTGAGCTGCTCGGAGACGCGGGCGAGGATCCACGGCCCGTGGTCGCCGCCGTCGCCATCGTCGTCGAGGAACCAGGGGCGGCGGCGCGGCGTGTCGGTCTCGCCGAGCGAGTGAGCGACGTGCCAGGCGACGAGCGGCGAGACGGCGTCGGCCGCCTCGGACCACCACCGCGGGTCCGACGGCGCGTCGTGAGCGACCCGGTTGCGGAGCGCGATCGGGAGGGCGAGGACGTCGGCGACCCGCGGGCGCGCGCTCCACTCGGCCCGGACGAACGCGCGCAGCGGCTGGAGCGCGCTCGCCTCGTCGTCGGTCAGCCTCGCCTGAAGGCCTCCGAGCAGACGCTCGAGGGTCGGCGTCCCCTCGAGCTGCGCGCGGGCCGCCTTCGCCTCGGCGCTCAGGATCCGGCGCCGCGCCTTCTGGAGTGAGAGGAGGAGGCCGTTCCAGGTTCCCCACGACGGACGTTGAAGACCGGCGATCGCGAAGAACAGCTCGGGCGTCGGCTGCTGCAGGCGCGCCCACTCGCCGAGGGCGAGGAGCGCCAGCCGGCGGTGCCGCTCCTCGAGCGCCTCGAGGACCTCGCGGACGAAGGGCTCCGGCTGCAGCGACGCGGAGAGCGCGGCCTGGAGTCGTTCGCGGGCCATGCGGGGCATGGTAGCAACGGAGCGGCCCGTCCGCGCCCCGGCTCGCTACCGAACCGGCGGGAGCAGTCCGATCGCGCGAACCATCGTCCCGGGGGCGAGGTGGATCCGGAGGTCGCGGGTGCTTCGCGGCCGGTCGACCGCGTCGGCGGTCGCGCGCGCGCCGTCGCGGTCGATCGTCAGCCGGTCGTCGCCGAGCTCGATCCGGACGGTCGTCGCGGTCGGTCCTGCGAGCGCCGTCGCGATCTCGGGTGGGACGCCGCCGGCGCCGGCCGTGGCCTCGGCGGTCACCGCGGCCCAGACGAGGCCGTTACCGTCCCCGTCGACGAGCTCGACGGCCGCCGTGGCCGGCTCGAGATCGAGCTCGATCACCTCGAAGCGACGCACCTTGTCGATCGTGATCGTGACGGTGCCGGGCTCGGCGGCGTCGCTGACGACGATCCCCTCGCGTCGGGACGCGAAGCTGCCCGCCGGGACCGCGCGGACCGCGATCGGCGAGAGGGTGCCGAGGGCGACGCGCATCGGCTCGCCTCGTTCGAGCCGGGCGACGTTCTCGTCGATCGGTGCCAGCCGCTTCGCCACCGCGAGGCGGAGCTCGGCCGGACACTCCCGCCTCTCGATCTCCGCGCGCACCAGGTTGGCCGAAGCCCGGAGCGTTTCGCTGAGCTGGCCCCGGGTGTTGCTGACGTCGAGGAGCGTGAGCTCCATCCCTCGCATCCGGATCTTGGTCGAGGTGTCCCCGCGGAGAATGAGCGGGACGAGCGATCGGACCCTCGCGAGCTCCCGGAGCGCGTTCAGGGCGGGGTCGTCGAGGCCACCGGGCTGGACCATCATGAGCTGCTCGAAGCCGGAGAGGGCCTGGATTGGCGGGCCGTCCAGCGACGTCTCGGCGAGCATGAGGATCCGCGGGATGAACATCTCCGCGTTGCGGACGGCGATCGGATCGGGGCGGAGGGCGCCGCGCCCGGGTCGATCGAGGGTCGCGCGCGCCTCCCGCAGGGCGCGCTCGGCGCCGCGGCGATCGCCGACGCTCGCGCGGTCGATGCCGGCCCAGCCCCAGATGTTGCTCGCCGGCGCGTCGCCGAGGACGTCGGCGAGCCGGTCGATGTGGGGGCCGACGCCCATGCGGCGGTAGGCGGCGAGGCCCGCGGTGAAGTCGCGGCGATTGAAGGCGGCGATCGTCTCGCTCTGCGCGGCGATCACGCGATCGAGGGTCAGGTCGCTCGGCGGCGGGACGTCGTGGTCGGGCCGCGGGTCGGGTGGGTCGGGCGACGGGTCGGGCGGCGGGTCGACTGGCCCGTCGGGGGTGAGCTCGGGCTCGTCGTCGTCGTCGTCGGCCGTCGCTCCCCCGGCGCTCGAGCCCGCATCGGCAACCTCGCGCTCGCGGAGGCGATCCGCGATCGAGGGCGTCGGCGCGTCGCCGGGCGTGGCGTCGCCGGCCGTCGCGTCGCCGGCCGTCGCGACCGCGTCGCCGGAGTCCGGACCGCCGTCGCGCTCGCTCGGTCCGCCGGCGATCATGAGCCCCGCGGCGAGGCCGCCGCCGGCGGCGACGACGGCGATCACGATCACCGCGATCATCGGCGCCCGGGACGGGGTCGCCGGCGTGACCGGGCTCCGGCCGCTCGCCGAGCTCCTCGAGGGCACCCTCGGCCGGCGGCTCGACGAGTGGCCGAGCGCCTTCGGGCGCTGCCCCCGCGCCGCGCGCTCGACGTCGTCGGCGAACGCGGCCGCGCTCGGGTGCCGGTCGCCCGCCTCCTTGGCGAGGGCGCGGGCGCAGATCGCGTCGAGGGCGCGCGCCGCGCCCGCGTCGAGGGCGGCCATCTTGGCCCGGCTGCTCGGCGGCTCGGGCTCCTCGTGGACGATCGCGTAGACGGCGTTGGCGGCGTTGCGGGCGTCGACCGGAGGGCGCCCGGTGATCGCCTCGTAGAGGGTCGCGCCGAGGGAGTAGACGTCGGCCGGGGCGCCGACCTCCTCGTGGTTCTTGACCTGCTCGGGCGCCATGTAGGCGAAGGTGCCGAGGACGCTGCCGGTCCGGGTCAGCTTCTGGGTCTCGTCGTCCATGAGCTTGCCGACGCCGAAGTCGAGCACCTTGGTGCGCCCATCGGACGCGACGAAGATGTTCGCCGGCTTCACGTCGCGGTGGACGACGCCGTGGGCGTGGGCGTGGTGGAGCGCCCGGGCGGCCTCCGCGATGATCTGGAGCCGGCGCCCGAGCGGCAGCTCGCCGGCCGCGAGGAGCTGGCTGAACGGCGCCCCCTCGACGAGCTCCATGGCGAGGTAGGGGCGGCCGTCCGGCGTCTCGCCGGCGTCGAGGACGCGCACGATCCCCGGATGCTCGAGCCGGGCGACCACCTTCGCCTCGCGCCGCATGCGCGCGACCGCGTCCGGCGAGGGCTCCGAGAGCAGCACCTTGACGGCGACCTGCTGGCCGAGGCCGGTGTGGTCGGCCCGGTAGACGGCGCCCATGCCGCCCCGCCCGATGAGGCCGCGGATGATGTAGGGCCCGAACTGCGGCGACGCGAGGCGGACCGATCCCGGCCGGGCGACGCCGGCGCTCGTCGCGGGCGCCGTCGGCGGACCGATCGGACGCGGCGAGTGCGGCCCCGGGGGAGGGCCGGGCGGCGGGAGCGGCGGCGGCGGCGGCGGTGGCGGCGGTGGTGGTGGGGGAGGCGGCGGCCGAGCGGTCACGGCGTCGCTCCCGAGCCGGGTCTGGTCGGGATCACTTCAAGGGCCTCGGCTGCGGCAGGCCGAGAGCCCAGGGGTCCGCGTCCTCGCCATGCCGCTCGTGAATCGTCCGGACCAGGCATTGACTCCATACTGGTCGGATCGAAGGGGCGGCGCCAATCGGGCGGGCGAGCGGAAGCCATGCGGGCGCCACCCGACAACAGCCTCGGCTCGGAGCCGGCGTCGCACAGACCCGAACGCTTCGCACCGAGCCTCTGGTGTGAATCGAAGGGGTCAGGTCCAGGAATCACACGAGCGAATCTGTCGCAGTCGCTGGTGTGACCTGGCCCCTCTGGTGTGAATCCTGGACCTGACCCCTGGAATCACGATAGGCGGCAACCGGTCGGACCGGCAGGACCGGGAGGGCCGACCGGACGCCGCGCCCCCCGCCGGCCGGGGTTGGGGGCGAGCGCCGGTCGTCCCTCCCGGTCCTACCAGTTGCCGACGTCGTCGGCCGGGTCGGCCGGGTCGCGCCCCTCGCTCCAGAGGTCGTAGGCGCCGACGTTGCGGCTGCGGAGCGTCGCGCCGTCGCGGCGCGGATCCACCGATCCGCTCAGCGCGCTGACCGCGTCGACCGACCGGACCCGGTCGTAGCGGAGCGGTCGGCCCCATCCGTCGAGCAGCTCGCACTCGGGGTCGGCCAGGTCGGGCGTGCCGTCGGGGCGAAGGCGGCTGAAGCAGCTCGGCGGGAGGGTGCTCGCGTCGAGGAACGGGCCGAGGAGGCGCGCGCCGGTCGACCCGCCGCCGGGGCCCGTCGAGGCCGGCCGGATCGTCTGCCGCATCAGATGATAGATGAGGGACGAGGTCCCGCGGCGATGCTCGATGCCGCTCGGGGACGGCGCGAGCCCGTCGGGGTCGCTCTTCGGCACGGCGACCCCCGCGGCGGTCACCTCGAGGCCGGGGATCCGGTCGACGCCGTCGGGCGGGAACTCGCGGGTCGCCGTGAAGTGCTCGGTGAGGGCGGCGTCGAGCGCGGAGAGGATCCGTCGGGTGCGCCGCGTGGCGACGGCGTCGTCGGTGCCCGCGCCGAGGTAGGCGTTCGCGGTGAGCCCGACCACGACCGCGCCGGCGACGAGGGTGCCGAGGAGCTTTCCGCCAATGCCGCCGAAGGCGGCCGTCACGCCGCCGGAGACGGCCGTCACGCCGCCGGCGACGCCGCCGGTGAGCTCGGTCGCGCCGGCGAGGGCGGCGCCGGTCCCGCCCGCGGCGCCCGCCGCGCCTCCGAGCAGCGTCGCCGCGCTCGGCGCGGCCGGCACGGCGGGCGCGTCGAGCTTCGTCAGCAGGGCGAGCGTCGCCGGCAGCGCCGCGCCCGCGACCCGGCGCCCGGCGAGGCTCTCGCGGAGACGGTCGACGCCGCGGCGGATCCGGCTCGACGCCGTGCCGACGGGGCAGCCGAGCTCGTCGGCGACCTCGGCGTGGGTTCGCCCCTCGTAGTAGTGGAGCACGATCGGCGCGCGGAGCTCGATCGGGAGCTCGGCGATCGCGTCGGCGACCTCGGCGACCTCGGCGTGCTGGTCGGGCGGAGGCTCGCCGCCGCGGGGGCGGGCGGCCTCGGCAGCGCGGGCGCGCTCGTGCATCGAGGCGCGGCGGGTGCGGCCGCGGCCGGCCTTCTTGACCGCGTTGATGAGGATCGTCGCCCACCACGGGTCGAACCGCGCCTCGGGGCGGAACCGCGGGGCCGCCCGGAGCAGCCCGAGGAACGCCTCCTGGGCGGCGTCCTCGGCGATGGCCGGGTCGCCGAGACACCGGCGGGCGAAGCGGTAGGCGCCCGGCCAGCGCCGGTCGATCAGGGCGGCGAGGGCGTCGGCGTCCGCCTCGCGGACCCAGCGCAGCAGCAGCGCCTCGTCGGTCAGGCTGGACACGGCTCGTCTCGGCGTCGTGGCGGTCGTGGGCATGGCGTCGAGGGAGCTATCCCGTCGGTGCCCGGCCACATCACCGGATTCTCGAGACGTCCCGAAGTGACTTTCCGGTCGCTGGTTAGCGAGTCTCGAGCCACGCTGCCACCTTCGCCAGAACGGGCGCCTCGGCCGACGCAGGCGCGCCGGGCGGCAGGGCGGGCTCCCCGGCGATCTCGGCGAGGGCGCTCAGGGCGGCCGACCGCACGAGGTCGTTCTCGTCGTCGAGGCGCCGGGCGAGGGCGGCGATGGCGCGGTCGGCGAGCTTCTTCCGGCGCGCCGTCTCGGCCTCGTCGGGCTTGGCGTCGCCGCCCGGCTCGGCTCCGAACGGAGCGGGTCCCGCCGGGGCGTCGCCGCCGGAGGGTCCAGCGCCGCCGAGGGTCAGGTCGTAGGCGATCGAGCCGAGCGCCCGGACGGCGGCGCGACGGATGATCGCATGCTCGAGCCATCGGGGCAGGGGCAGGGGCTGGGGCGCCTTCGCGCTCCCTTCCTCCGGGCTCCGATCCTCGTCCCTCGGCTCGGGCCCTCCGGGACTCGCTCTCCCATCCTCGCTCTTCGCCGGGTCGAGCCAGCGGGCGAGGAGCGGCGCGACCTCGCTCGTCCGGGCGCGGCCGATCCCGTCGAAGATGTCGATCAGGGTGCTCCCGTAGAAGCGCTTCACCCGTCCGATGCCGAGATCCTCGGTGCGCCAGCGGACGGGATCGAGCGGCTCGGGCTCGCCGGCATCGGGGTCGTCGGGGTCGGGCGGGACGTCCTCTTCGAGCGCCTTCTCGATGAGCGCCTCGCCGTCCTCGGCGCCGAGCTGCAGGAGCGCGAACGCGGCCCGCACCCGGAGCCAGCTCGGGTCCTCCTTCTGGAGCTCGCGCAGGAGCTTCTCGATGTCGGGGTCGTCGATCCGATGGTTGCCGATCCGTGAGATCGCGGCGCCCCGCTGGCCGCGGAGGCCGTCCGCCTCGCTCCTGGCGATCACCGCCGCGAGCGGGTCGGCGGCGCGGTCGTCGATCGCGAGCCCCTGCTGGGCGACCCAGCCGTCGGGGGGATCCTCCTCGAGGCGCTCCTTCAGGTAGACGACGTCGCCGGCGTCGCCGCGATGGAGGCGCGCCATGGCGACCGTCCGGAGCAGCCTCGGCTCGGTCACCTTCTTGGAGAGCTGCGCGAGGGCGTCGTCCGCCGTCGTCGTCGGGAAGAGCCGGAGCGCCCAGACGACCGCTCGCTGGAGCTGCTCGTTCTCGTTTACGAGGATCCCGTTCAGCTCGCGCTTCACGAGCTGCTCGTCGCCGAGCCGGATCCGCGCCTCGTAGGCGGGGATCCGCAGCTTCATCGATGCGGTCGCGTCGATCTTGCGGAGCGCCGGGAGGATGACCGGGTCGCCGATGTCGGCGAGCGCCTGGGCGCACTCCACCGCGACCGTCCCGTCCGCCAGCATCAGCTTGGCGATCTTCTTCGGGTCGGCGTTCTCGGCGCGCCGTCCGAGCTCGCGGATCGCGCGCTTGCGCTCGTTCGGTCCGAACTTGCTCTTCGGCCCGAGCACCGCGAGGATCGCGTCGTGGGCGGCTCCGTCGCGCGTCGCCGGCCAGCGCACGTCGAGGAGGTTGCGGAAGCCGCGCTGCGCGAGCGGGAGGCGGCGCTTGCTCTGGCCGAAGGCCGCCTCGAAGCTCGGCGCGAGATCGGCGTCGCACTCGAGCCACCAGCGGAGGCGGGCGAGCTGATCGATGGCCGCGAGGGCGACCGGGTCCTTCTCTCCGAGCAGCTTCGGCATCGCGGGGAGGACGTGCTCCACGACGGCGGCGCGGTCGGCCTGAAGACCGATCACCGAGATGAGCCGGATCGCCGCCCGCCGGTTCGCCTCGTCCTTCTCGTCGCGCGCCGCCGCCACCACGAGCGGCAGGAGCGCCGCCGGCTTGTCGCGTCCCACGTCGAGGAGCAGCTCGCGGCGCTCCTCGGCCTTGCGGCTGATCCACCGCTCGCCGCCGACCGCGCCGAGCGGCTCGACGGGGACGCCGAGCTCGTCGGCGATCTTCTGGAGCGCCTTCTGCCGCTTCTTCACCTCGCGCGCGCTCTGCGCTCGGGCGGGCGGGGCCGTCGTCGCGGTCGCGAGCTGGGCGGCGGCGAGGGTGAGGGCGAGCAGCGCGAGGCGAGCGGGGCGCATGACGGTCTCCTCCGGTTTCGGAGGGTGAGGTTACATCCCAGGCCAGGCTCGGGGAAGACGATATAATCCGAGGGCGGAACGGAGGAGCTCGCGGTTTGTGCGGCCTGATCGGAATGGTGCTTCACCCGGCGGCGACGGCGCCCGGCGCCGGCCCCTCGGCCGATGCGCTCCTCGCCGCGGCGCGGTCGGCGGCCGCCGGCCTGCGCGCGGCGGACGGCGCCAGCGTCCCCGCGGGCGCCGCGTTCCTCGGGGCGCTCGACGCGGCCGAGGCGCTCGGGCGACGGCTCGTCTGCTACACCGGCTTCCGGGCGGTCGCGACCACGCCGACCCTCGCGGCCGCGATCGCCGAGCTCGCCGACGTCGCGACCGCCGCCGCCGACGCGCTCCCCGGCGACGACGACGGCGACGAGGCCCACGCGCGCGCGGAGCTCGACGGTCGGCTCCGCGACGTCGCCTGGCGGATCCGGGAGGACGTCCTGGCCCAGGTCCCGCGGGTGAACGCGCTCGCCGGGCTGCGCGCCTCGGCGCCGCCGGTCGGCGATCCGCTCCTGCGGGAGCTCTGGCGTCTCGACGTGACCCTGCAGAACCTCGGGCGGCTCGAGGTGCGAGGGCGCGACAGCTCCGGTCTCTCGATCCTCGTCCACCTCGAGACCGACGCGTCGCGGCGCGCGTTCGACGACGCCATCGCCGCGGCCGGGCTCGGCGCGGAGCTCACCCGGCGCGAGTCGCTCCACGACTTCGTCACCGGCGCGATCGTCCGCGGGCCGTCGGGCGTCGACGGCGCGTCGGGGTCGGCCCTCGCCTTCACCCACAAGGTCGCCCGCGAGGTGGGCGAGCTCGGCCAGAACGTCGCCGATCTGCGGGCCGCCGTTGCCGCCGACGGCGTCCTGCGGGCCGCCCTCGCCGCGGCGACGACGGTCGACGCGTTCGGGCACACTCGCTGGGCGAGTAACGGCGTGATCAGCCAGCCGAACGCCCACCCGCTCAACCAGGTGACCGTCCCCGCGAGCCTCTCGGCGATGCCGTCGGGCCGGTTCCGGGCCGTCGCGCGGCCGATCGCGTCGGCGTCCGAGGGGCCGCTCGTCCTCGCCGCCCTGAACGGCGACGTCGACAACTACCTCGAGCTCCACGAGGGGCTGCGCGGCCGGACCGGGCGCGGCGCGTCGCCGCGGATCACGACGGACGCGAAGCTGATCCCGATGCTGATCGCCGAGCAGCTCCCGCAGGCGATCGCCGCCCGGGCGACCGCGGGAGGCGCCGGCGGCGACGACGATCCCGTCCTCGCCGCGATCGGCGACTCGGTCGGCCTGTTCGAGGGATCGACCGCGATCGCGGTCCAGTCGAGCATCGCGCCGGGCCGGACCTACCTCGCCCTGCGCGGCAGCGGCCAGGCGATCCACGTCGGCCTGACCGACGAGGGGGTCATCTACGCCTCCGAGCTCTACGGGGTCGTCGAGCGGACCGATCGCCAGTTCCAGCTCGACGGGCGCGACGGCGAGATCGTCGTCCTCGACGCGTCGGCGCCGCCGCCCGCGCCGGGAGCCGCGCCCGACGGCGGCGACCGACCGCTGGTCACGAGCCGGCGCTGGGACGGCGGGCGCGGGGCGATCGGCGCCGAGCGGGTGAGCACGGCCGAGATCACGACCCGCGACATCGACCGCGCGGGCTTCCCCCACTTCCTCCTCAAGGAGATCCGGGAGTCGCCCCGGAGCGTCGCCAGGACCCTGCGCGGCAAGCTCGGGGCGGAGCGGGTCGTCCTCGGCGAGGAGGCCGTCCCCGCCGAGCTCGAGGCGCTCATCGCGAGGCGCGCCCTCCGGCGCGTCTTCGTCATCGGTCAGGGCACGGCCGCCGTGGCCGGCAAGGGGATCGCCGCGGTGCTGAGCCGCGACCTCTCGCCGGCCGGCGTCGCCGTCGAGGGCGTCCTCGCGACCGAGCTCTCGGGCTTCCGCCTCGACGAGGTCGGTCCGGGCTGCCTCGTCGTCGCCGTCAGTCAGTCGGGGACGACGACCGACACCAACCGGGCCGTCGACCTCGCCCGCGATCGCGGCGCCGTCGTGGTCGGGATCGTGAATCGCCGCGGGAGTGACCTGACGACCAAGGCGCAGGGCACCCTCTACACGAGCGACGGTCGCGACGTCGAGATGAGCGTCGCATCGACCAAGGCCTTCTACTGCCAGGTGGTCGCAGGCGCGCTCCTCTCGCTCTGGCTCGCCGAGCGGGTCGGCTCGCTCGACGAGGCGAAGGTCGCGGCGCGCGTCGCCGGTCTCCGCGGCCTGCCCGAGCTGCTGTCGGCGACGCTCGACGCGGCCGACGAGCCGGTCCGCGAGATCGCCCTCCAGCTCGCGCCGCGGCGGCGCTACTACGCGGTGATCGGGAGCGGGGCGGCCGCCGTCGCCGCGCACGAGGTGAGGATCAAGGTGAGCGAGCTCTGCTACCGGAGCGTCGCGGTCGACAGCGTCGAGGACAAGAAGCACATCGATCTGAGCGCGGAGCCGCTCATCGTGATGTGCGCGGCGGGGCTCGGCGGCTCCGCCCTCGCCGACGCCGTCAAGGAGGCCTCGATCTTCCGGGCGCACCGCGCCGCCCCGATCGTGATCGCCGACGCGTCGGCGGCGGCGCGCTTCGAGCCCTACGCGTCGGGGTTCGTCGGGGTGCCCTCGCCCGTGGACGCGGTCGCCGAGATCCTGGTGAACACGGCGGCCGGCCATCTCTTCGCCTACTGGGCGGCCCGGGCGATCGACGAGGGGAGTGTCCTGCTCCGCCGGATGCGCGAGCACGTCGAGGAGGCGCTCGATGGCGACGAGGCGATCGCCGATCCGAGCGCCGCGCTCGGGGCGGTCCGGGCCGAGCTGGTGCCGCTCGTGCGCGAGCTCGACGAGCGGATCCGCGACGGGCGCTACCGGGCGGCGCTCGAGCCGGACACGGCCGTCGCCCTCGCCCTGCTCACCCGCTACGCCCTCGGCCGGATCCCGCTGATCGATCTCGAGGCCGACACGGGCGTGCGCGGCGGCCTGACCGAGGTCTTCGAGGCGCTCCGGGCGGCCCTCACCGTCGCGATCGACGAGACCCGCCGCACGATCGACGCCGTCAAGCACCAGGCGAAGACGGTCACCGTCGGGACGAGCCGGGCGGCGGAGCCGATCGAGGGGAGCCTGGGCGAGGAGGCGGCGGCGGCCGGCGTCGGTCCGGCGGAGATCGCGCCGCGCGATGCCGAGGCGCTCGCGGCCCTCGCCGGGGTGATCGAGTCGGTCGACGGCAGCACGACCTACGACGTGAGCGGCCTGGACGCGCTCGGCAACCCGGCCGACGCGAGCCGGCTCGTCGTCCGCGGCAAGCGCGGCGTCGCGGCGTCGATGCGCTCGCGGGCCGACGAGGGCGCCGCCCTCACCGGGAACAAGCGAGTCGTCGTGCGCGACCGGCGCCTCTTCCTCGGCGTCGGCGGCAAGGACGGGCGGACGCTGGCGATCGTCCCGATCCTCGAGCGGGGCGTCCCGCGCGGGATCCTCCTGCTGCACCTGACGCCGCGGCACCGGGTCGCCCGTCCGGCGCTCGTGCGCGCCCTCCGCGCCGTCGGCGACCGCTACGACGACCTCCGCGCCGCGGTGGGCGAGCGCGACGTCCCCTGGGACGACGCCCTCCTCGACGAGGTCGGGCCGGCGGCCGCGCTCCTCGACCCCGTCGAGCGGGTGGCCGACTCGCTCGCGGCGGCGGCAGCCGGACCCTGACCTTTCCCGTCCGGCTCCGGATCGTCGCGATGTCCCGGCTTGGGCCGGTTCCGTCCGAACCGTCACAGGAACGTCAAAACTGAGCGCTCGCGTGACGGCGACGGCGGTTGGCGGTCTCGAGGCGGTCGGCCTTCCGGAACGCCTTGATGTTTCGCGGCCTGGGCGGCTAAATGGTCCGTCGGTGCGGGGGCCGTCCCGCCTCAAGGTCGGCCCCCTGAGTCGCCTGATCGGGCGACTCACCCCCCGATACCATCCCTGGGGGGGAACCACGAGGACGAGTCGCGGGTTAAGCGAAGGTCCCGGCGGCCTCGGCGTCAACGAGGCGACCGGGGAGGTGTCCCCGTCCGCCGCCGGACGGCACCGAGAAGGAGCTCACGAGGACGTCATGACGCACGCTCACGCGAAGGTCCGTTCGGTCGTGGTGCTGGTCCCGGCGCTGGCTGTGATCCTGGCCATTCCTGCGATCGCGAGGGCGGATGACCCGCAGCGCGAGATCCAGTTCGCCCGCGGCCTCCTCGGCCGCGAGTGGTTCGATCTGGCCGAGAAGGTCTCCCTCGAGGTCGAGAACGACGCCGGGACGCCCGTCGAGATGAAGGCGGAGGCCGCCTTCCTCCGGGCCGACATCCTGAAGCAGAAGGCGGGACGGACCGGCGACACCGCCGACTTCGACGCCTACGAGAAGCTCCTCGCCGAGATCCAGGCGAAGTATCCGAACGCGCAGCGGGCGAAGTTCGCCGTCGTCGACCAGCTCCTCGCGGCGGTCAACAAGGCCCAGACCCTCGCCAAGAACGCCGCGCAGGCCGCCGACCCCGAGGAGGCGAAGCAGCAGACCGCCGAGGCTCGGAGCCTCTTCCAGCAGGCGTTCACGAGCTTCCAGGCGGCGATCGCCAACCTGACCAAGCAGGTCGAGGCGGACGAGGAGAACCAGGACCTCGAGTACAAGCGCGACCTCCTCGAGTACCTCGAGGCGTCGAGCTACCTCGCCTACGGGCGGACGTTCGAGGTGGGCGACACCGACCGCCACGGCGCGTTCGACAACGCCCACAAGAAGCTCGAGACGTTCCTCGAGACGCGGACCGGCTGGTTCAACCTGTGGAGCTTCGCCTACCGCGACAAGGGCGTCGCCCTGGCCGAGCTCGGCAAGTTCGAGGAGGCGAAGATCCTCTTCGATGAGCTGACGGCGATCGAGCCGTGGTTCATGCCGCAGGACCCGCAGGCCCGCAAGGAGCTGATGGAGTTCGTCAACGCCATCGCCCTCGAGAGCCACTTCCAGCACGCCCGGACCTGCAACCTGAGCAAGGCCTACTCGGAGGCCGTCGACTCGATCGACGTGATGTTCAAGCGCAAGGAGCTCGGCGCGGACAAGCACCACTTCGGCAAGCTCGCCATCCTCGAGAAGGGCAAGGCGCTCGCCGCCCTCGGGCGCAGCCGCGAGGGCGCGGCCGCCGTCTACCAGATGGTCACCGACGGCAAGGACTCGCCGAACAAGATCCCGGGCTTCGACTTCGACGTCTACGGCCTGACCGCGTGCAAGGCTCTCTCCGAGATGGTCGAGCTCTCGGGCGAGGTCTTCCCGGCGCCGATGCAGTTCCACGCCGCCCTCGGCTTCTTCTTCCGGGGCCTGTCGGAGCAGGGCATCTGGGGCTACAAGGGCGTCCTGGTGACGGCCGCGGGCGAGGCGGATCGCCCCTACGCGATCCGGGCGCTCCGCGAGCTGGGCGACCTCTACTACCACGTCGACCGGCCGATCGAGAGCGCGATCGCCTACCGCCAGTACTACAAGTCGTTCCCCGACGACGAGCAGGCCGGCGAGATGATGAAGCGCGCCCGCGCCGCGATCAACAAGGCGGTCGAGCTGTTCGGCGAGAAGGACTCGGGGCCGCTCACCGCGCTCAAGCGGAAGATCGAGAACGATCTCCAGTCGAGCGGCGAGGGCTTCGTCGGCGAGCAGCTCAAGTTCAACAACGCGGCCACCGCGCAGAAGAACGGGCAGTACGACCGGGCGGCGAAGGAGTACCTCTCGATCAACCCCGAGGTGGAGGACAAGGAGGGCAACAAGAAGCCGGTGCCCTTCTACGTCAACGCGATGAGCAACGCGGGCTACTGCTACCTGCGCCTCTATCAGCAGGACCGCGAGCGGAACGCGAAGTACGCCGACACGGCGGTCGAGACGCTCCGGAAGGCCGAGAAGGCCGCGATCGATCGCAAGAGCGACGCCGACCGCGCGATCGTCCTCTACTTCATGGCCCAGGTCCTCAACGACGCGGGTCAGAAGAAGCACAAGGAGGCGCTCGAGGCGCTCAAGCCCTTCGACGGGCCGCTCGCGTCGGTGAAGAAGTACGTCCCGCGGGCGCGCTACGAGCAGATCGTCGCCGCGGTCGCCCTCGGCGATCTGACCGAGGCCGAGCGCGCGTTCAAGGCGATGGACACCGGCGAGTTCAACAACGACGACTCGTTCCGGGTCGGAGCCTTCGACATCGGCCAGGCGTTCGCGCAGGCGGCCGAGAAGCTCCCGCCGACCGAGCTGACGAAGGCCGGCGCCTACCGCGCGAAGGCGGCCGGCTACGTCCACAAGTGGTTCTCGCTCGCCTTGGCGAGCGAGAAGGCGCAGCGCGAGCTCACCGTCGACAGCATGGAGTGGGCGGGCACCGTCTGCTTCAACGGGCGGGACTTCGGCAAGGCGCTCGAGGTGTTCCAGGCGCTCCTCGAGAAGCACCCCAAGGCTGGCGCGAAGCCCGAGCAGTTCCGGACCTACGCGCGGGTCGACCTCAACCTCGGCTGGTGCCTCCTCAACAGCGGCAAGGAGAAGGAGGCCGACGAGATCCTCACCGAGCTCTCGGAGATGGCGATCATCAGCGAGAAGGAGGTCGACGGGATCACCGACATCTGGCGCGGCAAGGTGCTCGAGCAGAGCTTCAACGACGTCACGATCGAGCTCGATGCGCCGAAGGACAAGGCCGGTCAGAAGGAGAAGATCGCCAAGCGCTCGCGCGACAAGGCGGTCACCCGGTTCAACCGCGAGTACCGGCTCCTCGCGGCGCTCGCCCAGGCCCGCTGGAAGATGTTCGTGGACATGGGCGGCGGCGAGGTCGGCGGAGAGATCTCGGCCGACGCCAAGCGCTTCGTCAGCGTCAAGGGCGGGCTGAAGGACGCGATCCAGCAGCTCTACCTGCGCCTCCGGTCGATGGACGACGACGCCTACCGCGACCTGGTCGAGAGCTACGGCCTGACGCCGGCCTCGTTCTCGCTCAAGAAGCTCGAGGTGTTCTACAAGCTCGTCCAGATCAAGTTCTTCCAGGAGAAGTGGGAGGACGTGAAGGCCGACATCAACATCCAGCTCCAGCAGGGTCTGCTCGACGACGCCGTTCACCTCAAGAACGGCCGGAACGTGCCGGGCAAGATCAAGACGATGGACGCGTCGTCGGTCACGATCGTCACCCGGACGGGGGAGCAGACGATCAAGGCGGCCGACTACTCGAGGATCGACGACCACCGCGAGGTCCGGGACAAGATCATGAAGCTCCGCGACCTGGCCAAGGGCAAGTAGGGAGGGGGACGAGATGACGCACATGAAGAGAGCCGTGGGCCTCCTCACCCTGGCGGGCGCGCTCGCCGCGGTCTCGATCGAGGCGACCGAGGCGCGGGCGGCCGGCGACGACCGGATCGTCCTCGCCGACGGCACCTCGCACGAGGGCGTCGAGATCCTCAAGGAGGGTCACGACAAGATCCGCTACAAGGTCAAGGGCTCCTCCAAGGAGATCAACTCGGCCAACGTCGTCGAGATCATTCACGGCGACACGCCGCAGCTCTACGGTCGGGCGCAGGGCGCCCTCGCGGCCGGCAAGCTCAAGCGAGCCGTCGACAACTTCCGGAAGGCCGCCGAGAAGGGCGGAGCCGACTGGGTCAAGCCGTGGGCGCTCTACAAGGCGGGCGAGGCGGCCGAGGGGCTCAGCGCGGACGCGGCGGACGCGGCGATCGAGAACCTCGAGACGGTGATCAACGACTACCCCGAGCACTACGTCTACCCGGCGGCGGTCTACGCCCTGGGGCAGCTGCTCCGGAAGGCCGGCCAGGCCGACGAGGCCGAGGAGCAGTACTCGAAGCTCGAGGAGGGCTCCTACGGCGATCGCTGGCGGATGAAGGGCAAGTTCGGCAAGGGCATGGCGATGCTCGCCCGCGGCGCGAACAACGAAGCCCGGATCATGTTCACGCAGATCAGCGATCAGGCGAGCGACCCCGCCCTCATCAGTCAGGCGGCCTTCGGCATCGGGTCGGCGCTGATCAACGAGAAGCGGTACGAGGACGCGATCACGCACTTCGAGCGCCTCAAGGAGGATGCCGCGAGCGCCGGCGGCGGTGCGTCGCAGGTGGTCGGGGCAGCCCTGGTCGGCCTGGCGAAGAGCTACCTCGAGGGCGGCCCCAGCGTCGAGAACCAGAAGAAGGCGCTGCTCGCCTATCTCGAGGTGGTCGTCCTCTACTCGGGCGCCGGCGACTACTACGCCGAGGCGCTCTACGAGGCGGCTCAGATCTACAAGTCACTCAAGCAGCCGGAGCGGGCCGAGGAGCTCATCAAGGAGCTCAAGGCGCGTTGCCCGGACAGCGAGTATGCATCGAAGTAACACTCTCTCTTTCGGAAGAGAGAACGGAACAATTGAAGCGGCGGGATCGCCCGTCGACTGGATTGACCAGCCGCGACAGAGAACCGCGGCACCGCGGCCGAAAGGTCGCGAGGGGAGCGGAAAAGGAGTCCTTGGGGATGAAGCGCATTCTTCCGGCCCTCATCGTCATGCTCGTCATGGTCGCGATGAGTGTGGCGTTCGCCGATACGGCGTGGGCACAGGACGGCGCGTCGACCGCGGCGCCCAAGACGTCCATGCTTCAGATGATCAAGTACGGTGGCCCGATCGGTTACTTCATCATTGTGATGAACATCGTCGGGATCGGACTCGTGATCGAGCACTTCATCACGATCCGACGGGACGCCCTCGTGCCGCCCGACCTCCTCGCTCACATCGAGCGGCTGTTCGAGGAGGAGGAGTACGAGGAGGTCATGACGCTGTGTGAGACCCAGCCGTGCTTCTTCACGAATGTCCTCGCGGCCGGCTTGCCGAAGATCGGCACCGGCTACGAGAACATCGAGAAGGCCATGGCCGAGGTCGGCGAGATGGAGGCGACCAAGCTCCAGCAGAAGATCAGCTACATCAACCTGATCGCCAACATTGCCCCGCTCTGCGGTCTGCTCGGCACGGTCTCGGGTATGGTCAGCGCGTTCAACACGATCGCGAACTCGCCCGTCGCTCCGGAGCCGAAGGAGCTCGCCGGTGGTATCCAGCAGGCGCTCGTGACGACCGTGCTCGGACTGGTCGTCTGCATCCCACTGACGATCTTCTACTTCTTCTTCCGGAACCGCGTTGCTCGCGTGATCATGGAGATCGGCGCGATCACCGAGGAGCTGATGGAGAAGTTCCGCGACGAGGGCTAGATCCCTCCAAGCGGGTTCGCGAGGGTCGTCCGCTCGGGCGACCCTCGCCCCTCCCCGGCCGGTGGTCGGGGTGATAGGCTCGAGATTGGCCGTCGACGCAGAGGGCCAGGAGACAAGACGTGAAGCTGCGCAAGTCCGAGGACTCGGAGAACGAGGTCGAGCTCAACATGACGCCGATGATCGACGTCGTGTTCCTGCTGATCATCTTCTTCATGGTCGTCTCCGAGCTCTCGACCCTCAACCTCGAGGAGATCGAGCTCCCCCTGGCGGATGAGTCCGAGGTGCTCAAGAGCGAGAAGCTCGACGCGCGTCACATCATCTGCAACGTCCGCGAGGACGGGACGATCCGGATCCAGGGGAACAGCTACAAGAAGGAACAGCTCGCCGACTACCTCAAGGTCGAGGCCGACGCCGAGGAGCGCGAGCCGGCGAACCCGAGCAACCCGGCCGTCCCGCCGTCGAAGCTCTACCTGACGATCCGGGCGCACAAGGACACGAAGTTCGAGAACGTGCAGAACGTCTTCGACGCGTGCAGCCAGAACGGTATCTACAAGACCCGCGTGATGGCGACGAAGGACGAGTAGCGCCGACCCGGAGTCGAATCGCCGCCCGGTGATGTGCATCGGGACGGCCGGAGAAGGACCATTCCCCTGCGGGGGACGATGATGGACGGAGGTAGCCGTGGCTCGTAAGAAGAAGAAGATGAAGGCGGTCGAGGAGGCGAAGCTCGAGCTCACGCCGATGATCGACTGCGTCTTCCTCCTGCTGATCTTCTTCATGTGCTCCATGGAGTTCAAGAAGACCGACGGCATCATCAAGGCCTTCCTGCCGAAGAACCGCGGCCAGGGAACCGGCACGCCGGAGATCGACCTCAACGAGGTCCGCATCAAGCTGCTCTGGTACGACCCGAACAGCCTTCGTCCGACCGAGGACAAGGACAACGGCGTCGTGATCCTCAAGGTCGGCACCAAGGTCTACCCCGACGTCAACGGCATGCCCGACTACGAGCTCCTCTACCAGGACCTCATCGGCTTCCGCGAGAACTACAAGGGCGGCGGTGAGAAGGGCCTCCCCTGCATCATCGACGGGCGCAAGCAGGTGCCGTTCCAGCACGTCGTCTTCTGCCTGAACGCGTGCGTCAAGGCGAAGATCCAGGACGTGACGTTCGCCGCGCCGGAGAAGCCGTACAACTAGCTCTCCGACCCGGACGGACGGATCGATCGAGGAGGCCACCGCGGCGCGGTGGCCTTCGTCGTGTACGGAACCCTGGTCGGTCGCGGCGGGTTCATCGACGCGGAAGGAGACCGTGACCATGAAGCTGACCCGACGCCCCGCCGAAGAGGCCCGGACCGATCTGAACATGACGCCGATGATCGACATCGTGTTCCTGTTGATCATCTTCTTTCTCGTCGTGAGCGAGCTCTCGACGCTGCAGCTCGAGGAGATCACCCTGCCGCGGGCCGACGAGGCCGAGCCGATCGGCCACGAGCACGGCGACCACGTCCTCGTGAACGTGCGCGAGGACGGGACGATCCGGATCGGCGGACGGAGTCACAGCCGCGAGCAGCTCACCGACTGGCTCGCCGTCGAGTCCGACGCAGCCGGGCACGAGGCGAGCGCCGACGCGACGCACGCGCCGTCGAAGCTCCACGTGACGATCCGGGCGCACGCGGACACCGAGTTCGAGAACGTGCAGGCGATCCTCGGCGCGTGCAGCGAGAACGGCGTCTACCGGATGCGGGTGATGGCGACGCGCGAGTGATCGAGATCGAGCCGCGCGGGAACTCGGTCGGGCATCGGCGGGTTCGATGAAGCGTCCCCAACGCACCCGAAGGAGGTCCTCATGATCGCCCGTCTGCTCCGCCGTCGTCCCCGCTCCCGCTCGTCCAGGCCGAAGGCGGTCGAGGAGGCAAAGCTCGAGCTGACGCCGATGATCGACTGCGTGTTCCTGCTGCTGATCTTCTTCATGTGCAACCTCGAGTTCGTGAAGCAGGACGGTCTGATCAAGGCGTTCCTGCCCAAGGACCGGGGGCAGTCGACCGGGCCGTCGGTCACCGACCTCGGCGAGGTCCGCGTCAAGCTTCTCTGGTGCGCGCCCGGCACGACGATCGAGACCGAGGACCGCGACGTCGGAGAGGTCGTCCTCAAGATCGAGAAGAACGTCTACCCCCGGTCGGGCGCGACGCCGGACTGGGAGATGCTCTACCTCGACCTCGTGAAGATGCGCGACATCCGGGACCGGAGCGGCAACCCCGACGCCCTCCCCGTGATCATCGACGCCCGGCCGCTCGTGCCGCACGCCGCGGTCGTCGGGGCGCTGAACGCCTGCGTGAAGGCGCGGATCAAGGACGTGACGTTCGCGGCTCCGGAGCGCCCGTTCTAGGAAGCTCTCTGCGGCAGCGACTCGGCGCCGACCGGACCAATCCGCGTCAATCCGCGCAATCCGCGGTTCCACTCTCTCGCGCGTCCGTCCCGCCGAGTGGGAACCGCGGATTGCGCGGATGAAGCGGATTGCGAGTTGCCCGCTCGCCGGTCCATTGCCGATCGCGTTCCCTGGCCGTGCGCATCCGGTTCCGGGGCTCCGGAGATTGACGCCGAAGCCCACCGACCCTAGAATTTCCGCTGTCGTTCGCCGAGGTGCTGGAATTGGCAGACAGGCTGGTTTCAGGTACCAGTGGGCTCAGCTCGTGGGGGTTCGAATCCCCCCCTCGGCATGACCTTCGACTTGGTTGCGTTCTTTGAGAATGCAGCTTCGATTCGGGGCCGGGCGCGTCAGCGCGCGGCCCCGTCTCTTTTGGCCATCGCGCTGATCTTGGCCGCGTGCTCGGCGCGGATCGCCTCGCGGCCGAGCCGGGCGAGCGTCTCCTCGAGGAGCGGGCCGGCCTGCGGGCCCGGGCTCATCGAGCGCTCGTAGCCGAAGACCGGATCGTCCCAGTCGTCGCGGGCGAGGATGTAGCCGAGCTCGTCGTTGCCGAGCCCGACGAGGAACGCGATCCGTCCGAGCCCGCTCCGGATCGCGCGGCGCTTGATCGCCCGGCCGAGGCCCGGGACGACCTCGCCCGGCGCGGTGAGGAAGACGGCGTCGCCGATCCGGAACAGGTCGACGTCGCTCAGGACGGTGTCGCCCTCGTAGAGCGGACGCTCGATGACGCCGATCACGCGGGCGAACCGGAAGCGCCCGTTCTCGATCGGGACCGCGATCCGCTCGCGGAAGTGGGCGAGGAGCGGCCTCAGCTCGTAGTCGAGGCGACGGTCGTTCGGCTGCCCGGCCCGGACGAGCGTCGAGGCGAACTGTCCGAGGGTGGTCCCGATCCGCGCGCACTCGGCGTCGGCGACGGCGGGGTCGTTCTCGGCGGCCTTGGCGGTGTCGGGCGTCGCCATCCCCCCGAGCGCTCCGGCGCAGAAGAGGGCGACGCCGCCGAGGCGGGACTCGACCTCGTCGCGCAGATGACCCGGGTAGTCGCTCGAGATGACCGTCCCGCGCCGGTGGAGCGCCTCGGGATGGCAGCCGAACTCGACGAGGGTCGCGATCGTGTCCTTGGTGCGCGGATCGCGGGCGTGGAGGACGGTGACGGAGCGGTCGAGCTCGCCCGGCCGGCGGATGTTCTTCACGATCCCGGCCGGGTCGATCGGCGCCGCGAACGAGGCGATCTCCGCGCGGGTGAGGTTGTCGACCGCCCGGGCGACCGTCGCGGCGACGACCTCGCCGAGCCAAGCGACGTAGCGCGGGTCGCGTCCGCTCGTGAACGGGGGCGCGCCCCAGAGCCCGAGGGTGTCCGGCGCGTGGTGGTCGTGGGTCGCGCTGACCACGATCCGCGAGGCGGGGACGCCGCGGCCCTCGCAGGCGGCGCGGATCAGGTCGACGTCCTCGCCCTGGAGGCCGATGAGGTCGAGGGCGACGATCGCGATCCGGAGCTCGCCGCGCTCGAGCACCATCGCCCGGCACCAGATGTCGTCCCGCACGCCCGTGCTCGAACGGCGGGTGGCGAAGCCGGCCAGGTAGACGCTCCCGGGAGGCGTGATCGCGGCGCGGGCAGCCCCGACCCGGAGGGCCGGGCCGGGCCGTCCGGTGGGGACGTGGGCCTGGCTCGAGGGCAGCTCCAGCGGGAGGGACCGCGGAATCGGGCTGACGCAACCGAGCCCGACGAGCGCGACGCCGCCGAGGGCGCCGGCGAGGAGGACCGATCTCGAAGACATGGGGAGTGCACGCTCCTTCACGAGCTATCCGAAAGCGAGCCCCTAGGGTAACTTCTGCGATCGTCGGCTCGCCACCACCCCGGATTCGGCGGGGCGTCGCGGGCCGCCCTCGCAGGATCACAGAGTGAGCACCGACCGAGGCGAGACGGCCCGAGCTCGCGCGCTCGAGACGATCGAGGCGCGTCTCGCCCGGGCCGCCGACGACGCCGAGACCGCGGCGACGCGATGTGCGGCCATCCTCGAGGTGGCGCGGCTCGTCCGGGCGCGCGGGCTGGCCGGCGCGTCGACGGCGCTGCGGGCGGTCGGGGCCGGGCTGGTCGACCTCGCCCGCGACGAGGCGGCGCCCGACGCGGTCGGCGCGGCCGCGATCGGCGCCCTCGGCGAGATCCTCTGGCATCCGGCGGCGGCCTCGCTCCGGGGCGGCGTTCCGCCGACGCCGCGTCGGACGGTGGCGATGGCCGCGGCCCTTCCGCGCCTCCTCGCCCTCGCCCGGGTTCACGGCCGGCGGGCGTCCGCGGGGCGCTCCGCGGAGGACGAGGAGGAGGACGTCCGGATCCTGGCGGCCCTCGTCCTCGAGCTCGCCGAGAGCGCCCGCGGGGTGCGCACGATCGGCCGCGTCCTGGTGCCCCGGCTCGGGCGCGCGACGGTGTCCCGGGCGCTGGCGACGGCGGCGGCGCGCGATCCGGGCGCGGATAGGTCGGCCGCCGCCGGCGCC
>JAJDCQ010000171.1 GCA_029260755.1 Planctomycetota bacterium | reverse complement strand
TGTCCCCGCCCCCCCCGCCACCCACGGGGGTGATCCCCACCGCCGCCGGGGCCCCCGCCCCCCCCCCGGCGCCGGCCGCCTCGGCGCCTTTTCTCACTTCAGCGAGAGATCGATCGAGCGAGGTCGGCTCGCGTTCGTGTCAGTCTCAGTCGACGCGCCAGGCCGCCGCGTCGCCCTTGGCGATCGAGAGCCCCTCGGCGACGAACTCGACCCGCGCGCCCGAGAAGTCGCTCATCGGCCGCTCGACGATCACCTTTGCGACGTAGGTGCTGTCGCGGTAGACGGTGAACGTCGCGCCCGGACGGATCCCGTCCTTGAGGCCGACGTCGAGGAAGACCGCGCCCATCGCCGGCTCGATCCCGATCACCCGCGCGTTGATCCGGCTGCCCGGCGGGAGCGCGATCGGCGGATCGAAGGCCGGTCGCGGCGTCGGACGGGTCGGCCGGGGCTGGTAGCCCGAGCGGGCGTATCCCGGCGTCGCGCCGTAGCCGCCTCCGCTCCGCGCCGGCGGGGCCGCCGGGCGGTTGGTGGCGCGGCGCGCGTTGTCGAGGTCGGTCAGGAGGCGATCCCGCTCGTCCTCGAGCTGGTTGCGCTCGGTCCGGAGCCTCGAGACCTCGTCGCCGAGGCGGAGCACCTCGTCCTCGAGGCGCATGTTCTTCGCCTCGAGATCGACGTAGCGCTCGCCCCGTCCGCCCGACCACCCGGCCGTCCGCTCGCGCTTCGACGGCTCGGGCATGTCCTCGAAGCCGCGGGGACGCGTGTTGCTCGGGTCCCAGTCGTTCGAGCGGGCCGATCCGGCCGCGCCGGGCGGGGGCGGCCTCCAGACGCCGGCGACGTCCTCGCCGTCCTCGCCGACCTCGCCAGCGGCGGCCTCGCCTTCCTCACCGGGCGGCTGGGCGCCGGTGCAGCCCGGGAGGGCGAACACGGCGAGACCCAGGATGATCCAGGGAGCGGTCTTCGTGATGTTCATGGCGTCCAGTATAGCGGTCGTTGCCGG
Organism: Planctomycetota bacterium; assembly: GCA_029260755.1. Taxonomy (GTDB): domain Bacteria; phylum Planctomycetota; class J058; order J058; family JAJDCQ01; genus JAJDCQ01. The sequence continues at coordinate 7,722 of JAJDCQ010000171.1, read as the reverse complement.
AGCCCCGTCAAGACACTGCTCGGTCCGGGGCCCCTAACCTTCGAGGGCCGAAGAGGTCCGCGTCGGTACGGACGTTCCCCCTTTTGGATGCACGACGCGGCGACCCCGCGGGATCCCTTGCCGCCTCGAACGGGTGACGATCCGCAGATTACGCAGATTACTCAGACTACGAGCTGCCGACGGCGGTCATCCCTCTCCGTCGCGTGCCCGTTCCGCCTGCGGCAAGGACATGGAAACGCCCGAGGCAATCTGTGAAATCCGTGAAATCTGTGGATCATTCATCGCGACGCGCGTGATCAGTAGACGTTGATGAGGATCCGGTCGTGGAACTCGAGGTTGAGGTAGAAGTCGCCTCGATGATAGACCCAGACGACGCCCGCGGTCGTCGCGCGCGCCCCGTCCGGAGGGCCGTATCGCTCGAGGATCCGGCGCTGGGTCCAGAAGCGGTGCGTCTGCCAGAAGCGCGAGAAGCCCGTCTCGCCATCCATGCCGAGCTCCTCGTAGGAGCCCGGCAGGGTCGCCACGCCATCGAACGGGGCTCCCGCGGGGTCGCTCGGCGCGAGCCAGGCGGGCAGCTCGCCGGCGAGCTCGGCGCCCGCGCCGCCCGGCGCGCTGGAGAGGCGCCGCTCGAGGCGATCGATGGCGGCGGCGAGCGCATCGACGCTCCGCGGATCGAGGGGCTCCGCCGGATCGTCCGCTTCGGTCGCGCCGGACGACGCCACGCGCGGGGCCGGACGGGGGCGGTCATCGACGGCGAGTCGCAGCGACCGGATCTCGTGGCGGAGCTCGGCGATCGACGCGACGAGCTCGGCGGTCACCCCGTCCACTCCCGGCGACGGCGCCGCGGCGACCGGCGCCGCCCGCGACGGGCTCGAGGGCGTGATCACGACCGCGACGGCGAAGCCGGCGCCGATCCCGAGGAGGCACGCGGCGAGGCAAACGAGCGGCGTCGTCGTGGTGGCGTTCACGGCCCTCTACACGGTGGCGCCGCGGGTCGGGTTCGATCGCCGAGATGAGGCGGGGACCGGACCCAGGAGGCGGGCCCGGTCCCCGGGAGTCGCTAGCCCGGAAGGTATACCTTCCGGGCCAGGTGGTGGCTCGACTCGCGGTGTGTCCGTCAGGGGGCGATCTTCCGGATCACCGCGTTGTTCCGATCGCTGATCCAGACGTCGCTCCCGAGGATGGCGACGCCGCCGGGGTAGTTGAGCTGCGCGTCGGGCGCCGGTCCGCCGTTGCCGCCCATGCCGATCGAGCCGTTGCCGGCGAAGAGGGTGACGATCCCGGTCGAGGCGTCCCAGCGGCGGACGCGCTGGTTCTGCTCGTCGGCCAGGAAGAGGTTGCCGGCCGCGTCGGTCTCGAGGTCCATTCCGATTCCGATCTGAGCCGAGGTGCCCGGGCCGCCGTCGCCGCTGTAGCCGTCGGTGCCGTCGCCGAGGACGGTGTCGATGATGCCGGTCACCGCGTCGACCCGCCGGATCCGGCGGTTGGCCCAGTCGAGGATGAAGAGGTTGCCGGCCGCGTCGAACTCGATGTCCCAGGGGTGGTCGAGATCGCACGCGGTGGCCGGGCCGCCGTCGCCGCTGAAGCCGCCGACGACCGCGCCGAACTGGTTCACCGGGCCCCCGCCGACGACGCTGTCGATGATCCCGGTCGCCCGGTCGATCTTGCGGACGTGGTGGCCGCCGAAGTCGGCCACGTAGACGTCACCGCCGAAGACGGCCACGTCGGTCGGCGCCCGGAAGCTCGCCTGGAGCGCCGGCCCACCGTCACCGGAGTAGGTGAAGTTTCCGTTGCCCGCGATCGTGGTGATGATGCCGGCGGGGTCGACCATCCGGATGCGGTAGTTGATGTTGTCGGCGATGAACAGGTTGCCCGCGTCGTCGATCGCGAGGCCGCGCGGGCTCCAGAGCTGCGCCGCAGTGGCCGGGCCGCCGTCGCCGCTGAAGCCGCGGGTGCCGTTGCCGGCGATCGTGGTGATGTCGCCGGTGGCTCCGTCGATCTTCCGGATGCGGTCGTTGCCGAAGTCGATGAAGTAGAGGTTGCCCTGAGGGTCGACGCAGATGTCCTCGGGCGCCGACAGGCGCGCCTGATCCGCGGGTCCGCCGTCGCCGGCGAAGTCGAACGTGCCGTCGCCCGCGATGATCTCGATGGTGCCAACCGGGTTGATCGGCGGAATGCCCGCGACCGGCGGGGGCGGGGGCGGAGGCGGGGGCGGGGGCGGAGGCGGGGGGTTGGCTCCACCGCCAGGCGGCGGAGGAGCGGGCGGAGTCGAGCCGCCGCCGCCCGGAGGAGGCGGCGCCAGCGTCGTGGTCGCTCCGCCGCCGGTGCCGGCGCCGCCCGCCGTCGTCCCGGCCGGTCGGCCGCTGCCGCTCCCGCCGGAGCTGCAGCCCGCGAGCCCCACCGCGAGGACCAGGGCGGCCGTGGTAACATGTCGTCGTCTCATCGTCGTCTCCGCGTTCTCACCGGATGGTCTCTCGCGTTCGCCGGGGGAATCGCGAACGCCATGCCTCCGGGCTCGATCGAACCGTCGAACTCCAGAAGTCGCGACGAGATGGTGACCTCCGCCGACCGACGCCCCGCCGCCCTCCCCGCGATCGCGCCCGGCATCGGGCGCGACGTATCGCCACCGTCACGCGCGCCGTACCCGGCGCGATACGCCGGCGAGGCGGGCCCGTGACCGAGCCCGCGCCGCGGATCGAGGGGTTCGAGGTCGGCCCGGCCATCGGCGCCGGGAGCATGGGGCGCGTCTATCGGGCACGCCGGACCGCGACCAGCGAGACGCTCGCGGTGAAGGTGCTCGTCGGGGCGGCGACGCCGCGCGCGACGGCCCGGTTCGAGCGCGAGATCGAGGCGGCCTCGCGGATCGAGCACGAGGCGGTCGTCGGCGTCCACGCCCGCGGCGCGACGGACGACGGTCGGCTCTTCTACGCGATGGACCTCGTCGAGGGCCGCTCGCTCCTCGAGGCGTTCCCGCCGCCGGTCGCCGACGGCGAACCGCTCCGGCGCGCGGTCGGCTCCGTCGCGAAGATCGCCCGGGCGCTGCACGCCGGGCACCGGCTCGGCGTCGTCCATCGCGACGTCAAGCCGAGCCACATCATCATCGATGACGTCGTCGGGCAGCCGCATCTCCTCGACTTCGGCCTGGCCGCCCTCGTCGACGCCGCGCCGCTCACGACCGGCGTCGCCGTCGTCGGCTCGCCCGCCTACGTTCCGCCCGAGGTCGCCCGCGGCGAGGTCGCCCGCGCCGACGCCCGGGGTGATCTCTGGGCGCTCGGGGTGACCCTGTTCGAGCTCGTCGCCGGGCGGACGCCGTTCGCCGGCGCCGGCTCCCTCGACGTCCTCCTCGCGCGGATCGGCGCGGAGGACGCGCCGCCCCTCGATGAGGCGGCCGGGCGGGCCGTCCCCGCCCGGCTCGTCGCCGCGGTCGGGCGCGCCCTCGCCCGCGATCCGGCCCGGCGTCCGGCGAGCGCCGCGGCGCTCGCCGACGAGCTCGAGGCGTGGCTCGAGGACCGCCCCGCGCCGAACGTCGTGACGACCGACGCGCCGACCGACGTGGCGCCGCCCGACGAGTCGCAGCTCGCCGTCGCGGTCGAGGCGGCCCGGGCGTTGATCACGCCGGAGGTCGTCCGGCTGATCCGCGACATGGCGCACTCGCCGTCCGCGGAGACGCCCTCCGAGGCCCCGAGCCCGCCATCGCTGCCCCTCTCGACCGTCTTCGGCAAGCTCCTCGCCGCCGACCTCGAGCTCCCGGCGATGCTCGACGTCGTCCTCGACCTCGTCCTCGCGGCGACCGGCGCCCGCGAGGGCTTCATCCTGGTCGCCGACGACGACGGCCGCCTCACCCTCGAGCGCGGACGCGGGATCGACAGCCGCTCGCTCGCGCCGGAGCTCTGCAGCTCGATCCTCGAGCGGGTCCAGACCGAGCGCGCGGCGGTGATCGCCCTCGACGCCCGGAGCGACGCGCGCTTCGCCGAGCAGGCGAGCGTCGTGCAGACCGGGCTCCGGTCGATCGCGGCGATCCCGATCCTCGCCGAGGCGAGCCCGACCGACGACACCGAGGGCGGAGACGCGGCGGCGCCGCCGCTCCTCGGCGCGATCTACCTCCAGGACCGCGAGCGGGCCGGCCGGTTCGGACGCCCCGAGCAGGCGCTCCTCGCCGACCTCGCCACCCTCGTCGAAGGTCCGATCCGCCGGGCGCGTCGTTACGACGCCGAGCGGCGCGCCCACGCCGAGGCGCGCCGCGCCCTCGCGTCCCGCGGCGGCCGGCGCCGGCCGCCCCCGCGGACGCGGCTCGTCGGCCGGAGCGAGGCCGTCCAGACGACGCTGCGCGAGCTGTCGCGCGCGGCCGCGGCGAGCGTGCCGGTGCTGATCGTCGGCGAGAGCGGCACGGGCAAGGAGCTGGCGGCGCGGATCGTCCACGAGTCGAGCGCGCGGCGCGACGGCGCCTTCGTCGCGGAGAGCTGCGCCGCGCTCTCGGAGTCGCTCCTCGAAGCGGAGCTCTTCGGCGTGGAGCGAGGCGCGTTCACCGGCGCCGACCGCGACCGACCCGGCCTGATCCGCGAGGCGCACGGCGGAACCCTCTTCCTCGACGAGGTCGGCGAGCTCACCCCGGCCAGCCAGACGAAGCTCCTCCGCGTGATCCAGGAGGGCGAGGTCCGCCCCGTCGGCGGCAGCCGCGCCGAGCCGGTCGATCTCCGGCTCGTCACGGCCACGCATCGCGACCTCGGCGCGCTCGTCGAGGCGGGGACGTTCCGCGAGGATCTCTACTACCGGCTGAACGTGCTCCCGGTGCGGATCCCGCCGCTGCGAGAGCGACGCAACGACATCCCGCTCCTCGCCGAGCACTTCCTCGAGGAGATCGCCGCCGAGAAGGGGATCCCGACGCCGACGCTCCTCGAGGAGACGCGGCGGCGCCTCCAGGAGCACGACTGGCCCGGGAACATCCGCGAGCTCCGCAACGTCATCCAGCGGATCCTCGCGATCGGCGAGGACGGCGCGCCCTGGGCGGACGCCCGCGCGGCGAGCCCCGAGACGCGCGCCGCGACCCGACCGAGCGGACCGGTCACCGTCGACCTCGAGAGCTGGGCGGAGCTCCCGAGCCTGAAGGACGCCCGCCTCGAGTTCGAGCGCCGCTTCCTCGAGGCCATCCTCGACCGCTTCGACGGCAACGTGACCCGCGCCGCCGAGGCGATCGGGATGGCCCGGAGCAACCTGTCGCGCACGCTCACCCGGCTCGGGGTCGGCCGGGAACGTCGCTAGCGACGAGTCTTCGAGGGCGGCCCTCGTTCGTTTCTCGGGCCGCCCTCTCCGGGACTCGCTCAGTCGAGCTTGATCAGCTTGAGCTGGTGCTGGTCGGTCGCCTCGGGCGCCGGCAGCGGCTGGGTGAGGCCGGGGGCGAGCGGCGGCGGCGTGGCCGGGTTGAACCCGCCGGCCGCCGGCGAGGCCGCCGTCGCGACGGGCGGCATCGGGCCGGGCGGCGTGCCGCACATCCCGAAGACGTCGTAGGTGTGCTCGTCGTAGACGATGCAGACATCGTCGCCGTCGAGGACCGCGTCGTAGCCGAGCCACGCGACGGTCGTCACCTCGAGGCCGCTTCCGAACGGGCCGCCGGTCACCTGGCGCGACGAGGCGGTCGTGAGCCGGTAGTCGTCGCCGGCCGCGACGCCGTCGTAGTGATCCCAGTGGCGCACGCGGAGCTCGGTGCCCATGTCGTTCTGCTGGAGGTAGACGACGTCGACGCGGGTCTGCCCGCCCTGGGGCCGGACGAACACGCTCGGCATGTGGGCGGTCTGATCGCCGATCCCGACGAACCCGCTGAAGCTGTTGCCGGCGTCGTTGCTGATGCGCAGCCGCGCGCCGCCGCGCACCTCGTAGGCGTAGCAGATCGTGAGGCTCGCGCCCTGACCGACGAGCGCGACGCTCGGGTCGAAGCTCTCGGTGACGACCTCCTCGACGAGGTGGTCGGCGAAGTCCGGCTGGCGGAAGAGGCGAACGGCGCAGCGGTACTCGGTGCTCGCCGAGAAGCCGACGCGCGGCTTGGTGAACGCGTAGCCGACGACGAGGTCGCCGCCGTCGGAGTACTCGGCGCCCATGATCATCGGCGTGACGTCGCCGCCCTCCCGGTGCACGACGACCGGCGCGTCGAAGCCGAACCGGGTCGGGCTGCCGTTCGCGTCGAAGGTGCTCGGACGTCCCTCGACGAGGACGAGCTCGCTGCTGAGGTCGGCGGCCGTCTGCCAGAAGAGGACGGCGACGGTGTAGTCCGCGGCCATCGCGATCTGGACGAGGCGGCTCCGGAACTGGGCGAGGCCGCTCGCGAGCGTCTCGCTCTGGCCGAAGGTCGCGCCGCGGTCGAACGAGAGGCGGAGGGTCACGTCCTGGTCGCCCGAGTGGACGACGGCGAGGACGTTGAAGAGGGCCGCGATCTCGTGATCGCGCCAGTTGCCCGAGTCCGGGCTCGTCTCGGCCGAGGCGCCGCCGGTGACGGCGCCGGTGTTGCCGTCGTACTGGAGCCGCATCTCGTAGCGCGCCGAGGCGTGGGGGTCGCCGTCGTCACCCTCGTAGGCGACGACGGTCGCCCGGTCGCCGCTGATGGCGATCGTCGGGAGGCCGAACCGCCACGAGTCGCTCGAGTAGAGGGTGCGGGTCTCGATCACGTGGGGCGAGGCGCCGATCGGGCGATCCTCGATCGCGATCTCCGACTTGCCGCCGATCTTCACCCGGATCAGCGAGGTGCGCACGCCGAGCGGGCCCTCCGCCTTGAGGACGAAGACCTGGTCATCGGTGATCTGACCCTTGATCGTGACGCGGGCGAAGCCGTCGCCGTCGACCTCGAGCCAGTCGCCCTGGTTCTCCGCGCCGGACGCCGACGGGATCACGCCGACATCCGCGATCGTCAGGACGCCGCCCTGCGGGGTCGCCCCGCCGTCGGCCGCGTGGGCGAGGGAGATCTTCACCGCGCCGGCGTTGCCCGGGGCGCGGGTGAAGACGTTGAACGCGAAGGCCTCGCCGGCCGGCGTCGTGAAGTCCCAGACGTCCTCGACGGTCGTGACGCCGAGCCGGGCGAGGTCGACGGTCGGGCTGATCGCGTCGGTCGCCTCGGGGGGAAGCGACTCGACGCCGGCCGTCACCACGAGCGGCGCGCCGGTCCGGACGGGAGGCGTCACGCCGCCGCCGCCGCCGCCGCCGCCACCGCCACCGCCACCGCCACCGCCGGGGAGGGCGGCTCCGCCGCCGCTGCTTCCGCCACCGCCGCAGCCCGCCGCGAGGCCGAGAAGGGCGCTCGCGGCCACGGTCGCGACCATCCGCTGGGATCTCATCATCACTCGACTCCTGTCCGCTGTCCGAGCTCGAGGCTCGTTCCCCGCGGGACCCGCCAGATTCTGCAAGACGTCCCGTCGCGCGGAGGATTCGCAGCGGGCGTGCCGGCCCGAGCTCGCTCGTGCGAGAGGCGTAAGTCGTTCGATGGCAGGGAGGCGAGTAGTCGAAGGGGGCGGCGGTGGGGTGCCTGGAGAATCAGGCAGCGCCCGGCCGACTGGACGGCCGCCGCGCGGGCGCGTGTGTTCCAGGAACAGGAGTCTCGGGCAGAGCACCGCGTCGCGTCGGCAATGGCCCGGCGACGCCCGAATCAATCCGTGTAATCCGCGAAATCCGCGGTTCGGTCTCTCTCGGCGTTGAACCCAGTGGGAACCGCGGATTACGCGGACTACGCGGATTGCGAGT
>JAJDCQ010000018.1 GCA_029260755.1 Planctomycetota bacterium | reverse complement strand
CCCCCCCGCGTCCGGCCTGCCGGCGCTGCTTGCGCTCACCTTGGCGCTCGAGAGAACGAAACCGCGGATTGCGCGGATTGCGCGGATTGTCTCCAGTCAGCGCCGAGTCGCTGCCTGGAAGCGAGCCGTCGTGGATCGTTCCTCGTCCGGATCCCGAGCCTCGCCGCGCGCACGCCTTCCTGGCGTGCGCGTCGTTCCGTCATCGTTCTGCAAAACGGGACTCCGGGGAACCCCTATACGCACCGCGGCATGAGCGTTGCGCAACTAGGGGTGGAGCCGGACGTAGAGGCACTCAGAATAAAGGACTTAGCTCAAACGACGACCCGCCATTACGCAGTAGGCATGTTGCGCTGCGTAACCGTCGTTCTCAGTAGCCGTGCACGGGGGGCCCGAATTTCGTGCACGGCAACGAACGGTGAGGGGCTAGGCAAGACGGAACGGGCGTCAGCGAGCGAGGAGCAGAGACAAGACCATGCGTATCCGACCGATCACTCTCGGCACGAGCCTGGGCGCACTGACTCTCGTCGCGGTCGCCCTCGCCGCCCCGAGCGCGAACGCCGCGGCGCCGGAGCCCTCGATGCGATTCATCGCGGCGAGCTCGAGCAACTACAGCCGCCGCTCGTCGCGCCGCATCACCCGGATCGTGATCCACACGACCGAGGGGAGCGAGTCGAGCGCGATCAACTGGTTCAAGAACCCGCGCAGCAAGGTGAGCGCGCACTACATCGTCGCGAAGTCGGGTCGGATCACCCGGATGGTGCAGGACAAGGACGTCGCGTTCCACGTCCGGAACTACAACAGCAACAGCATTGGGATCGAGAACGAGGGCTTCGCCCACCGCAACACGTGGACGGCCGTCCAGGTCGACGCGCTGAAGCGGCTCGTTCGCTACCTCTGCGAGAAGCACGGCGTCCCCAAGAACCGCTCCGCGATCGTCGGCCACAACGAGCTCGACCCCTCGCGGCGCAGCGACCCCGGCCCCTACTTCGACTGGAACGGCCTGATCCGTGACATCAAGGGCGGGAGCTCCGGTGGTGGCGGCGGTGGCGGCGGCGTGAAGCCCCCGCCCCCCCCGCCCCCGCCCAGCGGCAGTCGGGGCGTCGAGGTGACGGCCGGCTCGCTCCGCGTCCGCTCCGGCGTCTGGGGCACGATCCTCGGCAGCGTCAGCCGCGGCGATCGCTTCGTCCTCACCGGCCGCACCAGCGGCGCCTGGCGCGAGATCTTCTGGTCGGGCCGTCAGGGCTGGGTCCACGGCGACTACCTCCGGAGCGTCGGCGGCACCGGCCTCCAGGGAACCGCGGGCACCCTGAACGTCCGCACCGGTCCGTCGACGGGCAACACTCGCTTCGGCTGGATCCGCGCCGGACAGCGCTACGTCCAGGTCGGATCGTCGGGCTCGTGGCGGAAGGTCCAGTACGACGACCGCCAGGGCTGGGCGCACGGCAACTGGCTCCGACCCCTCTCGCTCTCCCGCTGATCCGCGGGAAGGCGTGAGCCCCCGCCCCATCGAGATCGCCTTCGCGGGCGGCGCGATCCTGATCGCGGCCGCCCTCGTCGGCATCCTGGCGTTCGGGGGGCTCGGCGCCGGCGATCCGGCGACGAGCTCGAGGACGCCGGACGCCGCGCCCGAGGTCGCGGGCGGCGCCGCGTCCGGGCCGAACGAGCCTCCCGTCGTACCCCGGCCGACCTCCCCCTCGACGCCCATCGCGCGTCCCGCGCCGGTCGATCCGGGCCTCCTCGACGGATCGGTCGAGAGCGCGCACGGCGAGCCGGTCCCCGCGAAGATCGACCTGCTCGCGGGACCGACCGGCGACCCCCTCGCGGCGGAGACCTCGTTCGGCACGGCCGAGGACGGGCGGTTCCGGGCGAAGGCGCCCGAGGGACCCGGCCGCTACGTCCTGCGCGTCGACGCCGGTCCGGGCTGGGCCGCGAGGGTCGTCACGGCGACCACCGGGTTCCGATGCCGGGTCGTCGTCGGCGTCGCGGGGCGCATCGCCGGACGCATCGTCGACGCGGCGGGCGACCCCGTCGCCGGCGAGGTCGAGGGCCTCGGGGAGGACTGGTCGGGGCACGCGACCGCGGGGGCGGATGGGATGTTCATCCTCGAGAGCGTGGCGCCCGGGCGCGTCCGGCTGGCGGCCGCCCCCGAGCCCGCCACCGGCCGCCAGCCCGGGCAGACGACCGCGACCGTCGTCGCCGGCGCGACCACCGAGGTCACCATCGCGGTCAGCGCGGGCGCCCGGATCGCCGGCACGGTCCTCTCGCCGTCGGAGAGCCGACCGGTCGCCGGCGCGGTCGTCCGCGCCGCGAACGACGGCGACCTCGGCCGCAGCCTGGAGACGAAGACCGACGCGGGCGGGCGGTTCGCCCTCGCCGGTCTGCCCCCGGGCGAGGCGACCGTCGTGGTCCACACCGCGAGCGGCGCTTCGGCGGGGCCCTTCGCCGTCGAGCTCCCCGATACGGTCGAGCCGGTCGAGGTCGAGCTGGTCCTCGGCGCCGCGGGCGAGGTCCGGGCGCGCGTGGAGTCCGAGGCGGGCGACCCGCTCCCGGCGGTCGAGGGGTCGCTCGCTCCGGTCGGACGCCGCGGCGACGCGGGTGAAGCCCGCCGCACCATCACCGACGCGTCGGGCGCCCTGCGTTTCCCCGGCGTCCCCGCGGGCACGTGGACGCTGACGGCCGTTCGCGGCGCGGCCCGCGCCGAGACGCTCATCTCCGTCGGCGCCGGACGGGGAAGCGACGCCCACGGCGAGCCGCTCCGGTCGACGGAGACCTCGAGCGCGCCCGTCCTCGTCCTGCCCGAGGTCGGCGCGCTCCGGGGGACGGTCACCCGGAACGACGGGTCGCCCGCGGGGGGCGCCGCGCTCACGGCGAGCGGCCCGTGGGGAAGCGCGACGAGCACGGCGGACGCCGACGGCGTCTTCGAGCTCGCCGGCGTTCCGATCGGACCGGTCAGCCTGAGCGGCCGCGCCCAGGGCACCGGCGTCGGAGCGCTCGAGGCGACCATCGCGCCCGACCGCCCCACCGAGGTCCGCCTCGTCCTCCCGGACGCCGCCTGGATCACCGGCACGGTCCGCGACGGTCGGGGCGGCCCGCTGCCGCGCGCGTCGATCCGAGTGACCGGGCGGTGGGGCGAGCGGACCGCCACCACCGACGGGCAGGGTCAGTTCGCCGCGACCGGCCTCGGCCCGTCGCCTTACCGCGTCGAGGGGTGGGCGCCCGATCACCGGCCGGCCGCCCGCGACGGCGTCGGCGAGGGCGAGGTCGTGGACCTCGTCCTGACCGCCGAGGCGCGCATCTCGGGGACGGTGACCGGACCCGACGGAGCGAGGGTCGAGCTGTTCGTCGTCTCGATCGACGACGGCCGCGACGAGCGAGCCCTCGCCGAGGCCGTGTTCGACGGAGGCCGCTTCGAGCTCGCGTTGCCCGAGGGAGGTCGCGTGATGCGCGTCCGGGCCGATCGCCTCGCGCCGGCGGTGGTCACGATCCCCGAGGGCGGCGGCGAGCTCGCGATTCGCCTCGAGCCCGGCGCGCCCGCCCACGGCCGGGTCACGGACGCCGCGGGCGCCCCCCTCCCGGGCGCCGCGATCCTCCGGGGCCGGGTGCGCGAGGAGGAGCTCGACTCACCGACCTCGTTCGCCGACCTCCTCGCCGTCACCGAGATGGCGGGCGACTTCGCGATCGAGGGCGTCCCCGAGGAGGGGATCGAGGTGACGATCAGTCACCCCGAGCACGCGCCGATCTTCGCGAGGCTCACGCCGGGCGACGTCGGCGAGCTGATCCTCCCCCCCGGCGGTCGGATCGAGGGCCGAACGACCGAGCCGTTCGCGCCGGTGCTCGTGACCGGACCGGTCGTCCGCCGGACGACGAGCGACGCCTCGGGCGCGTTCGCGGTCGGCGGCCTCGCCGAGGGCGTCTACCAGGTCGCGTGGGTGAGGAGCGACGGCGCGGGACCCGCGCCGGGCGACGACGAGGAGACCGTCGCGGCGGCCAGCGCCGTCGAGGTGACGGTGCGGGCCGGAGCAACGGCGCGCGTCACGCTGCGCTGAGCGAGCCCACCCCACAACACCAAACGCAATCAACGCTTACCCCCTGAGGGGTCAGGTCCAGTATTTTTATCATTTGGCGGGGTCAAATGCTAAAAATAATGGACCTGACCCCTAGGGGGGTAAGTGGCTTTGGTGGTTTGATTTGTGGGAGGGCTGTGTTCAGGTTCCGAGGTCGAAGTAGGCTCGGGCGTAGATTCGCTCGAGCCGGGCGTGGCTCGCCTTCTCGAAGCGGCCGGCCATCTCCTCGAGGCGCTCGGTCCGGTAGGACGCGATCTTCTCGACCTCGCCCGTGTCGAGCCACACGCCGCACTTGCAGCGGTCGATCTCGACGCCCGAGCGCTCGAAGACCTCGCGGGCCATCGCCTCGCCGCACCTGGGGCAGTCGACCGGCGGGTCGACGGGGACCGAGCGGTGGTGGTCCTCGATCGCGGCCGCGAGCACCTCGGTCGGCACCGCGCCCGCCTCGTCGGGTCGGGTGACGGCCTCGCCCTCGCCGGGATCGAGCCAGACGCCGCCGCACCCGGGGCAGCGATCGACCTCGGTCCCGACGACGGTCTCGCGCGCCAGCGCCTTCTCGCACCTCGGACAGGTCATCTCACGCTCTCCTGCTCTTCGATACGGGGGGCGCGACCGCGCGCGCGGTGCGCGCGGACCGAGCCGAGTCAGAGGATACGAGCGGAGGCGTCGCGTGTCGCGCGGTCAGCCGGCCGGCGCGGCCACGGAGCGCTCGCGCCCGCGGCCGCCGACACTCCCCCGGCGACCGCCGTCTCGAGAGTCTCCGCCCCGACCGCCGCCGCCGCGTCCACCGCCTCCGCGACCCCGGCCGCCGCCGCCGCCGCGCGGACCGCGCGAGCTGCGACCGTCGGTGCGCCAGCCCCGGAGACCGTTGGGCAGCCCGACCTCGCGCATCTTCCAGCCCGTCCGGCGCTGGATCTTCTCGAAGTCGCGCCGGTCGTCCTCGTCGACGAGGGTGAGGACGATCCCGGACCGGCCGGCACGTCCCGTCCGACCGATCCGGTGGACGTAGTCCTCGGGATCGCGCGGGACGCCGTAGTTGATGACGTGGCTCACGCCGACGATGTCGAGGCCGCGCTGCGCGACGTCGGTCGCGACGAGGGTGCGCACCTCGCCGTTGCGGAACTGCTCGAGGACGCGGTTACGGACCTCCTGGTCGAAGTCTCCGTGGATCGTCCCGACGTTGTAGCCCCGGTTCCAGAGCGTCCGCCCGAGACGCCCGGCGTCGCGCTTGCGGTTGAGGAAGACGATGTAGGCGGTGCCCGGATCGGCGTCGAGGAAGATCCGGAGCAGCCGCTCCTTGTCCTCGCGCGAGACCTTGATGAACTTCTGCTCGATGTGGCTGACCGTCGCGAGCCCCTGGCTCGTCTCCACCTCGTGCCGATCGCGCATGTAGCGGTCGGCGATCTTGCGGAGCGGGGGCGGGAACGTCGCGCTGAAGAGCAGCGTCTGGCGCTCGGGCGGCGTCCTCTCGAGGATCTTGCCGATGTCGTCGATGAACCCCATGTCGAGCATCCGGTCGCCCTCGTCGAGGACGACGATCTCGACCCAGCCGAGGTTCAGGGTGCGCTGCCCGACGAGGTCGAGCACCCGGCCGGGCGTCCCGACGACCACCTGCGCGCCCTTGCGGAGCTGCAGGATCTGCTCGAGGACCGGCTCGCCGCCGACGATCGTGGCCGTCCGGATCCCCCGGGCGACGCCGACGTCGTTCATCGACTCGGCCACCTGGTGGGCGAGCTCGCGGGTCGGCGTGAGGATGAGCGCCTGGACGGCGACGCGGCCGGGGTCGACCTTCTCGATCACCGGGAGGCCGAACGCGAGGGTCTTGCCGGTACCGGTCTCGGCCTTGCCGAGGACGTCCTTTCCGGCGAGGACGTGGGGAATCGCTTGTTCCTGGATGGGGGTGGGAGTCTCGAACTTCAGCTCGGCGAGCCTCTTCTGGACGGGGCCAGAGAGGTCGAAATCTTCGAAGGTCAAAAGGTAGCTTCCTTTAGGTGTCCCTCTTCAACCTCTGCACTCGCCGCGGGCCGGGAGGGACGCCGGGGCAGCGAGCCGAAGGGTGGAGGCGGAAGGCCTGCACGCGTTCGGAAGGTGAGAGTCGGTCCTGGCTTCGAACTCCGAGCGGGAGCCGCTATGGCTCGCGGTCTCGGGCCGCCGGGACGGACTCGCTAGAAACTGATCACATACCAAGGTAGGTGCCCCAAGTATAAGTCGGATCTGGGGAAGTGCAAAGTTTTCGCCCGATTCCGGCGCCACGCGCGGCGCCGCGAGCCGCCCCGCGAGGAGGTCACGCGCGCCGGGAGTCACCCGGGTGGCGACCGACCCGAAGCTCTAATCGCTATCTCAACCAGTAGATACGAGAGAGGCTCCCGCGCTGAGCGACCCGATCGACCAGACGGAGCTCGACCGAGATGGCCGCCGGGAGGTGGACCGCCTCGAAGAGGACATCCTGGACGGGATTGCCGGCCCGATCGCCGTCGGGGAGCGTCTCGATCACCTCGAGCCGCATCGGGTCGTTCGTCCGGTCGATCGAGCGGATGTGGTACTCGCCCGGCGCGAACGGCTTCACGTCGGCCGCGACGTCGATCCGGATCGGATCCCCGGGGATGAGCCGGTCCTCCGCGAGCGTGGTGGCCGGCTCGCGCGGGACGAGGATGCCGCCGTTCTCGACCCGCCCGGTCGCTCCCGTGCTCGCGAAGTAGGTCCCGGTGGTCGTGCCGGCGAACGGGTCGCGGAGCGTCGTCGTCCCGGGCGCCGCGCCCCGGCTGACGTAGCGAACCGTGAAGCCGGCTCCGCCGGTCATCATCTCGTCGACCCGCCAGTCCGGCTGCGCGAAGTCGTCGGACGCGTTGGGGCGTCGGAGCTGCCCGCCGACGACGCTCACGGCCATGACGCCGCGGCGAAGGTTCCCGGCCGTCCGCGCCCCTCCGACCTCGAACCGCCAGTCGACCAGCTCGTAGCGAGCGGAGCCGCCCGGCGTCCGCTTCAGGGCGAGGAAGCGGATCCTGTCGGCCCGCACCGTGTCGGTTCGCGAGCCGCCCGGGCCCGACTGGACGTCGACCGTCCCGGTCTCGAGGAGCAACGCCATGCTCGGATCCGACGTCGCGTAGAGGCGCTCGAGGTCGCGCATCAGCTCATCGAGGCCGATCCGGGCGTTTCCGTAGCTCGTCACCTTCGCGTCGGTCGCGCTCACGACGGCGGAGGACTGCTGGAAGACGACCGCCATGATCCCGACGAGGATGATGGTGAGGGTGGCTGCGATCAGCAGCTCGATGAGGGTGAGGCCGCGATCGGCTCGACGACGCGCGCGCATCAGCGGCCTCCCCCGCCGCCCGCCTCGAGCCGCTCGAGGCAGCGCGAGAGGGTCATGACCGCGAACGACGTCGCGAGGATCGGGTCGTCCTCGCTCATCACGTTCTCCTCGTTCCGCCACGCGCCCTTCGCCTCCTGGCGGTAGATCAGCTCCGAGGCGAGGCGCTTCGCCCAGGCGACCGGCTTCTTGCGCTCGGGCGCTTCGGCGAGGCCCAGCCGATCGGCCGCGGCGAGGGCGTCCGAGAGCGAGGCCAGCCAGTAGAAATGGATGCCGCGGTGGAACGGGATCGGCTCGTCCGTCGCCAGACCGGGGTTGCGCTTGAGGCGGAAGTTCTTGAACAGCCACTCGCGACCCGCGATCGCGCGGGCGTCGTCGGCGCTCGCCCCGGCGTGGAGGAGCGTCCGCAGGCCATCCGCGGTCGCGCTGCCGTAGGAACGGAAGCGGACGAACCCGTTCGCGAGCGGGTCGTAGCCAGCCTTGCTGTCCCGCGGGCTGAACCCGAAGCCGCCGTCGAAGAACTTCGCCGCGTTCCCGCTCGCGCCGGCGCGGAAGTTCTGGGTCCGCTCGGCGAAGAGACGGGCGCGAGCCCACGACGGATGCTCGGCGGGGAGCCTGCTCTGCGCGAGCGCCTCGACGACGTGCGACGTGATCGAGAGGTCCGCCCGGATCGAGCTCCGCTGGTCGGCGTCGTGGTAGTTCCACGAGCCGTACTGGTAGTCGTAGTCGGTGATCTCGACCGGCCCGTCCTCGTGGAGCTGGTGCGCGACGAGGTAGCCCTGGAGCCGCCCCCGGAGCTCGGGCTCCGCGTCGATCCGGGCGAGGGCGGAGAGCAGCAGCGCGGTCGCGTAGTTTCGGTAGTGAACGCGCTCGGGGTTCTCGACGACCGCGCCCTCGTCGATCACGAGCGTCTTCAGCCACGCGATCGCCCGGCCCCGCGCCGCGACCACCTTCGGGTCCGCGTCGCCCACCTCCGCGAGAGCGCGGAGGGCCAGCGCCGAGGTGGGGCCGCTCGGCTCGTCGCCGACCGCCTGAAAGTGAGGAAAGCCCCCGCTCTCGAGCTGCCGGCCGAGGAGGAACGCGACGCCCGCGTCGCGCGCGGCCGTCGCGACGGCGACGACGTCGAAGGGCTCGGGCTGGACGGAGAGGTCGAGCGTCTCGTCGCCTCGGATGACCGAGACGGTGACCGAGACGCCGGCCGGGTAGTACTTGAGCGCGTCGGAGAAGCGCCGCGCGTCGGCGATCGAACGCCCGTTCAGCGCCACGATCCGATCGCCGCCCCGCAGCCCCGACCGCTCCGCCGGAGAGCCGGGGACGACGCCACGAACGCCGATCCCCTCGGCCGGCGTCTCGTCGCCCGGATCGACGTCGAAGAAGCGGATCCCGAGCCAGGAGTCGCCGCTGGCGCCGGCGGCGGGCGCCGGCGCGGGGGCCGGAGCGGGACCGACCACGGGCCCCGCGATCGGGGGCACGCCGGGCGGCGCCGGCGGCGGCGCCCCCGCCGTCCCCGGCCCGCCCGGAGGCGTCGACGGGGCCGGCGCCGGGCACCCGGCCGCGAGGATGGCGAGCGAGGCCAGGGCGACGGCCGCCGCGCGGCCGCTCGTCCGGTTCCAGCTCACGAGACCGCTCCCTCTCGATCGTCGTTCGATCGTCGTTCCAGCTTCGATGGTCAGCTACTCGACCACGGTGCTCAGCACGCGTGGGGTGGACGGGAACAGCGTCACGGTCACGTCGTCCAGGATGGGCGAGACGTTCCGGGTCGCCTGATCGTTCGCGTTGATGAACTGCACCTGATACAGCAGCCGCCGGTTCGTGTTCGTCCGGAGGTCGATGCGCGGCGCGATCGGGACCTCCCCGCTCCCGACCTCCTGGAGCGCCCCGAGAACGCCCTCGTTCGAGACGACGCCGGTCGCGTCGACCCCGAACGTGACGCCCAGGCTCGTGTTCTCCCCGCTCCACGACGCCGGACGACGGAGCGTGAAGTACACCGGGCCCATCTCGAAGACGGGCAGGCCCGTCACCCCCTCGATCTGCGGGATCGGGAAGGCGCCCGTGAACGCGGAGTGCCTGCCCAGGCCGCCGCGGTCGAACAGGTCGTAGCGAGCGGGGCGGGTCTGCGCCGCCGCGTCGAGCTCGGTCGGGTCGGCGTAGACGACGAGGTCGTCGAGGACCGCGTTCGGCAGGCGCTGGATCTCGCCGGCGGGCGTCGCGATGAAGCCCAGGTTGCCGACGTCGATGAACTCCCGGCTGTCGACCTGGTCGCGGATCCCGCCGACGAAGAGGCGCTGGCTCCGGAACTGCTGGCTCGCGAGCTTGAAGAGGTTGACGTCGCCGGTGTAGGTCGTCCGCCGACGATCCGGATCGCGGATCGTCCGCACGATCGTGAGCTCGCCGCCGCCGAACCCGGTGATCGTCTCGGTCACCTGGCGCTCGCCCTGCCCGCGCGTGATCTCGACCGTCCGCTGGACGGACGGGGTCACCGGGTCGGGACCGCCGACGCCCTCGCCGTCGACGAAGAAGTTCGCCTCCGTCAGGTTCCGCCACGACAGGGCGACGTGATGCCACTCGCCGGCCCGCCAGCTCTCGATGTTGGCGACCCGCTCGGTCATGACCGGCGGGATGATGTCGAACTCCGCCGTCGTGCCGGACTCGTTCGGCAGCGGGTTGCGCCGGATCATGTTCTCCGGCGGCATGCTCCCCTCCGGCAGCCCCCAGTAGAAGAGGTTCGCGATCAGCTCCTTGCCATGGCGCTCGATCCGGACCGCGAGGCCGGCCGCCTCGACGTTGCGGCGGGTGCTCCCGGCGATCGTCGGGTTCACCGGTCCACGCCGGACGAGGTGGACGAGGGTCTCGTCGCTGCCGAGGTCGCCGTCGGTCAGGAGCCGGACCCAGAACTCGAGCCCGCCCTCGCCGACGTTGACCGGACCGGCGTCGCCCGTCGGGGGCGTGTCGAGGTTGTCGGCGGCCGCGCCGGTCGGGAGGGCGACGACGTCGTCGACCGACTGGCCTCGCCAGCAGATCATCCCATCGGGGCCGAAGTCGCCGTTGTCGTTGACCGACGCGCTCGCGGTCACGGAGCCCGTCTCGCGGGTATCGACCGAGGAGGCGAGCGGGTTGCCCGAAGAGTCGACCGCGTCGACCGACCCGTCGAACGCCGTGACGATCCGCTTGCCGCCGAACCGCGCCTGCATCAGCCTCGCCGAGGGGACCGCCATCTGGACGTTGCCGTCGAACGGCGAGGGCGCCCGACCGACCGCCTCGGGGTAGGTGAGGAACCGCATCCCGCGCGCGTCGCGGGCGTCCGCGAGGGTCGGCGCGCCGGTCACGTTCGCCGTCGCCAGCTGGTAGGCCCGGTTGAAGTCGAGCTGGGTGCTGTGGCGCTGGGTGACGAACACCTCGACCGTCGACGCCCGCACCTCCTCGACGAGGATCTCGGGCGGGATGACGGCCTCGCCGTCGATGACCTCCCCCTCGCCGACGACGATGACGCCGTCGCCATCGACGATGACGACGCCGCCGTGGATGATCCGGGCGATCGTGCGCACCTCGAAGACGCCGGTCGGCGCGAAGCAGAACTCGGTCGTGCCCGACCGGAGCCGGTCGGTCGAGCCGGCGACCGCGTACGAGAGGCCCGCCTTCTCGACGAAGATGCGCGAGGCCTTGTTCGTCTCGGGGAGGAGGAGGAGCGGGTCGTTCGGCATCACGCCGAAGAGCCGGGCGTTGGGGTCGGCGTTGGCGAGGAGCGCCTTGATCTGACCGCGGCTCATCCGATCGGGCGCCGTCCCCTCGAGCCCGAAGGCGAGCGCCTCGAGCTCCTCGGCGCCGTCGATGAAGTTGTCGGCGCGGCGCGTCTCGATGACCGCGTCGGCGAACGCGCGCGCCTGCTCCTTCGTGATCGGCGCGACGTCGTGGCGGACGATCTCGGCGATGTCGCCGCTGCGCCGGCGCGTGCCGGTGCTCTTGATCTCGTAGCCGGTCGCGGCGAGGCCGCGGACGAGCGCCTCGAGCACCTCGGCGGGAGCGAGGTTGATGTCGACCGGCGCGCGGCTCGCGAGTCCGATCCCCCGGTAGGCCGGGTTCGGCTCGGCGCCCACCGTCTCGTAGGACCGCGGGAGCTGGCCGACCGCCTCGCCGGGCGCCATCACGCGATCCTGCCACGAGCTCACCGAGACGTAGTCGCGGAAGCGATCGTAGCGGGCGAGCTTGTCGGCCGAGTCCGGGAGCGCTTCGAGGATCGCGTCCTTCGCGGCGAAGCGGCGACCAGGCTGGGCGTCGCGGGCGCGGAGGATCGCGGTGACGTCGGCCGCGGTGAGCGGGTTCGGAACGCTCTGCCGCTCGGCGATCGCCTCGCCGAGGGCGAGGAGCATCGACCGCATCGTGCCGCCCGTCCCGTCCTCCGGCCCGATCCGGTCGTTCACGTTGATCTGCGCGCTCGAGTCGATGACGATCGTCTCGTAGTGGTCGCCGCTCTCGATGAACGTTCCGCCGAGGGCGCGGAAGAAGCTGCTGTTGTTGCCGCCGCTGTCGAGCGGGCCCGGGATGAAGAAGGGGTGCTCCGCGTTCGGCACGCCGAAGATGCGCGTGTAGCGGCGCGCGATCTCGACGCCCTCGGCGACGCCGGCCTTGGCGATCAGGTCGACGCGCGCCTCGAGGCCGTGGTTGGCCGCGGCGGCCCGCTCGAGCGACATCACCTGCATGAAGGAGATACCGAGGACGAAGAGGAGGAAGAGGACGCCGAGCGCCGTCAGGAGCGCGACCCCCTGGCGACGGCGCCCTCGGCGGGGCGGCTCGAAACGCCCCCGATCCGGTCGGCCTGTTCCTCCCTGCGACTGCAACGACTTCACCCGTTCTCTCCTCTACCCGTCCCGCGGTTCGCGACCGTCTAGCCGCCCCCGTCGTCTCCGTCGCCGTCTCCGGCGCCCGGCGTCTCGTCCGGCTTCTTCTCGGCCTCGGGCGCGTCCAGCACCTTGAACGACGCGGCGATCTGCTCGAACACCTCCTCGTACTTCGAGAAGTTCTCCTTGCTCGCGATGCAGATCACGTCGTAGGTCCGCTTGTGCCAGCGACAGAACAGGGCGTAGTCCCGGACCTGGAAGACCCGCGTCTCGAACGACGAGAGAAGGGTCATGTCCAGCCCCGGCCGCTTGCCGTCGGGCATCGTCGGATCGTCGGCCTTGATGTTGGTCTTCTCGACCTCCTTGTAGCCCTCCCACCGCCCCATCGACGCGATCTCCTTGATGCGGGCGAGGTCGCGGAAGGACTCGGCGATCGGGAAGTCGTGGATCTCGACCGCGATGATGACCGCGTTGGCGACGTCCTTGTCGGGCACCTTCGGCCGGATCCGGAGGCGCATCCCGGGCGTCGTCCGCTCGTAGGAGAAGACCCAGTCGGGGCCGGGCTTGCTGACCTCGAACTTGGCGACGCTGCTCCGGAACAGGTCGCCCTTCTCGTCCTTGCTCGTCTCGGGCTCGTGGAGGTCGAGCAGCCTCCAGTCGACCGGCTTCTCACCGAGGTGATGGTAGATCCGCTTGCTGATCGCGAGGCTGTCGGCGTAGAGCTTGTCGAACGGGAACGGGTCGTCGTAGTCGTACTTCTTCGGGATCGGACGGTCGACGGTGCGGTAGATCTCGCGGCCGTAGGCCTTGTACCAGCGCTCGAGGACGTTGTAGAGGCTCTCGAGCTCCCGGTCGACCGCGGCGAAGTACGACGAGAAGACGTAGTCCCGGAACGCGACGTGATCGTGCCGCACCGTGTGGTAGAAGCGCTCCCAGACCTCGTCGGTGAAGCGCTCCCACTCCTCGAGGACGCCGTCGACGGCGCCCCCGTCGAGGTCCTTGCGCTTCACCATCGCCTCGACCTTGTGCCACTTGGCCGCCTCCATCGTGAAGCCGCCCCACTGGCCGAGCTGGCCGTGCACCTGACGGACGTTGTCGACGACGGTGACGTACTTCTTGCGCACCTTCTCGCGCTCGGCGGCGGCGTCCTCGGGCGTCCCGATGATCATCGGCAGCTCGCCGGCGGCCGGCTTGGTCGTCGGCGGGATCTGATCGAGGACGTCGGGGAGCTGGTCGCGACGGTTGAACGTGACCTTGGCGAGGTATCGACCGGGGAGCAGCTTCTTCTCGCTCGGACCGATGTCCAGCCCGAACGCGCCGCTCTCGACCGGGCAGAGCACCACGTGCGCCTGCTCGCCCTCGAACTCGACCGTGAGGGTCAGGACGGCCGCGTCGGGGAGCGAGGACTTGCCCTCGACGCGGAAGGACCAGGCCTTGCCCTCGCCGGGGATGTGCTCGAACCGCTCGACGGTGATCTCGCCGGCGGGCGCGGCGCTCGCCGGCATCGCGAGGAGAAGGGAGAGCGCGAGGGCGCCCGCCGCGACGGTGGCGGCTCGAGCGCTCGACGAAGAGGTCCGACGGTCTCGGAGACTCGCCATGGAAGGCCTCCTGCAAAGATCCTGGTCACGGGAGCTTCGACTGCGATGGCGACGGCGAACGCCGCACCCATGGTGACCTTGGCGCGCGTCGCAATGATGAGCAAGCGGCACTCCGATTGACCGACCGGATTCGACGTCACCGATCGGGCGCCCTCGGGCGCGCGTCGGCCCGACCGCGGGCCGCGACCGGAAGTCGATAAGTCGCTGCCAGGGAATGCCTAGGGTCGATCGTGGAGATCCTGCCGCCCGCGCGGCGCGCTCCGAGGTGCCGCCAGTCGGCGACAACCAAACCTCGACCGAGCGACACCGCCGCTCACCCTGGCGTGTTCCGATCCCAAGCGTCCCCGCGGTGATCCGATGATCCGACGGCGTCCGCCTCGAGCGCCCGCGCCCCCGCCGGCCCTTTCCGCGCTCGGCGGCGTACGCGAAACTGTCCTCTCACGCGAACGATCGACGCCATGGCCGACGCCGAAGATACCCCCAACCACCCCGGCTCCGATGACCGTCTCCTCGAAAGGCTCATCGCGGAGGGACGGATCTCGAGCGACGACCGCGAGTCCTTCCTCGAGGAGCAGCGCTCCCGGGGCGGGCGGCGGAGCGTCGGGATCCACGAGATCCTCTTCGAGAACGGCGTGCTCACCCAGGCCGAGCTCGTCGAGGTGGCCGCCTCACGCCCGCCCCTCGGGGCCGCCCCCCCGAGTCCCGACGAGCTCCTCCTCGAGACGCTCATCGCGGAGAGCCGGATCTCGCTCCAGGAGTGCGAGGCGTTCCTCAAGGAGCAGCGAGCTCGGGGCGGACGTCGGCGCGTCGAGCTCGAGGAGATCCTCTTCGAGAACGGCGTCATCACCCAGGCCGAGCTCATCGCGCAGGCGGCGGCGCGGCAGGCGGCTGGACCGCCGCCGCCGCCTCCGCCGGCCGAGCCTGCGTCGCTCGCCCCCGTCGCCCCGGCCGACCCGAGCTTCCGGCCACCGGCGGTCGCGCCGCGCGTGGCGAGCCTCGACGCGGGGACCCACGAGGCCGGCTTCGTCGGCGACGTCCTCCTCGCCCGCGGCCTCGTCGATGAGGATCAGCTCGGCGCCGCCCTCACCGAGTTCGAGGTTCGCTTCGGCTCGTCCGTCGCCCCGGCCTTCCCGGCCGCCGACGACGATGACGATGACGGCCCGGGCCTGGTCACCGGCGAGGTCGCCTTCGAGGAGGGCGTCATCTCGCTCGAGGACATCGAGGCCGAGCTCGGCGTCGTCCAGGACGTCTTCAACCAGTCGGGCGTGATCGGACCGCTGACGGGCGACGCGCCGCTCCTCGGCGGCGCGGGCCTCGGTGCCGGCCCCGCGCCCGTCGGCTTCGATGCGGATCCGCTGGCCGCCGAGCGCGCCCTCCAGGACATGCTCATGCGGAGCGGCTCCTTCGGCCGCATCGAGGACTCCCTCGCCGAGGTGGAGGAGCGCTTCGGCGACCTCGAGCCCGCGCGCCGTCCGAAGAAGAAGACCGGGAGGCGGACCAGGCGTCCGGACGCCCGCCCGGCGCGGCCGGGCTTCGTTCCTCCGACCGTCTCGCCCGAGCCCAAGTCGATCATCGCCGACCTGATGGCCCGGAGCGGGGTCGACGACGGCACCGTCGGCGACATCCTCGTCGAGCGCGGCGTGATCAGCCCCGACGACCTCGAGGCCGCCCTCACCGAGATCGACGACCGGTTCCACGCCTCGCGCAGCAAGGATGCCAAGGACGCGCCCGGCGACGAGCGTCAGCGGGCGCTCGATCGGGCCGAGGCGGACCTCGAGAGCTCGCTCGAGGCCGAGCTCGAGAGCTCCCTCGAGGCCGAGCTCGAGATCTCGCTCGAGACCGAGCTCGCCCCGCCGCCGCGGCCGACCGCCGAAACGAAGCCGAAGGCGACGCCGAAGAAGGCGGCGGCCAAGGCGAAGAAGGGCGAGAAGGCGCCCGCCGCGAAGCCCAAGGGCGAGTCGTCCGCGGCCGAGACCGAGGAGGAGCGAAAGCAGCTCGTCCGCTTCATCCTCAAGGAGAAGGTCGGACGCGGAAACCTCGGGGTCGTCTTCCGGGCCGAGGACGTCCTCGATGACCGGCCGATCGCCGTCAAGTTCATGCTCGACCCGGCCTACGCCGAGGAGCAGAGCGTCCGCGAGACGACCGTCATCCGCGAGCTGCGCCACACCGGGATCGTGCCCGTCCACACGGCCGGCACGACCGGCGGTCGCCTCTTCCTCGCCCGCGACTTCGTGGAAGGCGACAACATCCAGGCCCTCGCCCGCCGCGGCACCCTCGGCCCGATCGGACTCGCGGAGGTGTTCCGCGACGTCGCCTGGATCCTCGATCACTGCCACCAGCGCGGCGCCGCCCACCTCAACCTGAAGCCGCAGAACATCATCATCGACCGCGGCGGCAAGCCCCGCCTGACCGACTTCGGCGTCCCCGATCGCGCGCCCAACCAGCTTCCGACCGCCGGCGTCCCCTGGGAGGACGGCGTCGCCACCTACGTCGCTCCCGAGCAGGCCGACAACACGCGCGGACAGGTCGGCAGCCACACCGACGTGTTCTCGCTCGGCGCCTCGCTCTACCACGCGCTCACCGGCACGCCGCCCTACCTCGACGGCAACGTGACCGACGCCATGCGCCAGGTGCTCTTCGAGGAGCTCGACGCGCCGACCGCGCGACGCGAGGCCGTCCCGAAGGAGCTCGAGACGATCATCCTCCGCTGCATGGACAGGGAGCCGGGCCGTCGGCTGCCGGCCCGGATCGTCGCCGACCAGCTCAACCGATTCGCCCGGGGAGAGGGCCAGGGGATCTACGTCCGTATCCCCGCCCGGGTCATCAAGGCGATCTACGCGCTGACGATCCTCATCATCGTCGGCGCCATCGCGTTCGGCGTCCTTCACTACAAGCAGGTGGCGGAGGAGCGCGCGCGGCGCGCTGCGATCGCCGAGAAGGCGCGGCGCGCGTTCGAGGCGGCCCGGGACGAGGAGGTCGCCGCCGACCGCCCCGACGAGCGGCGCGCCCGCGACGAGCGCGTGGTGAAGCTCGGCCGCGAGGCCGAGGAGGCGGCCCACGCGGTCGTCGAGGTCGTCCCCGGCGATCGCCGCGCCCGGGCGACGGCGTTCGAGACCTCGATCGAGGTCGCTCGGGCGGCGACCGAGGCGCAGCGCTGGCACGAGGCGGACCAGTCCTTCCGCCGGGCGCAGGGGCTCGACTTCGACCGCGCCGCCGCCGACGCGGCGATCGGCGAGGCGACCGAGACCCGCCTCGGGACGATGGCGAGCCTCGAGCGCGCGGTCGGCGCGGTCCTCGACGGGGCGCGATCGGGGAGCATCCTCGAGCGACGCGGCGGCTACGACGGCGGCCTCTGGGAGCTGGTGAGCCGCCCGCAGCCGCAGACCGTCACGCTCCTCGCCTCGGCGCTCGACGAGGTCAGCTCCGAGCTCGAGGACGCGGCGGCCGGGTTCTACCTCGAGGCGAGCTTTCCGACCGCCGATGAGGCGAGGCGCGGCGAGACCGAGATCGCGGGGCTCGAGGGCGCGCTCGGCGAGCTCGCCCACGCGCGGATCGCGGGCGTCGAGGCCGACCCGGCCGCCCTCGCCCTCGTCGAGCAGGCCGGGCGCCGGCTCGAGGCTCGCATCGGCGAGAGCGAGGAGCTCGTGACGCTGCTCGCCGCGCAGCAGACCGACCGTCTCGGGCCCGGTCGGGCCCTCCTCGCGCGGATGTGCTGCGACGCGCTCGGCGCGATCGGCCAGCGCGACCGGGCGACCGCCTCGCTGCGACGCTACATCCTCGCCGAGCGCGACGAGCTCCGCGCGATGCCGCCGGCCCTCGCCCTCGTCCTCCTCCGGGGCGACGCGACCGACCCCGCCCTCCGGGTCGCCCTCGATCGCTTCGGCGAGGGCGGCGCGTTCGGGCGACGCATCGTCCCGCTCCTCGCCGACCCCGAGTCGATCGACGCGGACGCGGCCGAGTCGATGCGCGGGTTCGCCACCCGCCTGCTGCGCGCCCGCGCCCAGCACGGCCGCGGAGAGCTCGAGGCGGCGGAGGCCACCCTGACCGCGGCGATCGAGCGGGACGAGAACGACGCCGACGCGCACTGGCTCCGCGGCGTCGTCCGGCTCGAGGCCGGCGCCCACGACGACGCCCTCGCCGACCTCGACCGCGCCGTGCAGCTCGATCCCGACGACCCGGCCGGGTGGCACGACCGCGGCCGGGTCCGGGCGGCGATCGGGCAGATCGGCCTCGCGATCGAGGACTACAGCCAGGCGGTCGACCTCGACCCGGCGCGGGCGGGCGCCTGGGCCGACCGAGGCGCCGCCGAGCTCGCCCGGGGAAACGCGTCGGCGGCCCTGACCGACCTCGATCAGGCCTGCCGTCTCGACCCGGCGTTCGCCCGCGCCCACGTCGATCGAGGGCGGGCGCTCCGGGCGCTGGGCCGGGAGGGCGACGCGCTGCGCGCCCTCGACACGGCCATCGCGCGCGATCGGACCGTCGCCGCCGCCTGGATCGAGATCGGCGCGATCCATCGGGACGGCGGACGAAACGACGAGGCGGTCCAGGCGCTCACCCGCGCGATCGAGGAGGCGCCCGGCGACCCGGACACCTGGGCTGGCCGGGCCGCCGCCCTCCTCGACATGGGCGACGCCACCGGCGCGATCGCCGACCTCGACGAGGCGCTCATCCGACGCCCCGACGACCCGGCCCTCTACGTCCTCCGGGGGAAAGCCCATCAGGCGGCGGGCGCGGTCTGGGATGCGCTCCGCGACCTCTCCGAGGCGGCCACCCTCGACCCCACCTCGGTCGAGGCCAGCCGCGGCCTGGCCGAGGCGCGTCTCGCCCGCGGCGATCACGCCGGAGCGCTCCGGGATCTCGGGCGCCTCGTCGAGCTCGCCCCCGACGACCCCTGGGCCTTTCTCCGGCGCGGGGGCGCGCGCGTCCTCACCGGCGACGGCGCGGGCGCCGTCGCCGACTTCGTCCGGGCGGCCGAGCTCGCGCCGAACGACCCCGAAGCCTGGGTCGGTCGCGGCGATGCCCACCGGATGACGGGGAAGCTCGGCCTCGCCGCCGCCGACTACGACCACGCGATCGGGCTCGACCCCCGGGTCGCCGGCGCCTTCGTCGGGCGCGCCGAGCTTCATGCCGCGGCGGGCCGGACCGCCGAGGCGCTGATCGCGCTCTCGGAGGCGATCCGGCTCGCCCCCGGCGACCCGATCGGCTGGCTCCGCCGGGGCCGCGCCCACCGCATCCGGCCCCGCGACTGGGGGCGCGCGGTCGAGGACCTCGAGCGCGCGACCGAGCTCGATCCCGATCTGGTCGAGGGCTGGGTGGAGCTCGGCGAGGCGCTCCTCGACGGCCCGTCGGCGACCGCCCCCGAGGCGGACGGCGGCCCGGCGGCCACGCAAACGCGGCTCGATCGGTCACGGGCGGCGTTCGCCCGGGCGCTCGAGATCGAGCTCCGGCCCGACCGGAGCCCGAGCCCTCCGGCGCTCCGGGTCCGGGCGTGGCGGGGGCGCGGTCGCGCGGCCGCCCTCCGCGGCGACCTGACCGGAGCGATCGCCGACCTCGGCGAGGCGCTCCGGCTCGCCCCGGACGACCCGCTCGCCCTCCGGACCCGCGGGACGGCGCTCTCGCGACGGGGACGACTCCGGGAGGCGCTCGACGACCTCGACCGGGCCGTCTCCCTCGCCCCCGATGACGCCATCGCCCTGCTCCGCCGGGGCGAGGTGCGGGCAGCCCGCGGCGACCCGCCGGGCGCGCTCGCCGACCTGGACGCGGCGCTGGCCCTCGACGCCCGCCTCGCGGCGGCGTGGACGGCGAAGGGCAAGATCCACCGGGACGCCGGAAGACGACGAGAAGCGGTCGATGCCTTCGACCAGGCGATCGCGCTCGACCGGACCGACGCGCGCGCGTTCGAGCTCCGCGGCTACTGCCACCAGGAGGCGCGCGACCTCGCCGCCGCGGACGCCGACCTCGGCCGCGCGATCGAGCTCACCCCCGACCAGGCCCGCCTCCATCGCGCCCGCGGGGAGACCCGGCAGCTCCTCGGACGGTTCGCCGACGCCCTCGGCGACCTCGAGAAGGCGGTGGAGCTCGACCCGTCCGACGCGCCGACCTGGCACAACCGCGGGATCTGTCATCAGGCCCTCGGCGACCTCGCGAGCGCCATCGCCGACTACGGCGAGGCGGTCGACCGCGATCCGGAGCTGGCGATCGCCTGGCTGTTCCGGGGGATCGCGCGGGTCGCCGCCGGCGAGGGCGAGGCAGCGGTCGCCGACCTCGAGCGCTGCATCGAGATCGATCCCGACGGCCCGCTCGTCGGCAAGGCGAAGGCGACGATCGCGAAGGCGAAGAAGGGCTGAGCCGCGACGTCGACCCGAACGCCGTACAAAGAGCCGCCCCCGAAGAGATGGTCCCCGGAGGCGGCACGGCTTCCTGCTCAGACTTTTCTTCTTTTGCTTAGGCTTGCTTCTTCGCTGCCTTCCCTTTCCTTCTTCTCTCGTGCCCACCCCCGGCCCTCTCACGGCCGTCCCGGGCGGACGGTGGATCTAAACGCAAGAGCCGGGCCAAAAACCCTAGATTCTCGGGTCTTCGCTTCATCCCCAAAAGGTGACACCAGTTCGCTCACCCTCGTCGCCGCGCGGCGACACGCTCCATCGTAAACTCCGTATTGGCAAAGAGACGCGGTGTGTGCGCTTTTGACGTCACGCGCGATTGCGGATGTCTCCAGGAGGACACAGGGTGGAGGTGGAGTGGCGATGAGGATGTCACCACGGAGACACGGAGGACACGGAGAATTCACGGAGACGGGCGCGCAGCGCCTACCGGGTTGGTGTCGCTTCGCGACGAGGATGGAACCACGGAGGCACGGAGACACGGAGGAGCTTCGGGTGCGCCTGATCTCGGTCGAGGAGAACGGACGGAGGGGAGGGGACGGGCGGGCGGACGCGCCAGCCCCGGACGAGCTACGCGCGTCTTCTCCGTGATCCTCCGTGTCCTCCGTGTCTCCGTGGTGACATCCTGCTCGCCGAAGGCGAGCCATGCCTGCCATCATCCATCCGACCATCAAGTCCGTACACGACGTCGCCCCCGTGGGAGACGGGGGCGACGCGGGCAGTCCTACTCGATCGATCCGTGGTGGTGGCTTCGTGAGCGGGGCTGCCTTCCTCCTTCCCTCTCTCGTTCCCGCCGGCGGGCCTCCGCCGGCAGGCGAGCCCTCTCGGGCCCGCCAGTTAGCCGTGGAAGTCGTTCGCGTCGAGCTCGTTGACCTCTTCGTCGATCGTGCCGTCGGTCGACTCGTCCGTGTTGCGGAAGAAGTCCTCGATCACGTTGATTCCACCGGCGACCAGGACGTGCTCGGCAGCCACACGCCGGCCGAAGCTCGTGCCGTAGGTCGTCTGGAGATAGACCTCGCGGCCGAGCGGATCGGTGATGCGGACCCAGTAGGTCCGACGGTTCCAGTCGACGCGCCGGCTGGCGAGATCGCGCTCGCGGCGCCGCCACTGGTCGAGCTCACGCTGGACGCGGGGGAGCTCGCCGCGCGCCTCGTTGCCCGCGGCGATCCGCGGCTGGGCCGCCTCGCGGAGCTGCGCGGCGCGACGGGCATAGTCGACCGAGTAGCGCTGGTAGCGGTCGGCGTAGGCGTCGTAACGGTCGGCCGTCCGGCGCGCCGAGGCGATCCGGCTGTTCACGCGGTTGACCGCGTTGCGGTAGTAGCGCTGGTAGTAGGCGAGCCGGCTGCCGGTGTAGACCTGCGCGACGCGGGCGAACCACTGGCCCCACCACGTGCGCTCGTTCTGGTAGCGCTCGACGTAGGCCTCGTAGCGGTCGGCATACTGGCGATAGGAGTTGGCGCGACTCGCGTAACCACGCGCGCTGCGCTCGTAGGAGATCGCCCGACGAAGGTCGTAGTAGGCCCGCTGTGCGTCGCGGATGATGGTGTAGAGGTTGTTCCGCTCGACCTCGAGCTCCTGGCGGCGCGCCCGCGCCTCGGCGAGGAGACGTTCGCGGTCGAGGTCCTGCGGGTTGAACTGCCCGCCATCGACGGTGAAGCCGGAGAGCGCCGAGAGGTCACCCTCGGTCCCCTCCATGATGGCCTCGTTGTTCCGGGCGTTCTGGCGCCCGGCGTATCGGGTCGTGTATCCCGCGAGGAATTGACGCATCTGCTGCGCGGACGCGCTGCCGTGCGACGAGCAGGCCCACACGCCGGTGGGCACGCCGACGACGGTCGCGATCGCGAGCGCGGTGGCTAGAACCTTCTTCATGGCATCTCCCTTTGCGGCCCCCGCCTATCACGGCGACCTGTGTAGAAACTCGTTCGCCCGGAAAGGAAGCAAGCCCCGCTCCAATGAGCGAGACCGGGGCTCGTCCGAGGCCTAAGAGATGGAAGAGGGGTCGTTTAGATCGCGTGGCGCCGATCCGCCACGGGACCGCATCTACCCCGAACCTACCCCGGCGTCGAAACGGGGTGTGGGCGGATGTGACCGGGCGGGGGTCGTCCCGAGCGTCTCCCGATGGCGACACCGGCCGGCGAGGCGCAACCCCCGACGGGGATGGCAGTTCAGCTCGCCCAGAGCTCCCACTCGTCGTTGAGCTCGACCAGGTCGGCGTCGATCCGGCCGATCTCGTCGCGGGCATCCCGGAGCCGGTCGGGCTCCTTGTAGGTCGCCTCGTCGCTCATCGCCGCGTAGAGCTCCTCGCGTCGGGTCTCGAGCTCCATGATGCGAGCCTCGAGCTCCTCGAGGCTCCGGCGCTTCTTCTTCGCGTCCGCCGGCGCCGCCTTCTTCCGCATCGCCGTCGCCCGCTTCCGCTCCTCCGCCCGGCGAGCTCGCTCGCGCTCCTCCTCGGCGCGCTTGACCTCGGCCTCCTCGGCGGCGAGCCGCTCGCGCATCGCCGTGTAGTTGCCGAGGTGGAGCCTGGGCGCGACGCCGAGGTCCGAGAACGCGAGCACCTTGTCGGCGATCTGATCGAGGAACCACCGGTCGTGACTCACCACGACGACGGTGCCGCCGTAGCCGCGAAGCGCCTCCTCGAGCGAGTGACGCGCGCCGATGTCGAGGTGGTTCGTCGGCTCGTCGAGGAGAAGCAGGTTCGGCCGACCGAGGATCACCCGAACGAGCGAGACGCGGGCGCGCTCGCCGCCGGAGAGGTCGCCGACCCGGGTGTCCTCCTGCTTGTCGCCCGAGACGCCGAACGCGCCGAGCAGGTCGCGCACCTCCTGGAGGGTCCGCTTCGGGTCGACCTCGTGCGCCGCCTCGAGGGCGGTCGCGTCGGGCGGCAGGTCCTCGGCCTCCTGGCGGTAGTAGCCGACTGCGACCTTGTGCCCGCGCCGGACGCGGCCGCCCGTCTCCTCGAGCTCGCTCGCGAGCAGGCGCAGCAGCGTCGTCTTCCCGCAGCCGTTCGGTCCGAGGATCCCGAGCGCCTCGCCGCGCTGGAGCTCGAAGCTCACGCCATTGATGATCGTGTCGCCTTCGCCGTCGGTGCCGTATCCCGCGCGCGCCCCGTCGAGCTCGATCGCACAGTCGCCCGACCGGGCGGCGAGCCCGAGCGAGAACGCCGGCCTGGCGCCCTCGGCCGGCGGCGGCCCCTTCACGTCCGCCTTCGACAGGCGGAGGGCGAGCTGCTTGCGCCGGCTCTGCGCCTGCTTCGACGCCGTCCCGCCGGCGCCGATGTTCTTGCGGATGAACTCCCCGTCGCGCCGGAGCTGGCGCTTGTGCTCGGCGACCTCCTTCCGGGCCCGATCGTCGGCCGCGCTCCGGAGCTCGCGGTACTTGCTGTAGTTGCCGTCGAAGACGGTCAGGCCGGCCGCCCGGATCTCCCAGATCGCGCGCGCGACGCGATCGAGGAAGTACCGGTCGTGGCTGACGACCACGACGGAGCTCTTGGTCTTGAGCAGAAAGCTCTCGAACCACTCGAGCGCGGAGAGGTCGAGGTGGTTCGTCGGCTCGTCGAGGAGCATCACGTCGGGCTCCTGCGCGATCGCCCGCGCGAGGGCCACCCGACTCTTCTCGCCGCCCGAGAGCTCGGCCGCGTCGTCGCCCCACCGGTCCGCCGGCATGCCGAGCGCCGAGAGGGCCGTCTCGACCCGCGTCTCGATCTCGTAGCCGCCGGCCGCCTCGAACTTCGCCTGCAGCCGCTCCTGACGATCGGCCAGACGCGCGGTCTGCTCGGCGTCGCCCGCCGCGGCGGCGAACTCCTCCCCGAGCGCCTCGAGCCGCTCCTCGAGCTCGAAGACCTGGGCGAAGGCATCGAGCGCCCACGCCCGCACCGTCTTGCCGGGCGGCGGAATCGGATGCTGGGGCAGGTAGGCGATCGTCCGGCCGCGGGCGAGCGCGACCGAGCCCACGTCGGGAGCGAGCTCTCCGGCGAGGACGCGGAGCAGCGTCGTCTTCCCGCAGCCGTTCGCGCCGACGAGGCCTGCGAGGACGCCCTCCTCGATGGCGCAGCTCACGCCCTCGAGGACGGCGTGGCCCCCGTGGTGGATCTCGACGTCGCGGGCGGAGAGATGGCTCACCTCGTCACGCTCGGCCCGCCCGAGGGAGTCAGCGGACGATCTCGAGCAGCTCGACGTCGAACACGAGCATCCCGGCCGGCGCGCCGGGCTTGCCCTGGTAGGCGAGCTTCTCGGGGATCCAGAACCGCCGCTTCTCGCCGACGACCATGAGCTGGAGGCCCTCGGTCCAGCCGGAGATCACGCGGTTCAGCGGGAACTCGGTCGGCTCGTCGCGCATGAGCGAGCTGTCGAACATCTTCCCGTCGGTCGTCCAGCCGGTGTAGTGGACGCGCACGACGCTGGTCGCCTGGGGCTTCTTGTCGCCGGTGCCGGCCGTGATGACCTTCGAGGCGAGGCCGCTCTCGGTCGTCTCGGCGTCCGCGGGGGCGGCCGCGACGTCGGCCGGCGCCGGGATGGGCTCCTTGATCTCGACCAGCTCGACGTCGAGGACGAGCCCGCCCGGAGGCGCGCCCGCGGCGCCCGACGCGATCCAGATGCGGCGCGTCTCGCCCGCGACCATCTTCGCGAGGGCGCTCGTGACGGGCGGCGGCAGGCGCTTGATCGGCATCACGATCGCCTTGCCCGCGCGGAACGTGCTGTTGTTGATGAGCTGACCGTCGGCCGTCCAGCCGTTGAGGTTGAGCTTGGCGTGACCGTCGGCCGGCGGGTTCGCGTCGCCGGTGCCCTTGGCGACGACCTGATAGGCGGTCCCGTCCTCGGTCTTCTCGGCGTCGTCCGGCGCCTCGAACGAGCTCGGGGTCGGCAGGAAGTCGAGCAGCTCGACGTCGAAGACGAGCATGCCCGCCGGCGCGCCGGGACGGCCCTTGTAGGCGAGATCCTCGGGGATCCAGAAGCGCCGCTTCTCGCCCTCGACCATGAGCTGGACGCCCTCGGTCCAGCCGGCGATCACGCCGCTCAGCGGGAAGATGATCGGCTCGTCGCGCGCGACCGAGCTGTCGAACATCTTCCCGTCGGTCGTCCACCCCGTGTAGTGGACGCGGACGTGGTCCTTCTCGCCGGGGTGGGCCGTGCCGGTCCCCTTGGCGAGGACCTTGCTGGCGAGCCCGCTCGCGGTCTTCTCCGCATCATCGGGCGCGGCCGCGACGTCGGCGGGGGCCGGAATCGGCTCCCCCTGACCGAGGGCGAGGCCGGCGGGGACGGCCACCACGAGGAGGCCGAGGGCGACGGCGATGAGGCGGGTTCGGCTGGCGTTCGTGCTCTTCATGGGGGCGCATCCTGCCGGAGGTGAAAAAAAAGTGCAAGCGCCGCGAAGCCCTGCGGTCGGGCCACCGCGGTCGGTGAACGACCATCAGACGGAGGCGACCGCGATCGGATTCGCGCCGCGGTGATCGGGTCCCGGTCGGTCACCCGGCGATGAGGCCGTGCGCGCGGAGGAAGCTCGCCGCCTCGGCGGCATCCTCGCCGAAGGCTTCGCCGAGGGTCGCGTCGCTCGCTCCGGCGGCGAGCAGGCTGACGGCGTCGGCGAGCTGGTCGGCCGCGCCGACCTCGAGGACGGGCGCGACCTCCCCGGGGACGGCCTCGGCCATGAAGAAGACGCGGGTCTCGGGCTCGTCGAGCGGCTCGACCTCGAGGGCCGGGTCGTCCTGGAGGTCGCCGAGCGGCCAGCGGATCGAGAGGACGCCGACGGGGCGGGCGAGGCGCCCGCCGGTGAGGAGGCTGCCCCGCCCCTCGAGGACCCGCGCCTCGACGGCCTCGTCGATCGCCTCGCTGGCGGCGCGCCGCGGCAACCCGACCGCGAGGAGATACTCCCAGGCGAGGAGCTCCGGCAGCCAGACGCGCGCCGCCGCGAGCTCCTCGTCGGCGTCGAGCCGGTCGAGGGTCGCGTGGACGATCGCCGCGGCCGTGACGTCCTCGCCGACCGCCTCGCAGAAGCGATCGGACGCGACGAGCTCGCGCGCGACGGCGTCGAGGGCGCGGGTCGTCCCCGAGAAGCGCCGGCCCCACCACCGGTCGACGACGTGACGGGCGTGGTTCGCGGCGACCGCCGCGAGGCGCCCGGCGTCGATCGTCGCGAGGACGGCGCCGTCGTCGCCGCCGGCGGAGACGAGGGCGCCGAGCTGCCCGGGGCGGCGCATCAGCTCCTCGGTGTGGCGCATCTGATCGGCGAGGCCCATCTCAGTCGCTCCGATCCGACGGGCGCGCGGCGAGCAGCCCCGCCACCGCCTCGCGCGTCTGCTCGAGCTGGCGCGCGCACCGCTCGAGGTTCGCGTCCTCCACCTCGATCGTGACGGCGCGCAGGTTGGGGCAGCGCGGCGCGATCTCGGCGAGCATCTCGAGGAGCACCGGCGGGATCTCCGCCGCCCCGTGGCTGTCGTGATACAGCGCGACGCCGCCCTCGTCCTCGACCTCGGCGCCGGCGACGTGGAGCTCGACCACTCGCTCCAGCGGGAACGCGTCGACGCCGGCGAGCGGGTCGAGCCCGCGGCAGATCTGGAACGAGTAGAGATGCCCGGTGTCGAGGACGCAGTCGCATCCCGCCCGCTCGGTCACCCGGGCGAGCACCTCGAGGATGTGGAGCGGTCCGACCGGGAGGAGATACGGCGGGTTCTCGGCGACGATCCGGCCGGGAAGGGCGGCCTCGATGAGCCTCATGTTCTCGGCGGCCGCGTCGGCCGCCTCCTCGGTCAGGAGGATCGGCATGAAGAAGTCGAGGTAGCGGTCGCCGATCCGGCGGGTCGCCAGCTCCGAGACGCACCAGGGCGCCGCGACGGCGGCCATGTTGACGCGCGCCGCCTCGAGGTCGGCGGCGATGAGGCCTTCGGGGCGGATCGGGTCGAGGGCGTCGTCGTGGTAGAGGAGCGGCAGGTCGCCCGCCGCCGCGGCCGCCGCGGCCACCTCGTGGGCCGCCGCCAGCGTGCCGCGGGTGTAGACCTCGAAGAAGTCGACCGGGAGGTCGCTCCCGAGGATCGCGCGCCAGTCGGGCTGCTCGTTGTGAACGTCGATCCCGAGGCCGACGCCGACGAAGCGATCGAAGCGGCCGTCGCTCACGCCGGGCGCTCCGCGAGGACGAGCGGCGACGGACCGGGCACCGGGAACATCCGCGCGTTCTCGAAGCCCGCCTCGGTGAGAAGGCGGGCGAGGTCGGCGAACGTGAAGACGTCGCCGTTCTCGGTGAGGACGAGCATGTTCAGGGCGAACAGGAGCGGCTGGGGCGGGCCGCGTCGATCGTCGTCGGGGACGAACTCGGCGATCGCGATCGTGCCGCCGGGCGCGAGCGCGGAGAAGACCCGGCCGAGCAGCTTCCGGCTCCGCTCCTCGCCCTCGCTGTGGAGGATGTGCCCGAGGGTGGCGACGGCGTGCCCGCGGCCGAGGTCGGCCTCGAGGATGTCGCCCGCGATGAGCGCGAAGCGGCTCGCGACCCCGTGCCGCTCGGTCACCC
Organism: Planctomycetota bacterium; assembly: GCA_029260755.1. GTDB lineage: Bacteria > Planctomycetota > J058 > J058 > JAJDCQ01 > JAJDCQ01. Next base: position 3,327 of record JAJDCQ010000018.1, on the reverse strand, counting down.
GCCGCGTCACCGGGAGGACGCGCTCCCAGTCGACGGCCCGCACCCGCAGGGCGGGGCAGCGCTCGGCGAGGGCGACCGACCAGACGCCCGACCCGGCGGCGATGTCGAGGGCGGTCGCCGTGTCGCCGAGGGCGTCGAGGCGCGGGGCGAGCTCCCGGGCGAGCGCGCTCGCGGCCGGCCAGCCGGTGACGAAGAGCCCCTCGACGAAGGTCTCGAAGAACGCCGCGCCGCCGGTCTCATCGTTGAGGCGCTTCGCCGGCTCGCCCGTCCGGACGGCGTCGGTCAGCCCGAGCCAGTTCGGCAGGATCTGGCCGGCGATGTGGCGGATCAGCGGGCCGTGGTAGCCCGGCTTGCCGCGAACGAGGAAGGCGGCCGCGTCGGGCGCGAGGGCGTAGCGGTCATCATCATCACGGATGAGCAGCTCGAGCCCGACGAGGCCGTTACAGAGGCCGCGAAGCCCGCGCGGGCTCGCCTCGGTCGCTCGAGCGACGTCCGCGAGCGAGCGCGGCCCCTCGGCGAGGGCGTCGAAGACGCCGAGGGTGACGGCGGCGTCGATCGCGAGCGGCGGGGCGTAGCCCCAGGCCATCTGCATGATCCGTTCGGGCGTCGGTCGGTTCTCGCTCATGGCGAGCATTGGACCGCCCGCCCGCGACGGGAGCAAGCCCGATCGCCCGGGGCGAGGGGTGAGCGTCGGCGGACGCAGATTGTGGCGGTCGCCGCGCCCCCGCGCTATCGTGGACCGCCACGCCGCGCCCGCCGCGCGGCCCCCGGGGGAAGTGCCGTGTCGAAGACCTGGACGCTCGCGGGCCTGCTGGCCCTCGCATCGCTCTCCATCATCATCGCCGCGGTGACGCTCGGCGGCGCTGGCGTCCGCCCCGCCGCGGCGACCCCGCCGCCGCCCGACGGCCCGCTCGACCTGCCGCTCCTCGTGGAGACGTGCACCCAGTGCCACAACCTCCAGCGGATCGACGTGAAGCGCCTCGACCGCGAGGCGTGGACGATGATCGTCGAGCGGATGCAGGAGTACATCCAGTTCGAGGGCGGCGCGTTCGGGGAGCTCACCGACGAGGAGGTCGTCACGATCGTGGACTTCCTCGTCCAGCGTCGCGGCCCCGACCGCCCCGTCGACCCCGACGCCCCCGTCATCCCCGACGTCGTCACCGCGCGCTGCACGACCTGTCACGACGTCGACCGGATCCTCTCGGTGCGCAAGACGCCCGAGGCGTGGGCGAGCACCGTCGAGCGGATGCGGTGGTACGTCACCCGGCGGATCCGCGAGCGCGGCGCCGACGCTGGCGTCGAGCCGATGCCCGCGCGCGACGTGAAGCGGATCAAGGACTGGCTCTCGTCCGAGCGCCCGCTCCTCGCCGAGGAGATCCGCGCCGCCCGGGCGGCGGCCGAGCCGCCCGACGTCGTCAATCTCTGCACGACGTGCCACGACATGGACACGATCCGGAGCACCGTGCGCACCCCCGACGCGTGGGACGCGACCGTCCATCGGATGGAGGACTTCCGCTCGGGCTGGAGCAACATCTGGGGCAACCGGTTCAGCAGCCTCCGCGACGAGGACGAGGACCGCCTCGTCGACGCGGCGATCACGTTTCTGTCGGAGAACCGCAACTCGGACACCGAGGCGTGGCGCCGCTTCCAGGAGCAGCGCGCCGCGGGGATCGACCGCCTCGAGGGGAGCTGGACCGTCTTCGGCACCGACCGGCGCGGCAGCTACCGCGGGACGATCTCGTTCGAGGGGCGCGGCAACGCCAGCTACAACGCTCATCGGGTCGTCGCCTACGAGGACGGCTCGAAGGAGGACTGGTTCGGCGTCGCGCAGCTCTTCGGCGACTCGATCCGCGAGACGTTCACGGTGCGCCAGCAGGAGGGCGCCGCCGACATCCTCGGCTCGGCGTTCGACGACGACGCGCCCGCGGGCGAGGACGAGGACAGGGTCACGATCCTCGGCAGCCTCGACCTCGACGAGACCGGCACCCTGGCCGAGGGCACCCTCGGCCCGCAGGGCGGCGGCGGCGACGCGCGCGAGGTGATGGTTCGCGGCGCGGGCGCCGACGTCGACGGCGAGGACCGCGACGCGTTCGACCCGCCGGGCGATGCCGTCCGGACGCCGCGGATCGTCCGGATCGAGCCGTCCGTCCTGTTCGCGGGCGACACCCTGAGCGTGCAGATCCAGGGCGTCTTCCTGCCGGCGCCCGGCGAGATCGCCAAGATCGACCTCGGGCCGGGGATCACCGTCTCGGTGCAGACCCGAGGCGCCTCGCCCGTCTCGCTGACGGTCAAGCTCGAGGTGGCCGAGGACGCCGAGCTCGGCCGGCGGACCGCCCGGATCGAGCGCGAGGGATGGGCGTCGATCACCGGCGGCGAGGCCGCCGTCATCGCCGGGATGGACCACGTCCGCGTCGAGCCGCCGCTCGGCCTGGCCCGCGTCGGCGGCGCCCCGCTCGTCCCCGAGCGGCAGGGCGCGAAGGACGACGACCGGCCGATCGAGAAGAAGCTCGAGCGCTTCCGCGCGATCGCGTGGAGCAACGGACCCGACGGCGAGCCCTACACCGACGACGACGTCCGGATCGGGCCGGCCGAGGGCGCCAAGTGGAGCTCCCAGGCTGTCGACATCACCCGCGGCCGCGACTGGTCAGCCGAGAGCGGCGCCAGCCACGAGTCGTTCCGGATCGACGCGAGCAACGGCACGGCCGTGATGCTCCCCGGGCTCGGCACCTTCTACTGGGTCGCCAACGAGCCGAAGCAGGCGACGATCGGATCGATCGACCCCGCGACCGGCCTCTTCACGCCGGGCGGCGACGAGCCGATGCTCGAGCTCGACGGCGAGTGGCCCGAAGAGGGCACCGAGAAGAACAACACCGGCGACAACCGCGGCACCGTCCTCATCGTCGTGCAGGTGCAGGGCGAGGACGGCCCCCTCCAGGGCGAGGCGGTCTGCGTCGTCGCCCCGCCGGACTACGTCCCGATGCTCCCCTTCGCCGGACCGTCCCGCGACGCCGCCCCCTGGAAGGGCCTCGAGGCCGACGCCCGCCACGCCGAGATGGGCGAGGAAGAGGACGACTTCGACGAGGACGACTGACCCATCCAAGCGAGGCCACGCGCCCCACACCCCCAACCAACGACCAACAGACCAGTTACCCCCCCAGGGGTCAGGTCCAGTATTTTCACCATTTCGCCCCTCCACCCTACCACCCGCCCCTCATGCTCGGTGCAGCGACCGATCTGTCGAAGGGGTCAGGTCACAGATGTTGGCATTAACCCCGGGAATACGAACATATGAGAACATACCCCGTAGACCCCCGTCGGCCCACGCGC